>JBKBMV010000005.1:0-19548 GCA_046295615.1 Aquabacterium sp.
ACCTCGACCGCTGGGGCTGCCTGCTGCGCTACATCAGCGACCGCATCGCGCCAGTCATCGGCCCGCCAAGACCCCCAACAGGGCTGCCAGCGGCGGGGTAACTGCCGGATTTAGGGTCAGTACACCTCAGGCACGATCATTGACTCGGGCACCGGGTGGCGGATGTAGTCTTCATGGCGCACGCGCGGTGGCAGCACCACGGGCTCGTGCGGTACCTCGTGGTACGGCAACTGTGACAGCAGGTGGTGGATGCAGTTCAGGCGGGCGCGCTTTTTATCCACGGCCTGCACCACCCACCAGGGCGCCTCGGGGATGTGAGTACGCTCCAGCATCACCTCTTTGGCGCGGGTGTAGTCTTCCCAGCGGCGGCGGGACTCCAGGTCCATCGGGCTCAGCTTCCACTGCTTGAGCGGATCGTTGATGCGGGCCACGAAGCGGGCGGCCTGCTCCTCGTCGTTGATCGAGAACCAGTACTTGATGACGCGAATACCGCTGCGTACCAGCATCTTCTCGAACTCGGGCACCGAGCGGAAGAACTCTTCGTACTCCTGGTCGGTGCAGAAGCCCATCACGCGTTCCACACCGGCGCGGTTGTACCAGCTGCGGTCGAACAGCACGATCTCGCCAGCGGCGGGCAGGTGGGCCACATAGCGCTGGAAGTACCACTGGGTTTTCTCGCGGTCGTTGGGGGCGGGCAGGGCCGCCACGCGACACACGCGCGGGTTCAGTCGTTGCGTGATGCGCTTGATGGCGCCGCCCTTGCCGGCGGCATCCCGGCCTTCAAACAACACCACGATGCGCTCACCGGTGTGCACCACCCAGTCTTGCAGCTTCACGAGTTCGCCTTGCAGGCGGAACAGCTCACGGAAGTACATCCGGCGCAGATCCTGCGATTCGCGTGCACGGCCCGACCGGGCATCCAGGAGCTGGTCGTCCAGCTCCTGCTCCAGCTCTTCATCGTAGCTGTCCAGCAGGTCATCCTGCAGGCGGCGCAGCAGTTCGGGGTCCAGAGGGGGCAGGGCAGAGTCCATGGCGCACGAAAAAGAGGGCTGGCAGATTGCCAACCGCTCAGTGTGCGCGCCTTGTGTGACAGTTCGACGACGAACGCCGGGCCCGTCGTCGTGCGTCAGGCCAGAGCCAGGATGGCCGATGGGGGCAGGCTCTGGGCCCAGTCCTGGCGCGGGGCTGCACCCACCACCTGTCGACCGCTGGCCCGGGTGGTGCGCCAGCGCACCAGTTCGGCCAGTGGTTGGCCATCGCTGTCGCTCAAGACGACCACATCCGGGGCGCTGAGCATCGGCCAACTGGTGAATCTGGGTCAGGCCTTGAGGGTAGCCGCTGCCGTCGGACTGCTCATGGTGTTGGGCCACGGCGATCAACCAGTCCTCGTCTTGCACGCCCAGTTGGCGCAGCAACTGCCAGCTGGCCAGCGGGTGGGCCTGCATGGCTTGCTTTTGCGCCTCATTCAGCGGGCCCTTCAGCAAGGCCAGCTCGTTTTGCAAGCCGGTCACCGACAGGTTCATGGTCAGCGCCGCCTGCACGCCGCTGAGTGTGCGCGCATCGCCCCAATCCTTGCGCATGCCCACCAGCGCCATCAGCATGCCCACGTGCATGGCGTGCAGCACGCTGTAGCGGTGCACCTTGTCTTCCGTGGCGGGCACCATGTGAAAGATGGCCACATCGGCATCCTGGTGAGCCAGGTTCATGATCTGGCGGGCGTGCACCCGGATGCCGTGCAGGAAGTCGGTCCGATCCTTGGGGTGCATGAGCAGGGGCTCGAGCCCCAGGGCCATTTCTTGCCACAGCTGCCACTGGTGGCAGGCCTTGGAGTCGGCTGCAACGGGGGCAGGTGCGTCATCGGACGCCGGTGCAGGCGCCAGGGAAGGCATGGCCTGGGGGACCGCGGTCTGCATGGGGGCTCCTTCGACGCTGAATCTTGTGCCTCGACGGTAGCCGAGCTCGCGCCGCTTGCCCAGAGGGGCGGCCATGAGGCGGCCTGGTGCAGTGTGACGGGCTGCACGCATCTCTTGCGCTTGCGCGGTGCTCAATTACTGCACATCTGTGCCCATAATCCCGGGGTTGTCATTCCGGGCCTGCGCCCCGTCCGTTCATGAAAGCCCTCAAGGCCATGTTTGCCAGCCTGGTGTTGGTGCTCAACATCCTGTTCCACATCACCTTCCTGCTGCCGCTGTCGCTGGTCAAGCTGGTGTTGCCGTTTCGGCCAGTGCGTCTGGTCATCGATGCCGTGTTGAACGCCATCGCCGAAAGCTGGATCGGGGTCAACAAGTTCTGGATGAACACCGTGGGGCGCACCCGCTGGCAGGTTCAGGGTGTCGACCAACTGCGCTACCGGGGCTGGTATCTGGTGAACTGCAACCACCAGAGCTGGGTGGACATTCTGGTGCTGCAGTGGGTGTTCAACCGCAAGATCCCGCTGCTCAAGTTCTTCATCAAGCACGAGCTGATCTATGTGCCCATCATGGGCCTGGCCTGGTGGGCGCTGGATTTCCCGTTCATGAGGCGCCGTGGCGGGGCCTCGGCCCAGAAGGATCTGGAAACCGCCCGCAAGGCCTGCGAGAAGTTCAAGGTCATCCCCACGTCGGTGATCAGCTTCTTGGAGGGCACGCGCTTCACGCCGGCCAAGCATGATCAGCAGAAGTCGCCGTACCGGAACCTGCTCAAGCCCAAGACCGGTGGGGTGGCCATGTCGCTGGAAACCATGGGCGACCTGTTCGACGGCCTGCTGGATGTGACCATCGTCTACCCGCGCGGCATCCCCACGTTCATGGACCTGATGACGGGCTCGCTGGACGAGGTCATCGTGACGGCCCGTTTGCGGCCCATCCCGCCTGGGTTGCTCAGCGGTGCGCGCGGCCAGGGCGTGGACCGCACCCAGCTGCAGCAATGGGTCAATGGCCTGTGGGAAGAGAAGGACGCCGAGATCGATCAGATCAAGGCGCAGCGCACCAGCACTGCACCGATCAAGGGTTGACAGGCGTGCTGGCCGCAGCAGCGGCTGGCGACGAGGCGCCTGCGGCCACGCTGGCCGCCAGTGGCGCACGCAATCGCGTGTCGAAATCGGCCGGCGCCACGTACTGCAGCAATTCCTTGCCCGAGGTGGACACCGCAATGTCCAGGCCCTGAGCGGGGTAGAGCAGGTGGGTCAGTTCGTCATTGACCCGCACCCGTTCGCTGGGCTGGCCAAACCGGGCCACGATGGTGGCCTCGTCCAGGTTGGCCTGCGGAATGAAGCCCAAGGCCACGATGGGCGCACGCAGGGCCTCCTGCAGAGCCTCGCCCGAGAGCTTGAACTGCCGCGTGGTGCTCTCCATGAACGACACATCGCGCGTGCTGCGCTTGAACGCCTCGATCTGCGCGGGCGTGGCCTGGGCCGTGATCACCAGCTTGCCACCGATGAATCCGGCTTGCATCGGGTCCACATAGGCTTCCAGGCTGCCCACCTCCTTGGGGGCGGCGATCACGGCCACCGTCATCTTGTCGCCCCAGCGGTTCAGGGCGTCGCCCAAGGTGCTGGCTTGGTTGGCCTCTGGGGTCAATCGCAAGCCCATGACCTGGCTGCCGCCATCGCCCGCGGTGCCGATGAGCCAGGGCAGATCCTGAGCCGCTTGCTGGGCCTGTGGAGACGGTTCGTTGAAAAACTGATGGCCGGCCACCAGCAGGGCGCTCACGCCCAGGGCAGCCACCACCATGCCGGTGACGGTCCAGAAAGTTTTCATGCGTGGGTGAACAGGTTGTGGTGCTGCGCGCGCAGCAGGTTCTTTTGCACCTTGCCCATGGCGTTGCGGGGCAGGTCGTCAGTCGCTACCAGCCGTTTGGGCACCTTGTAGGCGGCCAGCTGGTTCTTGAGCTGGGCGATGGCGGCGGTTTCGTCCAGTATGGCGCCCGGCGCCAGCACCACCACGGCCACCACGCCCTCGCCGAAGTCGGGGTGGGGCACCCCGATCACCGCCGACTCACGCACGCCTGGCAGCCGGTCGATCTGCGATTCAACCTCGGCCGGGTAGACGTTGAAGCCGCCGCTGATCACCAGGTCTTTGGCGCGCCCCACCAGGTGCACATAGCCTTGCGCATCGATGCGGCCGACATCGCCCGTGCGGAACCAGCCATCGGCGGTGAAGGCCTCGGCGGTTTTGTCAGGAAGGCCCAGGTAGCCCGCAAAGACATTGGGCCCGCACACCTCCACCTCGCCCGCGGCATCGGTGGGCAAGGGTTGGCCTTGATCGTTCACCACGCGCACGCCCACGCCCGGCAGGGCGCGGCCCACGCTGCCGATCAGGCGTTCGCCCTCATTGGCGCGGCAGGGGTTGGAGCACAGCATGCCGGTTTCGCTCATGCCGTAGCGCTCGAGGATGGTGTGGCCCGTGCGCTCGGTGAAGGCGGCGAAGGTGGCGGGCAGCAAGGGGGCTGAGCCCGAGATAAACAAACGCATGCCGGCGGTCGTCTCGGCGTTCAAGCCGGCCTCCTGCAGCAGGCGCACATACATGGTGGGCACGCCCATGAACACCGTGGCGCGGGGCGCAGAGGTGTCGTTCAGTTGCGCCAGCACCTGCGCCGCATCAAACCGCTGCAGCCAGCGCATGGGGGTGCCCGCCAGCAGGCTGCAGTGCACGGCCACGAACAGGCCGTGGATGTGGAAGATGGGCAGCGCGTGCACCAGGCAGTCGTCCTGGCGCCAGTCCCAATGTTGCAGCAGGGTGCGGGCGTTGCTCCACAGGTTGGCGTGGCTCAGCAGCGCGCCTTTGCTGCGCCCGGTGGTGCCCGAGGTGTACAAAATGGCCGCCAGTTCATCGGGCTGGCGGGCCACCACCTCGTGCACATCGCTGTGCAGGCTGGCGTGGCTGAGCAGGCTGCCCGTGCGCGCATCCGACAGGGTGAACAGGTGCTGCACGCCACCATGCGCTGCCAGCGGGATCACCCACTCCTGGTCGCCTGGGCGGCACACCATCACCGAGGGCCGCGCGTCGTTGATGAAATGCTCCAGCTCGCCTGCACGGTAGGCCGGGTTCAGCGGCAGATAGGCACAGCCCGCGCGCAGCGTGGCCAGGTACAGCAGCAGGGCCTCGACCGACTTGTCCACCTGTGCGGCCACCACCGGGGGGCGGCCGTCCACACCCTGCAGGTGCAGGCTGTGCAGCAGGTTGGCCAGCATGGCCGTGGCGCGGTCCAGATCGGCCCAGGTGTAGGCGCGTCCGTCGTCCAGCAGGATGGCCGGGGCCTGGCGTTGGGCAGGCCAGGCGGCCTGGAGGGCAGCGAAGAGGTTCATGGGGCGTGATGGTACGCCGTCCGTGACCTCTGCCGCCTTCAAGGCCTTGGCAGCTCAGACATCGATGGCTTGCGCCGAGCCCACCTGCTTGCGCAGTTCGAACTTCTGGATCTTGCCGGTCGAGGTTTTGGGCAGCTCGCCAAACACCACGGCGCGCGGCACCTTGAAGCCGGCGATGTGCTGTTTGCAGTGCGCAATGATCTCTTCGGCCGTCACCTGGGCGCCGGCCTTCAACTCGATGAAGGCGCAGGGCGTCTCGCCCCACTTCTCGTCGGGCTTGGCCACCACGGCGGCCGCCATCACGGCGGGGTGGCGGTACAGCACGTCTTCCACCTCGATGGACGAGATGTTCTCGCCGCCCGAGATGATGATGTCCTTGCTGCGGTCCTTGATCTTCACGTAACCGTCGGGGTAGAGCACGCCCAGATCGCCCGTGTGGAACCAGCCACCCGCGAAGGCCTCTTGCGTGGCCTTGGCGTTCTTCAGATAGCCCTTCATGGCGATGTTCCCGCGGAACATGATCTCGCCCATGGTCTCGCCATCGGCGGGCACGGGCTGCATGGTGGTCGGGTCCAGCACGGTCACGGCCTGCTGCAGGTGGTAGGGCACGCCCTGGCGCGCGTTCAGGCGGGCGCGCTCGCCAATGTCCAGGCTGTCCCATTCGGTGTGCTTGGTGCACACGGCCGAGGGGCCGTAGACCTCGGTCAGGCCGTACACATGGGTCAAGTCAAAGCCCATTTCTTCCATGCCTTCAATCATGGCTGCTGGTGGCGCGGCGCCCGCCACCATGGCCTTGATGCCCTTTGGCACGCCCTGCTTGAGCTCGGCCGGCGCGGCCAGCAGCGAGGCGTGCACGATGGGCGCGCCGCAGTAGTGCGTCACCCCGTGCTCTCGGATGGCGTTGAAAATGGCTTTCGGGTCCACCCGGCGCAGGCACACGTTCACGCCCGCACGGGCGGCGATCGACCACGGAAAGCACCAGCCATTGCAATGGAACATGGGCAACGTCCACAAGTAGGTGGCGTGCTTGGGCATGTCCCACTCCAGGATGTTGGAGATGGCGTTGAGCGCGGCGCCCCGGTGGTGGTAAACCACGCCCTTGGGGTTGCCCGTGGTGCCCGAGGTGTAGTTCAGGCTGATGGCCTGCCACTCGTCTTCAGGCAAGTGCCACGCAAAGTCGGGCGAGCCGCTGGCCAGCAGGGCCTCATACGTCAGGCTGCCGATGCGGCGGGCTTCGCCGGTGTAGAGCGCATCCTCGGCGTCGATCACCAGCACGGGCTCGGTACGGGTGCGCAGGCTCAGGGCGCGCTCCATCACCTTGGCAAACTCCGGGTCGACGATCACGACCTTGGCCTCGCCGTGGTCGAGCATGAAGGCAATCGCCTCCGCGTCCAGCCGGGTGTTGAGGGTGTTGAGCACCGCCCCCGCCATCGGGATGCCAAAGTGCGCCTCCACCATGGGTGGCGTGTTGGGCAGCATCACGGCCACCGTGTCGCCCAGGCCGATCCCGCGCTGTTGCAGTGCGTCGGCCAGTTGCCGGCAGCGGGCGTAGGTTTGGGCCCAGGTCTGGCGCAGGGGGCCGTGCACGACGGCCAGGCGCTGTGGGTGAACCAGGGCCGATCGTTCCAGGAACGACAGCGGCGACATGGCCAGGTGGTTGGCGGGGTTGCGGGGCAGGTCCTGCTCGTAGATGTTGCTCATGGTGTTCCTCGGCGTCGGTCACGTCCTTGTGGGACGCGAAGCATCCTGCCCCAGAACACCCTGTGTCAGCATGGGTGTATCCCTGTGTCAGTCTGGTGCACTTTCCACGTGGATGGCCTGGCCCTGGCACACCACGGTCTGGCCGGCGCGGATCTTGGCCGTCTTGCGCGTTTCGGTGTGGCCATCCACCGTCACCAGGCCGTCGGCCACCATCAGCTTGGCCACCCCGCCGCTGCCGGCCAGGCCGCAGGCCTTCAGCAACTTGTCCAGGGTGATGAACTCGCCACGCAGGGCGAACGTTTGTGCAGGAACTTGGGACATATCAGCTTGACAGCGGCTCGGCTTTGCTTGATGGTTGACAGGTGTACATCTTGCCTGAAAACAGGCACAATGACGGAATTGTGAAGTCGCGCATCGTCAGATCTGGCGCGTTTTACGATGTGCGGGGTGGCCTGGCTGGGCCCTCTGTGTTGGCAGGCAAACCTTGAGCGATGGAGACCGACCATGAACCGACCCATGATGCACGTCGTGGACCACCAGACCGGTGAATCCGACCCGGCTGAGATCCGACGCGTTTTCGACGCCCAGTTGGCCACCGCCCTGGCCTGGCGCGAATCCACCATCGCCGAGCGCATCGCCCGCCTCAAAAAGCTGCGCGAAGCCATGATGGCCCGCCGCGAAGATTTTTACGCCGCCTTCCAGAAAGATTACCGCAAGCCGTCGGCCGAGGTGGAGGGCACCGAGCTGATGCCCGTGCTGGATGAAATCCGCCACACCATTGGCAGCCTCAAGAAGTGGGCCCAACCCCGCCGCGTGAGCCGCACCACCACCACGCTGGACAGCCAGGCCTGGATTGAATACCAGCCCCGCGGCCGTGTGCTGATCATCGCCCCCTGGAACTTCCCGCTGAACCTGTGCTTCGGTCCGCTGGTGTCGGCCCTGGCCGCCGGCAACACCGTCATCCTCAAGCCTTCCGAGATGACCCCCTCGGTCAGCGCCGTCATGGCCGAAATCATCGCCCAGGTGTTCTCGCCCAACGAGGTGGCGCTGTTCGAAGGCGCTTTGCCCACCTCGCAGGCCCTGCTGGACCTGCCCTTTGACCACATCTTCTTCACCGGCTCGCCCGCTGTGGGCAAGGTGGTGATGGCGGCCGCCGCCAAGCACCTCACCAGCGTCACGCTGGAGCTGGGTGGCAAGTCCCCCGTGATCGTCGATGAAACCGCCGACATCAAGCGCGCCGCCGAAACCCTGATGTGGGGCAAGTTCACCAACTGTGGCCAGATCTGCGTGGCGCCGGACCACATCCATGTGCATGAATCGGTCAAGGACCGCTTTGTGGCCGAGTGCCGCCGCGTGATCGAAGAGCGTTATGGCCGCACGGCCGATGCGCAGCGCAACAGCGTCGACCTGACCCGCGTCATCAACCAGCGTCACACCCAGCGCATCGCCGGCCTGCTGGACGATGCCCGCCAGAAGGGTGCCCGCGTGCTGACCGGCGGCGAGGTGGATGTGGGCAACTGCTTCATCGCCCCTACCCTGATCGACCAGGTGGCGCCCGATGCCGCCATCATGTCCGAAGAAATCTTCGGGCCGGTGTTGCCCATCCTGACCTACCGCAACCTGGACGATGTGGTGCGCGCCATCAACGCCCAGCCCAAGCCTCTGGCGCTGTACATTTTCAGCAAGGACAAGGTGCGCACCCGCCGCATCATGGCCCAGACCAGCTCAGGCGGCGTGGCCATCAACCACTGCGTCATGCACTACGCCCAAGGCAATCTGCCCTTTGGTGGCGTGAACAACTCGGGCATCGGCAGCGCCCACGGCGAGTTCGGTTTCAAGGCCTTCTCGCACGAGCGTGCGGTGCTCAAGTCCGGCCCCATCATGATGGTGCAACTGTTCTTCCCGCCCTACACCGACTTCAAGAAGAAGATCATTCGCCTGACCGTGGATTCGCTGCGCCTGCCCAGCCTGTGATCCCGGTGTCGAGATGACCGATAATCCCGGTGCCTGATCTGTCAACGGCCCGCCGACTGGCTTGACCACTTGGCGGGCTTTTTGCATCCGCCGCGACCGTGGACATCCTCATTCAACAATTGATCAACGGCCTGGTGCTGGGCAGCATGTACGCGCTGCTCGCCCTGGGCTACACGATGGTGTACGGCATCATCAACCTCATCAACTTCGCCCATGGCGAGGTGCTGATGGTGGGGGCCCTGGTGAGCTGGACGGTGGTCACGGCCCTGGCCGACACGGGTTGGCCCGGCGCCACCCTGCTGTTGCTGTCGCTGCTGGCGGCCATGCTGGTGTGCATGATCCTGAACATCGTGATCGAGCGCCTGGCCTACCGGCCGCTGCGCAACGCGCCCCGGCTGGCGCCCCTGATCACCGCCATGGGCGTGTCGCTGCTGCTGCAGACGCTGGCCATGATCATCTGGAAGCCCGACTACAAGCCGTATCCCATCCTGTTCAATGACGAGCCCTACGAGGTCATGGGGGCCACCATCAACCTGGTGCAGATCCTGATCATTGGCGTGACCGCCGTGACGCTGGCGGCCTTGATGCTGCTGATCAACGGCACCCGGCTCGGCCGGGCCATGCGCGCCACGGCCGAAAACCCCCGCGTGGCGCAGTTGATGGGTGTGCGCCCCGATCTGGTGATCTCGGCCACGTTTGCCATTGGTGCGGCGCTGGCGGCCCTGGCCGGGGTGATGTGGGCGGCCAACTATGGCTCGGTGCAGCACACCATGGGCTTCATGCCGGGGCTCAAGGCCTTCACGGCGGCGGTGTTTGGCGGCATTGGCAACCTGCCGGGAGCCATGGTGGGCGGGGTGCTCTTGGGCTTGATCGAGGCCCTGGGAGCGGGCTACATCGGCGACCTCACCGGCGGGGTGCTGGGCAGCCAGCACCAGGACATCTTCGCCTTTGCCGTGCTCATCCTCATCCTGACCCTGCGGCCGCAAGGCCTGCTGGGTGAGCGTGTGGCCGACCGGGCGTGAGGGGGCAGGCATGACCACCACCATCACCGCCGCGCGCAACCCCTTGCCCGTCTTCCTGGCCTGTGCGGCTGGCCTGCTCGTCTTGCCCCTGGCTATGCAGATGCTGGGCGTGGGCGAGGCCTGGATTCGCATCCTCGACGTGGCCTTGCTCTACATCCTGCTGGCGCTGGGCCTGAACATCGTCGTGGGCTTTGCCGGTCTGCTGGACCTGGGCTACATCGCCTTCTATGCGGTGGGGGCCTACCTGTTTGCGCTGCTGGCCTCGCCCCACCTGATCGAGAACTTCCCCGCCATCGCGGCGGCCTTTCCGGATGGGCTGCACACGCCCATCTGGCTGGTCATCCCCCTGGCGGCGGGCCTGGCGGCCCTGGCCGGGGTGCTGCTGGGGTCGCCCACGCTCAAGCTGCGGGGCGACTACCTGGCCATCGTCACCCTGGGCTTTGGCGAGATCATCCGCATCTTTCTCAACACCCTGGACGCCCCTGTCAACATCACCAACGGGCCCATGGGCGTCACCCAGATCGAAGCCATCCGCGTGTTTGGTGTCAGCCTGGGCGAGCCCTGGCACATCGGGGGCTTCACGCTGCCCTCGGTCACGCTGTACTACTACCTGTTCCTGATCATCGTGGTGGTGGCCGTGGTCATCTGCCAGCGCTTGCAGGATTCCCGCCTGGGCCGGGCCTGGATGGCGGTGCGCGAAGACGAAATCGCGGCCAAGGCCATGGGCTTGAACACCCGCAACCTCAAGCTGCTGGCCTTCGGTCTGGGGGCCACCTTCGGTGGCGTGTCGGGCGTGCTGTTTGCCAGCTTCCAGGGCTTTGTCTCGCCCGAATCCTTCAGCCTGCACGAGTCCATCATGGTGGTGGCCATGGTGGTGCTGGGCGGGTTGGGCCACATCCCGGGTGTCATCCTGGGGGCCTTCCTGCTGGCGGCCCTGCCCGAGGTGCTGCGCCATGTGGCCGGCCCGCTGCAGGCCATGACGGGAGGCCGGCTGGATGCCGCCATCCTGCGCCAGTTGCTGGTGGCCAGCGCCATGATCCTGATCATGCTGTGGCGCCCGCAGGGCATCTGGCCCGCGCCCCAGGCGCGTGCTGCCGCGAAGGAGGGTCGGGCATGAGCGCGTTGCTGACGGTTCGAGGCGTGTCCAAGCGCTATGGCGGCGTGCAGGCCCTCAAGGATGTGTCGCTCACGGTGCAGGCTGGTCAGATCCACGGCCTGATCGGCCCCAATGGCGCGGGCAAGACCACCTTTTTCAACATGATCACGGGCATGGCCCCGGCCGATGAAGGCCGCTTCGAGCTGGACGGCCGGCCCTACAAGCCCACGGCCGTGCACGAGGTGGCCAAGGCCGGCATTGCGCGCACCTTCCAGAACATCCGCCTGTTTGCCGAGATGAGCGTGCTGGACAACGTGCGCGTGGGCCGCCACGTGCGCACCCAGGTGGGGTGGTGGCAGGCCCTGCTGCGCACCCGGGCCTTCCAGCACGAAGAAGCCCAGATCACGGCCAAGGCCCATGAATTGCTGGATTTTGTGGGCCTGGGCGGCCGGGGGCACCTGGTGGCCCGCACCCTCAGCTATGGCGACCAGCGTCGCCTGGAAATCGCCCGTGCCCTGGCCACCGAGCCCAAGCTGCTGGCGCTGGACGAACCCGCGGCTGGCATGAACGGCACCGAAAAGGTCGAGCTGCGCGCCCTGATCGAGCGCATCCGCCAGCAGGGTCGGGCCATCCTGCTCATCGAGCACGACGTCAAGCTGGTCATGGGCCTGTGCGATCAAGTCACCGTGCTGGACCAGGGCCAACGCATCGCCGCTGGCCTGCCCGCCGAGGTGCAGCGCAACCCCCAGGTGATCCAGGCTTACCTGGGCAGCGCTCACCAGGCGGCCTGAGCCCCCGCTCTATCCTGATGTCCTGACCTTGATGACCACCACCGACACCTCCTCCGCCTTGCTCAGCGTGCGCGACCTGCGCGTGGCCTACGGCGGCATCCAGGCCCTCAAGGGCCTGAACCTGCACCTGAACGCGGGCGAACTGGTGTGCCTGATCGGCGCCAACGGCGCGGGCAAAACCACCACCCTGAAGGCCATCTGTGGCCTGCTCAAGCCCACCTCGGGCCAGGTGCTGTACCAGGGCCAGGTCATCACCGGCCAGGGCCCCTGGACGCTGCCCGAGCAAGGCCTGGTGATGGTGCCCGAAGGGCGGGGCATCTTTGCGCGCATGTCCATCGACGAGAACCTGCGCATGGGCGCCTACCTGCGGCGCGACCGCGAGGTCGAGGCCGACATGGCCGCCGTGTACCAGCGCTTTCCGCGCCTCAAAGAGCGCATGAAGCAGCTGGCCGGCACACTGTCAGGCGGCGAGCAGCAGATGCTGGCCATGGGCCGTGCCCTGATGGCCCGCCCCAAGCTGCTGCTGCTGGACGAGCCCTCCATGGGCCTGTCGCCCATCATGGTGGACACCATTTTCGAGGTCATCCGCGACATCGCGCGTCAGGGCGTGACCGTGCTGCTGGTGGAGCAAAACGCCCACCGCGCCCTGGCCATGGCCGACCGCGGCTACGTGCTGGAATCCGGCGAGCTGGCCCTCACCGGGCCGGCCAGCGAGTTGCTGGGCAATCCACAGGTGCAGGCAGCGTACCTGGGGGTGTGAAGGGGTTCAGCACATTCCCGTCCCGGATGCTGTGTATGTCAAATGGCGGCGCGGTCTGACCGTTGGTGCTTGTCAACAATGTGGCCATGCATAGACTTCCTGTCAGGCCAAGTTAGCTCAATGGTCTTTAGAATGTAACCAAATCAGCGCAGACTGATGGTCAAGAGTAGATCGAGATTTGTAATGGGAGGCGCCCATGGATGGGTCGGGGTCGGCGTCCAAAGCTGTTGGCGCTGAGGTTGATGTTAAGGCTTCAGGTAGTCGCGTTGATCCTTTTTTGGTGCTGGCCCTGCTGGCCCGCCTGCACCATATCGCCTGCGACCCCGACGCCCTGCGTCATGACCTGGGCCTGAGCCCTCACGCCGAACTCAGCGATACCGAGTTGCTGTTGGCCGCCAGAAAACTCGGCCTCAAATCTAAACTCAGCACCACCACGCCAGACCGGCTGAACCTGGCCGCGCTGCCCGCCCTGGCCCGCATCACCGTGGATGGATCGCCCCGCTGGGTCTTGATTGCCCAATGCGACGGCCAGCGCGTGCTGTATCAAGACCCGGCCGAAGCAGGCGGCGGGCGTCCCACCATCGAGCCACTGGCCGCCTTCGTGGCCAAGTTCGCGCCAACGGGCGGCCCGGGCACCCTGCTGCTGGCCGCCAGCCGCGCCAGCCTGGCCGGGGCCTTGGCCAAGTTTGACTTCAGCTGGTTCATCCCCAGCATCGTGCGCCACCGCAAGCTCATTGGCGAGGTGATGCTGGTCTCGCTGTTCTTGCAGTTGTTCGCCCTGGTCAGCCCACTGTTCTTTCAAGTGGTGATGGACAAGGTGCTGGTGCACCGGGGCATGAGCACGCTGGACGTGCTGGTGATCGGCTTGGTGGTGGTGGTCGTCTTTGAGTCCCTGCTCACCGGTTTGCGGGCCTATGTGTTCAGCCACACCACCAGCCGCATGGATGTCGAGTTGGGCTCGCGCCTGTTTCGCCATCTCATGCAGTTGCCTCTGGCCTACTTCCAGGCTCGCCGGGTGGGTGATTCGGTGGCCCGGGTGCGCGAGCTTGAAAACATCCGCAGCTTCCTCACCGGCCAGGCCCTCACCTTGGTACTCGATGCACTGTTCTCTGTGGTGTTCATCGCCGTGATGCTGCTCTATAGCTGGAAGCTCACCCTGATCGTGCTGGTGAGCCTGCCGCTGTATGTGCTGTTGTCGATCTCAGTGATGCCCGTGCTGCGCGCGCGTTTGAACGAAAAGTTTGCCCGTGGCGCTGAAAACCAATCCCTGCTGGTGGAAACCATCACCGGCATGCAAACGGTCAAGGCCACGGCCTTGGAGCCACAAATGGCCCGCCGCTGGGATAACCAGTTGGCCGGTTATGTCTCAGCCAGCTTCAAAACCCAAACCCTGGCCACCTGGGCCAACGAAGGCATCAACTTGATTGGCAAGCTGGTCAATGCCGCCACCCTTTGGTTTGGCGCCAAGCTGGTGATGGACCAAGAGCTCACCGTGGGCCAGTTCGTGGCCTTCAACATGTTCGCAGGCCGCGTGGCCCAGCCCATCATGCGCATGGCGCAGATGTGGACCGAGTTCCAGCAAACCGGCATCTCCATGGAGCGCCTGGGCGACATCCTCAACACCCGCACTGAAGTGCCACCCAGTACCGCAGCGCAGTTGCCCACCCTCAAAGGCCGCATCACGCTGGATCAGGTCACCTTCCGCTACCGCCCTGAAGCCGCACCAGTTCTGCACAGCGTCAACCTCGACATCCGTGCTGGTGAGGTCATTGGTATCGTGGGCCGCTCAGGCTCGGGCAAGAGCACCCTCACCAAGCTCGTGCAGCGCCTCTACACCCCCGAGCAGGGGCGCGTGTTGGTCGATGGCATCGACATCAGCCTGGTGGATGCCGCCCAACTGCGCCGCCAGGTGGGCGTGGTGCTGCAAGACAACTTTCTGTTCAACCGCAGCGTGCGCGAGAACATCGCCGTGGTGGACCCAGCCGCCCCGTTGGAGGCGGTGATGCGCTCGGCCCAGATGGCCGGGGCCCACGACTTCATCAGCGAGCTGCCTGAAGGTTACGACACCATCGTGGGCGAACAAGGCGCCAGCCTCAGCGGTGGACAGCGCCAGCGCATCGCCATTGCGCGGGCCTTGTTCACCAACCCACGCATCCTGATCTTTGACGAAGCCACCTCGGCGCTGGACTATGAAAGCGAAGCCATCATCCAGCGCAACATGCAGGCCATCTGCAAAGGGCGCACCGTCATCATCATCGCCCACCGGCTCAGCGCCGTGCGGCAGGCCAACCGCATCGTGGTGATGGAGCGGGGCCGCATCGTGGAGGCCGGCCCGCACGACGCTTTGGTCAAGCAGCCCAAGGGGCTGTATGCCCATTTGTGGAACATGCAGCATGGGCCCAGCATGGGCAGCGGCCCCGAGCTCAACCCCGGGGGGGCGACATGAGCCAAGCTGCAGCATCTTCAACGCCATCAGAACGCCCGCCCGAGCAGAGCCCTGAGCGCCACCCCATCCTGGGCCTGCTGGCGCACTACCGAAACGTATTCAGAACCGCCTGGCAACACCGGCACGAACTGGCCGGCCCCGCCCGAATGGCCGATGAAGCGGCCTTCTTGCCTGCCGCCATGAGCCTGCAGGCCACCCCACCCCACCCGGCGCCCCGCCGTGCCCTGTGGGCCATCATGGCCTTGTTCACCATCGCCGTGCTGTGGGCCTGCTTCGGCCAGGTGGACATCGTGGCCGTGGCCCCCGGCCGCATCGTGGTCAGCGAAGGCACCAAGCTCATCCAGCCCTTGGAGGCCAGCGTGGTTAAGGGCATCCATGTCAAGAATGGCGACCAGGTGCAGGCCGGTCAAACCCTGATCGAGCTGGATGCCACCATGGCCCAGGCCGACCACCGCCGCGTGGGCGAAGAGCGCTCAGCCGCCGTGTCAGAAGCCTTGCGCACCCAGGCCCTGCTGCAAGCCTGGCAGCGCAACTTCAGGCTCAAAACCCCGACCCTGGAGATGGGCGGTGATAGCCCACTCAAAGAAAGCCCGCTCAGCGACAGCGACCGCCGCCTGGCGCAAAGCCAGTTGCTGGCCGAATGGCAAGACATGCAGGCCCAGCGCCAGAAGCTGGAAGCCGATGTGGCCATGCGCCGGGCTGAGCTCAACACCGTGCGCGAGCAAATCGCCAAGCTGAACGCCACCCTGCCCATGGCCAAGAAACGTGAAGACGACTTCATGGCCCTGCAAGCCCAAGGCTTTGTGAGCCAGCACGCGGGCCAAGACCGCACGCAAGTGCGCATCGAGATGGAGCGCGACCTGGCCATGCAGCAGGCGCGCCTGCAAGAAGTGCAAGCTGCCATCACCCAGGCCCACAACACCCTGGCCGCCTGGCAGACCGACACCTTGCGCAGTCTGAATGAACGCCACGCCCAGGCCGACCTGCAAGCCCGCGCCCTGAGTGCCGAGCGCGAGAAAACCGGCCAGCGAGAAAAGCTCACCACCCTCACGGCCCCCGTGGCCGGCACGGTGCAGCAACTGGCCGTGCACACCACCGGCGGTGTGGTCACCCCCGCCCAGGTGCTGATGGTGGTGGTGCCGCATGAGGCCCAAGTCACTGCCGAGGTGACTTTGGAAAACAAAGACGTGGGCTTTGTGAACGTGGGGCAAAACGCCGAGATCAAGCTGGAGACCTTCAACTTCACGCGATATGGCACGGTGCCGGCCAAGGTGAAGACGATCACGGCCGATGCGGTGATGCAGCAACCTTCAACTCAGCCCGACCACAACAGCGACGCTAAGGCCACGGGCGGGGCGGTCTTCCCCGCCACGCTCACGCTGGCGGCCAATCACATCGATGTGGATGGCAAGCCCATCAAGCTCAGCCCGGGCATGAACCTCACGGCGGAGATCAAGACCGGTAAGCGCAGGGTGATTGAATATCTGCTCAGCCCGGTGCAGTCACATGTGGGTGAGAGTTTGAGGGAGCGGTGATTTTGTGATTTTCGGTAATTAATTTTGGAATGCATTATATGGATAAAGAAAAACTAAGAAAAACCTATGGCTTAAAATCACGCCCTGGGTTGGTCGACGAAAGTGTAGTCGCTAGAAGATGGGCGCATAAGGCGATTGCGACTTGGTGTTCTGTTTGGCTGCCTTGGTTGCAGTTTATTGCTATAGCAGTCGGGTTTTTCATTGTCTTTCTTCCTGTGTTCTGGGGGGGGCTGCGGCAGACTTTGAGTTATTTTCCTTCTCTTGCAATGGTGTCCTCTGATTATGCGGGATTGAAGGGCCTGGCTATGACAAATATATATGTTGTCGGGGTTTTGTTTTTTTTAAAAATAATTCTTTCTGGGCCCGCTTGGGGGGGGGTTAAGTGTGGTCTGGCATACGACAAAATTTTATATTTGGATGCGTATCCTGAAAACTTAAAAGAAGAAGTTTCATTTTTTGTTGGCTTCGCGTTCAATGTGTCGGCTGTTACGGTTTGGGTTTTTTTGCCATTTGGGATTTTTGCTTATCTTGCAAGGTAGGGGGTTGAAATGAGTTCAGTTATTACTGCGTTGGGTTTGGCTACTGGTGCGGGTGCCGCTTATCAAGCATACAATCAAGAGGATTCTCCAGCACGAAGTGCTGCGTTTGGTGCTGCTGTGGTGGAAATTCTCACGACTATTGCTGCAAATGCAAACGGATCTCCTGTCTTACAGGGGCTATCGCAAGGGGTGGCGCCCGCTGCGGCTGTTAGTAATTTGGTTTTGAGTGGCATCGCTTTGGCGGAGGCTGACACGCCTGCTGATGCTTTGGCAGGTGCCCTTGGTGTTTTGGCTGGTGGGGCTGGAGCTTTGGCGGGTCTTATTCCGCCCGCAGCTCTAACGCCATTAAGCCCACAAGCCATAGCCGCGAAGGCAGTTTTAACTGCGGTTGCAGTGGCTGCTAGTGCTGCGCAGTTAGCTGTGCAAGAAAATTCTGAGGATGTTAACGAAAAGTTAAATGATATTTTCGAGGATGGACTTCTGGAGAAGACTAGAAAGTTACTTGTTCCGGGTTATTCGGATGAGCGCGCAATAATTGATGCGGTTAATGAGCAGTGGCAGCGTGCAAATACTCTTGCTCCAAGAGACCCTCTTGCGATTGATTTGGATGGTGATGGTGTTGAAACTGTTTCCATAAACACTGCCAGCCCGATACTATTTGATCACAACGGCGATGGCGTAAAAACGGCTACCGGATGGTTGAAGGGGGACGATGCATGGCTGGTGCGTGACCTCAATGGTAATGGGCTGGTCGATTCCGGAGCGGAGCTGTTTGGGGTTGATACGGATATCGTTGTTGGTGGCGTCAATCGCAAGGCGGCTAACGGTTTTGAGGCTCTGGCTGCTCTGGATGAAAACCTGGATGGGGTTTTTGATGCTGCTGATGCTGAATTTTCTCACGTGCGTCTTTGGCGAGATTTGAATTCTAACGGAATTTCTGATGTTGGAGAAACTTCATCACTTGCTGGCTATGGAATATTGAGCATTGGACTGCAGGTGCAGCCTGTAAGTGTGGATTTGGGTGG
This sequence comes from Aquabacterium sp., assembly GCA_046295615.1. Classification (GTDB taxonomy): domain Bacteria; phylum Pseudomonadota; class Gammaproteobacteria; order Burkholderiales; family Burkholderiaceae_C; genus Aquabacterium. Next base: position 18,174 of record JBKBMV010000005.1, read on the forward strand.
GGGTAATTCCATCTCTGGTAAGGGTGTCGTTACGAGGCTTTCGGGTACTTCTGAAATCGACAGCGTCGTTGTTTCTGTAGATTCGGCGGCCAACCTTAATCTGGCTGAAAACCCATTCTATGCCACGCTTCAGCCTGTGCTGATTTCCAATCTTGCTTCATCCCTGCCAGATATGCAAGGGAGTGGCATGGTTCGTGGTTTGCGTGAGGCAATGAGTGTTGGTTCTGCATCCGCTGTAGTCTTGACCCAGAAAGTCGAGTTCTTTGTTGCCGCCACCGCTCGTTCTGATCAGCTTGCAATCATCGATGATCTGATTCAGGCATGGGGGGCGACCTCTAGCATGTCAACGAGTAGTCCATTTGAAAGCGTTGACGGTTTGGTTCAGGAGGAATTTAACCCAAGCGCTCCTTTGGCGGGGAGCATATTTTCTTTTGCTCAGAATAATCAAGACCTTTTTGAAAAGGTGATTACTCTTGAGCGATTTAATGGGGTTCTTGGTCTTGCTCCTTTGATTGGAAGTTGGGGTGTGTCACTGCGGCCACAAGTGGTGGAGAGACTTGAGGCATCTTATGAAGAGTTGAGATACTCGGTCTTTAAATCACTTTCTTTGCAGACAAGATTGAAGCCTTACTTTGATGCAGTAAAGTTGGTTTTTGAAGGGGAGAGTGTAAGTATTGATTCCTCCGGTGTGCTTGCAATGCTCAACGAAAAGCGAGGCACTGATGAGGTATCTGCATTCCTTGATTTGATTGATTTGGCGCGCTTCTCTGAGTCGTCATTGCGACTATACGGTCTGGAAGCCAAGGCTCTCTTGGCCGAGTGGTTTTCATCTCTGCCGTCTGACTCTGTATTGCTTCAACAGGATTGGCGTGTTCTGATGGGCACTTCTAGAAACCCCGGTTTCCCGGCCTCGTCGAGCGGCAAGTCATTGATCTACATGACCCCGAATGGGCAGAAAGCTGGGTTTCGAGAAGTGCCCTGATGGGCCCAGCGAGCAGCACGGAGCGCCTCTTCTTTGGCGCCGGCTCTTCAGATAGTATTTCTGGTGGTGATGGTAATGACTGGATATTTGGGGGCGGAGCTAACGACTTGATTGACGGAGGGTATGGTCAAAACTTCATGATCGGCGGTGTCGGTAACGACACACTCTCCGGCTGGTACGGCAGCAACACGTTCGTGTTTGGCCGGGGTGACGGGGTGGACGTGATCCGTGAGCTGGTGTTTGATAACCCGACAGCGGATGCGGTCAACACGTTGAAATTCCGCTCAGATGTGGCGCCAGGCGATATAAGCGTGAAGATGATCGGCCATACCCTTTTTGGCAGCTCGTTGATGGCGCTAGAGGTCAGCATCAAAGGCACAACAGACAAAGTGA
>JBKBMV010000005.1:19648-154353 GCA_046295615.1 Aquabacterium sp.
CGATGGCAACGACTCGCTGGAAGGCGGTGTTGGAGACGATCAACTGTTAGGTGGAGTTGGCCGCGATACGTTGAAGGGCGATGACGGCAATGACACTCTGGACGGTGGTGCTGAGAATGATGTGCTGGACGGAGGATATGGTGACGACGTGCTGCTTGGCGGCGATGGAGATGACAACCTGTCGGACGGCTGGGGCACCGATACCTTGGAAGGTGGATTGGGTAATGACACGGTGAGTGGCTGGTACGGCAGCAACACGTTCGTGTTTGGCCGGGGCGACGGGGTGGACGTGATCCGGGATTTGCCGTTCGACAATCCGACAGTGGATGCGGTGAACACATTGAAATTCCGCTCAGATGTGGCGCCAGGCGATATAAGCGTGAAGATGATCGGCCATACCCTTTTTGGCAGCTCGTTGATGGCGCTAGAGGTCAGCATCAAAGGCACAACAGACAAAGTGATCATCCGGGGCACATTTGGTGGAACGGGTTCGAACCTTGCTGCGGCTGCGCGCACTCCGGTGCATCGGTTTGAGTTCTCGGATGGTCAGACGCCGGGACAAAACACCGTGTGGGATCTATCGACCATCATCAGCATGGCGCATACGGGTGGGGAAGGTGCAGACTGGATTCCGGGTACCTCCGGTAATGATGGCCTTGCGGGCAACGGTGGTAATGACACCTTGATGGGCCACGCAGGCAATGACACCTTGACGGGGGGCGATGGCAACGACTCGCTGGAAGGCGGTGTTGGAGACGATCAACTGTTAGGTGGAGTTGGCCGCGATACGTTGAAGGGCGATGACGGCAATGACACTCTGGACGGTGGTGCTGAGAATGATTGGCTTTATGGTGGTGGCGGCGATGATGTTTATTACGTTGACAGCGATTTTGATCGCGTAATCGAATATGCATCTGAAGGGGAGGATGTTGTTTATGCATCAATTTCTTACGTGGCGCCAGATAATGTTGAGGAGGTAATTCTTGTCGGCTCAGCCAATTTGACGTTGGTCGGGAATAATCAGGGTATGTCTTTGTACGGTAATGCTGGTGATAACGATATAAGAGGCGGTCTAGGAGCTGACTTTCTCTCCGGTGGCTCAGGCAGCGATACTCTTCGTGGTGGGGGTGGGGATGATGGTTATTATTTGGTTTCATCTTCCGCGCAAGTGAGCATCATGGAGGATGTTGGTGGGGGTGTTGATACTATTTACTCGGTTTTGAGGAACACCATCATGGCCGACAATGTGGAAAGAGTGTTTTTGTATGGAGGGTTGGCGAGGAGTGTGGTGGGTAACTCTGGCAGTAACTACATGGCCTCTTTTGGTTTGAACGGTATCACCTTTCGCGGCGGTGGTGGCGATGACTTTATGTCTGGTACCAAATATGATGATGTATACATTTTTGGGCGCGGGGATGGTTTAGATGTCATTCGTGAATCAGGCTCAGGTCCGCAGGGTGATGTGCTGATTTTTGAGGGTGATATATCCAGTGACCAATTGTGGTTTAGCCAAGCTGGGCAAGATTTGCAGATTGCAGTGCTCGGAACGCAAGATCGAGTCACTGTCAGCAATTGGTTTACTGGTGAGGCAAGTCGCATTGAGTTAATCAAGGCTGGAGGTAACGCACTAAGCCATGGTAGCGTTTCATCACTGGTGCAAGCGATGGCAGTATTTGCACCACCGGCAAGCGGTGAGACTAGTCTGTCTGCCAGTTACCAGCAGCAACTCCAGCCAACTTTGTCTGCTGTGTGGGTGCCGCAGGCGTGAAGTTGCTGTTGTTACATCAGAACTTTCCTGGGCAGTTTAGGCGCTTAGCTCAGTCATGGGCCAAGCTACCGGATTGGGAGGTTTTAGGCCTTGGGCGCGACACCGCCCCAGGCATGCCTGATGTGCGCTGGTTGCGTTACAAGTTGGCGCGGGCGCCCCACGCACATCAACATCCCTATCTGCGGCAGATCGAGGGGGCTGTGTTGCACGGGCAAGCCGTGGCGCGGGCATTGATGGCCTTGAGGCGCAAGGGCTACCAGCCCGATGTGGTGCTGGCCCACCCAGGGTGGGGAGAGTCGATGTACCTCCGCGACGTGTTCCCAGATGTGCGCTTGATTCATTTCTGCGAGTGGTACTACGCCCCGTCGGGCAGTGACTCGGGGTTTGACTCGGAGTTTCCAACGGGTGCCGACCACTGGGCCAAACTTCGCACCTGGAATGCGTTGCACGCGCTCAATCTGGCGCAGTGCGACGCGGGCGTCAGCCCTACCGAGTGGCAGCGCAGTCGTCATCCGACTGAGTTTCTCGGCAAGATTCAGGTGGCTCATGAAGGCATAGACACGGATGCGCTGGTGCCCGATCCGCAAGCACAGTTGACGCTGCCCAATGGGCAGGTACTACGTGCAGGGGATCCCGTGATCACATACGTGGCACGCAATCTGGAGCCCTATCGCGGCTTCCATACGTTCATGCGTGCGCTGGAGAAGATCCAGCAGGCGCACAAGACTTGCCATGCAGTCATCGTGGGTGGTGACGACGTGAGTTATGGCAGCAAGCCCAATGGCGCTTCAAATTGGCGCGAGAAGATGCTGGCAGAGGTCAAGCTAGACCCCGTGCGCACACATTTCCTGGGCAAGGTGTCCTACAACACCTATCGTCAGGTCTTGCAGGTGTCAGCAGCGCACGTGTACCTGACGTATCCCTTCGTACTGTCGTGGTCGGCGCTGGAGGCCATGTCCTCCGGGTGTGCCCTCATTGCTTCCCGCACGGCGCCGGTCGAGGAGGTGGTTCAACATGGCATCAACGGCTTGCTGACCGACTTCTTTGATGCCAGGGCTTTGGCCGACAAGGTGATTGAAGCGTTGGTCTCGCCAGAGTTGATGTGGGGCTTGCGTAAAGCTGCGCGTGATTCAGTGGTGCAGCGATTCGGTTTGGCGGCCGGTGAAGCGGCCTATCGTGCGTTGCTCAGTGGCCCAACGCCGCCCTGATCTTCTCTGCCACCGCCTGCAAATGCGCCATGTCGCCCATCACGCTGGCATGGGGCTGGCGCAGCGTGCCGATCGAGCCCGGGATGCTGTGGATGTGAAAGTGCGGCACGGTCTGGCCGGCGGCCGGGCCATTGAGCTGCATCAGCACGATGCCCTCGGCGCCCAGGCCCTTCTTTTGCGCGTTGCCGATGCGGCGCACCGTGGCCATGCAGGCGGCAGCGGCGGCATCCGACAGTTCGAACAGCGTGACGGCCGGCTCTTTGGGGATCACCAGGGCGTGGCCTTCGGCCTGCGGCATGATGTCCATGAAGGCCAGCGTGTGCTCGTCTTCATACAGCTTGATGCAGGGGATCTCGCCGCGCAGGATCTTGGCGAAGATGTTGTTCGTGTCGTAGGCCATGGGGTTCCTTGGGTCAAACGGGGTGCGCAGGCTCAAGCGTGCTTGTCGGCTTCGCTGGTGAAGGCATCAGCATAGAAGAACTCGTCGGGCAGGCCGGCCTGGGCCACAAAATCCGTGCGGGCCGACGACACCATCACCGGCGCACCGCAGGCATACACTTCGTGGCCCGACAGATCAGGCAGGTCGGCCAGCACGGCCTGGTGCACGAAGCCCGTGCGGCCCGTCCAGCCATCCTCCGGTTTCGCGTCTGACAGCACGGGCACGTAGCGCAGCCAGGGCAGCTCGGCGGCTTGCTGCTCGGCCCAGGCGTGCAGGTACAGGTCGGCCTTGGCGCGGCAGCCCCAGTACAGCGTGGTGGGGCGGGTGATGCCCTGGTGGCGCATGTGTTCGATGATGGCCTTGATGGGCGCAAAGCCCGTGCCCGAGGCCAGCAGCACGATGGGACGGTCGGAATCTTCACGCAGGAAGAAGGTGCCCTGGGGGCCTTCCACGCGCAGGATGTCCTTGACCTTCATCTCGCCAAACACCTGGTCGGTGAACAGGCCGCCGGGCATGTGGCGGATGTGCAGTTCCAGGCCATTGATCTCCGGGTCGCGCACGGTGTGGGGCGCGTTGGCCATCGAGTAGCTGCGGCGCTGACCGTCTTTCAGGATGAACTCGATGTACTGGCCCGCGCGCCAGCCAAAGTTATGCGTGGCCGGCAGTTGCAGGCGCACGATCATCACGTCATCGGCTGCGCGGGTCAGGCTGGTCACGCGGGTGGGCAGCTTCACCACGGGGAAGTCGTCCAGGCCCACCACCTGCCGGCACTCGATGACCAGATCGGTCTGCGGCGTGGCGCAGCAGGTCAGCAGGTAGCCCGCGGCCTCTTCGGCCTCGCTCAGGGCCTTGGCCTGGTGCGCGCCGTGGATCACGCGCCCCTCGATCAGCTTGCATTTGCACGATCCACACGCGCCATCCTTGCAGCCATAAGGCAGGCCCACGCCGGCGTGCAAGGCGGCGCTGAGCACCGTCTCATCTCGCTGCATGCTGAAGGCGCGGTCGCTGGGTTGAATCCGGACGTTGAAACTCATGGTCTGAATCCTGGGCTCGTGTGCACAATCGGGCAGGGGTCAAAACCCCGGATTTTCGCTCACTCTCTGGCCTCACCTGGTGCCTGCTTCATGATCCCCATCAGCCGACCTGCCCGTTTTCGTCGTTCTCGCGTGCTCATCGTGGGTTGTGGGGATGTGGGCGTGCGCAGTCTGAGCGGCTTGCGCCACGCCGTGGTGCGGGTGCTCAGCTCCAGCGCCGAGCGGTTGCCGGGCTTGCGTGCGCAAGGCGTGACCCCCTTGCTGGGCAACCTGGACGAGCCCACCACGCTGGCCCGCCTGTCAGGTCTGGCCACGCGCGTGTTGCACCTGGCGCCACCGCCGTCGTCCGGTCGCAGCGACCCGCGCACACGTCACCTGCTGCAGGCCCTGGCGCGGCGTGGGGGCGTGCGCAGCCTGGTCTATGGCAGCACGTCGGGCGTGTATGGCGATGCGCAGGGCGCACGCTTTGACGAGACCCGCGCCGTGCACCCCACCACCGACCGCGCCTGGCGCCGGGTGGATGCTGAACGTCAGGTGCGCCTGTGGGGGCGTCAGCAGAATGCGTCGTCGGGTACGCGCGCCTGCATCCTGCGCATCCCGGGCATTTATGCACTCGACCGCGAAAGCGGTGATCCGCGTGACCGCGTGCGCCGCGGTGCGCCGCTGCTCGCACCGGCTGATGACGTCTACACCAACCACATCCATGCCGACGACCTGGCGCGGGCCTGTGTGCTGGCTTTGTGGCGCGGGCGCCCGGGCCGTGTGCTGCACGTGTGCGACGACACCGAACTGCGCATGGGCGATTACTTCGACGTGGTGGCCGATGGTTTTGGCCTGCCCCGCGCGCCCCGCCTGAGCCGCGATGAGGCCCGCACCCAACTGAGCGCCACGCAGTGGTCGTTCATGAGCGAGTCGCGGCGGCTGGTGAACCAGCGCCTGAAGACCGAACTGCGGCTGGTGTTGCGCCATCCCACCATCCAGCAGGGTTTGGGCCTGCCCACCCCCTGAAGTCTGGGCCCCCTGATGGGGGGGGTGAGGGCCGTTCCCACCCGCCGCTGTTAAGGTTCGGACTTCATTTTTCATGATTCGGGAGTAGGCATGCGCCTTCGTTCGTCCTTGGCTTCGGTGTTGGCCGCCTCGGTGCTGGCCGTCTCTTTCAGCGTGACGCCTTCGGTGGCGCAGGCCTACAGCCAGGTGGTGGCCTTTGGTGACAGCCTGTCGGACACCGGCAACCTGCTGGCGCGCCTGCAGCCCTTCGGCTTGGTGGTGCCCAACGCGCCGTACGTGGACGGGCGCTTCTCCAACGGCCCGGTGGCGGTTGAGGTGATGGCCGATGCGCTGGGCCTGACGCTCACCAGCTATGCCTACGGCGGTGCCCTGACGGGCACGCTCAACCAGTTCCAAATCAGCGTGCCGGCCTCGGCACCCTTGGTGGCAGACACGGGCATGGCCAGCCAGGTCAGCACCTACACGTCATCTGGCGCGGTGGATGGCCAGGCCCTGCACGTGGTCTGGGGCGGTGGCAATGATTTCCTGGCGGCGCTGTCGGGTGGCAACCTGGCCGGTTTGCCCGGCGTGACGGCCACGGCCGTGCAAAACCTGAGCAATCAGGTGCAAAGCCTGTATGCCGCCGGCGCTCGCTCGTTCATGGTGCCCTTGATGCCGGACTTTGCCACCAGTTATCTGGGCACCTCGGGCGCGTACCCCGCAGCCCAACTCAGTGGCTTGAGCCAAAGCTTCAACCAGGCCCTCAGCGCTGCCATGGTCTCGCTCGATGCGGCCTTGCCAGGGGCCGACATCATGGTGTTCAACACCCCCGAGGTGCTGGCGGCGGTGCGGGCCGAGATTGCGGCCGAGGGGGGCAACGTGACCGACCGCTGCTGGAGCGGCAACTACCTGGGCCAGGGCAGCACGCCCGCCTGCACCAACCCCGACAGCTACTTCCTGTTTGACAGCGTGCACCCCACGGCGCGGGTGCATGCCTCGGTGGGCCTGGCCATGGCAGCGGCCGTGCCCGAGCCCTCCACCTGGCTCTTGCTGGTGGCTGGCCTGGTGTGCGTGGGGGTGGTCATCTGGCGCCGTCAGTCTGACGCCTGATGCGAAGGCAGTCTGGCCGCGCCTTACTCCGGGGCGGCCGTCTTGGGCTTGAAGCGGCAGAACTCGCGCACCCCGCAGTCCCAGCAGCGCGGTTTGCGGGCCTGGCACACATAACGCCCATGCAAGATCAGCCAGTGGTGGGCGTGTTGCAGGTACTCGGGTGGGATGCGCTTGAGCAGCTTTTGCTCCACCGCCAACGGGGTCTTGCCCACGGCCAACCCGGTGCGGTTGCTCACGCGGAAGATGTGGGTGTCCACCGCCATGGTGGGTTCGCCAAAGGCCACGTTCAGCACCACATTGGCCGTTTTGCGGCCCACCCCGGGCAGCGCCTCCAGGGCCTCGCGTGAGCGGGGCACCTCGCCGCCATGCAGCTCGATCAGCATGCGGCAGGTTTCCAGCAGGTGTTTGGCCTTGCTTTTGTACAGCCCGATGGTCTTGATGTACTCGCACAGGCCGTCCAGCCCCAGATCCAGGATGGCCTGGGGCGTGTTGGCCACCGGAAACAGCTTGCGCGTGGCCTTGTTCACCCCCACGTCAGTGGCCTGCGCGGACAGCAGCACGGCCGTCAGCAGCTCAAAGGGCGAGCTGTACTCCAGCTCGGTTTCCGGGTGAGGGTTGGCGGCCTGGAAGGTGGCGAACATCTGCTCGATGTCGGCCTTCTTCATCGCGACAGTCATGGCGACAGCGGTCTGCGTGAGGGTGGGGCGTTCAGCCCTGACGTCGGCGCGCGCGTGCGATGACGCCCACCGCCAGCAGGCCCGTCAGGGTCAGCGCGTAGGTGGAGGGCTCGGGCACGGGCGTCAGCACGAGGTTGTCAAAAAACACGGTGCGGCTGTAATACGGCGTGTTGGCCAGGTTGCCGGGGTCGCTGATCAGCACAAAATCCAGCGCCAGGCGGCCGCTGATGGCCGTGGGCAACTCAGCGGGCAGGTTCGGGCCGCTCAGAAAATCGCCGGCACCACCCAGGCCGCTCAGCCACAGCATGCGCACGTTGTGCAGGCGGTAGTCGCCGATGTCAAAGGGAACCAGGTTGCGAGGCACGGACGACGGCACCTGGTTGCTGTTCGCAGCGGGTGCCAGATCGGCGCCCATTTGCAGGGTGTCGCGGTAGGGGGAGGGCAAGGGGTTGTCGTTGCTCAGGGCGATGCCGCCGGTGGCATCCGAGAACGAGAAACCACCCACGCTGCCCACGATGTCGGAGGTGGCGCGCAGGTACAGCTCGGCGTTGCCGCCCAGGCCCAGGGTGCCGGTGTTGCCTGCGTAGGTGGCGCCTGCCGTGTCATACACGAGGCTGCCCATCACGGTGGCGTTGGTACCCAGCAGGGCGGCGACATCGAGGTTGCTGCTGGCTGCGATCACCGTGCCGGTGCTGAAGCTGTAGCTGATGGGGGCTGCCTGGCTGTTCATGGAGGCCAGGGTCAAAGCCAGGCCCAGCGAAGTGGCCACGTGGCGCAGGGGTGATCGGTTCACAGAAAGCTCCCTTGGGTGTTGTGTGCAGACACGGAATGCAAAAACGGGTTGCGGCACTTGCATGCAAAACGCCGCCCATCATAAAACCTTGATCTGGCCTTGCCGACCCCTCAAATCAGGACGATGCTGTCCGGCAACTCGTTGGCGCGACGCGCCTGTGTGGACGCGGGGTGGTGCAGTCGCAGCAGCTCGCACACCCGCTCGATGGCCTGCATCAAGCCCTCTTCCACCGACTGGTCGCGCAGGGCCTGCGACAGCTCGGCCACCAGGGCACGCCACTGACTGTCGGGCACCAGCTGAGCCAGGCCCCGGTCGGCCAGCACCTCGATGCGACGGTCGGCCAGCAGCAGGTAGATCAGCACCCCGTTGTTGTGCTCGGTGTCCCACACACGCAGCTGGCTGAAGAGATCGAGTGCGCGGTCGCGCGCATCCACGCCGCGCCACAGGTGGGGCACATCCAGGCCCCCTTCCACGCACACCCGCAACTCGCCCAGGTGGCGGGCTTCGCTGTCGCGCACGGCGTCTTCCAGGCGCTTCAGGCCTTCAGCGGTGATCAGGCGTTGGGCATCGCTGGCGTCCAGCCACAGGTGTTGGGCCCAGCGCATCAGGGTTCGTTTCATGGTGCTGAACCTTACCAGCGACCCGAGGCGCCGCCGCCTCCGAACGAGCCCCCGCCGCCTGACGAGAACCCACCGCCGCCACCAAAGCCACCGCCACCGCCGCCCCAGCCTCCCCCCATGGGCGGGCCACCCCAACCCCCTCGCCCCGGGCGGCCGCCGCCATGGCCCATGGCCAGGGCCAGCACGGAGGCCAGCGGCCACGCCAGCAGGCCCAGCAGCACGCTGGTGGTGATGATCCAGACGACACCACCCGCCAGCCCGCCCGTGAGGGCCGCGCCCCATTTGCGGCCCACGACCGCGCTCAGGATGCCGTGCACGAAGGGCACGCCGAACAGGCCGAACACCACCAGGGTGTTCAGGTCCGGGCTGGGTTGGGACGAGGAGTGGGGTGCAGCGGGGGGCGGCAAGCCTTCGCCCGCGATGAGTTGCCCGATCTGCTGCACTCCTGCCCGCAGCCCACCCGCAATATCGCCCTGGCGGAACGCGGGCGTGATGGCGCCTTCGATGATGCGGCTGGCGGCCAGATCCGGGATGGCGCCCTCCAGGGCGCGGGCCACCTCGATGCGCACACGGCGGTCGTTCAGGGCCACGATGAGCAGCACGCCGTCGCCCACGTCCTTGCGGCCGATCTTCCAGGTGTCGGCCACGCGCCAGGCGTAGGCGGCAATGTCTTCAGGCTGGGTGGTGGCCACGATCAGCACCACCACCTGCGAGCCATGTTGTTGTTCGATGGCGGCCACCTGCTGGGTCAGCCCGGCCAAGGCCGCAGCGTCCAGGGTGCCCGTCTGGTCGATGACGGGAGCACTCAGTGCCGGCACCGGTTGCAGTCCGGTGGTGGCGGGCGCTGGCACAGCGGTTTGGGCCTGCGCGAGCGCCATCAGCAAGCCGCTCACCAGCGCGGCCATCGGGCCATGTGCCAGGCGCCAGAGCAGGGCGGTGATGCCCAGTCTGCCCCACCACGGTGGGGCCCAGGCTCGTGCGTGCACCATGCTCACTTGGCTGGGCTGGTGGTGTTGCCGAAGTCCACCGTGGGCGGCGCACTGATCTGGGCTTCGTTCTGCACCGTGAAATTGGGCTTGGGCTTGTAGCCAAACACCATGGCCGTCAGGTTGGTCGGGAAGCTGCGCGCCAGCACGTTGTAGCTCTGCACCGACTGGATGTACTGGTTGCGGGCCACGGTAATGCGGTTTTCGGTGCCTTCCAGTTGTACGCGCAGATCCTGGAAGCCCTGGTTGGCCTTGAGATTGGGGTAGTTCTCGGTGAGCATCATCAGGCGCGACAGCGCGCCCGACAGCTCACCTTGCGCCTGCTGGAACTGGTTGAACGCTTCGGGGTTGTTGATGAGCTCGGGCGTGGCCTGGATGCTGGTGGCGCGCGCGCGGGCCTCGATGACGCGGGTCAGCGTTTCCTGTTCGAAGTTGGCCTCGCCCTTGACGGTGGCCACGATGTTGGGGATCAGGTCAGCACGGCGCTGGTATTGGTTCAGCACCTCGGACCACGCGGCCTTGGTGGCCTCGTCCTGGCGCTGGAACTCGTTGTAGCCGCAGCCGCTCAGCGCGATGGTGGTGCTCAGGGCACCCACCAGGGCCAGGTGCTGGAACAAAGGGCGAGACATGCTGCGGTGCATCAAGAACCTCCGGTGGACTGTGTCATGCAGGGCGCACCACCCACGGTGCACCCAACACAGCATAAATCAGGTCTCGCGGCCCGCTTTCAAGCGGGCGGGACGAACCGGTGGTCTTGTGGCTCAGGCCTGGCGCTGACCGACAGGCTCAAGCAGCTTGCAGCGCCACACACGAGAGCACCTTGTGCGCCCGCGACATGGGATAGCGTTCACGCACGATGCGAACGGCGCCCATGGGGGTGTCGGCCATCACCTTGAGCACGCGTTTGACCGCTTGCTGGGACGGCTGGATCACCACCAGGGTCGACACTTCAAACAATTTCAGGGCCGGCTCGATGGCCAGGTTCATCAATGCACGCATGAGGGTCTCCACTTCATGACGAACAGCCTCAGGTTTCGCCACGTTTCGAGCATGCATTTTGTGGGCCAGCTGTGACACCGGGATGACCCTCGCGCGCTTGCAAAGTTATGTGAGACCCTCACGGATGCGAAAAATCCAGCCCTGTTGGTCTCTGGAAACAGGGTTCCCACGGGATGCAGGGTAAAGCCGCCCACTCAGGCCGAGGCGGGTGGCTCTCCACGGCGGGCCCGAGCCCGGGCCAGGGCCGCCTCGATGACCGCGCGTTTGCGGTCCAGCTCGGCTGGATCGGTCAGCTTGGAGGCTTCGGCCAGGTTGGCCAGCTTGGCTTCGGCCTTGGCTTGAAGGCGGGCCTCGTTCTCGGCGCGCTGACGCACCACGCGCACCGTGTGCGACTCATACCGTTGTCGTGCCTGTTGCGCCTCTGGCGCTGACCAGGCCGCCCATCCTGTGGGGGCAGGGTCTGGGTGCGCCGGCACCAGGCTGATGCAGTCTACCGGGCACACCGGGATGCACAACTCGCAGCCCGTGCACAGGTCTTCAATGATCGTGTGCATGCGCTTGTTGGCGCCCAGGATGCTGTCGACCGGGCAGGCTTGCAGACACAGGGTGCAGCCGATGCACCAGGTCTCGTCAATGATGGCCAGCTGGCGCGGGCCTTCGAGGCCGTGATCCGGGTTCAAGGGGCGATATGGGCGCCCCGTGGCGTCGGCCAGCCGGCGCACGCCTTCATCGCCCCCGGGGGGGCATTGGTTGATGTCGGCGTGGCCGTCGGCCATGGCCTGCGCGTAGCTGGCGCAGTCCGGGTAGCCGCAGCGCCTGCATTGCGTCTGCGGCAGCAGCTGGTTGAGGCGTTCAGCGTCCGTCATGATGGACGCGGAGTGTAGCGGCTCAAGCAGCGGCGGCGCGCTCCTGGCGGCGGGGGGCCTTGGCCGGGGTGTTGTGGCTCAGGATGAAGTCGCGGATGCGCGGATAGGCCTGCTCGCGCCAGCGACGGCCCGAGAAGATGCCGTAGTGACCGGCGCCCACCACGTCGTAGTGCTCACGGCGTGCGCTGGGGATGCCTGTGCACAGGTCATGGGCTGCACGCGTCTGGCCCGCGCCCGAGATGTCGTCCAGCTCACCTTCCACGGTCAGCAAGGCCGTGGTCTTGATGTCTTGCGGACGCACCAATTCTTCCTGGCCTTGCGGGTTGCGCACCATCCACGTGCCGTTGACCAGCGCGAAGTCCTGGAACACGGTCTTGATGGTGTCCAGGTAGTACTCGGCGGGCATGTCCAGCACGGCGTTGTACTCGTCGTAGAACTTGCGATGGGCCTCAGCGCTGCCGCCGTCACCACGCACAAGATCCAGGAAGTAGTCGTAATGCGAGGTGGCGTGGCGATCTGGGTTCATGGCCACGAAGCCTGCGTGCTGCAGGAAGCCGGGGTACACGCGGCGACCAGCGCCCGGGTAGTTGGGTGGCACGCGGTAGATCACGTTGGTTTCGAACCATTGGAACGACTTGTTCATTGCCAGGTTGTTCACAGCTGTGGGTGACTTTCTCGCATCGATCGGGCCACCCATCATGGTCATGGTGCGGGGGGTGGCTTCACCACGGCTGGCCATCAGCGACACGGCCGCCAGCACGGGCACGGTGGGCTGACACACCGAGATCACATGCACATCAGGGCCCACCAGGCGGATGAACTCTTGCACGTAGTTCACATAGTCGTCCAGGTGGAAATGACCTTCTTCCACAGGCACCATGCGGGCATCGATCCAGTCGGTGATGTACACCTTGTGGTCTTGCAACAGGGTGCGCACCGTGTCGCGCAGCAGGGTGGCGTGGTGGCCAGACAGTGGGGCCACCACCAACACCGAAGGCTGGCTGCGCATTTTTTCGAGCAGGGCCGCGTTGTCCGTGAAACGCTTGAAGCGCAGCAAGCGGCAGAAGGGGTGCTGGACCACCACCTGCTCCTGGATGACCACCTCGGTCCCGCCCACGTCGACAGACTTCAGATCGAACTCGGGCTTCTCGTATTCTTTCGTCAGGCGGTGCACGAGATCAAAGGTGGCCGCCATGCGGTGCGCGTTTGGAATATGCGCGAAAGGCGACAGCGGGTTGCTGTACAACTTGGACGAGGCGCTGGCGAACTCGGAGAAGGGGCTGAGCCAGGCGCGGTGGGTTTCGTAGATCTGATAAAGCATGGCGTTACCTTGTGGGCGCGTTGTGCGCGCAGTGAGCGAATGAAGGCCTGAGGCCTGACCAGGGGCGCGTCGCGGGTGCCACGACGGCATGGTGCAGTGCAGCATAGTCCACATTTTGCATCTTTGCATGACGAACGTGTGCACAAACCGGGCAACAGCCCGTGGCCTGCGGCGTATTTCATGGTCTTGTGCCACGCAGTGCTCGGGTTTTCAGACACGGGGCCGTCTCCTTGTCGGTCTCGGTGTTCCGTGCAGGTGTGGTGCCTTCGGTCTGTGCAGACTGTGAGGTCCATCACGAACCTGTCACACACGGTGCCTAAGCTCACGGCCGATGATGTTCGTCAAACCGCTTGGCCACGATTGGCACAGCGGTCCCTCAGCCCCACAGGAGTAAAGCCCCATGTCCAGCTGCATGCACCCCGATAACGACCAGACGATCAACCCGTCCGGCAACGAATCCATCCGCGACATCATCGAGGTTTACACCGGCCGTCGCAACTTCCTCAAGGGCTCGCTGGGCGCTGCCGCCGTCATGAGTCTGGGTGGCTTTGCCGGTCAGGCCTCGGCCTACGCCACCACGGCCACGTCGCCCGCCATCACCTTCACGGGCGTGCCGGCCAACCTGGCCGCCACCTTCACCGACCAGGTCACCGTGCCGCAGGGCTACACCGCCCGCGTGCTGATCGGCTGGGGTGATGCGATTGGTAAGGCAGGCCCCAACGCCAACACCCACTGGGATGCCAGCCAGCCCATGACCGAGGCGCTGCAGCTGACCACGTATGGCTCGCACACCGACGGCATGCACCTGTTCCCCTTCCCGGCTGTCGGCGCCCAAGGTGAATCGAACGACCGAGGGTTGCTGGTGGCCAACCACGAGTACGTGGACCCGGGTCTGGTGCACAGCACCACCACCTACGGCAGCGACACCATCACCAAGGCGATGGTCGACACCCAACTGGCCGCCCACGGCGTGTCGGTGGTTGAGGTGCGCAAGAAGGCCGGCAAGATGGACGTGCAGCGTCCCTCGGCTTTTGCTCGGCGCATCACGGGTAAGACCCCTTGCCGCATCAGCGGTCCCGCCGCAGGGCATGCCCTGATGAAGACCGCTGCCGACCCCAGCGGCACCACGGTCTTGGGCACCTTGAACAACTGCGCGCACGGCTACACGCCTTGGGGCACTTACCTGACTTGTGAGGAAAACTTCAACGGCTACTTCGGTACCGATGCAGGCAACCTGACTGCCGCCCCCCTGAGTGCCCTGGAGCGTCGATATGGCGTCAGCGCCACGGGCTTTGGCTATCGTTGGCACCAGGGCGACAGCCGCTTTGACATCCGTGTCAACCGCAACGAACCCAACCGCTTTGGCTGGGTGGTGGAGGTTGATCCTTGGAACCCCAATTCCTTGCCCGTCAAGCGCACTGCCTTGGGTCGGTTCAAGCATGAAGGTGCATGGTCCGTGGTGGGGGAGGACAACACCGTGGCGCTTTACATGGGCGACGACGAGCGCAACGAGTACATCTACAAGTTTGTCTGTGCCAACAAGTACAACCCCCGCAACCGCGCCGCCAACCGCGACCTGCTGGACAGCGGCACCCTGTACGTGGCCCGCTTCAAGGCCGATGGCTCGGGCGAGTGGCTGCCTCTGGTGCTCGGTCAGAACGGTCTGACCCCCGAGAACGGCTTCAACAGCCAGGCCGAGGTGGTGATCAACGCTCGTGCCGCGGCTGACCGCGTGGGCGCCACCATGATGGACCGTCCGGAGTGGGTGGCTGTGCACCCCACCACGCGCGAGGTGTATGTCACGCTGACCAACAACACCCGCCGTGGCACCAATCCCCCGTCGGTCAATGCGGTGGATGGCACGACCACTGGTGGCTCAGCTCGCCCGCCGGTGGATGCGGCCAACACCCGCGCGAACAACGTTTATGGTCACATCCTGCGCTGGAAGGAGGCTGGCAACGACGTGGCCGCCACCACCTTCGAGTGGGAGATCTTCGTCGAGTGCGGCGACAAGATGGCCAGCTCGCCCAGCCTGCAAGGCAACATCATCGGTGACGACCTGGGGTCGCCCGACGGCCTGTGGTTCGACAAGGATGGCCGCCTGTGGATCCAGACCGATCAGCAAGGTGACGGCACGGGCGCCTACGCCAACATCGGCGGCAACGTGATGTCGTGTGCCGACCCGGTCACCCGCCGCATCACCCGCTTCCTGACCAGCCCCCGCAACTGCGAAGTCACTGGCGTGGTGACTACGCCAGACGGCAAGACCATGTTCGTGGGCATCCAGCACCCGGGCGAAGACTGGTCGGGCAGCTTCACTGACAAGAGCACCTGGCCCGACAGTGGCGTCAACGGCCCCACCACTCAGAAGACGGTGGCCAAGCCCCGTTCCGCCGTGGTGGTCATCACCAAGGACGACGGTGGCGTGATCGGCACCTGATGGTGCCCTTGGCGCCGGTCTTTTCTGCCCTCCACAGCCCCTGCCAGCCCGGCAGGGGCCGAACTCACAAGGATGTACTCATGAAACACACTCTTGCCCTGATCGCTGCGGCTGCAGCCTTGGCCACCAGCGCTGCGCACGCGGCCCCGGTGATCCTGTCCAACGCCAACCTGGTGCCGGATGCCCAGATCGCCGATTTCGAAGCCTTTGAAGGCCTGATCACGGGTGGCCCCGTGAGCGTGGCCCCTGGCGTCACCTTCACCGGCGACAACGACTCGGTCGTGGGCGCCTTCATCGCCGATCTGGGCGCCAATGGCCTGTGGGGCATTGATAACAAGTTTGTGGCCAGCACCAACCCCGGCACGCTGACCTTCACCTTCGACGGCACCACCCGTGCCGTGGTCGGTCTGGTGAACCACTACGCCGAGTTCTTCGGTACAGGCTCGGTGACCGTGTCGGCCTTTGGTGCCAGCAACAATCTGCTGGAATCGTTCAGCCACACCCTGATCAGCGGCCCTGACAGCCTCAACGAAGGCTTCTACCTGGGCTTCGTGCGCGCCAGCGCCGACATCCGCTCGATCTCGTTCAGCGGCAACGCCGTTGTGGTGGACAACCTGACCTTCACCACCCCCGTGCCCGAGCCCACCTCGCTGGCCCTGGCCGTGGCTGGTCTGGCGGCAGTGGGCCTGGTGGCTCGTCGTCGTCGCGGCTGATCCCGCTTCGCACCACGCTTCCCACCACACCTGGTGCGAGCAGCAAAAAGCCCGGCCATGGCCGGGCTTTTGTCATGAGGGCTTCAACGCCGCTCCAAGGTCTGTCAGCAAGGGATCACATCACGGCCTTGATGGCATCAGACACGTACTTCAGGTTGCCGCTGTTGAGCGCGGCCACGCAGATGCGGCCGGAGTCGACACCGTACACGCCAAACTCGCTGCGCAGGCGCTGCATCTGGGTGGCGTTCAGACCCGAGTAGCTGAACATGCCCTTCTGGCGGGTGATGTAGCTCAGGTCGCCTTCCACGCCCGAGGCCTTCAGTTGCTCCACCAGGGCACCGCGCATCTGCTTGATGCGCTCGCGCATCTCGGCCAGCTCGTCTTCCCACATCTGGCGCAGGGCCGGGGTGGTCAGCACCGTGGCCACCACCTGGGCGCCGTGCGTGGGCGGGTTGGAGTAGTTGGTGCGGATGACGCGCTTGAGCTGGCTCAGCACGCGGGCGCACTCTTCGGCGCTCTCGCTCACGATGCTCAGAGCGCCTACGCGCTCGCCGTACAGAGAGAAGCTCTTGGAGAAGCTGGTGGATACGAAGAAGCACAGGCCCGCGTCCAGGAACTTGATGACCACGGCGCCGTCTTCTGCGATGCCGTTGCCAAAACCCTGGTAGGCCATGTCCAGGAAGGGCACCAGGCCTTGGGCCTTGCAAACGGCAATGACCTCATCCCACTGGGCGTCGGTCATGTCGTAGCCGGTGGGGTTGTGGCAGCAGGCGTGCAGCAGCACGATGGTGCCGGGGGCCGCGGCCTTGAGCTTGGCGATCAGGCCGTCGAAGTCGATGCCGCGCTTGTCGGCGTCGTAGTAGGGGTAGGTGTCGACGGGGAAGCCGGCCGACTCGAACAGGGCGCGGTGGTTTTCCCAGCTCGGGTCGCTGATCAGCACCTGGGCGTTGGGGTTCAGGCGCTTCAAGAAATCAGCGCCCAGCTTCAGGCCGCCGGTGCCACCGATGGCCTGGGCCGTGGCGATGCGGCCGCCCTTGACGGCGGGGTGTTCGGCGCCAAAGACCAGGCCTTGCACGGCCTTGTCATAGGCCACGATGCCGTCGATGGGTAGGTAGCCGCGGGCTTTTGGGGCCTCCAGCATCTGCTTTTCAGCGGCGGCCACGCACTTGAGCAGGGGCAGCTTGCCCTGGTCGTCGGTGTACACGCCCACACCCAGGTTCACCTTGTTGGGGTTGGGGTCGGCGTTGAATTGTTCGTTGAGGCCCAGGATGGGGTCACGAGGGGCCATTTCAACTTGAGCGAACAGCGAGGCCATGCAAGCAGTCTCCGGACGGTTGGAGTGGGTTGGGATAAGCTGAATAGCTTGTAATTGTTCCAGGGCCCGCTCATGGCGAGCCCGCCCGATACCGGGCAAACCCTTTATTCTATCCAAGCGCCGTCCGGATGTCTGAGTCCATTTCACGCTCCAGCCCCATTTTGTCTGCCGAAGGGCTTGCGCCGGTTGAGACCGCGCCCCAGGCGGAGGGGCAATTTGTCAGCTTTCCGGAGTCGCCGTTCGAGCTGTTTCAGCCCTATCCCCCGGCGGGCGACCAGCCCACGGCCATCGCGCAGTTGTGCGAAGGGGTGAAAGACGGCCTGAGTTACCAGACCCTGTTGGGCGTGACCGGCTCGGGCAAGACCTTCACCATGGCCAATGTGATCGCCCGCATGGGACGTCCGGCCATCGTGTTCGCCCCCAACAAGACGCTGGCCGCGCAGCTGTACGCCGAGTTCCGCGAGTTCTTCCCCAGGAACGCGGTCGAGTACTTCGTCAGCTACTACGACTACTACCAGCCTGAGGCCTACGTGCCCCAGCGCGACCTGTTCATCGAGAAGGACAGCGCCATCAACGAGGCCATCGAGCAGATGCGCCTGAGCGCCACCAAGAGTCTGCTGGAGCGGCGTGATGTGGTCATCGTGGCCACCGTGTCTGCCATCTACGGCATCGGCAAGCCCGAGGACTACATGCAGATGGTGCTGATCGCCCGCGTGGGCGACAAGCTGGGCCAGCGCGATGTGATCGCGCAGCTCATCCGCATGCAGTACAAGCGCAATGACATGGATTTCGGGCGCGGCACCTTCCGCGTGCGGGGCGACACCATCGACGTATTCCCAGCCGAACACAGCGAGCTGGCCGTGCGCATCGAGCTGTTCGACGACGAGATCGACTCCATCCAGCTCTTTGACCCCCTCACGGGCCGCATCCGCCAGAAGATCCCGCGTTTCACCATCTACCCCAGCAGCCACTACGTCACGCCGCGCGAACGCGTGCTGGTGGCCATCGAGAGCATCAAGGAAGAACTCAACCAGCGTGTGAAAGAGCTGGTGGGCATGGGCAAACTGGTGGAGGCCCAGCGACTGGAGCAGCGCACCCGCTTTGACCTGGAAATGTTGCAGGAGGTGGGCCACTGCAAGGGCATCGAGAACTACACCCGGCACCTGTCGGGCGCCCGCCCGGGCGACCCGCCGCCCACGCTGGTGGATTACCTGCCGCCCGATGCACTGATGTTCCTTGATGAGAGCCACGTGATGATCGGCCAGCTGGGCGGCATGTACAACGGCGACCGCTCGCGCAAGACCACACTGGTCGAGTATGGGTTCCGCCTGCCCAGTGCGCTGGACAACCGGCCGCTCAAGTTCGACGAGTTCGAACGCAAGATGCGCCAGGTGATTTTCGTGTCGGCCACGCCGGGCGACTGGGAAAAGGCCCATGCGGGGAATGTGGTCGAGCAGGTGGTGCGCCCCACGGGACTGGTGGACCCGGTGGTCGAGGTGCGGCCGGCCACGCACCAGGTGGATGACGTGCTGCAAGAGATCCGCATCCGGGTGGAGAAAAACGAGCGCGTGCTGATCACCACGCTCACCAAGCGCATGGCCGAGCAGCTCACCGACTACCTGACGGACAACGGCGTGAAGGTGCGCTACCTGCACTCCGACATCGACACCGTGGAGCGCGTCGAGATCTTGCGCGATCTGCGCCTGGGCACCTTTGACGTGCTGGTGGGCATCAACCTGCTGCGCGAGGGGCTGGACATCCCCGAGGTGTCGTTGGTGGCCATCCTGGACGCCGACAAGGAAGGCTTCCTGCGGGCCGAGCGCAGCTTGATCCAGACCATTGGCCGCGCGGCGCGCAACCAGAACGGCATGGCCATCCTGTACGCCGACAAGATCACCGATTCCATGCGCAAGGCCATCGACGAGACCGAGCGCCGCCGTGCCAAGCAGATTGCGCACAACGAGGCCAACGGCATCACCCCACGCACCGTGCTGAAGAAGGTGAAGGAGCTGATCGATGGCGTGATGTCCAACGCTGCCAAGGACGACCTGAAGGCCGCCGAGGCCCTGGCCAAGTCCATGGAAGGCAGCGAGGGCCTGTCAGAACGAGACCTCAGCAAGCGCATCAAGCAGCTCGAAAAAGAGATGCTCGAGGCCGCCAAGGCGCTGGAGTTCGAGAAAGCCGCCCGCCTGCGCGATCAGTTGTCCATCCTGAAAGAGCAGGCTTTTGGCGCGGTGGTGCACGACCAGGTCATTCCTATCCAGGCCGGTCGGCGTCCTCGTTGACCCGCGAAAGCCTCACCACGGCAGGGGCGTGCTGGCATAGCATCACGCCATGACCGACAACGCTTCCCCGTCTCCGGCCGCCCAAGTGGCGGTACTCATGGTCTGCATGGGCAATATCTGCCGCAGCCCCACCGCCGAGGGGGTGCTGCGCCGTCAGCTTCAAGAGGCGGGCCTGGAGGGGTGGGTGCGGCTGGATTCAGCCGGTACGCACGCCTACCATGTGGGCAACCCACCGGACGAGCGGGCTCAAGACCACGCGCGCCGTCGGGGGTATGAACTGGCGGATCTGCGTGCGCGGCAGATCAATGACGCCGATTTTCAGCAGTTCGACCTGATTCTGGCCATGGACTGGGACAACCTGGCCCTGCTGGAGGCCGAGTGTCCGGATGAGCCGGGCTTGCGCCGCAAGCTGCGACGACTGACCGAGTTTGTGCCGCCCCAGTCGCCTCTGGCTGGCGCGCAGGTGGTGCCCGATCCATACTACGGCGGCCCCGAGGGCTTTGAGTACGTGCTGGACCTGGTGGAGGCCGCCTGCGAGGGTTTGGTGCAACACCTCCGGCAGCGGCTCAGCAGCACCCAGGGTTGGTCTGCTCAGTGATCAACTGAGCGGGTACTGGCGCGACGGGCGGTCTGGCGCCCGTGGATGCGCCCGGCGACGGTCCTCCATGACGCGGCGTTGACGCCGAATAGGTACTGCCTATCCAGTTCATAGTCACAAATCTAGGGAACTCCCGTACCCAAAGTTGACCAAAAGCATGGGTTTCCCTATAATTGACTTAATCACTCGGGAATGTCGCTTTCTTTTCTTGAAATGCCGTGCTGGCTGCCCCCCTTCAGCCTGGCGAGGCAGGCATGTCCCGGGTCCAGCAAAGGAGTGAGCCATGCGTCTGACCACCAAGGGACGGTTTGCCGTCACCGCCATGATCGATCTGGCCCTGCGTGAACACAGCGGGCCGGTGGCCCTGGCTGCCATCAGCCAGCGTCAGCAGATTTCTCTCTCGTACCTGGAGCAGCTGTTTGGTAAGCTGCGCCGGCACGAACTGGTCGAAAGCACCCGTGGACCGGGTGGTGGTTACTCCCTGGGCCGCAAGGCCGACAGCATCACCGTGGCCGACATCATCGTGGCGGTGGATGAGCCCATCGACGCCACAGGCTGTGGCGGCAAAGAGAACTGCATGGGCGAAGACGGTGGCCGCTGCATGACGCACGACCTCTGGACGAGCCTGAACGCCAAGATGATCGAGTACCTGGATTCCATCAGCCTGAAGAAGCTGGTGGATGACCAGCTCTCGAAGGGCATCTCTATCGAAGCGCAGCCCATCAAGCGAGCCATTTCGTCGCAACCGGTGGTCAAGCCCATCAAGGTCACGGCACCGAATTCGGTGTTCGCCCTGGGCGCCGCGATGAGCAAGTGATTTTGCGGTGCCCCTCGACGGGTACCCGCAATGCAATAAGGGGCGGCCCCATTGATCGGTGGGGGCGCCGATAATTGAGAGCCTGGCCCCCGATAGGCAGTTTTATGGACATGACCCCGCACTTCCCCATCTACATGGACTACGGCGCCACCACGCCGTGCGACCCCCGTGTCGTCGATGCCATGATTCCCTGGTTGCGCGAGCACTTTGGCAACCCCGCCAGCCGCACCCACGCCTACGGCTGGGAGGCTGAAGAGGCCGTTGAAAACGCTCGCAAGCAAGTGGCAGACCTGATTGGCGCCGACCCGCGCGAGATCGTCTGGACGTCCGGCGCCACCGAGTCCAACAACCTGGCCTTGAAGGGGGCTGCCCAGTTCTACAAGAGCCGCGGCAAGCACATCATCACGGTCAAGACCGAGCACAAGGCCGTGCTGGACACCGTGCGGGAACTCGAGCGTCAAGGCTTTGAGGCCACCTACCTCGACGTGCTGGAAAACGGCTTGCTGGACATGGACGTCCTGAAGGCAGCCATCCGTCCCGACACCATCCTGATCTCGGTCATGTACGTGAACAACGAGATCGGTGTCATCCAGGACATCCCCGCCATCGGTGCCCTGTGTCGCGAAAAGGGCATCGTGTTCCATGTGGACGCCGCCCAGGCTACCGGCAAGATCGACATCGACCTGGCCACCTTGCCGGTAGACCTGATGAGCCTGGCCTCCCACAAAACGTACGGCCCCAAGGGCATTGGCGCCCTGTACGTGCGCCGCAAGCCCCGCGTGCGCCTGGAAGCGCAAATGCACGGCGGCGGGCATGAGCGCGGCATGCGCTCGGGTACGCTGCCCACCCACCAGTGTGTGGGCATGGGCGAGGCCTTCCGCATCGCCAAGGAAGAAATGCACGCAGAAAACGAGCGCGTGCGTGCTCTGCAGCAGCGGCTGCTGGCGGGCCTGCAAGGCATCGAACAGATCTTCGTCAATGGCGATCTGGAGCGCCGCATCCCGCACAACCTGAACGTGTCGTTCAACTACGTGGAAGGCGAGTCGCTGATCATGGGCATCAAGGGCATCGCGGTGTCCTCGGGCTCGGCCTGCACCTCGGCCAGCCTGGAGCCCAGCTACGTGCTGCGTGCCCTGGGGCGCTCGGACGAGCTGGCGCACAGCTCGCTGCGCATGACGATCGGCCGCTTCACCACCGAAGAAGAAGTCGACTTCGTGGTCAACACATTGAAGGAACGCGTGGCCAAGCTGCGCGAACTGTCGCCCCTGTGGGAGATGTACAAGGATGGCATCGACCTGAGCACCATCCAATGGGCTGCTCATTGAATTTGGAGTACTGACATGGCATACAGCGACAAAGTCATCGACCATTACGAAAACCCCCGCAACGTCGGCTCGTTCGAAAAGGGCGACGACACCGTGGGCACCGGCATGGTGGGTGCGCCCGCCTGCGGCGACGTCATGAAGCTACAGATCAAGGTCAACCCCAGCACCGGCGTCATCGAAGACGCCCGCTTCAAGACCTATGGCTGCGGTTCGGCCATCGCGTCCAGCTCGCTCGTGACCGAATGGGTGCGTGGCAAGACACTGGACGAGGCCCTGACCATCAAAAACACCCAGATCGCTGAAGAGCTGGCTTTGCCCCCGGTCAAGATCCACTGCTCCATCCTGGCGGAAGATGCAATCAAAGCCGCCGTCAACGATTACAAGGCCAAGCATGCAGCCTGAGCTCAACTCTTGCACCAGTGGTCCCGGTAACGGGCCACTGCCCGACCTGGGTGTCGTCGCCAGAGATATGAAGGTCGAGCTGTCCGAGTCCGCGGCGCGTCACATCGCCCGCTACCTGGCCCGCCGCGGCAAGGGCGTGGGCGTGCGCCTGGGCGTGAAGACCACGGGGTGCTCAGGCCTGGCTTACAAGATCGAATACGCCGACGACATCGCCCCCGAAGACGTGGTCTTCGAGCACCACGGTGTCAAGATCCTGGTCGATCCCAAGAGCCTGCCCTACATCGACGGCACCCAGCTCGACTTCGTGCGCGAAGGCCTCAACGAGGGGTTCAAGTTCAACAACCCCAATGAACGCGACCGTTGCGGCTGCGGAGAATCCTTCCGCGTCTGAGCCTGAACGCCACGGCTGGCCGCTTGCGTTGACCGAAGCCCCGCCCCTGGTGGGGTTTCGTACTTTGACCGACCATGAACATCGACGCTGACGATTTCTCCCTGCTGGGTTTGCCGCGCCGCTTTGCGCTGGAACGCGCCCAGCTCGACAGCGCCTGGAAGGCCTTGCAGGCCCGCGTGCACCCCGATCGCTTTGCCGCCGAAGGGGCCGCCGCCCAGCGCGTCGCGATGCAATGGGCCGTGCGCGTGAACGAGGCCTACCAGCGCCTGAAAGATCCGCTCAAGCGCGGTGCCTACCTGTGCGAATTGGGCGGTGCGCCCGTGCAGTCCGAAAGCAACACGGCGATGCCGGGTAACTTCCTCATGCAGCAGATGATGTGGCGTGAGGCGCTGGAAGACGCGGCCGGGCAGGCTGACGTGGAGGCCCTGTCGGACGAGGTGCAAACCGCCCGCCGCGAGCGCCTGGCCCGCCTGGCGAAGCTGCTGGATGAGACGGGCGATGCGGCCGCTGCCGCGCAAGAAGTGCGCGCCCTGATGTTCATCGACCGCCTGCTGGAAGAAGTGGATGCGCGGCTCGAACAATACGAAGATGGTGTCTGAATGGCCCTGCTGCAAATTTCCGAACCCGGGCAGACGCCCGATCCGCACCACCGCCGTGTGGCCGTGGGCATCGACCTGGGTACCACCCACTCGCTCGTGGCCGCCGTTCGCCATGGCGTGGCCGAATGCCTGCCCGACGACGATGGCCGCGTGATCCTGCCTTCCGCCGTGCGCTACCTGCTGGACGCGCAAGGTCAGACCCGCCGTCAGATCGGCCATGAGGCCCTGGCCCTGCAGGCCGAAGACCCGCTCAACACCATCGTGTCGGTCAAGCGTTTCATGGGGCGCGGCCTGGCCGATCTGCCCGATGCGGGCAAGCTGCCGTATCAGTTTGTTGATCAGCCTGGCATGGTGGGCGTGCAGACCGTGGCCGGCGTGAAGTCGCCGGTCGAGGTGTCGGCCGAGATCCTGGCCAAGCTGCGCCAGCGCGCTGAAGACACCTTCAACGACGACCTGTTTGGTGCGGTCATCACCGTGCCGGCCTACTTTGACGACGCCCAGCGCCAGGCCACCAAAGATGCCGCGCAAATGGCCGGCTTGAACGTGCTGCGCCTGCTCAACGAGCCCACGGCCGCCGCCATTGCCTACGGCTTGGACAACGGCGCCGAAGGCCTGTACGCCGTGTACGACCTGGGTGGCGGCACCTTCGACATCTCGCTGCTGCAACTCAGCCGAGGCGTGTTCGAGGTGGTGGCCACGGGTGGTGATTCCGCCCTGGGGGGCGACGACGTGGACCACGTGCTGGCCGAGGCCGCACTGGCCGAGGCTGGCATGCAGGCCAGCACGCCGCAAGACAAGCGCGCCGTGCTGGTGGCCGCCCGCGCTGTGAAGGAAAAGCTCTCGACCGATGGCAGCGCCCACCTGAGCTGCAAGCTCTCGGGCGGCATGCTGTCGGTGTTCGTCACTCGCGAGCGCCTGGCCGAGCTGGCCAAGCCCCTGATCGACAAAACGCTGAGCTCGGTCAAGCGCGTGCTGCGCGATGCCAAGATCAAGCCCGACGAGGTCAAGGGCGTGGTCATGGTGGGCGGCTCCACCCGCATGCCCGCCGTGCGCGATGCGGTGGGGGCCTTCTTTGGCCAGACCCCGTTGACCGACCTCAACCCGGATGAGGTGGTGGCGCTGGGCGCCGCCATCCAGGCCAACCAGTTGGCGGGCAACAACGCCCAAGGCGACTTGCTGCTGCTGGATGTGCTGCCGCTGTCGCTGGGTCTGGAAACCATGGGCGGCCTGGTCGAGCGCATCATCCCGCGCAATACGCCCATCCCCTGTGCTCGTGCACAAGACTTCACCACCTTCAAAGATGGCCAGATCGCGCTGGCCGTGCACGTGGTGCAAGGCGAGCGCGAGCAGGTCGAGCACTGCCGCTCACTGGCTCGCTTCGAGCTGCGGGGCATTCCGCCCATGGCCGCCGGTGTGGCCCGCATCCGCGTCACCTTCCAGGTGGATGCCGACGGCCTGCTGAGCGTCTCGGCGCAGGAGCAGATGTCGGGTGTGCAGGCCTCGGTCGTGGTCAAGCCCAGCTATGGCCTGAGCGACGATCAGGTGGCCCACATGCTGCGCGAGGGCTTTGCCACCGCCGCCGCCGACATGAAAGACCGCGCCCTGCGTGAAGCCCGCGTCGAGGCCGAGCGCCTGCTGGAAGCCACCCGCGCCGCCCTGAACGCCGATGGCGATCTGCTGAGCGCTGAAGAGCGCCAGCGCATCGAAGCCCTGATGGCCCAGATTGGCCAGCGCTGCGACCGGGGCGACCTTGAGGCTCTGGAAGCCGCCACCAAGGCCCTGGCCGAAGGCACGGAAGCCTTTGCCGCCGAGCGCATGAACCGCAGCATCCGCGACGCCCTGGCTGGCCGTTCGGTGGACCAGGTCTGAGCGTCAGGATTGAGCGATTAGAGTAGCCCCACCATGCCCATCATCAAGATCCTGCCCCACGCCACCCTGTGCCCAGAGGGCAAGACCATCACCGCCGCCCCTGGCACCAGCATCTGCGAAGCCCTGCTCGAAAACGGTGTCGAGATCGAGCACGCCTGTGACATGAGCGCGGCCTGCACCACCTGCCACGTCATCGTGCGTGAGGGCTTCAACAGCCTCAACGAGATTGAAGAGACCGAAGAAGACCTGCTGGACCGTGCCTGGGGCCTGGAGGCCAATTCGCGCCTGAGTTGCCAGGCCATTGTGGCTGGCAAGGACCTCACCGTCGAGATCCCCAAGTACACGATCAACCATGCCCGCGAGAACCATTAAGCTGCGCGCATGACACGCCAGATCTTCCTCGACACCGAAACCACCGGCCTGAGCCCCGAGTCGGGCGACCGCATCATCGAAATCGGCTGCGTGGAGATGGTCAACCGCCGCCTGACTGGCCGGCACCTGCACTTCTACATCAACCCCGAGCGGCCCAACAGCGAGGACGCTGTCAAGGTGCACGGCCTGACGG
This sequence comes from Aquabacterium sp., assembly GCA_046295615.1. Lineage (GTDB taxonomy): Bacteria > Pseudomonadota > Gammaproteobacteria > Burkholderiales > Burkholderiaceae_C > Aquabacterium. The sequence goes on from JBKBMV010000005.1 coordinate 45,776, forward strand.
ATGAGTTCCTGGCCGACAAGCCGGTATTTGCCGCGCTGGTCGACGAGATCCTCGCCTACTGCAGCGGTGCCGAGATCATCATCCACAACGCCGCGTTCGACCTGGGCTTTCTGGATGCCGAACTGGCCCGCTTGGGCAAAGGCAAGTTCCGTGACCATGTGGCCGGCGTGATCGACAGTCTGCTCATGGCCCGCGAGATGTTCCCGGGCAAAAGCAACTCGCTGGACGCGCTGTGCCGCCGCCTGGAGGTGGACAACACCCACCGCACCCTGCACGGCGCCTTGATGGACGCCGAGTTGCTGGCCGAGGTCTACATCAACATGACCCGGGGCCAGGATGCCCTGCTGATCGATGCCGATGCCGACGGTGGTGGGGCAGGGCAGGGCGCGAGCGACGTGGCCAGCATCGACCTCAGTCAGTACGCCTTGCCCGTGCTGGGCCCCACCCCGGAAGAGGCTGAAGCCTGGGCGTTGTCGCTGAAAGACATCGACAAGGCCTCCGGCGACACGACGGTGTGGCGGAAGTTGGAAAACGTGGTATAGTCATGGTCTTCGCTGATCGCTGCGGCAAAAATGCAGACATCAGCTGGTGGACCACAGTCCCGAAACCAGTTTCGGGCGGTTAGCTCAGCGGTAGAGCACTGCCTTCACACGGCAGGGGTCGCAGGTTCGAACCCTGCACCGCCCACCAGATCAAGCCCCTTGAGTATGCGCTCAAGGGGCTTTTTCTTTGGCTGGTGCTGATGGGGGTGCCTTAGTGATGTCTCAAGCAGTGGTTTGACGAGAGTGCTCCCTTGCCTTCGTGGATCCTGTCGCCAAGGTGGCTTTATATCCCCAGAGGCAACTGTCTGCCGTCAAAGCCTGTGGCTTGCAGTTCCCGGCGGAAGTGGGTCATGGCCAGTGGAAACGCTTGCGCCACAAGCACGTATTGGTACGGCTCCAAGTCAAGCAGCTCAGTGATGGCGCTCTCGCTTGTATCCTCGGGGAAGTTGAACTTGGCCAGGTACTCGCCTTTGAAGGATGCTGTTTGCTGCGCATCGCTTTCGTTGTGGGCGTCGGCAAGCAGTTCAACCTTCACCACGGCTTGGAAGGGGGCTCCTGGGTTCACAGGCGCTGCGAGGCCGACCTGAATCTCTTGCTTGAGCTCCAGCTTCCAAAGCGAGCCATTGCCTTCCGTGCGGTTTTCGCTGCTGAACGCCTCAACCCTGAACGAAAAGAGCTTCGGCCTGATGGTCAGTGCTTCCATTCTTTCTCCTGGGGGCTGTTGAATCGACGGAACTCTCTGGGGTTGTAGTGCGGAGATTGCTCTTCGCGTTGGCGCTCTATCCGGTATTGGTTGGTGTCGATCCGTTTCAGGGTTGGTCGGCTCACAATGGCCTCAGCCTCGACAGTCATCTTCTTCTCTTCCAGCAGCGCACGGAACGCTTCCGGGCTGCGACGCACCAAGCGCAACAACGTGTCCATGGCTTCGGATTGCGCCACATCGTCGTTCTCGTACTTGCTGAACGCAACTGGGCCGCCGCCAAACAGCTGCGCGGCCTGGGCTTGGGTGAGGTTGTACTGATGGCGCAGCGCAGTGATCTCTGCACCAGTCAGCAGCCCATCGACTTCCTTGCGCCAAGCCATCAAAGCCCGTTTGTTCAGCTTCGCTTCGGCCGCGCCGGCGAAGTCAGAACCGCAGTGGTCGCACTGCTTGAAATGCTGTGGCAGCAGGGCCGACTTTCCCTTGTACTCGTTCTCAACCTGTTCGACATGTGCTGTCACATGGCCTTCCCCGCACAGGGGGCAGAGCTCTTGCGTGTTCATCAGGCGTTCCTCTCATAAGTGGCAAGACACCAGCAGCACCAACCGCCCGGTCTTGTTCACAGCAAATTTCACAAAGTACTCAACAGTCATGGACTTCCCCGTGACTGGGATGGTCTCCAGGCGGCGGATGCGGTACGCATCACACGCTGCCCAGGCGCCTTTGCCGTTCTCACACCACTCCGAATCGATGTAATCGTCCTTCCGTAAGGCTTGGATCAGCTCCGCAACACGCTCCAGGTCGCTGTCAAACAGCTTGTGGACGTCCTGCTGACACTTCCTGGTCCAAAGCGACAGCCGCTGCTCGTCCTTCACAAGGTCTTGAACACGCTCAAGGCTGTAGAGCGGTTGCATGTCCTTGGTGGGAATCTTGACGCGACCCGAACCATCAGGTGGATCTGAACTGTACTCGGAAAGTACGATTATTCTTACCATCGTGGTAATTTCCGCTCGATTTGGGGGGATTTCGTCACGACCTGATTGTCATTGGCTGCGGCTGCAGCACTCCCGGGTGGTGTCAGTGTGCCTGACAGTCGCGACGTGCTGGCCGAGTTGGCCAAGTTCGCGCAGGTGCTAGGTTGGCCCGACACCTGGCGCGAGTTACCAGACGATGCGATGCGAAATCTGCGGTGACGCAGATTTGCCAGACTGCGTCTGGCAAATCTTTTCCGCTGGCCAAGCCAGGTAGGACAGTCGCATCTGCTGAGTGGCATCGATCGGTTCCGGCACCACTGGTTGCTATGGTTGGAAACGAGAACTGGGGACGCAGGTTCGAACCCTGCACCGCGCACTTGAACGACACTACGCGGATGAGGTTTTCGCCCAATGTGAACGGTGTTCCAGCATGCGAATCGTGACGTGGAATTGCGGTGGTGCGTTGCGCCGCAAATGGCACCTGCTGGAGTCGTTCCATGCTGATGTGATGGTGATTCAGGAGTGTGAAGATCCTGTTCGCGCCAAAGACCCCTCTTACGCTGAATGGGCTGACCGTTGTAGATGGGTTGGCCCCACCAAGCACAAAGGCATTGGGGTGTTCGTTCGTCAGGGTGTCACGGTGCAGCCCCTTGCGCTGGATGTGGGGCCTCTCGAGTTGTTCTTGCCTTGCCTTTTGAATGGTGAATTGCCGCTGTTGGCTGCGTGGACGCGGCAGGCCAATTCACCGACCTTTGGCTACATCGGGCAGTTGTGGAAGTTTCTTCAGCTCCACCGCGATGTTTTGATGCACCCGAAGGCGTTGCTGGTGGGAGACCTGAACAGCAATGCCCGTTGGGATGTCTGGGATCGATGGTGGAATCACAGTGACGTTGTGCGGGATCTTGCAGGCTGCGGCCTACGTAGCGCGTATCACGACCACCATGGTGAGCCGCAGGGGACCGAATCCCGTGCAACCTTCTACTTGCAGCGTAACCGGCAGAAGCCGTATCACATTGACTACGTGTTTGCGGCTGATGAATGGGCGACGAGAAGCGCTGAAGTGGGGGGGGGCCGACCTTTGGCTTCAGTACAGTGATCACATGCCGCTGGTTGTCGATTTGGCTTAACTGAGCCGATCGGCCGGCTTGTGTGATCAACCGCATCGATGCACAGCAACCTTGTCGCACCCGTTGCCGTGCGGTACTGGGCTGTTTCAGCGCTGAGACGGCGCTCCATGCCTTCTGATTTCTTGCCGGTCATCAATCACGACCGCGTGTTCTACCGCAGGGCGCTATTGCTCCAGCACGGTTTTGTCTTGAGTCCCCGGCTTTCCTCGCATGTACAGAGCGCTGCAGGGGAGACAAAACTTCTTCGTGCCGGATCAATAAGGTGCCCCGTCTGTGTCGATTCGCGGCGGTAACGTGTTGCGCGGCACCGGCCCGCGCTACCATCGTCGGATGCTGCTCCAACGCGACCAATCGGTCCTGATCCTGGTGGATTACCAGGCGCGCCTGATGCCCGCCATCCACGAGGGCGCACAGGTGGTGCGTCAGGCGGTGTGGCTGGCCCAGGTGGCCCGCGCGCTGGGTGTGCCGGTGTGGGCCACCGAGCAAAACCCCCGTGCCTTGGGCGGCCATGCGCCTGAACTGCTGCCCTGGGTGGATCACATCCTGCCCAAGATGCACTTCAGTGCCGTGGCCGATGGCCTGGTGGCCGCCGTGCGGGCGCAGGCGCCGCAGGCTCGGCAGTGGGTGATGGCCGGTTGCGAAACCCATGTGTGCCTGCTGCAGACAGCGCTGGAGGCCCGCCAGGCGGGGGTGCAGGTGGCCGTGGTGCCCCAGGCTTGTGGCAGTCGTCGTCCGGACGACAAGGCCCTGGCCCTGCAGCGTCTGACGCAAGCTGGTGTTGCCCTGGTGGCGCCCGAGATGGTGGCGTTTGAATGGATGCGTGGCTGTGAACACCCGGCGTTTCGCGAGGTGTTGGGGTTGATCAAGTCGGCGCCGGTGTGAGGCTGGGCCGGGATGAGGGGCTGCGCCCCGTGCGGGCCACCACCCAGGCCGATACCGAGCGCGCACCAGCCTCGCGCAGCGTGAGGGCCGCCTCGTTCATGGTGGCGCACGTCGTCATCACGTCGTCCACCACCGCCACATGGCGCCCCAGCACCAGGCGGCGCCACGCCGGGTTCACGGCAAAGGCGCCCACGATTTCGGCTTGCCGTGCATCGTGGTCCAGCCGCATCAGGCGCTGGGTGTGGCGGGTGCGCTTCAGTACGTCATGCGCCACGGGCAGCTGAAGTTGCCGCGCCAAAGCCTGGGCCACCAACCCGCTCTGGTTGTAGCCCCGCTCCCGCAAGCGCTCGGTGGAGATCGGCAGGGGCAGGATCACGCTGGCGGCTTGCGGGCGTTCGCGCCAGGCCTGCGCCAACAGTCGCGCCAGCACCGGGGCCAGGTGGCAGGCATCCTGAAACTTCAGCCGGGCCAGCAGGGTGGACCACGGCGCGCTGTAATCCAGCGCCGCCAGGGCTCGGTCAAACTCGGGTGATTGGGCCTCGCAGTCCATGCACACCCCGTCGGTGTGGGGCAGCCCCTCCAGGCTGATGGCGCAGCGTCGGCAACGTGCCACCGGCTGGGCCCAGCGTTGAACACAGGGGGTACACACGGCGTGATCACTCCAGCGCTCGCACAGCTGGCACGGCCCGGCGGGGCGCCAGCGAGACAGGCGCCCCAGCCAGCCCGCGCCTGGCCGAGTGCTGGGGGCTAGGGCCGAGGCGGGGGATTCTGGGGGAGGACGGAGGTGGGCCAACAAGCCCCCTGCCGCAGCCCGGGGCTTGCCCGCCGAGGTGTGAGCCATGGGCATTGGCTCACTATACTGAGCGCCCCCACCGCCGCACCATCGCCCCCTCGGGGGTGTTCTCATGTCCCCATCCCCCGCTGCCCCGTCCGATCTTGCCGTCATGCCGCAGTCGCCCAGCCCCGTGGCGCTGGCGCGGCAGGCGCGTCGCTTGTCCTTGGCGCCTGCGCCCTGGTTGCATGAGGAGGTGGCCCGCCGACTGGCCGACAAGCTGGCGCCCATCCGCCTGTCGCCCCGGCGTTGGGTGGACTGGTCGGCCCACCTGGGGGCCGGGCGCGCTTTGGTTGATCAAGCCTATCCTCAGGCTCAGCGCTGGGTGGTGGAGCCCCACAGCGTTCTGGCTCGAGCCTCGACAGCGGATGAGCCAGCCAGCCCACTGGGCCGCGTCGGCGCCTGGGTGGCTCGCTGGACTAGGCATCGGCCTGCGTCAGCCCCCGTCTGGGTGCCTGGTCAGGCCGACGCCGGGCTGCCGCCCTGGGGGCCCGACGGGGTTGATCTGCTGTGGGCCAACATGAGCCTGCACACCAGCGCCGACCTGCCGGGCCTGATGGCGCAGTGGCACCGCTGCCTGGCGGTGGATGGCTTCTTGATGGCCTCAGGCCTGGGGCCCGATACCGCACGCGAGTTGCGCAGTGTGTATGCCGAGCTGGGCTGGGGGCTGCCCACGGTGCAGTTTGTGGACATGCACGACCTGGGCGACGAGCTGGTGCAGGCCGGTTTTGCCGACCCGGTGATGGACATGGAGCGCCTGACCCTGACCTGGGCCACGCCCGAGGCCCTGGTGGCCGAACTGCGTACCTGGGGGGGCAACGTGGCGCATGGCCGATTCGACGGCTGCCGCACCCCTCGGTGGCGGCAGCGCTTGTTCGAGGCCTTGCGCGAGCGCTTGGCCGGCCCCGACGGCCGCCTGCGACTGACGGTGGAGCTGGTGTACGCCCATGCGGTCAAGCCCGTGCCCCGCGCCGCGCTGGCGCCCGAGACCCGCGTCAGCCTGGACGACATGCGCCAAATGGTGCGCCGATCAGGAAAGTCCTGAGCGCCAGTGTTGTGACGCAGATTCACTCCTGCTGCATTCAGGGTCAAACCGGGGGTAATCCATAGCGTGTCAGCGCTGATTCCGTATTGAGGCAACTCAATGGTCTCCCTAGAATGACTTGGCCGGTATTGCTGAACGTAAAGCGCCGGCAGGAGCCCCCGGGCGGGGGCGTGCGTTCGATCGACCTCACGAGAGCCCATTCATGCCTCAGGAATCCGCACACCGCAATGCGTCAGCCTCGGTGGCCGCTTTGCCTCCCGCAACCAGTAGTCGTCTACGGGGTCTGGATCGGCTGAGAATCGCCACCATGGGACTGGCACTGGCTTGGGCCGGTGCTGCTCATGCGCAAGGCGCGTCGGTGGGCAACCTACCAGGTGGGCCGGCCGTCAACCAGCTCGATCTGCATCCCCCAGTCACCAAGCTGGCTGCTGCCCAGCAAGACCTGCACTACATGATGCTGTGGATCTGCGGCGCCATCTTCGTGGGCGTCTTCGGGGTGATGTTCTACTCCATCTGGGCCCACCGCAAGTCCAAGGGCGCCAAGTCGGCTGATTTCCACGAGTCCACCACGGTCGAGATCATCTGGACGGTCATCCCCTTCATCATCGTCATTGGCATGGCCCTGCCGGCCACCAAGGTGGTGGTGGCCCAGAAAGACACCACCAACGCCGACATCACCGTCAAGGTCACTGGCTACCAGTGGAAGTGGGGCTACGACTACATCAAGGGCGAGGGTGAGGGCATCGGCTTCATCTCCACCCTGGACATGAGCCAGCGCGTCATGTCGGACGAGGGCAAGCCCCAAGGTGATGACTACCTGCTGAAGGTGGACCAGCCGCTGGTGGTGCCGGTGGATCAGAAGATCCGCATCATCACCACGGCCAACGACGTCATTCACTCGTTCATGGTGCCGGCCTTCGGCATCAAGCAAGACGCCATCCCTGGCTTCGTGCGCGACACCTGGTTCCGTGCCGAAAAAACGGGCGACTTCTACGGCCAGTGCGCCGAGTTGTGCGGCAAAGAGCACGCCTACATGCCCATCCACGTGAAGGTGGTGTCGCAAGACGATTACAAGGCCTGGGTGGCCGAGCGCCAGAAAGAAATGGCCGCCAAGGCCGATGACCCCAGCAAAGTGTGGGAGTTGGCCGCTCTGGTGGCTCGTGGCGAGCAGGTCTACAAGGCCAACTGTGCGGTGTGCCACCAGGCCAACGGCCAGGGTGGTGGTGCCATCAAGCGCCTGGACGGCTCGGCCCTGGTGCTGGACACCGACAAGATGAAGCAGATCATGGTGCTGCTCAACGGTCAGGGGGCCGGCATGCCCGCCTGGAAGCAGCTGTCAGACACCGAGATCGCTGCCGTGATCACGTACACCAAGAATCAGTGGACGAACCAGACGGGCCAGATCGTGCAGCCCGCCGAGGTGATGGCGGCGCGCAAGTGACCCAAGCGCCCACCGCCCCCAACCGGATTGAAAAGGACTCACCATGAGCGCAGTGCTTGAGCCGGGCGGACATGCCCACGGCCACGATGATCACCACGACCACCCCCATGGCTGGCGCCGCTGGGTGTACGCCACCAACCACAAGGACATCGGCACCCTGTACCTGCTGTTCAGCCTGACCATGCTGATGGTGGGCGGCGTGCTGGCGCTGGGCATCCGCGCCGAGCTGTTTCAGCCGGGCTTGCAGGTGGTGAACCCCGAGCTGTTCAACCAGCTCACCACCATGCACGGCATCATCATGGTGTTCGGCGCCATCATGCCGGCCTTCGTGGGGCTGGCCAACTGGATGCTGCCCCTGCAGATCGGGGCCTCTGACATGGCCTTCGCCCGCATGAACAACTTCAGCTTCTGGCTGATGATCCCGGCGGCGCTGCTGCTGGTGGGTTCGTTCTTCATGCCGGGTGGTGCGCCTGCCGCCGGCTGGACGCTGTATGCGCCCCTGACCCTGCAGATGGGGCCCTCGATGGACGCCGGCATCTTTGCCATGCACATCCTGGGCGCATCGTCCATCATGGGTTCGATCAACATCATCGTCACCATCCTGAACATGCGCGCACCGGGCATGACGCTGATGAAGATGCCGATGTTCGCCTGGACGTGGCTGATCACCGCCTACCTGCTGATCGCCGTGATTCCAGTGCTGGCCGGTGCCATCACCATGACGCTGACCGACCGCCACTTCGGCACCAGCTTCTTCAACCCGGCCGGTGGTGGTGATCCGGTCATGTACCAGCACATCTTCTGGTTCTTCGGCCACCCCGAGGTGTACATCATGATCTTGCCGGCCTTCGGCATCATCAGTCAGATCGTGCCCGCGTTTGCGCGCAAGAAGCTGTTCGGCTACCACTCCATGGTGTACGCCACGGCCTCGATCGCCATCCTCAGCTTCATTGTGTGGGCCCACCACATGTTCGCCACCGGCATGCCAGTGACGGGTCAGCTGTTCTTCATGTACGCCACAATGCTGATCTCGGTGCCCACCGGGGTGAAGGTGTTCAACTGGATCGCCACCATGTGGCGTGGCTCCATGACCTTCGAGACCCCGATGCTGTGGTCCGTGGGCTTCATCTTTGTGTTCACCATGGGCGGTTTCACGGGCCTGATCCTCTCGGTGGCCCCCATCGACATCCAGCTGCAAGACACGTACTACGTGGTGGCCCACTTCCACTATGTGCTGGTGGCTGGCTCGTTGTTTGCCCTGTTTGCGGCCTTTTATTTCTGGGGCCCCAAATGGACCGGCGTGATGGTGCCGGAATGGAAGGGCAAGCTGCACTTCTGGTGGTCGCTGATCGCTTTCAACATCACGTTCTTCCCCATGCACTTCCTGGGGCTGGCGGGCATGCCGCGACGTTATGCCGACTACCCCATGCAGTTTGCTGACTTCAACGCCATTGCCTCGGTGGGCGCCTTTGCCTTCGGACTGGCGCAGGTGTACTTCATCTTCGGTGTGCTGATTCCGGCCATGCGTGGCAAGGGTGAGCCTGCGCCCGCCAAGCCCTGGGAGGGCGCCGAGGGTCTGGAGTGGGAAGTGCCGTCGCCTGCCCCGTTCCACACCTTTGAGACCCCGCCCAAGCTGGACGCCACGGCCACCAAGGTGATCGGATGAGTGCCATGAGCCCCGCTACGCCCAACGACCCTCAAGCCCAGCGGCGCAGCAATGTGCGCCTGGGCCTGATCTTGGCCTCGATCGCGCTGACGTTCTTTGTCGGCTTCGTGGTCAAGACGATGTTGTTTGGTTCGAACTGAGTCCGGGCCCCATGTCCAGCACCTTCAAAACCCGACTGCAGCGCGCCAATGCCAACATGGTGTTCAAGCTGCTCGTCATCACGGCCGTGATGTTCGGTTTTGGTTATGCAATGGTGCCGCTGTACGTGCACATCTGTGCGGCGCTGGGCATCAATGTGCTGTCGCTGTCCGAGCAGAAGGTGCCGGGCATGGTCAGCAAGGTACAGGCCAACACGCAGGTGGACACCTCGCGCACCATCACCATCGAGTTCGATGCCAACGCGCGCGGCCCCTGGGATTTCAAGCCGGCGCTGCGTTCGGTCACCGCCCATCCGGGCGAGATGGTCACGGTGATGTACGAGTTCCGCAACATGCAGGACCGCACCATGGCCGCGCAGGCCATCCCCAGCTATGCGCCCAAGCAGGCCACGGCGCATTTCAACAAGCTGGAGTGTTTTTGCTTCAACGAATACACGCTGAAGCCTGGCGAGAGCCGTGCCTGGCCCGTGGTCTTCGTGGTCGATCCCCGTCTTCCCAAAGACGTGACCACGATCACCTTGTCGTATACGTTCTTTGAAGTGGGCGGCAAGACGCCGCCTGCCCCGTCTGGGCGCACCTGAGCGCCGTGTGAAGTTGTCTGTGCATGCCGGATGAACCTACTGACCAAGACCCTGCTCACCACCTGACCCCGGCGGGTCAGGATCTGCGAGAGGCGGTGGCCCGAGAGGGCTCGTTTCTGCAGACCGCCAAGGCGGTGGCCTGGTCGTTTTTCGGGGTTCGCAAGTCCAGCGATCACGCGCAGGATGTGCAGCGGATCAATCCGCTGCACGTGGTGATCGTGGGCCTGTTGGCCGGTGTGCTGTTTGTGCTGGGACTGCTGGCGCTGGTGCGCTGGGTGGTGTCCAGTGGCGTGAGTTTGTGAGCCCTCTGGGCCGGAATCGAGGAGAACACGAGATGTCTGCAACGGTTCACAAGGGTGGCACCCCTTACTACTACGTGCCGGGGCCTTCACGGCACCCGGTCATGGCCTCGTTCGGGCTGTTCTTCGTCATCCTCGGGGCGGGCCAATGGGTCAATGGGACAAGCTGGGGCCCGTATGCCGTGGCGTTCGGTCTGTTGTGGTGGTTGTGGGTGCTCAAACAGTGGTTTGGTGATGCCATCCACGAAAGTGAAAGCGGGCTGTACAGCGACCGCATCGACGTCTCCTACCGCTGGAGCATGGCCTGGTTCATCTTCTCCGAGGTGATGTTCTTTGCGTCCTTCTTCGGCGCGCTGTACTGGGCCCGGGTGCATTCAGTCCCGGCGCTGGGCAACTTCGAGAACGCGCTCTTGTGGCCCGACTTCAAGGCCATCTGGCCTTCGATGCAAGCGGGCGCCACCGCCTCACCGGCCGGCACTGTCGAGCCCTTCAAGACCATGGGCCCCTGGCCCCTTCCCACCATCAACACGGCCTTGCTGCTGTTGTCGGGGGTCACGCTGACCATCGCGCACCATGCCCTGCGCGAGAACCTGCGCAGCCGCTGCATCACCTTCATGTGGGCCACGGTCATCCTGGGCATGGTGTTCCTGGGTGTTCAAGGCTACGAGTACTACCACGCGTACGTGGACTTGAACCTCAAGCTCAGCTCGGGCATCTATGGCTCCACCTTCTTCATGCTGACGGGCTTCCATGGCATGCACGTGTTTGTGGGCATGCTGATGCTGCTGTTCATCACCCTGCGCCTGCATAAGGGCCACTTCACGCCCGAGCGTCACTTCGGTCTGGAAGGTGCCGCCTGGTACTGGCACTTCGTGGACGTGGTCTGGCTGGGCCTGTACATCGTGGTGTACTGGATGTGAGCCCGGGGCCTGAGGGCCCTTTGGGGTAGATTTGCTGCTGCGGCGCGCAGATGCACGACAACCCGGCCTTGGCCGGGTTGTGTGTTTTCAGGGTTGAATCGGGATGCCGGTGGGCTGGATCCAGCCCAACTGATGCGCCACCAGGATGAAGACAAACAGCGCGATGGACAGGGCCACCCGCAGGGCCAGGGCGCGCACCATGCGGTTGCTTTTGGGCTGGCCATCACGGCCATCGCGCAACATGGCGCGGCCTGCAAAGGCCAGTGCGAGAATGATGGCGACCAGGGCGCCTGCGATGATGATCTTCATACCGTTGGATTATGGTGCCGCCCCGTTTTGTACCGATCAGCGATGACCCCAGTACCCCCACTCGATTCGGCGTCAGCCGATGCCCGCCGCCGTGAGCGCAAGGCCTTGTTCGTCGCCCGCATGGTGATCTGGTTATCGGCCGCGTTGGGCATCAGCCTGACCGCCGGGCTGGGCCTGTGGCAAATGGGCCGGGCGGATGAGAAGTTGGCCCGCCAGGCCGAGCGCGATCAGCGCGCCGCGCAGACTCCTTGGCAAGCAGCCGACTGGCCTTGCGAGGGTGAGGCCTCGGCCTTGCCCGCGCAGCAGCCGGTGCGCCTGGAAGGCCAGTGGTGGCATGAGCGGTCGGTGTTGCTGGACAACCGCCCCATGGGCGGCCAGACCGGCTTCATCCTGGTCACGCCCCTGCGGGTGCAGGCGCCTGCGGCCTGTGCCGATCGGGTCATCCTCGTGCAGCGCGGCTGGCTGCCCCGCCATGCCAGTGACCGCACCCAGGTGCCCCAGTGGCCCCAGCCTGACGGGCCGGTCGAGGTGGTGGGCCGCTTTGAACCGGTGCTGTCGCGTGTGTACGAATTGGGGGATGAGGGCATGCCCCAGGGTGGTGAAACCACCCCCATCCGCCAGAATGCGGCTGAGCCCTTCTGGGCAGCATGGTTGGGGCAAGCGGCCAGACCGGGCGTGATGGTGCAGACCGAGGGCGATGCCACTTCGGGCGACCCGTTGCGCCGCGACTGGCCTGCCCCTGATGACGGGGTGGACAAGCACCACGGCTATGCTGCCCAGTGGTTTGCCTTGTCGGCCTTGCTGGCCGGCCTGACCATCTGGCTCCAGATCATCCGCCCCGCCCGGGCACGAGCCGCACAACAACGCGATGTCCAGCAGTCCTGACACCCTTCTTCAGATGAGCGTTCACAGCCTGCCTGACGCCCAGGCCGCCGAGAAGCGCACCCGACGCGGGCGCTGGCAGATGCTGCTGGTGTTGCTGGCTTGTGCCGCGCCGGTGGTGGCGTCGTACCTCACGTACTATGTGATCAAGCCGCAGGGCCGCACCAACTACGGTGAGTTGATCTTGCCCACCCAGCCCGTGCCCGCCAACTTGGGCCTGACGCGGATGGATGGCCAAGCGGTGCAGTCGTCCGAGTTGAAGGGGCAGTGGTTGTTGATCACCGTGCAGCCCGCCGCTTGCGATGCTGCGTGCGAGCAGGCGCTGTACCTGCAACGTCAATTGCGCGAGATGCTGGGGCGTGACAAAGACCGCCTGGATCGCGTCTGGCTGGTGCCTGATGGTGGTGCGGTGCGCGAGGCCCTCTTGCCCGCCATGGAGGGTGCGTGGGTGTTGCGAGCCTCTGACGCGGTGCTGCAGGACTGGCTGAAAGCCCCTGCCGGTGGTGCGTTGGCCAGCGGCTTCTACCTGGTCGACCCGCACGGTGAATGGATGATGCGCTGGCCGGTGGATGGCGAGGTCAAGCGCATCCACAAAGACCTCGCCAAGCTGCTGAAGGCGGCGGAATCGTGGGATCAGGCTGGACGGCCATGACCACCGCCGAGTTGATCGACCTGGCCCCGGTGCTGGAGTTGCTGGCACTGGGCACGGTGCTGGCCGTGCTGCCCTTGACCGTGGTGGTGTGGAAGGCCCGCCGGGATGGCGTGCATGGTTGGCCAGCCTGGCAGCGCGTGCTGACGGCCGCCACCCTGTTCCTGACCCTGGATCTGGTGGCCTTTGGGGCCTTCACCCGCCTGACCGACTCCGGTCTGGGCTGCCCCGACTGGCCAGGTTGTTATGGCGAGGCCAGCCCCTGGGGTGCAAGTGCGGACATCCGTGCTGCGCACGAGGCCGCGCCGCATGGCCCCGTGTCGCCGGGCAAGGCCTGGATCGAGATGGTGCACCGCTACCTGGCCTCGGGCGTGGGGGGGCTGATCACCTTGCTGATGGCGATGGCCTGGCGCCATCGCCGCACCCAAGGGGGCTTGTCGCCCTGGTGGGCCACCATCACTTTCGTGTGGGTGTGCGTGCAGGGCGCCTTTGGCGCACTGACGGTCACCATGAAACTGCAGCCGCTGATCGTGACCATCCACCTGCTGGGGGCGCTGCTGGGCGTGGGCCTGTTGACGGCCCAGGCCCGGGTGCTGGAAGGCTACCGCCCTCAGCGAGCCCACCACGCCGCGCAAGAGGGGGTGTGGCGCGCCTGGCAAGGTGCCGGGCTGCGCCGCTGGGGCTGGGTGGTGCTGGCCTTGCTGGGGCTGCAGGTGGCGCTGGGTGGCTGGGTGAGCACCAACTACGCCGTGCTGGCCTGCATGGACGTGCCCACTTGTCAGGGCCGCTGGTGGCCCGAGATGGATTTTGTGTCGGGCTTCCGCCTCTGGCGCCCCTTGGGGCAGGACGGTCACGGCGAAGCCATCTCGGCGGCTGCGCTCACGGCCATCCACATGGCCCACCGCTTGATGGCGCTGGTGGTGGTGGGCGCCTTGCTGGCCTACGCCTGGCGCCTGTGGCGTTGGCGGCCTGCCGGGGCGGCCACACCGATGGCCTCGACCCCATGGCGCCGCGAAGCCCAGGTGCTGCTGGCCATGACGGTGGTGCAGGTGCTGACCGGCCTGAGCAATGTGGTGCTGGGCTGGCCCTTGCTGGCGGCCCTGTTGCACACGATGGGCGCCGCCCTGCTGGTGTGGTGGCTGGTGCGGCTGCTGGTGGTGCCGGTGGCGGTGCCCCAGATGGCCACGGCGCCCCAGAGCAGCCGCCCCGTCACTCAGGGACTTCACCGTACTGCTTGAGGCCCGTTGTGGCGCATAGTGTGACCATGCCTTACTGTGCGTGTGCTTGAAGCCCATGTCTGACACTGCGGTCACCGCCCCTGAACCTGCCGATGCCCTGAGCGTGTCGGCCACCTCCGCGTCGGCCACGCTGTCGCCCTGGCGCCAGTATTACGCCCTGACCAAGCCCCGCGTGGTGCAGCTGATCGTGTTCTGCGCGGTCATCGGCATGATGCTGGCCGTGCCGGGCCTGCCCGATGCGCAGCAGGCCCTCACGGCCCTGGCGGCCTGTGTGGGCATCTGGCTGGTGGCCGCAGCCGCCGCGGCCTTCAACTGCCTGGTCGAGCAACACATCGACGCCCGCATGAAGCGCACCGCCTGGCGGCCCACGGCCCGGGGCGCGTTGTCGCGTTCGCAGGCCTTGCTGTTCAGCGCGGTGCTGTGCGGGGCGGGCATGGTCATCCTGGCTGTGTGGGTGAACTGGCTGACCATGTGGCTCACGTTGGCCACCTTCGTGGGCTATGCCATCGTCTACACGGTGTTGCTCAAGCCCATGACACCGCAGAACATCGTCATCGGCGGCGCCTCGGGCGCCATGCCGCCGGTGCTGGGCTGGGCGGCCATGCGCGGTGCCGTCGAGCCCGAGGCCATGCTGCTGTGCCTGATCATCTTTTTGTGGACGCCGCCGCACTTCTGGGCTCTGGCCCTGTACCGTGTCGATGACTACGCCCGCGCGGGCCTGCCCATGCTGCCGGTCACCCACGGCAATGCCTTCACGCGCCTTCACGTGCTGCTGTACACCGTGATCCTGGTGGCGGGCACGGTGCTGCCGTTCATCTATGGCATGAGCGGCTGGATCTACCTGGCTTCGGCCCTGGTGCTGGGCGCGATGTTCCTGGGCTATGCGGTGGCGCTGTGGCGGCGTTACAGTGACGAACTGGCCCGCAAGACCTTCCGTTTCTCCATCATCTACCTGATGCTGATGTTCGCGGCCTTGCTGGTCGACCACTACTGGACGATCTGAGCCCTTTCATCATGACCCAATTTGTTTCTCGGCGAGCCGTGCTTGCCGGGGCCACCGCTGTGGTGGCCGCTTCCATGCTGCCCTGGTTATCGGGCTGTGACGCGCCTGGTACCGGCGGTGCCTCGTCTGGCGGCAGCTTCAAGGGCGTGGATATCACAGGCGCCAGCTACGCCAAGGGCCTTCAGTTGAAGGACTTCAATGGGCAAGTGCGCAGCCTGGCCGAGTTCAAGGGCAAGGTGGTGTTCCTGTTCTTTGGCTTCACGCAGTGCCCCGATGTCTGCCCCACCACCATGGCCGAGCTGGCCGAGGTACGCCGCCGCCTGGGGCCCGATGGTGAGAAGGTGCAAGGCGTGTTCGTGACGGTCGACCCGGAACGCGACACGCCTGAGCTGCTCAAGGGCTACCTGGGTTCGATGGACCCGAGCTTTGTCGGCCTGACCGGCACGCCCGACGAGATCAAGGCCGCCGCCAAAGAGTTCAAGGTGTTCTACCAGAAGGTGCCCACCCAGAACGGCAACTACACCATCGACCACACGGCTGGAGCCTTTGTGTTCGACCCCAGCGGCCAGGTGCGCCTGTTTGTGCGCTACGGCATGCCGGTGGACGATCTGGTGTCCGACATCCGCCAACTGCTCTGAATCAGGGCGGCGCCCATGAGCGCCGGCCCCAGGGCGTCAGTCGGCGCCCACCAAGGCCAGGGTGTGCAGGCCGGCCCAGCTTTCGCCAGGTTGCAGCGTCACGGGCGACTGGATGCGCGCGGGCTCCACACACAGCATCTGTTGCCAGCCATCCGGCGGCATGTCCTTCAGCGCAGCGCATTTCTCAGGCCCCGGGTTCCACACCACAGCGTCTTCAAAGCCCTGGCTGCGCAGGCTGAGTCGGCGCGGGCCGTCGCGCAGCAGCAGGTCGTCCACGCGGTGGTAAATGCGGTCCATCTCGCCGTGGAAGCGCTTCTCCGGGTGGTCTTCCAGCGTCATGCCGCCCAGCACGCGGTCCTGATAGCGACAGCCTTGCAGACCCTCCAGTCGCACCTGCGTCATGTCGGACACGGCCAGGTAGGTGTGCAAGGCAGCGGCAAAGTCCCAGGCCGTCTCGCCGGTGTTTTCGGCATACAGCTCCAGGTCCAGTCGGGGGCCGCCCACCGACACGGTCAGCTCCAGGCGGAAGCCATGGGGCCACAGGGCGCGGGTGTCGGCATCGTCGTTCAGCACCAGTGTGAGCTGGGTGTGGTCACGGCGGGTATGGTGGCTGTCCACCTGCCAGACGCGGGTTCGCGCCAGGCCATGGCGGGGCAGGCTGCTGTCGGGGCCCAGCTGTTCGAACTGGGGAAAGATCACCGGCACACCGCCGCGCACGGCCTGGCCAGGGCCGGCCACAGCGCGTGGCGACAGGTACAACTGTTCATCGGCACCCGCCGGGATCCACGACACCAGGTGGCCGCCGTGCAGGAGCACGGTCGCGCGTGAGCCGTCATGGGCGGTGATGGTCAGGGCAGGCTGGCCGAGCACGGTGCTCAGGCCGTCTTTCAGGGAATCGGGCAAATCGTTCATGCCGAGAGTATCCACCCTTCGACCGGGTCCACCTCGGCGGGCAGGCCCCAGCAGGGCGAGCCGGCCTCAGCCTGTTGGTGGGCCCAGGCGACTTGCAGCAGGCACAGCACGGCGTCCAGCCGATCGCCCATGGGGTCGGCCACCAGGTGGTCGCGCTGGGCGGGGCTCAGCTTCAGGCGCAGGCCCAAGCGGGTGCGTCCTTGCTCCAGCGCGTCCACCAGGTCCATGCGGGCGATCAGGCGGGTCTGCTGCGCCTCGGTGTTGGCGGCCGCATCGGTCTTGTAGCTGCGCCGGCCCAGCACCTCGTGGGCCAGCAGGCCTGGGTAAGCCTCCAGGGCAACGGCATCAGGCCGTCCGGGGTGCAGGCCGGGCAGGGTGATGTCGGCCTCGATCAGTCGGTGCAGGCCTTCGAAGTACATCTTGCCCACGGGCACATAGTGGGTCTGCAGCGGGCTGGTGCTGGACACGCCGGGCATGGCGCCATCGGTGCGGCGGTGCAACAGTTTGCGCCCCGCCACGGGGGCACCGGGCCCCTCGGTGTGCCAACTCTGTCCCCAGCCATCGACCAGGCGCTGAAACCCTGAGCGGTCGCTACAGTGCTGGTGCAGGGCGCGTATCAGCCGGGCGGCCTCACTGGGCACCTCAGCGGTCAGCGGCTGGCTCAGGGTCTGTGGCAACTCGCCGGGGCCATGCTGCTTCAAGGCCTCGACAAAAGCGCGTGGCAGCCCAAACGGAAAGTCGCAGCCCATCACGAAGCCCTCGCCCGGGCTGCTCAGTTGCTCAGCCCAGGCGTCGAGCGTCTGGATGGTGTCCAGGCGGTCCAGCCGCAGCACCGATCCGTCGCGTCGGCCCACGGCCAAGGTCAGGGGCTTGCGCTTGCTGGGCGCGCAGCTGAAGTCCAGCCCCATCAGGGCGGTAGGCAAAGGCATGGGGCAGGGGAGTCAGTCGACAGCGCCGCTTCAGCCACGCATCAGGCCGGGCGGCTGATGATGGAGGCCGTGGCGATCAACTCTTCCAGCATGGCCATGGACACCTTGCCGGGCACGGCATAGGGGTCCAGCACCGGCCGTTCGGAGTACTTGAGCAGGATGGACGGATTGACCCGGGCCAGATTGACCTGCCCCATGGTCCAGCCAGCGAAGCGCCGCTCGGTGATTTCGTCGTACTGCAGCAGCACGATCTCGCCATGACGGGTGTCACGGCTGATGTGGGTGTACAGCTCATTCACGGCCTGGCGGCCACCTTCCAGCACCTGCATGAAGATGTCGCCGCTGTGGCACAGCAGGCCCGTGATGCCTCGCGCCGGGTTGTTGCGCCGCGAGGCCACCAGGATGCTGTCGATCACCTCGGGGCTGAGTGGAGCCGAGGCACGGCTGGCATACAGCAGTCGTACAAGCATGGTTCTTCATCCCTTGCGGTTGTTGACGAGGGAGAGGAACTCCCGCCGCAGGTTGGCGTCCTTCAGGAACGAGCCCCGCATCACGCTGTTGATCATCTTCGAATCCATGTCTTTCACGCCGCGCCAGTGCATGCAGAAGTGATCGGCTTCCATGACCACGGCCAGGCCGTCCGGGTTCATGCGCGATTGCAGCAGCTCCGCCACCTGGGTGACGGCTTCTTCCTGAATCTGCGGCCGGCTCATGATCCAGTCGATCAGGCGGGCGTACTTCGACAGGCCAATCAGGTTGGAGTGCTCGTTGGGCATGATGCCGATCCACACCTTGCCGATGATGGGGCACAGGTGATGCGAGCAGGCGCTGCGCACCGTGATGGGCCCCACGATCATCAGTTCGTTGAGGCGCTCGACGTTGGGAAACTCGGTGACCGCCGGCGCGGCGTGGTAGCGGCCCTTGAAGATCTCATGCAGGTACATCTTGGCCACGCGGCGGGCCGTGTCCTGCGTGTTGTGGTCGCTCTCGGTGTCGATGACCAGGCTTTCGAGCACGCCACCCAGCTTGCCGGCCACTTCGTCCAGCAGGGTTTCCAGTTCACCGGGCTCGATGAACTCGGCAATGTTGTCGTTGGCGTGAAAGCGCCGCTGAGCAGCCTTGATGCGCTCGCGGATCTTGACGGACACGGGCGTGCCCTCATCCATGGGAGCGGCCTCGGCCGACGGGGTGGACGCAATTGGCATGGTGACGGCTCTCAGCGTGGGCGTGGTCATGGTTTGTCCAAAGGGTAGTGTGGGCACCGCCGATCCGCAAGGATGGTGGCGGGAGATTTCAAAAGTGACTCATCAGTCACCTTCGACAGCATGGTAGCCGTCTTGAACAGACCTTGTGCAAGTCCTTTGCTCGATTCCGCGTCTGAAACAGGGGTGACGCCATGATGACGCTGATTTTGGCGGCAAAGTGGTGACGCTTGGTGTGTCACTGCTGCGCCAGACGCTGCAATGTGGTCATGGTGTCTGCGTCTTGCAGCCGTTTGTCCGTGCGCCAGCGCAGGATGCGCGGAAAGCGCACGGCCACCCCGCTTTTGTGCCGAGGGCTGGGGCCGATGCCCTCAAACCCCAATTCGAACACCAGGCTGGGCCGCAGGCTGCGCACCGGGCCGTAACGCTCTACCGTGGTCTGGCGGATGACCTTGTCCACGGCCCGCAGTTCCTCGTCGGTCAAGCCGCTGTAGGCCTTGGCAAACGTCACCAGTTGCAGGCCACCGGGGCTGGGTGGCTGCCGCGCTGCGATCGCGTCCAGCACGGCCTGCACCTCGGCTTCGTCAACGGGTGGGCGGTTCCACACGGCCAGGGTGTAGTCGGTGTACAGGTTGGCGCGGCGACCATGCCCAGCCTGGGCATAGACCAGCACGGCATCCACGGTCATGGGGTCCAGCTTCCACTTCAGCCACACGCCATCGCTGCGGGTGCGGCCGGTGCCATAGCGGGCGTCACGGTGCTTCAGCATCAGGCCTTCCAGCCCGGCGTCGCGGGCGCGCAGGCGCTGCGCCTGCCAATCGGGCCAATCGTCGGCAGGCACCAGGGGCGAGGGTGTCAGGCCCAGTGTGGGCGCCAGGTGCTCCAGCATCGTGCGGCGTGCGGATTGGGGTTGCCTGCGCAGATCCTGCCCCTGCCACTCCAGGAGGTCATACGGCACGAACTCCACGGGGTGCTCGCGCAGCACCGCGCGGGTGACCTGTTTGCGCCGGATGCGCGTCTGCAGGCGAGCAAAGGGGGCGGGACGCCAGTTCCAGGGCAAGAGAGGCATCGTGCCTTGCGGCGAAGGGGGCAGGTCGTCGCGCACCACGATCTCGCCGTCCAGCACGGTGCCGTCAGGCCAATGCTGGCAGCGTTCCAGCAGGTCAGGAAAGGCTTCGTTGAGCAGCTCCTCACCGCGTGACCACAGACCGGTGTTGCCCTGACGGCGCACGATCTGAGCGCGGATGCCGTCGAACTTCCACTCGGCCATCCAGTCGTTAACCGGGTTGTCGGGCAGGCCGTCCAGCGGGTGCGCCAGAAAGAAGGGGTAAGGCTGCAGACCTTGGGCGGTGGATGGCTCCGGGCTCACCAGTTGTTCGAAGTCGTGCGCAGTGGGTTGATGCTGGGCATCGGTGTAGCCCATCATGCGCTGGGCCACCACCGGTGCGGGCAGGCCGGCGTGTTCGGCCAGCGAGCGGATCACCAGTTGGCGGCTCACGCCCACGCGCCACCCACCGCCGATCAGCTTGAACAGCACAAAACGCTCGGTGGGTGTCAGGGCCTGCACCCAGGTGCTGAGCTGGCTCAGTTGTTCGTCCAGCGGACGCTCGCGCCAGGGCAGCAGCCGCTC
Source organism: Aquabacterium sp. (assembly GCA_046295615.1). Taxonomy (GTDB): domain Bacteria; phylum Pseudomonadota; class Gammaproteobacteria; order Burkholderiales; family Burkholderiaceae_C; genus Aquabacterium. Next base: position 66,335 of record JBKBMV010000005.1, read on the forward strand.
GGTCATCCAGCGGTGCAACGGTGTGTCGTCCCGCGTGTGGCCATGGGGCAGCAGGTGCGCCATGGTTTCGGCCAGATCTCCCACCACCGCATACGAGGCTTCGAACAGCCACTCATCCACACCTGCGGCTTGCGCGGCCCATTGGCGTAAGGCCGTGGTGCTGAGGCCCCGGCGTGGTCGGCCACCGGCCAGAAAGTACACCGCCCAGGCCGCGTCAGCGGGGGGCGCCTCGCGCCAGTAGCGCTGCAGCGCCTCCACCTTGTGGCGGGTGGAGGTGCTGGCATCCAGGTTCAGAAACAGCTGTGCAAAGCCTTGCATGCCGACAGCTTAGAGCCTGTGGGCCCGGTGACGAGGCCAAGCCCTGGGGCCTCAGCCGAGGCAGCTGGCGGTCATTGACAGGCAGGAACGCCTGGGTGCTGCACGCAGATGCGTGCGCGGCAGATGGCCGATTCGGCGCCACTCATGCCCTGACAGGCCTTGAACAGGTCTGCCTTGCTGGCGGTGCGCGGGTCGTGCTTGGGGAAGACGGCCTCCAGCAGGCTGACGTCGGCGCTGGAGGCACTGGCGGTCTGGCGCTCGGCCGGCGTCAGGTTGCTGGCGTTCGCGGTGCTGGATGGGCGCTGTGTCGGCCGAGCCGTGGCAGCCTGGGGTGCTGTCGACCGGGCTGCTGCGGTGGCGGTATTCGGGCCGCTGGAGCTGGCGGTCTTGGCGGGGCTGGTCAGCCCAGCAGACGAGCTGGCCGGGGATGGCGTCTGGGTGGTAGCCCCCGGGCTGGCCGCCTTAGGCAGGGGCGTGGGGGCCGAGTCTGCCACCGATGGAGCGGTGGCCTCCAGCGTCTCGATGCGGGCACTGCCGGCCGCATCGTCAGGCGCCACGCTGGATCCGGCTCGATCGGTGGGCACCACATCCTGCCAGCCAGACGCGTCGGTGGCGGCCTCCGGGGCCGACGCATGCAAGAGTCCGAAGGTCTCGGCTTCGGCCACTTCGGCGCTCAAGGCGCCTGCAGCGGGTGGGTTGGCTGCCAGGGTGGCATCCGGGTTGATCAAGGCGCTATCGGGGGGGGGGCATTGACCACCCACCGACAGGTCTGGCTCGGCCGACGACCTGATGATGAGGAACGCCGCCAGCGCCACGGTGAACAGGCCCATGCCCATCAAGCCCAGCAGCACATGCGACCACCAACGCGATGTGGCCGCGCGCGACGACTTGCGGCGGCGCGGCGCTACAGCGGGGCGCGGCTCCAGTGACGACAGGATGCGGATGCGTTCGGGCTCGATGTCGGTGACATCGCCTTCCATGCCCGCAAACAGGCTGGGCCGGTCCAGAGAGGGCCGGCGCGCACGCGCTTTGCTGGAATCGGGGCGACCGCTCGGTGCGCCTTTCGATGCACTCACGAAGAGTCCTCGGTTTAAGATGAAAAAGAGTCTGCCATTCTACGAAGCAGGCCCGAATACGCCAGTCGTCGACGAGCGTTTCGCAAACTTTGGTTACAGGAACCATGCAAGCAGGGTGGGTGTTGTTGTATTTCGTGGCGGGGTGCGCCGTGCTGGCCATGCTCGTCTTCCCGCAGAGCCTGGGGACCATCAGGCGACATGCCGCTCGGCGCTGGCGTCTGGGCTGGCCTGACCCCGCCTGGTGGTGGCATCGTGGCGTGCAGCGCTGGCGTGCCTGGCGCCATGAGGGCCCGATCGGCGCTCAGCCCCATGCGCCCACCTCAGGCATGGGCCATGGACTCAGGCTGCTCGCCTGGGCCGCGGTGCTGTTGTCGGTGCCAATGTTGTTGACCTTGGCCTGGGCACGCTGGCAGGGGCCCACGCTGGAGGGCTTTGACGACTACGTTCAGCCTGTTGATTCACGTCTGTCGCAGTTGTTGGCGGGCGAACGCCTGGTGCCACCAGCGCCGCTGCCGCCCGAGGTCTTCACCACCGCCGAGGTGGAGGTGGAGCGGCCCATGACCGCCAGCGCCGATCGCCGCTGGGACCAGATGCAGCCTGACTTTGTGCAGCGGCTGCTGCGCGTGTTCAAGGTCATGCGCGATGAACACGGCTATGACATGGTGCTGCTGGAAGGCTATCGCAGCCCCGAGCGCCAGGCCCTGCTGGCGGCGCAAGGGCAGCACGTCACCATGGTGGGCGCCTGGCAGAGCTACCACCAGTACGGCATGGCGGCCGATGTGGCCTTCTGGCGCCAGGGGCGGGTGGTGATCTCGGAGCGTGACCCCTGGGCCATGCGCGGCTACAACCTGCTGGGCGAAGTGGCCGAGGCGCATGGCCTCACCTGGGGTGGGCGCTGGAAGATGCGCGACCTGGGTCACGTTGAATGGCGCACCGACGAGGTCCGCGCCGCCATGCGGGCGGCACGGCGTTCTCAGGCGCTTGGTAACGACTTGAGCGCTCCTGACACAAGCGGTAACACCAACACCCCCTGAGGGGGGGACGCGTTGCGCTGTTGAACCTTTAGACTGCGCCCCGCACCGCCCTTGGGTGGTGACGTCGACAACAGCAGGGAGCGCATCATGGGCCGACCATTCATCGTCCTGGGGGACGCCACCAGCCATGGTGGCAAGGTTATCGAGGCGTCGGGCACAACCGACACCCACGGCCGCCGCATTGCGCGGGTGGGCGACAAGGTCACCTGCCCGAAGAAGGGGCACGGCGGCACCACCGTCATCGTCAGCGGCGACCCCACCATGATCATCGACGGCAAGCCCGCAGCACGCCATGGCGACAAGTGTGCGTGCGGTGCCACCTTGCTGGCCACCCAGTCCGTGTCCACGGCGGCATGAGGTGCTTGAGCGACAAGGCGCCCTGAGGTTGAGGACGGTCGAGGCATGAGCAAGCTCCTCAAAAGCACCGGCTTGCTGCTGCTGCTGGTGGGTGGCCTCGTCTGGCTGGTCAGCCTTTGGCAATGGCACAACACCGGCCGCGATGTGCAGATGGCCGACATCGTGCTGCAACTGCTGGTGCTGCCCGTGGTGCTGGTGGGCGTACTGCTGTTTGCCTTGTGGGCCGTGCCGCGCATGCGGGCCTCGGCTCAAGCGTCGTCCACCGCCGGTGTGGCTGTTGACAGCGCCAGTGCGTCAGCGACGGCTCATGCCGACGAGGCCCCGGTGCCCACCGCGTGGTTGGTGGCCGAGGCGCTCAACACCCCCCTGGGCCCCGACGCGGGCGATGTGCTGAGCAAGCTGATCGAGGGGCCATCAGCCCCTGGCCTGGATCCGGAGCTGACCGACAGCCAGGGCTTGCCGATCTTCAGCGCGCGAGGCGCTGTGTCGGACCACAGCCAGGACCTGCCACCTGAACTGCTGGCGGATGACGACCCTGCGTGGCCAGCGCTGTCCGATGGTCAACCCTGGTCGCTCGCCGCACGGCGGGCGTTGCTGCGTCTGGAGCCCGTCATTGCTCAACTGGTCGATGCCCTGCAGGAGCGCTTGCGGCTGGCGCCGGCGCAGGCTTGGGATGATGCGGGGCCCCATGCCCTGAGTGCCTCCAATGATGGCGATACGGTGGGCGCCCGCAACCACCTGTCGGGTGTGGCCAGGCCCGTCACGCCGGCCATGGTGCGGCAGCAGGCCGATCGTGCCCCCGTGCTCACGGTGCGGCTGCTGCTGCCGGCGGCCTGGCGTCCGGCCGAGCGTGAACAGGCCGTGCAGTGGGTGCGCGAGCGCGCCGCCGGGGTGCTGGACTGGGCGCAAGCCCAGCAGGCCCAGGGCATCCGTTGGGTGCATGAGCCCCTGACAGAGCCCGACGCCCTGTGGCGCGAGCTGACCCAGTTGTGGCTGCAATGGTCGCGTGATCCGCGCCCACAGGCCTGTTTGCTGCTGGCCACCGACAGCGCTCTGGACGCCGATCGCATCGCGCAGTGGGAAGCGACAGGCCAGCTCTTCACCGCAGAGCATCAGCATGGTCGCGTGCCCGGCGAGGCGGCTGCGGGCCTGTTGATCGCCCATCCCGCCTGGCCCGCGCCTCATCAGGCCGATGACGAGGCCCCTCGGCTCGCCGTGTCCAGCCCGCTGGTGGCCCACCGCGACAAGTCGGCGGATGCGCTGGGGCGCATTGGTCATCGCGAACTGCTGGCCCTGCTGCAAAGCGCCTGGCCCCGGCTCACCGTGCCCCTCCAGGAGGTGCTGGTGCTGGCCGATGCGGATCACCGCGCCAGCCGTGCCAGCGAACTCTACGAGGCCGTGGTCGAGGCCCAGCCTGAGCTGGATCCCGACACCCAGGTGCTTCGCGCTGGGGTGAGCCTGGGCGACATGGGGGAGGCCCGAGGGCTGCTCGCCGTGGCCCTCGCAGCCACGGCGGTACGCCAGGGCCATCCGGCCAAGGCCGTGCTGACCACGCTGCTGCAGCACAGCCACGAGCGTGTGCTCATCCCCGTCTGGCGTGTCGAGTCCGACCCCGCCTCTTCTCCTTCTGGTGCGCCCGCCCAGGCGCCCACCCACGCTTGAACTGCAGGATTTGTTCATGCAACGCTTCTGGTCTTTTCTGATGGATGCCCGCACGCTCACCGTGCTGGGTGTGGCGGCCTTGGCGGCGTTCCTGTTCCTCAGTGCCGACGCCTTGAAGGTCGGACTGTTCTGGGCGGCGGTGGTGCTGGGCCTCATCCTGGCCACCTGGGGGGCGATCTGGCTGTGGCGCCATTGGCGAGATCGCCGCGCAGCCCAGGCGCTGGAGCAGGCGCTGGATGACCAGGCCGGTCAGGCCCTCAAAGCGGCCGAACAAGCCGGGCAGGGCGCCGAAGTGGCAGCCCTGCGTGAACGCATGGCCGAGGCCGTCAAGCGCATCAAGACGTCGCGCCTGGGTGAGATGTCCGGCTCAGCCGCGCTGTACGAGCTGCCCTGGTACGCCATCATCGGCAACCCCGCCGCAGGCAAGAGCTCGGCCATCGTCAAGTCGGGGTTGAAGTTTCCCTTTGCCGAGAACACCGACAACATCATCCAGGGCATTGGCGGCACGCGGCACTGCGACTGGTACTTCACCAGCGAGGGCATCGTGCTGGACACCGCCGGCCGCTACTCCGTCCACGAGGAAGACCGTGACGAGTGGCTCGGCTTCCTGTCGTTGCTCAAGCGCTACCGTGCCAAGGCGCCGCTCAATGGCGTGATCATCGCCGTGAGCATTGCCGAGCTGGCCAACAGCCGCGCCGACGTGGGCATCGAGCTGGCGCGCAAGTTGCGCTTGCGGGTGCAGGAGCTCACCGAGCGCCTGGAAGTGTTCGTGCCCGTGTATGTGATGTTCACCAAGGCCGACCTGATCGCCGGGTTTGTGGACTTCTTCGAAGACCGCGACCGGGGTGAGCGCGACAAGGTCTGGGGCGCCACGCTGCCCTACCAGCTCGGCGGTCGCGTGGATGCCGTGGAGGCCTTTGACCAGCACTTCGAGGTGCTGTACCAGGGCTTGAAAGAGGCCTCGGTCGCGCGCATGGCCTTGCACCGGGGCGAGCAACTGCCTCCTGGTGTGCTGACCTTCCCGCTGGAGTTTGCGGCGCTCAAGCCGGCGCTGCGCACCTTCATCCACACGCTGTTTGAAGACAACCCTTACCAGTTCCAGCCCATCTTCCGGGGCTTCTACTTCACCAGCGCGGTGCAAGAGGGGCAGTCCACCAGCCGTGCCAGCCAGCGTGTGGCCGAGCAGTTCGGCTTGCAGTTGCAGCCCGGCACGGCCGCCGCCGTCTATTCGCAAAGCGGTTTCTTCCTCAAGGAGCTGTTCTCGCGCGTGATCTTTGCCGACCGCCAATTGGTGCAGCAATACACCAGCCGGAACAAGCTGCGCCTGCGCTACGCCACCTTCTTCGGTGGGGTGGTCTTGCTGGGCGCCTTGCTGGCGGGCTGGACCTGGTCGTACACGGCCAACCGCCAGTTGGTTGCCAATGTCGAGGCCGATCTCATCAAGGCCCAGCGGGTGCAAGAGCAGCGGGTGGACCTTCAGTCCCGCTTGGAGGCCCTGGACATCCTCCAGGATCGCCTGGAGCAGATGCAGCGCTACCGCGAGACCCGTCCATGGACGATCGGCTTGGGCCTCTACCAGGGCCAGGCCATTGAAGACCGGTTGCGCGAAGAGTATTTCCACGGTTTGCAGGTGGTGATGCTGCAACCGGCGGCCCAGGCCATCGAGGCCTACCTCAGCGAGGTGAATGCGCGCGCCGATCAGCTGCAGCCCGTGCAGGTTGCGCCGGAGGGCATTCTGAAGGTCAACAGCACGCTCCCGGGCGCGGGTGGTGCCACCACCCTGGCCACCGACGCGGGGGGCATGGCGGCGGCCGCACAGGCCCTGGAGGCCGCACCGCCAGCCGCAGGGTCACCCTATACGCGTGCCTCCAGCGCCGACGTGACCGAGGCTTACAACGCCTTGAAGGCCTACCTGATGATGGGTGATCGCAGCCGCCTGGAAAGCGCCCACATGAGCGATCAGCTCACCCGCTTCTGGCGTGGCTGGCTGGAAGACAACCGAGGCAGCATGACGCGCGAGCAGATGATCCGTCATGCCGAACGCACGATGTCGTTTGCCATGGCGCATCTGCATGACCCGGCCTTCCCCCAACTCGACCTCAATCTCGGTTTGCTCGACCAGACCCGCGAAAACCTGCGCAAGGTGGTCAAGGGCATGCCGGCGCGCGAGCGCGTGTATGGCGAGATCAAGGCCCGTGCGGCCACCCGCTTTGGCCCCATCACCGTGGCCGGGCTGGTGCAGGATGCCGACCTGAAGCTGGTCAGCGGCAGCCATGCCGTGCCCGGGGTCTTCACCCGCGAGGCCTGGGATGGCTATGTCAAGGACGCCATCAAGGAGGCCGCCAACAAGGAGCTGCAGTCGTCCGACTGGGTGCTCAAAACGGCGGTGGCCGACGACCTGACGCTGGAAGGCAGCCCAGAGCAGATCGAGAAAACGCTCACCCGCATGTACAAGACCGAGTACGTGCGCGAGTGGCAGCGCTTCATGCAGGGCATCACCGTGCAGGAGTTCGGCAGCTTCGAGCAGGCCGTGGCCCACATGAACCGCCTGGGTGATCCCAAGCATTCCCCCATCGGCCTGTTGGTGCAAACCTTGTACGACCAGACGTCCTGGGACAACCCCAGCCTGCTCAACGAGCGCATGGCCACGGGTCAGAAGCGCTTCCTGGATTGGTTCAAGCAACGCATCATGAGCGTCACGCCCAGCCAGACCAATGTGAACGTCAACCTCTCGACCAATCAGCAGGCTTCCATCCCCATGGGCCCCATTGGTCAGGAATTCAGTGCCTTGACCCGGGTGGTCATGGCCCGTGATGGTGGGGAAGCGATGATGCAGCGCTACCTGGCCGCCTTGGCCAAGGTGCGTACCCGCTTCAACCAGATGAAGGCCCAGGGTGACCCCGGGCCGGGCGCACGGCAGCTGATGGCCCAGACCCTGGCAGGGCAGGGTGAGCTGGCCGAGGCCCTGAGCCTGGTGGACGAGCAGATGCTGGTGGGCATGAGCGAGTCGGCCCGCGCTTCGCTGCGGCCCATCCTCGTGCGGCCCCTGATGCAGGCGTATGCCGTCATCGTGGCACCCGCCGAGACTGAGCTCAACCGCGTGTGGACGGCCCAGGTTTACGAGCCCTACCAGCGCACGCTGTCCAGCAAGTACCCCTTTGACCCGCAATCGCGCATGGAAGCCAGCCCGCAGGAAGTGGCCAAGATCTTTGGCGACTCGGGTGCCGTTGCCAAGTACGTGGAGCAGTCGCTGACCGAGTTGGTGGTTCGTCGCGGTGATGTCATCACCCCCCGTACCTGGGCTGACATCGGTGTGCGTCTGCGCCCCGAATTCATGCAGGGCGTGGGTGGCTGGATGGCCCCCTTGGGCGGGGCAGGTGCTGCCCAGGCCTCGTCGGCAGGCGGCGCCAGTGAGGCACAAACCGTCTTCCAGATCCTGCCGCAACCCGCCCCTGGCCTGAGCGAGTACTCGGTCGAGGTGGATGGCCAGGTGCTGCGCTACCGCCAGGGCGCGGCCAGCTGGACGAACTATGTGTGGCCCGGACCGGGCTCACCGGGAGCACGCGTCACCGCGCTGACGTATGACGGCCGCACGGTGGAGTTGCTCAATGAGCCCGGGCGTTTTGGCCTGGAAAAGATGATCAACGCGGCAAAGCGTCGCAAACTCGACGGCGAAGCCTTCGAGCTCACCTGGGCGCAGGGCGAGCATGCGGTGAAGGTGCGTTTGCGCATCATCTCGAATGCCGCCGCATCGGACGCCAGTGCCGCACCAGCGGCTGGCGGTGCTGGTGGCGGGCGTCTGGGTGCGCTGCCCGCGCAGGTGGCGGGCGCTGACCGTACGGAGGTGCAACCATGAGCGTCGTCACCGGACACGCCCCCACCGAGCTGATGTACTTTGGCAAGGTGCCGTCGCGGGGCGACTTCGTGCGCAGCAGCCACCATCCGGTCTTTGTGGACCAGCTGGATCGCTGGCAGTCGCAGGTGATGGAGCGTCTGGCCACCGACCCGCGCTGGAAGCAGGTCTATGACCAGGCGCCCCCCCTGTCGTTCGCCATCATCGGTTCAGGCAATCGCGTGGGTTTGGCGGGCCACTGGTTGCCCAGCGGTGATACCTCGGGTCGGCGGTTCCCGTTCGTGGCAGCGGCCAGCTTTGGCGTCGAGCAACCCCGTCACGCGATGGTGGTGGCACCGGTGGCGCTGGAGCGTCTGTGGCTGCGGGTGGAGCAGGTGGCCCGTGTGGCCCATGCCGCCACGGCGCTGGAGCACGCCCAGGCCAGCCTGGCGACACCGCTGGACAACATCGTGGACGTGGCGGCGGCACGGCGCCGTTGCCAAGAGTTCATGGACAGCCACACCCTGGCCAGCCTGAACCAGATGTTGCAGGCCGCCGGCCATGAGCTGCCCTTGCGTCCGGCCATGCTGGCCTTGGGCCTTCTGCTGTTGCCGGCCGTGGCCCAGGGTACCGGCAAGCTGCACAAGGTCTTGCGGCTGCCCTTGCCTCAAGAACCCAGCGTGCGCACGCCGGTGGCTGCGTGGTGGTTATCACTGGTGATGGGCTTCTTCGACCGCCACGAACTGGAGTTGGGCCTGTTCATCGCCGCCCGTGAGCAGGGCAGCGAATTGCTGGTGGGCTTCCAGGGCGCATCGGCCACCGCCATGCTGGCTGCCATTGACGACGCGGCCCGCGAGCAGCACGCCGTGTCGCTGCAGGACAGCGACTGGGTGGAAGACGAGGTGATGCAGGACGCGGGGCTGCGCAAATTGTCGAACTACCTGCGGGATCCGGGGCTGTCGCTGGGGCAGGCCCTGACCATTTATCGCGAAGTCTTTTTAGGAGTTTGAGATGCGATGCCTTCCTCGTCGATGCGTGGCCTGGCTGGTAGCCGCTGCCGGCGCTGGCCTGACATCGTGGGCTCTGGCCCAGTCGCCCACGGTGGCCAGCGCGGCTCAGGCCGCCGCTCTGCCGGCTGCCGCCACGGTGCTGGGCGCGGGGCAGGTGGTGGTGTCGGGCACCGTGCCCGATGAGGCCACCCGTGTGGCCATCCTGAACCGCGCCCGTGAGCTGTACGGCAGTGATCGGGTGGTCGATCGCCTGCTGCTGGGCGCGGTGGTGGCCCCACCCCAGTGGAGCCAGTATGTGCACAAGCTCTTGTCGCCCCAGCTCAAGCAGGTGCGGCATGGTCAACTGACCGTGCAGGGGCAGACGATCGAGCTCAAGGGCGAGGTGCCCAACGAGGCGGTGCGGCAGGAGGTGGCCAGCCAGATGGCATCCAGCCTCAACCCTACGTACACGGTGCGCAATGGGCTGCGGGTGGCGGTGCGCGAACAGGCGGTGGTGGACCAGACCCTGGCCAACCGCATCATCGAGTTTGAGCCGGGCAGCGCCGTGCTGCGTCCCGAAGGGGCGCTGATCCTGGATGAGCTGGCGCGAACCCTGCTGTCCATGGGCGAGCGTCGCCTGGAGGTCATCGGGCACACGGATGCACAAGGATCACGGGCATCGAACCTGGCCTTGTCGCTGGCGCGAGCCCAGGCCGTCAAGTCGTACCTCGTCAACCGTGGTCTGGTGGCCGAACGCATCGCCACGTCGGGCATGGGGCCCGACCAGCCGGCGGCTGACAACACCACCGAGGCGGGCCGTGCGCGCAACCGGCGCATCGAGTTCCGTGTGGGCGCCTGAGCTGACAAGACGGCTGAATCGGCCGTCCACGCAAGTGATTCAGTGCCCGCTGTCGTCGTGCGGGCGCTCCAGCCCCAGCATCTCTTCCAGGTGGGCCATGGCGCTTTGGTCCTTGACCACATGGCGCAGCCATTCGTGCAGGGGCATCTCGCCCCAGCGCACGGCCTTGTCCGCCAGGTAGGCCACGGGGCTGTGCGGCTCGGTGCGCCTGAAGTAGGCGGCCACCTCGCGTAATTGCTGCAAGGCCTGCGCCCGGCTCTGGATGGGCCCTGTCATGCGCGGTGCGGGCGCGGCTTCGTGGATGCCTTCGGTGATCTCTGGCGCGGGGGCCGTGTCCGGAGCGCTGCTGGCACCCAGGCCAGCGTCGCGCAGCAGGCGTAACAGCTCGTGTTGTGCGTTCTGCAGGGCTTCGCGGGCGGCCACAAAGCTGGGGCCATCGTCACCCATGCGGGCGTCGATCAAGGTTTGCCACTGCTGCAAGGCCTCCAGGGCTTCCTCCAGGGCGGTCACCTGCTGTTGCAGGTGCTCGGCGGGCGTTTCTTTGAGCGCGCGCATGAACTGGTCGGTGCTGAGGGCCGGGGGCTCGCCCGACGTCTGGGCCTGCTTGCTGGCCTGCAGATCACGCAGGCTGTAGGCCGCGCCCTGGCGCCCCCGGGTGATGGGCCGAGAATCGGCCAGCGTCACGGTCTTCTGCAGCAACCAGCGGAGGTTGCCCGCACGCTGTTCCTGGTCTCCGTCGTCTGAGCGGGGGTGCAGATCGTCCCAGAACTGTTCGCACAGCTGATGACACAGGCGCAGGCCGTTGGACAGGCCGGGGTAGCCTTGCTGCAGCGCCCAGGCTTCGGTCAGCCACATGGCCAGCCGAAGATCCTTGGAGCGCTCGCGCAGCAGCCGCTCGCACAGGGCGCTGACGCCCGGCCAATCGGCCACCTTGAGTTGCGTGACCCATTCACCCTGATCCAGGGTGGGGTCGTCTTCACGCCGAAGTTCGGTGATCTGGTCAAATTCGACCGAGAACGAGAGGTCTTCACCGCTGGGGTGAGGACCTGCGATGGGGGTGAGCAGTCCTGCCAACATCGTGTCTGTCCCTGAGGGGCCGCCGCAGCGGCGCTGTGTCATGGCCGGCCTCGTGGCCGGCGGCGGCGATCTTCCCACAAGCCGCCGGGGATGCGCGGCCTGGGCGCGCATGCACCTGTAACACAGTGCTTCATACGGCCTCTACCAGTAGTGAGATTGATTCTTAATAACGATAATCCTGTTATGATGTAGCTCTCATGAACGCGCTGTTGATGCCCTTGAACGGTCTGCCACCCCAGGTCGTCTACGAATTGCCCCCCGCCCAGCGCTGGGCCTTGGCCGGCCTGGTGGTGCTGGTGCATGCGGCAGCCGGCTGGGCGATCCTGACCCAGCCCGAGACGGTGACCCTGCCGGCCGGGGCGCCGCCCATCACGGTGTCGCTCATCAGTGACGCCCCGACACCGCCGGCTGCTCCGCCGACGCCGACGATCACGCCCGAAGTGCCGCCGGCCCCGCCCACGCCGGTGGTGCGCCCGGCCTGGCCGCAGACCACGCCCGTGGCGGTGGCAGCGCGCCGGCCGGAAGAGGCCACCGTGGCTGCACCGCCACCGGTGTTGCCCACGCCGGCGAGCCCGGCGCCGGCCGCTGAAGCGCCTGCGGCCCCAGCCCCCACCGGGCCGGTGAGCACGGCTGCCGCGCCACAGACAGGCCCGGCCACCACGGCGCCGCCGGCGCCGCCTGCGCCCAAGGTGCTGCCGTCATCGGCCGTGCGTTATCTGGTGCCACCCACGCTGGTGTATCCGCGTGTCTCGCGCGAGTTGGGTGAGTCGGGCGTCGTGCGCCTGAAGGTGCTGGTGGACGAGCAGGGCCGCACCAAGGATGTGACCGTGCTGCAGTCCTCTGGCTTCAGCCGCCTGGATCAACAAGCCGTGCAGGCCATGCGCAGTGCACGCTTTCAACCGCATCTGGAAGACGGGGTGCCGCGCGCCGTGTGGGTCGTGGCACCGCTGACATTTCAATTGGAAGACCAATGAGCAACACCATCACCCCCATGACCGACGCGGCCCCGCTGGCGTCGCCCACCACCACCGAGATGGTCCAGGTGCCCACGCAGCCGCCGGTCGAGATGGGCTTTGCCCATTTCATCGCCCAATCGGATGCCGTGGGCAAGGGCCTGTTCGTCATCCTGGTGCTCATGTCGCTGTTGTCCTGGACGCTGATCGTGGTCAAGGGCGTGTCGTTGTACCGCCGTCAGAAGCGCAGCAAGGCGTTCCTGAACTTCTTCTGGAACGCGACCTCGCTGGAGGCCGTGCAGCATGAGATCGCCACGCACGGGGCCAGCGAGCCCTTCGCCCACCTCACAGCCCATGCCATGCACGCCCAGGCCCACCACGCGCGCTATGGCGCGGCCAAGCTGGAAGAGGCTGGCAGTGCCCAGGAGTTCCTGACGCGCACCATCAAGAAGGTGCTGGATGAGGAAACCATGCGCATGGAAAGCGGCCTGACGGTGCTGGCCACCATCGGTGCCACCGCCCCCTTCGTCGGTCTGTTTGGCACGGTGTGGGGTGTGTATCACGCGCTGATCGCCATCGGCATGACGGGCTCGGGCTCGCTGGACAAGGTGGCCGGTCCGGTGGGCGAGGCCCTGATCATGACCGGCGTGGGTCTGGCCGTGGCCATCCCGGCCGTGATGGCCTACAACTGGCTGACGCGCAGCAACCGCGTGTGGGGTGCTCGCCTGGACGCGTTCGCCTTCGAGCTGTTCGCCTTCTTGTCGACGGGGCAGACCTTGAAGACCTCGTCGGGTGGTGAGTCGGGTGCCGCCAACGTGCGCAGCCTCAAAACCGGCGGCGCGGCCTGATTGACGGGAGCCCGACATGGCATTTGCAAGTTTTGATGACAAGCGCGGGGGCGCGCCCCTGGCCGAGATCAACATGGTGCCCCTGATCGACGTGATGCTGGTGCTGCTGGTCATCTTCATCGTCACGGCGCCGCTCTTGAGCCATTCTGTGAAGCTGGAGCTGCCCAAGGCCAGCGCCCAGGCGATCAACACGCCACCTGCCGAGAAGGTGGAGCTGTCGATCGACGCCAATGGGGTGCGTTACTGGAACGGTCAGGCCCTGACCCGCGAAGAACTGGTGGCTCGCCTGGCCGTGGAGGGCGCCAAGCCCACCACGCCCGAGTTGCACCTGCGTGCCGACCAGGCCGTGCCCTACCGCGCCGTGGCCGAGACCCTGGCCGATGCGTCCAAAGCGGGCGTGTCGAAGATCAGTTTCGTGACCGATCCAGGGCCGGTGGCGCCAGCGACGGCTGCCTCACGCTGAACGCGCTCAACCACCGCGTCTTCCCCCATCAGGGTGGGCGCATGACGGGCCACGGGTTTCTACAATCCGTGGCTTGTTTTCATTCCAACTTCAGGGGTTGTTCATGCGGTCGTTGCGTTGTTCCACAGGCCCTCGGGCAGGTTTTGTGGCGTTGGCCTTGGTCGTGTCCGGGGCCGCTGCTCAGGCCCAATCTGCAGCAGGTGACCTGAATGGTGCGCTCGAAGACAGCGTGTTGTCGCTGATCAATCAGCAGCGGGCCTTGCAGGGCCTCTCCCCGGTGTTGCTGGACCTGGGCCTGGATGCCGCGGCCGAGGCCCACTCGCTCGACATGGCCAGCACGCCGTGCTTCCAGCATGACAGCTGCAACGGCACCAACTGGGCCACGCGGGTGCAGTCGTACTACACGGCACCCGCCACCATTGGTGAAATCATCGCGGCCGGCTACACCACGCCCGACGCGGTGGTGGATGCCTGGATGAACAGCCCAGGCCATCGCGCCAACATCCTCAACAGCAGCTTCAAGGTGGCCGGGGTGGCCTTGGCCACAGGGGGCGACTACGGCCGCTACTGGACCGTGGACTTCGGTGGCGCGCTGACGCCGCAGACCGTGCTGTCGCCGGTGGTCACGCCCGCCATTCCGGAGCCCGCCAGCCTGGCCTTGATGGCGCTGGGACTGGCGGGTGTGGGTTGGGTGGCTCGCCGCCGTCAGGCCTGACGGGCTTTGCCCTTACCATGCGGTGCCATGAACAGCGCCGTCTCCATCCCCTCCATCCCTCCTCAGGCCCTGGCGGGCCTGAAGGTGCTTGAACTGGGCCAGTTGATCGCGGGCCCGTTTGCGGGCAAGACCCTGGCCGATTTCGGGGCCGAGGTCATCAAGATCGAGCCCCCGGCCACCGAGGCTGCGGCCGGTGGAGACCCGCTGCGCCAGTGGCGCATGCTGCACCAAGGCACCAGCGTGTGGTGGCAGGTGCAAAGCCGCAACAAGAAGAGCGTGGTGCTGGACCTGCGCACGCCCGAAGGGCGCGAGCTGGTGGGCCACCTCATCGATGAGGCCGATGTGCTGATCGAGAACTTCAAGCCCGGCACCATGGAAAAGTGGGGCATGGGCTACGAGCAGCTCAGCGCGCGCAACCCCGGCCTCATCATGCTGCGCATCAGCGGCTACGGCCAAAGCGGCCCCTACAAGGACCGACCTGGGTTTGCCGTGGTGGCCGAGGCCATGGGCGGCATGCGTTACCTCAATGGCGAGCCAGGCCGTGCGCCCGTGCGGGCCGGTGTCAGCCTGGGCGACACCTTGGCCGCGCTGCATGGGGTGATCGGCGTGCTGCTGGCCCTTCAGGCCCGCCACGCCAGCGTCAGCGCCGATGCGCCCAAAGGCCGTGGCCAGGTGGTGGACGTGGCCCTGTACGAGGCTGTCTTCAACTGCATGGAAAGCCTGCTGCCTGAGTACAGTGCCTTCGGGGCGGTGCGCCAGCCGGCCGGCTCGGCACTGCCGGGTATTGCGCCCAGCAACGCTTACCCGTGTGCCGATGGCATGGTGGTGATTGGTGGCAATGGCGACTCCATCTTCAAGCGCTTGATGATCGCCATCGGGCGGGATGATCTGGCCACCGATGCCGAACTGGCGTCCAACCCGGGACGCGTCCGGCGTGTGGCCGAGATCGATGCAGCCATTGGCGCGTGGACGTCTCAGCGCGCGGTGGCGCAGGTGCTGGAGGTGCTGAACGCCGCCAGTGTGCCGGTGGGCCGCATCTACACGGCTGAAGACATTGCGCACGACCCGCATTACCGCGCCCGCGACATGATCCTGCCCGTCACCACGCCTGAGGGCCTCACGGTGGAGGTGCCGGGCATCGTGCCCAAACTGTCGGCCACGCCCGGGGCCATCACGCGGCGTGCCCCCGTGCTGGGGGAGGACACCGACGAGGTCTTGGGGCGCTTGCGCTGATCAGCGGCGGCCGGCTTGGGGCGGCACGGCGCCGCCTGGCTGGTGTGCCTGGTCACGCCACAGGTCGACAAAGGCCTGGAGCCACCATGAACGCAAGCCGATGAGCAGCGTGTAGGGCTGACGTTTGTCGGCGGGCAGTCGTTGGTCGGCCAGGTGCTGCTGGGCAAAATCGTCGGCCACCCGCTGCAGCCGTTCGGCAAAGGCCGTGGCCAGGCCTGGGCCCAGGGATCCATGCACGAGCAGCAGCAGTTCGTCCTCGCCCGCGAAGCGGCCCGAAAAGTACTCGCCCACCACCTGCTGACGAAAGAACTGCATCACCGGGCCATCGGGGCGCCAGCGGAAGGTCTTGCTGACCCGCAAGCGGTAGCGGTTCAAGGGGCGCAACTCGATGATGCCCAGTCGGTCCAGCCGGCTCAGGTGGCCGATGGCCTCAGCCTCGGTGAACTGGTAGGTGCTGATGATCTGCTCGAACGTCCACTGGCTGAGGCAGCAAATGGCCATCAACAGCAGCTTGCGGTCCGAGACCACGGCTTTTTCTTGAGCTTCGCTGAGTTCGCGCCGCAGGGGCTGGGCATCGGCCACACGGCGGGCCAGTTGCGCGAAGTCCAGCTTGAGCACGCGGCACACCTCGTCCACCCGCGTGAGCGGCATGTCCCCCTTGGCAAACATCCGTTTGACGCTGGATTCGGCCAGGCCCAAGCCCTGGCCCAGCTGCGCGTAGGTGATGCCGGCGGCCTTCAGTTCGGCCTTGAGGGCGAGGATCAGGTCAGCGCTGATGCTCATGGTGGTGATGAAAGAGTATTGAAAAATGATACTTCAGGTGCCAATTGGTGGAACTTTGTTCATTCTGATTGCGCTGCTGCGGTGGCATCGAAAGAATGCGCCCTGTGTTCAACAATGTGTGAGAGCGCAGATGCCCACCAACGACGCCACCAGCCCCGTCCCCCCTGAATCAGCCCGTCTGTCCAGCCCGTCCTGGGCCGCCGAGGTCAGCGGCGCCCCCGAGTCCCGTGCCAAGACCTCATCGACCGGCACCGCCCCCTTGATGCGGGTGCGCGTGCGCCGCGACACCAAAGCGTGGAAGGTGCAGGTGTGGGTGTCGTTTGCGCTGGCGGCTGCCTTGTGTGCCACCGGCCTGGCCTGGCTGCCGGTCTCGCCCATCGAGCAGGCCTTCATGGTGATGGGCTATGTGTTCTGTCTGTCGGCCGTGTTCGTGGTGTCCAAGTACGTGCGGGATCAGCAAACGCCTGGCCAGGACAGCCCCTTGTGGGGCGTGGTGGTGTGGAGCGGCTTCGCGGCCGCCTTGGGCCTGACGGCCTGGGGCATGTGGCACACCGGCTTGGCCCCGGCCTACAAGGCCTACCTGACCGTGGGCTGGCTGTTCTTGATGTCCAGCGCCTTCACCCTGGCCAAGATGCTGCGTGATGCCCACGACGACGAACGTGCCGAGCAACGCTGAGGAGATGATCATGACCACACTGTCTGTTCGCTCCGTTCAGTCGCGCCACGCTGAGCCCAAGGCCGTCAGCGTACCCACCCGAGTGAGGGCAACCGCTCGCCGATGGTTCACCTGTCTCACGGTGGCCAGTGCGCTCAGCCTGAGTGCTGTGACCCAGCCCGCCCAGGCCCATGGCGGCGATGCGGCCTCCGCCTTGAGCACCTTGTCGGCCCTGCCGGTGGCGGTGTCGGTGGTGGCCCCGTCGGTGGTGCTGGCCACGGGCTCCGTGCTGACCCTGGTGGCTGTGCAAGCCGTGGCCGAGGGCACGGTGTGGGTGTTGCGCCGGGCCAGCGATGGTGCGCAGGTGCTCATCCACTGGGGCAGCACAGCGGTGGGCATGGCCTCGGTGGCCTTGGGCACGGCGGTCACCGTGACGGTGGTCTCGGCTGGGTGGGTGCTGTCGGCCGCGGGTGAGGTGCTGGCCCTGGTGCCCAATGCCCTGGGTCAGGCCCTGTTGCACCACGAGGAGGTGATGCGATGAGCTTCCGTCATGTCAAAAGCAGCCTGTTGGTTCTTGCCTTGATGGGCGGGGCCCTGATGTCGGGTGCCGCGTGGGCTGGGCGTGATTGCGAGCAGCGCGCGCCCACGGTGCAGGCGGTCACCCAGGGCCTGGCCCTGGCCGAGCGCGTGCAGCGCCAGCTGGATCGCAGCGGGGCCGAGGTGGTGGTGCTGGCCCGCATGGGGCAGGATTTGAATCGTCATGGCCTGCGCTACTCGCACCTGGGCCTGGCGTATCGCCACGAGGGCGTCTGGCGTGTGCTTCACAAGCTCAATGCCTGTGGCTC
Source organism: Aquabacterium sp. (assembly GCA_046295615.1). Classification (GTDB taxonomy): domain Bacteria; phylum Pseudomonadota; class Gammaproteobacteria; order Burkholderiales; family Burkholderiaceae_C; genus Aquabacterium. The sequence continues at coordinate 84,034 of JBKBMV010000005.1, forward strand.
GGACCGCGCGGCCGTCTTCCGCGAGGGCTTGGGCCAGTTTTTTCTGGACGATCCGCACGAGTATGAGGCGGCACTCGTGCCGCTGAACCGCTCGGTGGCGTCATCGATTCAGCCGCTGCTGGCGTCGCCACAGGTCTTGCGCCCCTTGCATGAGCCCCGCTACAGCATGCTGTCGTATGCATGGGCTCAGCACTACCAACAAAGCAACCAGTGGGCCATCGAGGTGCTGGCGTTTGCCCAGCAGCGCGCAGTGGCACCCCAGGCGGTGGCCCGGCGCACCAGTGCTCAGCAATGGCTGAAACAGGCGGGCTACCAGCCGGCCGAGATCCGCCTGTCAGCCTGGACCCGCCTGGGGGCCCGATTGACGGCGGCCAATGTGGCCTTTGACGACCATCCCCTGGCGTGGCGAGCGAGCGGGCGGTTTCAGACGGTGACGGTGGAGTCGGTGCTGGGCTGGTTGCAGGCCTCGGGCCTAGGTGGGCCCTTGATCGTGGTGCGTTGATACGACGGGTCATCAGGGGTGTGTGATTCTGGTGTCCAATGCCGTCGATGGCCACCAGGATGCCAAGGGAGTTGCTGTGAGCGAATCATCGTCTTCAACGGGGCAATTTGGCCTGCTGCGTCAGCGGCGCTTTGCCCCCTTCTTTGCCACCCAGTTCCTGGGCGCGGCCAATGACAACCTGTTCAAGTTCGCCTTGACGGTGCTGGTGACCTACCAGTTGCAGCTGGACTGGTTGCCACCGGCCATGGCCGGGCTTGTGATCGGGGCCTTGTTCATACTGCCTTTTGTGCTGATGTCGGCCACGGCCGGCCAATGGGCCGACAAGTACGACAAGGCCACCATCATGCGGCAGACCAAGCTGCTGGAGGTGGTGATCATGCTGGTGGCCGCCTGGGGGCTGATGGCCCAGCAGGTGCCCGTGCTTTTGCTGTGCATCTTCATGATGGGCCTGCAGTCCACGCTCTTCGGCCCGGTGAAGTACGCCTACCTGCCGCAGCACCTGAATGAACGCGAGCTGACCGGCGGCAATGGCATGGTCGAGATGGGCACCTTCGTGGCCATTTTGCTGGGCAATGTGGCCGGCGGCCTGCTGATGGGCCTGGGCCCTGAGGGGCGGCACTGGGTGGCGGGGGCCTGCGTGCTGCTGGCCTTAGTGGGGTGGTGGACGGCGCTGCGCATCCCGGCTTCGCCCTCGTCCGACCCCGGCCTGGTGCTGAACTGGAACCCCTTCACCGAGACCTGGCGCAACCTGAAGCTGGCCTACCAGTACCCCAGCGTGTTCCGGTCGCTGCTGGGCATCTCGTGGATGTGGTTCTTTGGCGCGGTGTTTCTGTCGCAGTTCCCGGCCTTTGCCCGCGAGGTACTGGGCGGCAGTGAGCAGGTGGCGTCGTTGCTGCTGGTGGTGTTCTCGGTGGGCGTGGCCGTGGGCTCGCTGTTGTGCGAACGCTTTTCGCACCGCCATGTCGAGATCGGTCTGGTGCCGCTGGGCGCGCTGGGCATGACGATCTTCGCCTTTGATCTATACCTGGCCTCCAAAGGCTTGCGCCACGATGGCGGCCCGCTGCTCAGTGTGGGCGAGTTCATGGACAGCCCCACCCACTGGCGCGTGATGATCGACCTGGCCCTGCTGGCCTTCAGCGCGGGCATCTACAGCGTGCCCATGTACGCGCTCATCCAGCTGCGCTCGCAGCCCAGCCACCGGGCGCGCATCATCGCGGCCAACAACATCCTCAATGCCCTGTTCATGGTGTTCAGCAGCTTGCTGGCGGGCGCTTTGCTGGCCTCGGGCCTGAGCGTGCCCGAGGTGTTTGGCGTGACGGCGCTGCTCAACATCCTGGTGGTGGGCTATGTGTTCTGGCTGATGCCCGAGTACATCGTGCGCCTGGTGATGCTGTTGCTGACCCGCATCGTGTACCGCCTGCGCCTGCGTGGCGAGATGAACATCCCGATCGATGGTGCGGCCATCCTGGTGGCCAACCACGTGAGCTTTGTGGACGCCATCATCCTGGGGGTGTGCAGCCCCCGCCCCATGGTGTTCATCATGGACCACCGCATCTTCAAGACCCCGGGCATGCGCTGGTTCTTCAAGGCCATGAAGGCCATCCCGATTGCGCCGCAGAAAGAAGACCCGCAGGCCTATGAGCGGGCGTTCGAGCGGGCCCGGCAGGTGCTGCGCGATGGTGATTTGCTGTGCATCTTCCCTGAAGGGGGCATCACACGCGATGGCACCTTGCAGCCCTTCAAGGCCGGCATCATGAAGATTCTGGCCGACGCGCCGGTGCCCGTGATCCCGGCCGCGCTGCACAACCTGTGGGGCTCGAGCTTCTCGCGCATCGAGGGCGCGGCGCTGGCTTCGCCATTGCGTCGTGGGTTGTTCAACCCGGTGGGCTTGGTGGTGGGTGAGGCCATCCCCCCTGAGCAGGTCAGCCCGGAAGGGCTGCAGCGACGGGTGCAGGCCTTGCTGGATGAACCCATGCCGACCTGATGCCCGCATGCTGCTCTTGTGGTGCAGCCGTGCTGCGGGTGTCCACTCCCCCGGGGTGGGCGTGCCCTGGGGCGTGCAGGTGTCATGACCGGGCGGCACAATCAGCCCTGGTCACCTTGGTCATGAACTGAACTTGGCGGCATGCGCCGCATCCACCACCCCATGGGAAACCTGCTCACCCCCGCCGCGCTGGCACGCATCCTTCCTTTTGTGCTCTTCATGGTCTTGCTGGCCCTGCGAGGCAGTTGGCCCGAGAGCTGGACCTTCATCGATGCCCGCTGGTTGTATGCCGTGGCCGTCGTGGTGGTGTCGGGCAGCCTGATCTGGTTCTGGCGCCAGTACAGCGAGCTGGGGCGAGGCAGTGGGCTCAGCCTGAAGAACGTACTGCTGTCCATCGGTGTGGGCCTGGTGGTTTATCAGATCTGGATCATGACCACCGAGCCCTGGATGATGCTGGGCGAGGCCACCGCGAGCTTCGTGCCGGTGGATGAGAACGGCGAGCTGATCTGGTCGCTGGTCATCTTCCGTTGGGTGGGCGCAGCGCTGATGGTGCCCATCATGGAGGAGCTGTTCTGGCGCAGCTACCTGATGCGCTGGATCGATAAGCCCGAGTTCGAGCAGGTGGATCCCGGCAGCGCCACGCTCAAGGCTGTGGTGCTGTCCACCGTGGTGTTCACCCTGGCCCACACGCAATGGCTGGGTGCGGTGATCGCGGGTCTGGCTTACGCCTGGCTGTACCGCCACACCCGCAGCCTGTGGGCGCCCGTCATTGCCCACGTGGTCACCAACGGGGTGCTGGGGGTGTGGGTGGTGCTCAACGGCAACTGGTCGTTCTGGTAAGTCGCTCGGGGTTGGGTGTCGGGCTCGGGTTTCGGGCCACGTGGGTCCGGTGGCTCACACCCCGCGTGCGCGGTCGGCGGCAAACTGCCGCTGGAACTCGGCAAAGCGGCCTTCATCCAGCGCCTCGCGCACTTCCTTCATCAGGTTCAGGTAGTAGTGCAGGTTGTGGATGGTGGTCAGCATCGGGCCCAGCATCTCACCGCAGCGGTCGAGGTGGTGCAGGTAGGCGCGGCTGAAGTTGCGGCAGGTGTAGCAGGTGCAGGTCTCGTCGATCGGGCGCTCGTCGGCCTTGTTGCGGCTGTTGCGCAGGCGCAGGTCGCCAAAGCGGGTGAACAGGTGGCCGTTGCGCGCGTTGCGCGTGGGCATCACGCAGTCGAACATGTCCACCCCGGCGGCCACGCCGGCCACCAGGTCTTCCGGCGTGCCCACGCCCATCAGGTAGCGCGGTTTGTGGGTGGGCAACTTGGGACTGATGTGGTTCATCACCCGCATCATTTCGTCTTTGGGCTCGCCCACGCTCACGCCGCCGATGGCGTAGCCCGGCAGGTTCATGTCGGCGAGTGCGGCCAGCGATTCTTCGCGCAGGTGCTCGAACATGCCGCCCTGCACGATGCCGAACAGTGCGTTGGGGTTCTCCAGCTTGTCGAACTCGGTTTGGCAGCGCTTGGCCCAGCGCAGGCTGAGCTCCATCGAGGCGCGGGCTTCCTTCTCGGTGGTGATGTGGCCGAGGCTTTTGTCGCCCTTCCAGTACGGCGTGCACTCGTCGAACTGCATGACGATGTCCGAGTTCAGGATGGTCTGGATCTGCATGCTGATCTCGGGCGTGAGGAACAGCTTGTCGCCGTTGACTGGTGAGGCGAAGCGCACGCCTTCCTCCGAGATCTTGCGCATGTCGCCCAGCGACCAGACCTGGAAGCCACCCGAGTCGGTCAGGATGGGCTTCTTCCAGGATTCGAACTGGTGCAGGCCCCCGAACTGTTTCATGATCTCCAGCCCCGGGCGCATCCACAGGTGGAAGGTGTTGCCCAGGATGATCTGCGCGCCCATTTCTTCCAGCGAGCTGGGCATCACACCCTTGACGGTGCCGTAAGTGCCCACGGGCATGAAGATGGGGGTCTCGACCACGCCGTGGTTGAGGGTGAGGCGGCCACGGCGGGCCTGGCCTTCGGTTTTGAGCAGTTCAAAGTTCAGCATGGGGTCTTCAGGCGGCCAGGGCCGCGTTGGGGGGAGCATGCAGCAGCTGCTCCAGCAGCCGTTCGCTGCGGAAGGGTTTGGGCATGACAGTCAGACCCGAGGCCCCCAGGCGCTGCAGTTCGGAGGGGTCGGTGTCGCCAGAAATGATCAGGGCTTGCAGGGGGCCCCGGCGTACGCGCAGTTGCAGCGAGAGCTGCTGTACCAGCTCGACGCCACTCATGCCGGGCAAGCGGTAATCGGTGATCACGGTGTCGGGCAGCGCTTCGGGGGTGTGCATCATGAGGTGGGGCAGGTCGTCGAACAGGGCCTCGGCATCGCCCCACGCGCGCACCTGGGCGCCCCAGTTGCGCAGCATCTCCTGCAAGGCGCGGCGCAGGAGCAAGTCGTCTTCCACCAGCCACAGGATGCGGCCGCGCAAGGGCTCGGCCAGCTGCTCGGTCTCGGCCTGCGGGGCGGGCTTGCTGTCATGCAGGGGCAGCTCGATGGCGAAGCACGAGCCTCGTCCGGCACGCGATTGCACCTCGATGCGCTCGCCCAGGATCGAGGCCATACGGCGCACGATGGCCAGGCCCAGACCGATGCCCTTGCTGCGGTCGCGCGCAGCATTGCCGACCTGGTAGAACTCTTCGAAGATGCGTTCACGCTGGTCGGCCGGGATGCCGATGCCGGTGTCCCACACCTCGATGCGCAGTCGGTTCTTGCCGCGTCGTCGGGCGGCTACGAGCACCCCACCGCGCTGGGTGTAGCGGATGGCATTGGAGACCAGGTTGCGCAGCACGCTGTGCAGCAGCATGGGGTCGGTGTGCAGCACCGGGTACTCGCCCGCGGCCCCCCGGGGCAGCCGGAAGCGCAGGTTCAGCCCCTTGGCCTGGGCCGCGCTGTGTTCGTGCACCTTCACGGCCTGGAAGACATCATGCAGGTTCACGGCCTGGAACTCGGGTTTGACGGCCCCAGCATCCAGGCGGGAGATGTCCAGCAGCCCCACCAGCAGGGATTCCATCGAGGCCACGGCCTCGTCCAGCATGTTGACCAGTTCGCGGGCCTCAGGCGCCTTGGACTGCTGACGCAGCAGACTCACCAGCAGGCCGATGGCGGCGGTGGGCTGTCGCAGGTCGTGGCTGGCCGCCGCCAGAAAACGGGTCTTGCTCTGGTTGGCCGTCTCCAGGGCGCGGGTGCGATCGGCCACGCGTTCTTCCAGGATCACGTTCATGCGCTCGGCCATGTTCATGGCCTCCACGAACTTGCCCATCAGCGTCAGCGCAAAGCCCAGGAAGATCACCGGGGCCATGTAGGGTGTCCAGTACAGGTCGGTGACGGGCAGCAGTGGCGTCAGGAACAGGTAGTCGTGCACCACGCTCACCATGGTGCCCACCGGGCCCAGCGTCATGGCCACGGCTTCGATGGTGTGCTTCTTCCAGGCCGCTTGCACCACGCGCACCACGATCAGCACACCGCAGCCCATCATCAGCGGGTAGGCCATCAGCCGCAGCAGGTCCAGTTGCGGGGTGCCCATGGCCAATAACGCCAGCACCGGCAGGCCAAAGCCCATGAAGCGCAGGGGCCAGCGCCAGCGATCCACACGCATGCCGGCATAGGTCATGCCGAACAGACACAGGTAATACGTGCCCACCGCCTGGCTGGCGAAGAACATCCAGTCCACCACGGGAGCCGGCCAGGTGATGGTCTCGACAAAGTAAAACGCGTTGCGGCCGCACATGACCACCATCAGCCCGCCGAAGTAGGCAAAGATGACGTCGTTCGGTCGGGTACGCCAGGCCAGCAGCAGGAACAGCGCCATGCCGGCCACGCTGAGGTTCATGATGCGTGGCAGATCGACCGTCCAGGCGTACCACTGGTCATGCGCCAGACGCGCTTCGGTCAGAGGGCCCACCTTCAGCTCGCCGATGCCAGGCTTGCGGAAGGGGTTCATCCGCACGTCGATCTCGATGTCGTTCTCACCCGCCAGCAGCACATTGACGGGCAGCTCGATCAGGTAGGGCAGGGTGGCCATGCTGGTGATGGCCGAGCCTTCCATGTGGCGCGTGCTCATCTGGATGCCATTGACCGTGACCCGGTGGTTGCCCGGCAGGCGCTCGATGCGCAGGCCCCAGGGGATCACCGGTGAGCGATCCATGTAGAGCTTGGCGCGGTAACACGCCACGGCGGGCACGCTCATGCCCAGGGCCCGCCAGTCATCGGGCAGGCTGACCATGCGTGAGGGCTCATGGGCCGAGCACGGGCCGGGTGCCAGCGTGGCGTGCCGGATCACCACCGATGAGGGCTGGGCTGGGCGGTCTGCCTGGGCAGGCTGCCACAGCACCAGCCACACCAGCAAGAGCAGCAGCAGGATCCACGCGGCGGCGTTCAAGCCACTGCGGAAGGTGAGCTGCAGTTGATGCCAGAAGGCGGCGGCTTCAGGACTGCGTGAGGCCGCTGTCGGGTTGGAGTGAAGTCCCATGGTGTTTGTTGTGAATGGTCTGCAGCAGCATGGCGTCTCCGTAGCTGAAGAAGCGGTACTGCTGCTCGATGGCGTGCCGGTACAGCGCACGGATGTGGTCGTACCCCGCCAGCGCACTGACCAACATCATCAGCGTGCTCTTGGGCAGGTGGAAATTGGTGATCAGCAGATCCACCACCCGGAAATCGAACCCCGGGGTGATGAAGATGTCTGTGTCGCGGCTGCCGATTTGCACGATCTCCTCAGCCGAGGCGTGCAGGGCGGCCGATTCCAGGGCACGCAAGGTGGTGGTGCCCACGGCCACGATGCGACCGCCGGCCGCACGGGTGCGGCGGATGGCCTGGGCCGTGTCGGCGCTCACCTCGAACCACTCGCTGTGCATCTTGTGCTCGGCGATGTTGTCGGTGCGCACGGGCTGGAACGTGCCCGCCCCCACGTGCAAGGTCACCTCGGCGGTGGCGATACCCCGCGCGGCCAGGGCCGCCAGCACGCCTTCATCGAAGTGAAGCGACGCGGTCGGCGCCGCCACGGCGCCCGGGGTCTTGGCAAACACCGTCTGGTAACGGCGCTCGTCATTCTCGTCGTCGGCGTGGGTGATGTAGGGGGGCAGCGGTACATGGCCGTGCCGGTCCAGCAGGTCGAACGGATCGCCGTCCAGGCGCAGGTGGAACAACCCATCGTCCGGGCCGCAACGCCCCAGCACCTCGGCGTTGAAGGCGTCGGCAAAGCGCACGAGGGCACCCGGTTTGGGCGACTTGCTGGCACGAAGATGGGCCCACACATCCCGGGTGCCCGGCAGCACGCGCTCGATCAAGGCCTCCACGGCCCCGCCGGTGGCCTTCTGGCCGTACAGGCGAGCCTTGATCACGCGGGTGTTGTTGAAGACCAGCAGGTCACCCGGTTGCAGCAACTCGGGCAGACTGCGGAAGATGCGGTCGGTGGGGGGCCATTGCCGCCCATCCAGCAAGCGCGAGGCACTGCGTTCGTCCGTGGGGTGCTGGGCGATCAGCGCTTCGGGCAGATCGAAGTCGAAATCAGCCAGGGTGTAGGAGCGGTCGCCGTTGGCGGCGTTGTTCGAGGCAGTCGTCATGTTTTTGAGGGGCTGACAGGCCCCGTGCCAAAACCAAAAGCGAGCATTGTCGCTCATGGGGCCAGCCCGCAGGCGTGGGGCATGCTCGGCGCTGGTCCGTGCCGGAGGCTTTCTTATGTGTTTTTCTCATAAGAAAAGGCGCAATCAATACTTCTTGTTTTTATATGTGGGCGATAAGCTCCGTCGCTCTTCCTGGTGCCCTTCGGCTCATTGCTGACTTTTCTTCCCATGCTGATCCCCGAATCCCTGCACGCTGCGGCGGTTGGACTCGTTCTGCTGATCCTGTTCGTGACCTTTGCGCGCGAGTGGGTGAAGCCGGATGTGGCCGTGGCCGTGGCCGTGGCGGCGCTCCTGGTGTTGGGGCTGGTGACGCCCAAGCAGGTCACGAGCGTGTTCAGCAACAGCGCGCCCATCACCATCGCTTGTTTGTTCGTGATCAGCGGCGCGCTGTCCAAAACCGGCTGTGTCGACCGCCTGGGCGACTGGCTCGGGGCGGTCGGTGCGGGCAGTGAGCGGCGTTTGCTGATCGCCTTGCTGGCGGTGGGGCTGGTGGTGTCGCCCTTCATCAACAACACGCCCATCGTGATGGTGATGATCCCGGCCGTGATCGCCCTGGCCAGCCGTCACCAGATCGCGCCTTCGCGGCTGTTGATTCCGCTGTCGTACGCCACCATCCTGGGCGGGCTGGTGACCATGGTGGGCACCTCCACCAACATCCTGGTCGATGGCGTGGCGCGGCAGCATGGTCTGGCGCCGTTCACCATGTTCGAAATCTCGGCCCCAGCCATCGTCATGGCGCTGGTGGGCGCCGGTTTCATGGCCTTGTTTGCCCACCGCTTGCTGCCCGTGCGCGAAACGCTCACCCAGCAGTTCACCGGCAGTGGCGACCGCCTGTTCATGACCGAGCTGTTCGTGCCGGCTGACTCGCACCTGATCGGCAAGACTCTGAAAGAGGCCAGGCTGGCCAACGGCACCATCCAGGTGCTGAACCTGTGCCGTGGCGAGACCGAGATCAGCCAGCCCGACCCTGCCACCCGCATCGAAGCCGGCGACCGCATCGTGGTGCACAGCCGCAGCATCGGCATGATGGAGCTGCGCAGCGTCGGCTTGCAGATGCAGGCCGGGCAGCACGACCTGGAGACCCTGCGCCGACGTGATGTGGTCATGGTCGAGGCCATCGTGGGCCAGACCTCGCGCTACGTGATGCGCCCCATCCGGGACCTGGACCTGCTGGCCCGCTATGGCATCCACCTGATCGCCGTGCACCGCCGCGATGCCTCGTTCTCGCAGATTGGTGACGATTTTCAAATGCAGGTGGGCGACGTGCTGCTGGTGGAGGGCACGCCGGCGCAGATCAAGCGCTTTTGCGACAACGGCGACCTGTTTGCCATCACCGAAGGGCGGCAGGTCACCAACCGCCAGGCCAAGGCGCCCATCGCCTTGGCCACCATGGTGAGCGTGATGCTGCTGGCGGCCCTGGATGTGATGCCCATCGAAGGCCTGGCCATGATCGGCGCGGCGCTGGTGATCGTGACCGGCTGCATCCGTGCCGACGAGGCCTACAAGTCCATCGAGTGGCCCATTCTGGTGATGATCTTCGGCATGCTGGCCATCAGCATCGCCATGAGCAATTCGGGCCTGGATCGGTTGTTGGCCGGCCAGTTGGTGGGCCTGGGTGAGGGCCTCACCCCCTGGATGATGCTGTCGCTGGTCATCCTGATCACGTCGGTGGCCACCGAGTTCATCAGCAACAACGCGATTGCCGTGCTGTTCACGCCCATCGTGATCGGCGTGGCCCAGCACCTGGGCGTGGATCCGCGCCCCTTTGTGGTGGGCGTGATGTTCGCGGCCAGCTGCAGCTTTGCCACCCCGATTGGTTACCAGACCAATACGCTGGTCTACAGCGCGGGCAACTACCGCTTTGGTGACTTTGCCCGGATGGGGGTGCCCATGAACATCATCATGTGGATCATGGCGAGTTTGCTGATCCCGATGTTCTGGCCGCTGACCGCGCAGTGACGTGTGCCGTTGGGGGTGGGATGGCTGACGGTGCCTGGACATGAGTGCCTTTGACGACGCCTTGCCCCTGCTGTACAGCTACCGCCGCTGTCCGTACGCCATGCGCGCCCGCATGGCCTTGCTGCGGGCCGGGCAGCCGGTACAGGTGCACGAGATCGTGTTGCGCGACAAGCCAGCCGGCCTGCTCAGCGCCTCTCCCAAAGGCACGGTACCGGTGCTGTGCCTGCCCGATGGGCGGGTGATCGACGAGAGCTGGCAGATCATGGGCTGGGCCGCTGAGCAGAGTGAGGATCCGGCCGTGGTTCGGTGGTGGCAACAGGCGCAGAGCCCCGAGAACCTGGCCTTGGTGCAGACCAATGACGGGCCGTTCAAGGCTTGGCTGGACCGCTACAAGTACCCCGAACGATTCGGGCTGGATGAGGCTGGGCGAGGGCAGGTGCGGGCTCAGGCCCTCGGCGCCGTGCTTGGGCCCCTGGAGCAGCGCTTGCAGGCCGCCCCCTGGCTGGGTGGGGCCGAGCCATGCGCCACCGATGTGGCGATCTTTCCTTTTGTGCGTCAGTTCGCAGCCGTGATGCCCGACGCTTTTGCCGCCATGCCGCTGCCCGCCGTGCAAGCCTGGCTGGCCCACTGGCAGGGCAGCACCTTGTTCGAGGCCTGCATGCGCAAGCAAGCACCTCACGAGGTGGTGGTGATGGGCTCGGGCGTGCCCATGGCCTGATCGCCCCCCCGAGCGATCACCGGCCCTATCATCCAGGGCATCGACACTTTCTTGCCCGCAAGCGGTTCACCGTGGCGCCACCAGCACCAGCGACATCCTCGGCCGCATCTGACGCCGCCAAGGCCCCGGCCAAATCTGCCCCCCAGCGGGCGATGGAAAAGCTCGGCCTGCTGCGCGACATCGACCTGGCGCTGCACCTGCCGCTGCGCTACGAAGATGAAACCCGCCTGACCCGCTTGCGCGATGCGCGCGATGGCGACACCGTGCAGGTGGAAGGCGTGGTGACCGACAACCGCGTGGAGCAGCGCAGCCGCCGCCAGTTGCTGGTGCGCCTGGACGATGGCAGCGGCGAGGTGCTGTTGCGCTTTCTGAATTTCTATGGGTCTCAGCAAAAGAGCTGGGCCCCGGGTGTGCGTTTGCGCGTGCGCGGCGAGTTGCGCCACGGCTTCTGGGGACGCGAGATGGTGCACCCCACGGTGCGCATCGTGCAGGCCGACACGCCCCTGGCCGAGTCACTCACCCCCATCTACCCCACTGGGGCGGGGCTGCCCCAGGCCTACCTGCGCAAGGCCGTGGCCTCGGCCCTGCAGCGCGCCCCACTGGACGAGGTGCTGCCCGAAGGCACCATGCCGGCGCACTGGCCCCGCCTCAAAGACGCCCTGAAGGCTCTGCACCACCCACCGCCCAGCGTGGCCCTGCATGTGCTGGAAGACCGCAACCAGCACCCTGCCTGGCAACGGCTGAAGCTCGAAGAATTGCTGGCCCAGCAACTCTCGCAACTGCAAGCCCGGGCCGACCGCGCGCACCTGCGGGCGCCGGCGCTGCAGGCACAACGCGGGGGGCTGGCCGATCGCCTGCTGGGCGTGCTGCCGTTCCAGCTCACGGGCGCGCAACAGCGCGTGGTGGAAGAGATCGCGCAAGACCTGGCCCAGCCGCGCCCCATGCACCGGCTGTTGCAAGGCGATGTGGGCTCGGGCAAGACCGTGGTGGCGGCACTGGCCGCCGCCGTGGCCATGGACGCCGGCTGGCAGTGCGCCTTGATGGCGCCCACCGAGATCCTGGCCGAGCAGCACTTTCGCAAGCTGGTGGGCTGGCTGGAGCCCCTGGGTATCCGCGTGGCCTGGCTCACGGGCAGCCTGCGGAGCAAGGCCAAGCGCGAGCAGATCGCGGCCGTGGCCTCGGGCGAGGCTCAGCTGGTCGTGGGCACCCACGCGGTCATCCAGGACCAGGTGGAGTTTGCCCGGCTGGGCCTGGCCCTGATCGACGAGCAACACCGCTTTGGCGTAGCCCAGCGCCTGCAATTGCGCCGCAAGCTCGAAAGCCATGAGCTGGAGCCGCACCTGCTGATGATGAGCGCCACGCCCATCCCGCGCACCCTGGCCATGACCTTTCTGGCTGACCTGGAGGTCAGCACCATCGACGAGCTGCCGCCCGGGCGCACGCCCATCGTCACCAAGGTGTTCGCCGACAGCCGCCGTGAGGAGGTGATCGCCCGCATACGCGACGAGGTGGCGCGTGGCCGGCAGGTGTACTGGGTGTGCCCCCTGATCGACGAGACCGAAGACAGCGATGCCGCCGCCGATCAGGCGGCCGGGCGCGACAGTGCCCGCCGCAAGCCGCTGGACCTGAGCAACGTGACCCAAACCCATGCCGACCTGAGCCAGGCCTTACCCGGCGTGGGTGTGGGCCTGCTGCACGGCAAGCTGCCCACCGCCGAGAAGGCCGAGGTGATGGCGCGGTTCTCGGCGGGTGAGCTGTCCGTGCTGGTGGCCACCACCGTGATCGAGGTGGGGGTGGACGTGCCCAACGCCAGCCTGATGGTGATTGAACACGCCGAGCGCTTTGGCTTGAGCCAGTTGCACCAGCTGCGCGGTCGCGTGGGGCGCGGGGCGGTGGCCAGCGTCTGCGTGCTGCTGTACGCGCCGCCCCTGTCAGAATCGGGCAAGCAGCGCCTCAAAGCCATGGCCGAGACCACCGATGGCTTCGAGATCGCCCGGCGTGACCTGGCCATCCGTGGCCCGGGCGAGTTCTTGGGCGCGCGCCAGTCGGGCGCAGCCTTGCTGCGTTTTGCCAGCCTGGAAGATGACCAGTCCCTGATCGAGCAGGCGCGCCGTACGGCCGAGTGGCTGCTTCGTGAACACCCTGGGGCGGCCCAGCGCCACGTGGCGCGCTGGCTGGGCGCCAAGTCCGAGTACCTGAAGGCCTGACGTAAGATCGCTGCATGACCCTGACCGAACTTCGATACATCGTGGCCGTGGCCCGGGAAAAGCACTTCGGGCGTGCTGCAGAGGCCTGTTTTGTCTCTCAGCCCACCTTGTCGGTGGCTGTGAAGAAGCTGGAAGAAGAGCTGGATGTGAAGCTCTTCGAGCGCGGCTCGGCCGAGGTCAGCGTCACCCCGCTGGGTGACGAGATCGTGCGTCAGGCCCAGGCCGTGCTGGAGCAGGCCCAAGCCATCAAAGAGATCGCCAAGCGCGGCAAAGACCCGCTGGCCGGCCCCCTGCGTCTGGGGGTCATCTACACCATTGGTCCCTATCTGCTGCCTGATCTGGTGCGGGCATCCATCGCCCGCGTGCCACAGATGCCCTTGATCCTGCAGGAGAACTTCACCGTCAAGCTGCTGGACATGCTGCGCACGGGCGAGCTGGACTGCGCCATCCTGGCCGAGCCCTTCGTGGACACCAACCTGGCCATGGCGCCGCTGTACGAAGAGCCCTTCCTGGTGGCCGTACCCCGGACGCATCCGCTGGCAGAGCGCGAAGCCATCAACGCCGAAGAGCTCAAGCGCGAGACCATGCTCCTGCTGGGCTCGGGCCATTGCTTCCGCGATCACGTGCTGGAGGTGTGCCCCGAGTTCGCGCGCTTCTCCAGTGATGCCGAGGGCATCCGCAAGAGCTTCGAGGGCTCATCGCTGGAAACCATCAAGTACATGGTGGCCGCCGGCATGGGCGTGACCGTGGTGCCCAGATTGTCGGTGCCGGCTGAGCCCCATCCGCACATCAAGTTCATTCCCTTTGAGGGGGACCCGCCCACGCGCCGGGTGGTGCTGGTGTGGCGGCGCAGTTTCACGCGCTATGAGGCCATCGCCGCTTTGCGCAATGCCATTTACGACTGCCCTCTGGAGGGCGTCAAGCGTCTGTCGAGTTGACGTCGCGGTCTGCCGCTGGGGGCGGCTCCTGGGGCTCAGACGCTGGCTGCTGGGACTGGTCTTCAGGGGCCGAGGTGCTGCTGTCAAAGCAGTCCATCACCGTGAAGTACAGCGAGGCATAAAAGGCCGAGAAGAGCCACAAGCCCCCGGAGACGGCCAGCAGGCTGCCCAGCACCTCGGGCAGCAAGGACAGCACAAAGCGGTCCAGCGCCACCAGCATGCTGATGGCGGCCATCCAGCCCACGCCGTACAGCACAAAAGCACCCAGGTTGCGCCACGAGGCCACGGCGCTGAAGAACAGGGCCTTGCCGATGGGGGTGCGTGCCCACAGCAGCAGGGCCGGGGTGTGCCAGAACAGCAGGCTGACGGGCAGGCTCAAGGCCACACGCCACAAGAGGTCGCGTTGCACATCGGGGTGGTTCAGCACCTCGCCAGCGGTTTTGGATTGCGAGATCACCTCGCCCAGCACGTTCGCGCCAGGGCCCAGCAGGTGGGCCAGTTGCATCATGGCCAGGGTGGCGATCACATAGGCGGCCCCCAGTTTGATGAAGCCTTGCCGTGCGCCACCATCGGCGCGTACGGCCTCCAACAGCACACCAGGCGTGACCCGTTCGCCCGCCATGGCGCGGCGTGAGGCCAGCATGAAGCCCATCCACACGACGGGCATGGCAGCCACCACCACCAGGGGGCCGATCAGCGGCAGACCCGCCAACAGGATGCCGGCTGACACCACCAGCCCCAGCAGGCCCATGAAATGAAACGGCTGCTGGCGGGCGACGTTGAGTCCCTGCTGCAACCACACCAGCCCACGGCTGGCTGGAACAATGCGCAACTTCATGGACGTTGATAGTGCCACGAGCCGGACGCCGGGTCACGGCGCAGGCGAAGCACCCGTTCAAAATGGGTGGGATCGTGGGGCTGCAACATGCTGGCTTGACGCGGCAGGTGGAAGTCCCACAGTCGCGATGTCCAGAAGCGCAGGGCGGCCGCGCGCAACAAGGCGGGCAGCAGTTGCAACTCGTCGTCGCTGAGCCGGCGCTCGGCATCGTACGCGGCCACAAAGGCCTGGGCCCGTGCGGCATCCAGGGCGCCCGTGGACAGGTCGATGCACCAGTCGTTCAGGCACACCGCGATGTCGAACAACCAGGTGTCACAGCCCGCAAAGTAAAAATCGAAGAAGCCGCCCAGGGTGGGGCCATCGAACATCACGTTGTCGCGAAACAGGTCTGCGTGGATCGGGCCCCGGGGCAGGCCCTGGTAGGCCGGACTCTGGGCCAGGGCTTGCTGGTAGGCCAGCTCGCTGTCGATCATGGCGGCCTGTTCGGCACCCAGGTAAGGGCGCACCACGGGCACGGTCTCTGTCCACCAGGCCAGGCCGCGAAGATTGGGTTGCTGGTGCGGGTAGTCTTGTGCCGCGACATGCATGCGGGCCAGCATGGCCCCCACCTGAGCGCATTCAGCCGGCCCGGGGTGCAACTGGTTGGCCCCTTTCAGTCGAGTCACCACGGCCGCCGGCTTGTTCTTCAGCGTCAGCAGGATCTCGCCGGCCTGGTTGGCCTGCGGGGCTGGCACAGGGATGCCTCTGTGGGCCAGGTGGTCCATGAGGTGCAGGTAAAAGGGCAGCTGCTCGAAGCTCAGGCGCTCGAACAGGGTCAGCACGTACTCCCCCCGGTCGGTGGTGACGAAGTAGTTGGTGTTTTCGATGCCGGAGGTGGCCCCCTTCATGGTCTGCAGGGTGCCCAGGTTCAGGGTGTCGAGCAGGGTCTGGGCTTCCTGCGGGGTGACGTCGGTGAAAACAGCCATGAGCGGGGTGCTGAGGTCAAAAAGGGGGGGGAAATCCTGTCAGGGTGTGCCCCTGAAGTCTGCTTGAGAGTGCCTGATTAGGCGTAAACCCTCAGCAGCATCGGGATGCCAAGGGGTGGATTGTAGAAGTCCATGTGGCAGACTCAACAAAATTCCGATGCCGTGCTCATGCAGAACGTGTGAGTGCGCGCGTTGTCCTCATCCGAGCACCTGGCCCCAACACCATGAGCAAGTTCGCTTCACGCACCATTTCTTCCTTTGTTGCAGCCCTGCCGCTGGCCCTGGCCGTGGCCGGCTCCTCGGTTTCTGCGCAGACCATGCAGCCCCAGCCCCGCGCGCTGGGTGTTTACGCGGGTGCCAACGCCGGTGTGGGTGTCTACGAGTGGGATTGCGGCACCAGCTGCGGTCGCGCCTCGTTCAGCGGCAAGCTGTTTGGCGGCAAGCGCCTGACGCCTGGTCTGGCGGCTGAAATCAACTACATGTTCTTCGGTCGTGTGGACAACGCCAATTCGCCCACCCTGGCGGCCGCCACGGGCATCTCCGCTGAAAAGCGCAAGGTCTCGGCCATCACCGTGGGCATCAACTGGGAAGTCGAGCTCCTGCACGACGTGACCAACCACCTGCGCATCGGCATGGCCCGCGTCAAGCGCGACAGCGACATTGAGCGCGTGGGCGGTGCCATGGAGTCGGTGTCGAGTTACCGCACGGCCCCTCACGTGGGCGCCGGCCTGTCGCTGCAAGTGGTGCGTGACCTGCGCATCAACACCAACTTCGACTACATCATCGACGGCGACAACAGCATGTACCTGTTCTCGGTGGGCGGCTCGTTCGAGTTCTGATCCCAACGACCGCGCATGGCGCGGCAGCCATCCGGTGATTTCACCGCACAATCCGGGGCATGACTGCCCCGGTTTCCATTTCTGCGTCGCCTGACGCCACGCCCGACACTGGCTCGGCCCCCACCTTGCTGCTGGTGGACGGCTCCAGCTACCTGTACCGTGCCTTCCACGCCATGCCCGATCTGCGTGGGCCTGACGGGGTGCCTACCGGGGCCATCCACGGCATGGTCAACATGCTGGGCTGGATTCGCGATCACCTGAAGGCCGAGCACGCCGTGTGTGTGTTCGACGCCAAGGGGCCCACCTTCCGCGAGGAGTGGTACCCCGAGTACAAGGCCCACCGCCCCCCCATGCCGGATGACCTGCGCTCGCAGGTCGAGCCCATCCACGAGGTGGTGAAGCTGCTGGGCTGGCCCGTGCTGGAGGTGCCCGGCATCGAGGCCGACGACGCCATCGGCACCCTGGCCCGCGTGGGTGTGGCCTCGGGGCACCGGGTGGTGATTTCCACCGGCGACAAGGACTTGGCCCAACTGGTCAACCAGAACGTCTCGCTGATCAACACCATGGCCAAGCCCCCGGAGGTGCTGGATGAAGCTGGCGTGCTGGCCAAGTTCGGGGTGCCCCCGGATCGCATCATCGATTACCTGACCCTGATCGGCGATGCGGTGGACAACGTGCCCGGCGTCGAGAAGGTGGGCCCCAAGACTGCGGCCAAGTGGATTGCCGAGCATGGCTCGCTGGATGGCGTGATGGCGGCCGCGGCTGGCATCAAGGGCGTGGCTGGCGAGAACCTGCGCAAGGCCCTGGATTGGTTGCCCCAGGGGCGTCGCCTCATCACCGTGAAGTGCGATTGCGACCTGACGGGCCACGTGCCCACATGGCCGGGGTTGGAGGCGCTGGCCATGAAGGCGCCTGATCTGCCAGGCTTGCTGGATTTCTACACCCGCTTCGGCTTTCGCAGTGCGCGCGCCGAGGTGGAGCGGGCGCTGAAGGGCGGCAGATCATCCGCTACCGCCCCCAGCGCCACGGGCCAGGGGGCAGCCCAGCAGCCGGGCGCCACCGGCCACCTGTTCGCCGAGGCAGCGACGCCCGCCAGCCCGACCCCGGTCGCCGAGGTGCCCACGCGCTACGACACCGTCCTCACCTGGGCCGACTTTGATCGCTGGCTGGCCCGCATCGAGGCCGCCGAGCTGGTGGCCTTCGACACCGAAACCGATTCCCTGGATTCGATGCGCGCGCGCATCGTCGGCCTGTCGTTCAGCGACAAGGTGGGCGAGGCCTGCTACATCCCCTTGCGCCATGAGGGCCCCGATGCACCGGCGCAGTTACCGCTGGACGAGGTGCTGGCGCGCCTCAAGCCCTGGTTCGAAAGCGAAGCCAATGCCAAGCTCGGGCAGCACATCAAGTACGACACCCATGTGCTGGCCAACCATGGCATCACGGTGCGCGGCTACCGCCACGACACCATGCTGGAAAGCTATGTGCTTGAAGCCCACCGCAAGCACAACCTGGGTGACCTGGCCCTGCGCTACACCGGCCGCAGCGGCCTGAGCTACGAAGAGGTGGCCGGCAAGGGCGCCCAGCAGATCCCGTTTGCGCAAGTGGCGATCGACCGCGCCGCGCAGTACTCGTGCGAGGACAGCGACCTGACCTTGGCCGTGCACCAGGCTCTGTGGCCTCAGTTGCAAGCCGAGCCGGGCCTCAAGGACATCTATGAGCGCTTCGAGATGCCCACCTCACGCGTGCTGCAGCGCATCGAGCGCAACGGGGTGCTGATCGACAAGGCCTTGCTGCAGCAGCAAAGCCATGAGCTGGCCCAGCGCATCATGGCGCTGGAGCAAGAGGCCTACGAGCTGGCTGGCCAGCCCTTCAACCTGGCCTCACCCAAGCAACTGGGCGAGATCCTGTTCGTCAAGCAGGGCCTGCCCATCGTCAAGAAGACGGCCACGGGCGCGCCCTCCACCAACGAAGAGGTGCTGGAAAAGCTCGCCGAAGACCACCCGCTGCCCGCGCGCATCCTGGAGCACCGCAGCCTGGCCAAGCTCAAGTCCACCTACACGGACAAGCTGCCGCTGATGATCAACCCCGAGACGGGCCGGGTGCACACCAACTACGCGCAGGCCGTGGCCGTGACCGGGCGCCTGGCCAGCAACGACCCGAACCTGCAGAACATCCCCGTGCGCACGGCCGAAGGCCGCCGCATCCGCGAGGCCTTCATCGCCCCGCCGGGGCATGTCATCGTCAGCGCCGACTACTCGCAAATCGAGCTGCGCATCATGGCCCACATCTCGCAAGACGAGAACCTGCTGCGCGCCTTCGCCGAAGGTCTGGATGTGCACAAGGCCACGGCCAGTGAGGTGTTTGGCGTGCCGGTGGATGAGGTGTCGAGTGAGCAGCGCCGCTACGCCAAGGTCATCAACTTTGGTCTGATCTACGGCATGAGCGGCTTCGGCCTGGCGCAAAACCTGGGCATCGAGCGCAGCGCGGCCAACGCCTACATCGAGCGCTACTTCCACCGCTTTGCGGGCGTGAAGCGCTACATGGACGACACCCGGGCGCAAGCCAAGGCCCAAGGCTATGTGGAGACGGTGTTTGGCCGCCGCCTGTGGCTGCCCGAGATCCACAGCGGCAACGGCCCCTTGCGCGCCGGCGCCGAGCGCGCGGCCATCAATGCGCCCATGCAGGGCACAGCGGCCGACCTGATCAAGCTCGCCATGGTGGCCGTGCAGGACGCCCTGGACGCCCAGGGGCGTGCCTCGAAGATCATCATGCAGGTGCACGATGAACTGGTGCTGGAAGTGCCCGAGGCCGAGCTGGATTGGGTGAAAGTCGAGGTGCCGCGCCTGATGGCCACCGTGGCCACCTTGCGCGTGCCCTTGCTGGCCGAGGTGGGTGCGGGGCCGAACTGGGAAGCGGCTCACTGAGAAACCAGCCCACTGAGGCGGGGTGACATGTCACGGAACTGTCATCAATTGGCCGCCTCCAATCGATAAACTTGAAGCGGCCGGCGCATGTCGGTTTGTGTGGTGGTCGTGTTGGAGGATGTGTGCCGTTTCCTGTGGTCTCGCCTGTGGTGTCGAATGTGAAGCTGCTCAGCCGTGAGCAGGCCATCCTGGAATTCAACCGGCGGGTGCTGGCCCAGGCGCAGCGTGAAGACGTGCCCTTGCTGGAACGCTTGCGCTACATCTGCATCGTGTCCTCCAACCTCGATGAGTTTTTCGAGGTGCGATTTGCCGACGTGCTGGAGGCCGCGCGCACCCCCGGTACCGGCATTGGCTCCGATGGCATCACACAGGCCACCTCGCTGGCCCACGCGCTGGTGGAAGATCAGTACCGCGTGTTCAACGATGAACTGCGGCCGGCGCTTCAGGCTGCTGGCATTTGGATCCTGAACCACGCGGACCGCAACGCCGTGCAGCGCGAGTGGGTGGCCAGTTTCTTTCGCAAGCAGGTACGGCCGCTGCTCGTGCCCATCGGGCTTGACCCGTCCCACCCCTTCCCCCAGGTGGCCAACAAGTCGCTCAACTTCATTGTGCGCCTGGGGGGGCAGGATGCCTTTGGTCGCGACAACGACATCGCCATCGTGCGCATTCCCCGCGTGCTGCCGCGGGTCATCCGGCTGCCCGAGCACCTGGTGGCGCCGGGGCAGCAGGCCTTTGTGCTGCTGTCCAGCGTCATCCGCGCCCATCTGGAAGAGCTGTTCCCGGGTCGAGACATCCAGGCCTTCTCGCAGTTTCGCCTCACACGCGACTCCGACATCGAAGTCGATGAGGATGATGTGACCGATCTGCGCCAGGCGCTGCGTTCCAAGATGAGCACGCGGCAATTCGGGCGTGCGGTTCGCCTGGAGGTGGTGCGCTCGTGCCCTGAAGACCTGGTCACCTTCCTGGTCGAGCAGTTCAGCATCGATCCGCAGGCGGTGTTCCGGGTGAATGGGCCTGTCAACCTGGTGCGCCTGACACAGTTGATTGATCAGGCCCAGGCCGATGCCTTGCGCTTTGCCGACTACGTGGCCGGATGGCCCCAAGGCCTGCCTGCCACCGGCTTGTTCGATCACCTGCGTCACCACGATTGTCTGCTGCACCACCCTTTCGAGTCCTTCGATGCGGTGGTTCAGTTCTTGCGCGAGGCGGTCTACGATCCGGACGTGCTGGCCATCAAGCAAACCATTTACCGCACCGGCAGCCAGTCGGTGCTGATGGAGTTGTTGCTGGAGGCCGTGCGCCGCGGCAAGGAAGTGCTGGCCGTGGTCGAACTGAAGGCCCGGTTTGATGAAGAGGCCAACATCAACTGGGCTGAGCGCTTGGAGGCCCTGGGCGCCCAGGTGGTCTATGGCGTGGTGGGGCTCAAGACCCACGGCAAGATGATGTTGATCACGCGGCGTGAGGGGCAGCGGCTGCGTCGCTACGCCCACTTGTCCACCGGCAATTACAACCCGCGCACTGCCCGTCTGTACACCGACGTGGGCTACCTCACGTCCAACCCCGAGCTGACCAACGACATCGACACGGTGTTCCAGCAGCTGTCCAGCCTGACCAAGCTGCGCACGCCGCGCCACCTCTTGCTGGCTCCGTTCAATCTGCAGACCCAGATGGTGACGCTGACCCAGCGCGTGGCCGAGGCAGCCCGCCAGGGGCGTTCGGCCCGCATCGTGGTCAAGGTCAACTCGCTCACCGATGAGGTGCTGGTGCACGAGTTGATCCGGGCGGGGCAGGCGGGCGCCAGCATCGATCTGATCGTGCGTGGCGCCTGCATCCTGCCGCCGGGGCTGGCGGGCCTGACCGACCACATCCGTGTTCGCTCGGTCGTGGGGCGCATGCTGGAGCACACCCGGGTGTTCTATTTCCGCTGGGGCGATGCCGAACACGAAGAGCAGCTCTATTTGTCCAGCGCCGACTGGATGAACCGCAACATGACCCGGCGCATCGAGGTGGCCTGGCCGGTGCGTGATCCAGCCCTGCGGCAGCGCGTGATCGATGAATGCTTGGTGCCCTACCTGCTGGATGCCCGCGATGCCTGGCAGCAGATGCCTGATGGCCGCTATGAACGGGTGCCGCCGACCGGTCACAGTGCCCAGCAGGCCCTGATGGCCCTGCACGGCGTTCGTCACGCGAGCGACACCTGAGCGTGCTAGCGTGAGCACCTCGTTGTCATCCACGGAGTGTGTTCATGGATTTGATCCTCTGGCGTCATGCCCAGGCCGAAGCGCTGCCCCTGGACGATGAACTGGCCCAGCAGGCGGCGGCCGGCCAGCCGGTGACGGTTCAGATCAACTGGCAGGCCGACCTGGCGCGCATGCTCACCGCCAAGGGGCACCGCCAGGCCGAGCGCATGGCCACCTGGTTGAACGCGCACCTGCCCGAAGGCACGCGGGTGCTGGTCAGTCCGGCCCAGCGCACCCAGCAGACAGCCCTGGCGCTGGGCCGCAGCTTCAAGACGGTGTCGTCCCTCAACCCTCAGGCCTCCGTCGATGATCTGTTGAAAGCCGCCCGCTGGCCCGATGCCCGCACGCCGGCCTTGATCGTGGGCCACCAGCCCACCCTGGGGCAACTGGCGGCACGCCTGCTGACCGGTCAAGACCTGGCCTGGTCGGTGAAAAAAGGCGGGGTGTGGTGGCTGCGCACCCGAGAGCGTGATGGCGAGCGGCAGGTCACCCTGCAGACCGTGCTGAACCCCGACAGTCTTTGAGCCTTTGGCAGACCGCCTCGAGGCGCGGCGATAATCGCGCCATGAGTCATGTGCCAGGACTGACCCCCGCCAGCGCCCACCACCGGAACACCCTGCGGGTGTACTGGGAGGATACCGACGCCGGGGGCATCGTGTTTTACGGCAACTACCTCAAGTTCATGGAGCGGGCCCGCTCCGACTGGTTGCGACAGCTGGGCTTCAGCCAGGAGGCCATGCGCACGCAGGGGCAGGGCATGTTTGTGGTCAGCGACACGCATCTGCGTTATCTGCGGCCCGCTCGCCTGGATGATGAACTGACGGTGACCGCCAGCCTGATCGAGCGCGGCCGTGCGTCGCTGATGTTCAGGCAGGCGGTATGCCGAGGCGATGAGCTGCTGTGTCATGGCGACATCCGCATCGGCTGGGTGCAACGGGACGCAGACGGCCAACTGAGGCCCGCGCGGATACCCGCTGACATCGTGAACGCGCTGCCGACACCTCTTCTTCTCAACCCCTCCTGAGGGGCGTTTGCCCCCGCCAAAGGTGCCCGATTCATGAATCAAGACATGTCGATCCTGTCGCTGGTGATGCAGGCCAGCCTGGTCGTGCAACTGGTGATGGCCCTGCTCCTGGGCGTGTCCCTGGTGAGCTGGACCGTCATCTTCGGCAAGATGATGGGCCTCAAGCGGGTTCGGCAGGACAACGCCGAATTCGACCGTGAGTTCTGGTCGGGGCGCACTTTGCAAGAGCTTTACCAGGATGCCTCGCGCGGCGATGGCCCACCGTCGCCGCAAGAGCGCATCTTTGCGGCCGGCATGCGCGAGTTCATGAAGCTGCGCGACAAGCGCGTGACGGATGTGAACACGCTGCTGGACGGCGCTCGCCGCGCCATGCGGGCCAGCTACCAGCGCGAACTGGACGCGGTCGAGGCGAGACTGGAGTTTTTGGGCTCGGTGGGGTCGGTGTCGCCATATGTGGGTTTGTTTGGCACCGTCTGGGGCATCATGCACGCCTTCACGGGCCTGTCCAGCGTGCAGCAGGTGACGCTGGCCACGGTGGCCCCTGGCATCGCCGAGGCCCTGGTGGCCACGGCCATCGGCTTGTTTGCCGCCATCCCGGCCGTGCTGGCGTACAACCGCTTCGTGCGCGACATCGACCGCATCGCCATCCATCTGGAGTCTTTCATGGAAGAGTTCTCCAACATCCTGGCCCGCAACGTGCCGCCCGCCGGGGTGGCGCCTGAGGCGGCCCGAGGCGGGGTGGGGCGCTGAGATGGCCAGCGTGTCTTCAGGGCGCCGTGCCCGGCGCTTGAAAAACGAAATCAACATGGTGCCGTTCATCGACGTCATGTTGGTGTTGCTGATCATCTTCATGGTGTCGGCCCCCCTGATGCCCACCGGGGTGGTGGATCTGCCCAGCGTGGGGCAGGCCCGTCAGACGCCTCAGCAGGTGATCGAGCTGGTGGTGGAGGGCGACGACGCCGTGCGCATCCGCGTCAACCAGAAGGACGTGGACACCGTGGCCTTGGCCGCGCTGGCGCCTCAGATCAAGGCCATGCAGGCCCAGGCCGCTGGTGGGCCAGAGACCTCGCCGGTGATCATCAGTGCGCGCAAAGACATGCGTTACGACACCGTGATTCAGGTGATGGACCGCCTCAACCGCGAAGGCGTGGCCCGCGTGGGCTTGTCGGTGCGCACCACCGGGGGCTGACATGTCGATCGCCGCCAGTTGGTCCTCGCAGCATGACGGCCCTTGGGTGCGCCCCCAGGATCGGGATGACTGGCGTCTGGGCGCCATCTTGGCTGCGGGCGCCCACTTGGCCCTGGTGGGGGCGCTGGCCTTGGGGGTGAGCTGGAAGTCCGACCCACCCCAGGTGGCCGAGGCCGAACTGTGGGCCACCGTGCCCACCGTGGCGGCGCCGCCTGCGCCACCCCCCACGCCTCCCAGCCCAGCGCCTGAACCGGTGGTGCGGGAGGTGTCTCCGCCGCCCGAGCCTGAGCCTGTACGCGCCGCACCCCAGGCCGACCTGGGCATCACGCCCCCGCGTGAGGTGTTTGACACCACCCCGCCGAAGCGCCCGGCGCCCCAGCCTGAACCTAAACCTGAGCCCAAGCCCAAGCCGCCACTCAAGCCGGAGCCGAAGCCTGAACCCAAAAAGGCGACGCCACCACCGCCCAAGCCGGCCACCACATCTCAGCCCGAGACCCGCATGACCGCCGCTGAGCGTGAGGCCCAGCGGCAAGCCAACCTCATGCGCATGATGTCGGAGCTGGGGTCGCTGGGCACCTCAGGGCAGGATGCCCAGTCGGCCGGGCCCAGCAGCAACTATGCGGGGCGCATCAAGGCCCGCATCAAGCCCAACATCGTCTTCACCGAGTGGACGCAAGGTAACCCGGTGGCGGTGGTTGAGGTACGCTGTGCACCCGATGGGCGGATCCTCTCCAGCCGGCTGCTCACCTCGTCCGGCGTTCCAGCCTGGGACGCCGCCGTCTTGCGGGCGGTCGAGCGCACCGAGGTGCTGCCGGCCAATGAGCAGGGCAAGGTGCCCGCGGCCATCGTCATCGAATTCCGGCCGCGCGACTGAGCGCGCGTCGACCGGGGGTCACGCGTCGGCCAGCGCCTGGTGCGCCCGGCGGGCCTCGTCCAGCAGCACGGCCAGCGGGGGTAAATCCTGCTCCCAGGCCAGCCGCACGGCGGGGGCGTGTCCTGTGGCCCGCAGCGCGCCGAGCACCTCCCACAAGCCTTCGGGCACCCGCTGGTTCGGTGCCGTGGCTTGGGTGGGGATGGGGTCGGTGGGAGGCCATTGCAGAAAGCCGCCCACCTCCAGCAGGGTCAGGCACGAGGCCGGTAGCGCCTGCACACGGCTTTGAAGCTCCAGCAGCGCGGCGCCCCAAGCCCACCCTTGGCGCAACAAGGTGGCCAGCTCGTGATGCAGGCTCACACACAGCCCTTGGGTGTGCTGTGCCTGGCTGACCCAGGCCTCCAGTTCGGCCGTCTGGTGCAAGGCCGGCAGTGACGCCATCCGCAGCACCCGATGGCTGTGCGGCGCGGGTGCCAGTCCTGAGAGCTTGGCCGTCTCCACCCACCAGGTGATGGGGCGTGGCCAGTGACGGTCAGGCTGTGCTTGGGGGCGGGCTCCGTGGGGGGCGGCGCTCGCGCTCAGCAGCAAGGCTGGGTGCCCCAGGACCTGTCCAGGTTCGAGCAACGCCGCGATCTCGGTGGCCCCGGCCTCTGTATGGGGCCAATGCACCCCGCCCACACGGTGGTGGCGCACGCCGGTGGCGCCTAGGGCCCGCCAGGCTTCGGCATGCGAGGCATGCAGGTCGACCAACACAGGACAAGGGGGCAAAGAGGGCTCAAGCACGGTGGTTGCGGGGAATAAGTCCCGATTCTGGCCTTGTTTGAGGCCTGATGTGCGGTAGTTTTTCATAGGATGGAGCCGCCAGGGTGGAGACGTGTGTCTGCCGTGGCTGCAGGAAGGACCCCCATGCCAGACACCCTCTCGAACTTTCCTCATGACGATGCCCCCGCGTCGCGCAATGCGCCGGTGGGGCGGCCTGACGCTGTGCGCGCCGCGCAAACGCTCTCCGCCAGTGAGGGCGAGCACCATGAGGGCTTCGAGTGGCCCGTGCCACCCCATCCCAGCTATCCACGCAACCAGGCGCAGCATCACCACGAGCCTTGTGACATCGTTGGCCTCAACGGCCGTGTCATGCACGGGCGCTTGAGCTTTTTCGTACCCGAGCAGCATGTGGCCCACATCCAGGTGCCGCCCGCACGCACGACCATGCCGCTGCGCTTTGCGCATTTTCAGTCGCTGATGCTCACCCGCGTGATCGTGCCGCGCGATGCCTTGCTCAGCGGCCCGGCGCCGCTGGAGCTCTTGTCCGATCGACCTCACATGGGCTATAGGGTCATCACCCGCCACGGGGACGTGCTGGTGGGTGAAACCGTGGGTCATGTCAACCTGGATTTCGGCCTGTTTCTTTTCCCGCCGGTGGATGAGGTGGGGGCCGTCAAGCGGATGTTCGTGCCCCGGGAGGTCATCGATCGCATCGAGTTTTTGCCGGTACGCCGGGTGCCTGTCGATGACGACGAAGCTCAGACAGCGGGTGAGCCCATCACCCTGTCCCTGGCTCCCTTGTCCACAGCGCCGGCACCGGCCAGCACGACTTCGCCCATCGCCAGCGGTGCTCTGGCCGCGTCGGCGGAACGAATCACCCAGGAAAAAGCGGTGCAGGCGGTGCCAGAGCCCTCGGGCGCAACGAGTGCGGCCCCGGCGGCGTTGCAGGCCAGTACCCCGGTGTCCGCCCACATGGTCCAGACCCACGAGCAGTTGCTGGCGGCGATCGAGGCCCAGAGCCGCATGCCCATGGTGCGCATCGGCGAGGCGCTCATCACCATGGGGCTCATCACCGAAGACCAACTGCACGAGGCCTTGAGCCAGCAGCAGGGGGATCGCAGCGTGCCCCTGGGTGAGTTGCTGGTGCGCCTGGGTTTGATCACCCGTCAGGACCTTCTGCACGCGTTGGCCCGCAAGATGGGCTACCCGGTGGTGGATCTGATCCGCTACCCCATCGACCCGGATGCACTGCACAAGGTGCCATTCAACGTGGCGGTGCGCCTGTCGGTGGTGCCCTTGCTGCTGCGCGACAACGTGCTCATCGTGGCGGTGGAGGACCCGAGCAAGCGCCTGGTGCTGTCTGAGCTGGAGTTCATCACCCAGTGCAAGGTGGTGCCGGTGCTGGGCCAGAGCCTGCAGATGGAGCTGGCCCTGCGAGATGCCTATGGCAAGCTGGGGGCCGATGTGTCGGCACTGGCCTACATCGACTCGCCCATGGTGGCGGTCGACTTCAACACCCTGGATTCGGGCAAGCTGGTCGAGAGCCTGGAGCGGGAAGGGCTGGATGTGCTCAGCCCCGAGGACGAAAAGGTCATCGAGCAGAGCGACAACTCGCTGGTGCGCCTGATCAACACCATGATCATCGAGGCCTACTCGCAGGGCGTGTCCGACATCCACGTCGAAAGCCACCCCGGGCGTGAAAAGGTCAAGATCCGCTTCCGCAAGGATGGGGTGCTGGTGCCCTATCTGGAGCTGCCGCACAACTACCGCAGCGCCATGACGGCCCGCATCAAGATCATGTGCGATCTCGACATCTCGGAGCGGCGCAAGCCCCAGGATGGCAAGATCAACTTTGCGCGTTTCGTGCC
Source organism: Aquabacterium sp. (assembly GCA_046295615.1). GTDB lineage: Bacteria > Pseudomonadota > Gammaproteobacteria > Burkholderiales > Burkholderiaceae_C > Aquabacterium. Next base: position 111,504 of record JBKBMV010000005.1, read on the forward strand.
CCAGTACCGCATCGAGTTGCGTGTGGCCACCATCCCGACCAACAACGGGCTGGAAGACGTGGTGATGCGCATCCTGAGTTCGGCCAAGCCCATGCCGCTGGACAAGCTGGGCCTGAGCCCCCGCAATCTGGATCGCTTCAAGGAAGCGCTGGAGCGGCCTTACGGCCTGATCTTGTGCGTGGGCCCGACCGGCTCGGGCAAAACCACCACCCTGCACTCGGCACTCAGCTACATCAACGTGCCCGAGCGCAAGATCTGGACGGCGGAAGACCCGGTGGAAATCACCCAGCCCGGCTTGCGCCAGGTGCAGGTCAATCCCCGCATTGACTGGACGTTTGCCAAGGCCCTGAGAACCTTCCTGCGCGCCGACCCGGACGTGATCATGATCGGCGAAATGCGCGATGAAGAAACCGCGTCCATGGGCATCGAGGCCTCGCTGACCGGCCACCTGGTGTTGACCACCTTGCACACCAACAGCGCCCCCGAGACCGTGACGCGCCTGCTGGACATGGGCATGGACCCCTTCAGCTTTGCCGATGCCTTGCTGGTGGTGCTGGCGCAGCGCCTGGTGCGCCGTCTGTGCCCGGCCTGCCGTGTGGAGCAGGAGGCGTCGCCCGAGGCGGTGGAAGACCTGGTGCAGGAGTACCTGCAGGCCTTCCCGCGCGGCGCCCATCCCCCATCACGCGAGGCGCTGTTGGCCGAGTGGATTCAACGTTTTGGACGACACGGGCAGTTGCTGCAGTACAGCAACACCGGCTGTGATCAATGCAATCACACGGGCTTCAAGGGACGCCTGGCGATCCACGAGCTCATGGGGGTGGACCGCGAACTGCGACGCATGATCCAGACCGGCTCGCGGGCCGATGAGTTGCAGTTCCAGGCCATGGAGGCGGGCATGCGCACGTTGCGGCAAGACGGCATCGAGAAGGTGCTGGCCGGGCTGACCAGCATCGAAGAGGTTCGCGCTACCAGCAACACCTGAGTCAGGTGGAGTGCACCCTTCACGAATTTCAGGTCTGTTGTGCTGCCGCTGCACGCAAAAGCCAAAAAAGGTGCAAGATAGTCACAACGAAGTCGCCAAAGTGGCCGGTGAAAGCAGCGCTAGTCTGCCGATGCCACGGTGACGATTTCCTCGATCTTTGGTGTCAAGGCGATGCAGCAGCGGTCGCGTCGGTTCACCAGTCTGATCCGGCCCTCCTGGCTGTATCCGTGTTCCAGTCGATGGTTCGGAGGTCGGTATGGACGTGATCAGCAACTTCGCAGCTCGTTACGAGCGCACCCGCGAAGAAGAGTACACCCTCGAGGAATACCTCGAGATCTGTAAACGCGACAAGACGGCCTACGCCACCGCTGCCGAGCGCATGCTCATGGCCATCGGCGAACCCCAGATGATCGACACGCGCAATGATCCGCGCTTGTCGCGCATCTTCGCCAACAAGGTCATCAAGATCTACCCGGCCTTCGAAGAGTTCTACGGCATGGAAGACGCCATCGAACAGGTGGTGAGCTACTTCCGGCATGCCGCCCAAGGTCTGGAAGAAAAGAAGCAGATCCTGTACCTGCTGGGTCCCGTGGGCGGCGGCAAGTCGTCGATCGCCGAGCGACTGAAGTCGCTGGCCGAGAAGGTGCCGTTTTACGCCATCAAGGGCTCGCCCGTGAATGAGTCCCCACTCGGACTCTTCGACCCGGTGGAAGATGGCCCCATCCTCGAGAAAGAATACGGCATACCGCGCCGCTACCTGCAGCGCATCCTCAGCCCCTGGGCCGTCAAGCGCCTCGAAGAATTCGGCGGCGACATCCGTCAGTTCAAGGTGGTCAAGCGCTACCCCAGCATCCTCAAGCAGGTGGGCATCGCCAAGACCGAGCCCGGCGACGAGAACAACCAGGACATCTCCAGCCTGGTGGGTAAGGTCGATATCCGCAAGCTGGAAACCTACGCGCAGGATGACCCTGATGCCTACAGCTACTCCGGCGGGCTGTGTCTGGCCAACCAGGGCCTGCTGGAGTTTGTGGAAATGTTCAAGGCACCCATCAAGGTGCTGCACCCGCTGCTGACCGCCACCCAGGAAGGCAACTTCAAGGGCACGGAAGGTTTTGGCGCCATCCCGTTTGACGGCGTGGTGCTGGCCCACAGCAATGAAAGCGAGTGGAAGGCCTTCCGCAACAACAAGAACAACGAAGCCTTCCTGGACCGCATCTACATCGTCAAGGTGCCGTACTGCCTGCGGGTCAGCGAAGAGGTCAAGATCTACGAGAAGCTCTTGCGCGGCTCATCCCTGGCCAGCGCCCCGTGCGCGCCCGGCACGCTGAGCATGCTGTCGAAGTTTGCGGTGCTGACACGGCTGAAAGAGCCCGAGAACAGCAGCATCTTCAGCAAGATGTTGGTCTACGATGGCGAGAACCTGAAAGACACCGACCCCAAGGCCAAGTCCATCCAGGAGTACCGCGACTACGCGGGCGTGGACGAGGGCATGAGCGGCATCTCCACCCGCTTCGCGTTCAAGATCCTGTCCAAGGTCTTCAACTTCGACCCGGCCGAGGTGGCTGCCAACCCGGTGCACCTGATGTATGTGCTCGAGCAGCAGATCGAGCGCGAGCAGTTCCCAGCCGAGACCGAGCAGAAGTACATCGCCTACATCAAGGAGATGCTGGCGCCGCGCTATGCCGAGTTCATCGGCAAGGAGATCCAGACGGCCTACCTGGAAAGTTATTCTGAATACGGCCAGAACATCTTCGATCGCTACGTGACCTACGCCGATTACTGGATCCAGGACCAGGAATACCGCGACACCGACACCGGCGAGATCTTCGACCGCGCCTCGCTGAACGCCGAGCTCGAGAAGATCGAGAAGCCCGCCGGGATTGCCAATCCGAAGGACTTCCGCAATGAGATCGTCAACTTCGTGCTGAGGGCCCGTGCCAACAACGGGGGCAAGAACCCGCTGTGGACCAGCTACGAAAAGCTGCGCACGGTGATCGAGAAGAAGATGTTCAGCAACACCGAAGAGTTGTTGCCGGTCATCAGCTTCAATGCCAAGGCCAGCGCGGACGAGGTCAAGAAGCACGAAGATTTCGTCAACCGCATGGTGCAGAAGGGCTACACGCCCAAGCAGGTGAGATTGCTGTGCGAGTGGTACCTGCGGGTGCGGAAAAGCTCATGACCTGATGGCCCACCCCCGAGCGCCTTCGGCACGCCCCCCTCAAGGGGCGCCACCAACGGACCGGCAAAGCCGGATCCGTGGTAGCCGCTTGATCACGTAGGCCTAGAAGCGATCACATGACACGGCAACACATCATCGACAGACGCCTCGCGGGCAAGAACAAATCCATCGGCAACCGCGAGCGCTTTCTGCGTCGCTACAAGACGCAGGTGCGTGAGGCCGTGCAGCGCGCCATCAACGGCCGCAGCATCCGAGACATCGAGAAGGGCGAGGACATCGCCATCCCTAAGAAAGACCTCTCCGAGCCCAGCTTCCGCCATGGCGAGGGGGGCACCCGCGAGGTGGTGCATCCGGGCAACCGCGAATACGTGCAGGGCGACCGCATCGAGAAGCCCCAGGGCGGGGGCGGGCAGGGCGGCGGTGGCAGCCAGGCCAGCGACTCGGGCGAAGGCGAAGACGACTTTGTCTTCAGCCTGAGCAAGGAAGAATTCATGCAGGTCTTTTTCGAAGACCTGGCCTTGCCCAACCTGGTGCGCACTGCGCTGGCCGAGGTGCCCGAGTGGAAAAGCCAGCGCGCTGGCTTCAGCAGCGATGGCACGCCCAACAACCTGCACGTGGTGCGGTCGATGCGGGGCTCATTGGGCCGGCGCATTGCGCTGGGGGCCTCCAGCCGCCGAGAGATCGCCGAGCTGGAAGAGCGTCTGACCGAGCTGCAGGCCTTGCCCGAGTCGCTGGACGCGGCCGTGATGCGCGATCGTGCAGCCGAGATCGACGAGATCGAGCAGCGCCTGAAGCACCTGCGCGGACGCGTGGCCGGCATTCCCTTCCTTGATCCGATTGATCTGCGGTTTCGCAGCCGCATCAAGGTGCCGGTGCCCACCACCAAGGCGGTGATGTTCTGCGTGATGGACGTCTCCGGCTCGATGGACGAGCAGCGCAAGGAGCTGTCCAAGCGCTTTTTCATCCTGCTGTACCTGTTCCTGACCCGGCACTACGACAAGATCGAACTGGTCTTCATCCGCCATCACACCCAGGCGGCCGAGGTGACGGAAGACGAGTTTTTTCATGCCACCGAGACCGGGGGCACGGTGGTGTCCAGCGCGCTGGTGCTGCTGGACGAGGTGATTCGTGCCAGATACCCCACCAGCGAGTGGAATCTGTACGTGGCGCAGGCATCCGACGGCGACAACTGGCATCATGATTCCAGCCGTTGTCGCGAGATCCTGGAAGACAAGATCCTGCCGCAGGTGCGCTACTTCGCCTATGTGCAGGTGGCGCAGACCGAGCAGAACCTCTGGGACGAGTACATGGCCCTGGCCGAGAGCCACAAGCACTTTGCCATGCGCAAGGTGCTGGACGCCTCGCAGATCTATCCGGTCTTCAGGGAGCTGTTCAAGAAGGAAGGGGTGGACGCATGAGTGCCCTGCTTTCATCCGCGCAGCCAGACAAGCCGCTGCCGGGCACCTCGGATTGGTCGTTCGAGCTGATCGAGCAGTACCACGAGGTCATCCGAGCCACGGCTCAGCGCTACCAGCTGGATACCTACCCCAACCAGCTAGAGATCATCACGGCCGAGCAGATGATGGATGCCTACGCCAGCGTGGGCATGCCGGTGAACTACCGGCACTGGTCGTACGGCAAAGAGTTCATCGCCACCGAGAAGAACTACCGCCGTGGCTACATGGGCCTGGCCTACGAGATTGTCATCAACTCCAACCCCTGCATCAGCTACCTGATGGAGGAGAACACCATGGCCATGCAGGCCCTGGTGATTGCGCACGCGGCCTACGGACACAACAGCTTCTTCAAGGGCAACTACCTCTTCCGCATGTGGACGGATGCGGGCTCCATCATCGACTACCTGGTCTATGCCAAGAACTACATCGCCCAGTGCGAAGAGCGGCATGGCATTGACGTGGTGGAAGAGTTTCTGGATTCCTGTCATGCCTTGCAGAACCACGGGGTGGACCGCTACCGTCGCCCCGGCAAGCTGTCGCTGGACAAGGAATTGGCCCGACGCGAAGAGCGCGAGGCCTACCTGCAGCAGCAGGTCAACGACCTTTGGCGCACGCTGCCCCGTCGGGTGGACCGGCCGGAAGAAGAGTCCGTGCGGCGTTTTCCTGCTGAGCCGCAAGAGAACCTGCTGTACTTCATCGAGAAGAACGCTCCCTTGCTGGAGCCCTGGCAGCGCGAGATCGTGCGCATCGTGCGCAAGATCGCGCAGTATTTCTACCCTCAGCGGCAGACCCAGGTGATGAACGAGGGCTGGGCCACCTTCTGGCACTACACCCTGCTCAACACCATGTATGACGATGGCTGGCTGAGCGACGGCATCATGCTGGAGTGGCTGCAGTCGCACACCAACGTGGTTTACCAGCCGCCGGTGGGGCACCGCGCCTACAGCGGCTTGAATCCCTACGCCCTGGGGTTCGCGATGTACACCGACCTCAAGCGCATTTGTGAGCAGCCCACCGATGAGGACCGTGCCTGGTTCCCGGAGTTTGCGGGTTCGGCCGTGGGCACGCCGAAAGAAGAACACGCCTGGCTCAAGACCCTGGACTACGCCATGCGCAACTTCAAGGACGAGAGCTTCATCGGTCAGTTCCTGTCGCCCAAGGTCATGCGTGATTTCCGCCTCTTCGCCATCCGCGACGAAGAGGACGACAGCGAATACGAAGTCAGCGCCATCCACGACGACAACGGCTACCGCCGCTTGCGTGAGGCGCTGTCTCGCCAGTACGACCTGGGTGCCCGCGAGCCCAACATCCAGGTGTGGAGCGTGAATCTGCGCGGCGATCGTTCATTGACGTTGCGCCACACACAGTACAACGGCCGGCCGCTGACCGATGAGACCCGCGAGGTGCTCAAGCACGTGGCACGGCTGTGGGGCTTCCCGGTGCACATGGAGAGCGTGGACGGCCATGGGGTGGCCCGCCAGCAGTGGACGGTGGTGCCCGCCAGCATGGAATGAGCCTGGAATGAGCCTGTGGCGCCCGGGAGGGCGCCTTTCGCATCGTGGGGTGGCAGGCCCGGAATAAACCCCGTCGGCCCTGCCTTATCCCCCTAAAGAATTTGCCGGGGGCGAGAAGAATGCTGTTCAAGCAGCAGACCTTCGCCCACCATGTCCGACCAAGGTTCCCAAGACAAGCAGTTGCCCGCCAGTGAGCGGAAGCTGCGCAAAGCCCGAGAAGACGGTGACGTCGTCCGCTCGCGCGATCTGGGTCATTTTTTGGTCATCCTGGCCGCGACCGGGGTGCTGATGGGCCTCACGCCCATCTGGGTGGACCGCCTGAAGAACCAGATGACCGAGGGCCTGCGCTTTGACGTGCGTACCGTGGCCACCCCCGACATGATGGTGGAACGACTGTCCCGCTGGGCCGTGGATGCCTTGTGGCTGGTCGTGCCCTTCGGGTTGGCCATCGCGTTGGCCTCGCTGGCCGCCGGGGTGCTGGCAGGCGGTTGGGTGATGTCCTTCAAGGCCCTGTCGCCCAAGTTCAGCAAGTTGAACCCGATCAATGGCATCGGCAATCTGTTTTCCAAGAAGCCACTCATCGATGCGCTCAAGGGCTGTGTGCTGGCCCTGATTCTGGGTGGGGTGGGCGCCATGCTGCTGTACCGCTCGTGGCCCTCGATGGTGGATTTGTTGTCGCGCCCGCTGCCCGCGGCGTTCGCCGACCTGGGCTACACCATGGGCTCGGTGCTGGGCATCATGCTGCTGGTGATCGCCGCTTTTGCCCTGATCGACTGGCCACTGCAGAAGTTTCTGTTTGCCCAGCGCATGCGCATGAGCCACCAGGAAGCCAAGGATGAACTGAAACAGACCGAAGGCAATCTGGAGGTCAAGGGCCGCATGAAGCAGAAGATGCGCGAGATGTCGCGCAAGCGCATGCTGGCGGCCGTGCCCTCGGCCGATCTGGTGGTGATGAACCCCACCCACTACGCCGTGGCGCTGAAGTACGACGAGGCCAGCATGGGGGCCCCCCGCGTGGTGGCCAAAGGTGTGGACCTGCTGGCCCTGAAGATTCGCGATGTGGCCACCGAGCACAAGGTGCCGGTGCTGGAGGCCCCACCCCTGGCGCGGGCCCTGTACGCCCACACCGAGCTGGACATGGAAATTCCCGTGGCGCTGTACAGCGCCGTGGCCCAGGTGCTGGCCTACGTCTTCCAGTTGCGGCAGGCCCTCAATGGCCAGGCCCCCATGCCGGGCAACATCCCCGACCTGGATGTACCGCGCGACCTGGACCCGCATAACCGCCCCACATCAGGCTCTCCAGAAACAGGTGACGCATGAATGCCTTTGTGATGCAGTTGCAACGTTTGACCGGGGCCGATGCCCAGCGTTTGCAGGCGGTGGCCGCGCCCATCGTGGTCATCGTCATCCTGGCGCTGATGGTGCTGCCCTTGCCGCCGCTGATGCTGGATGTGTTCTTCACGATCAACATCGCCTTGTCGTTGATGGTGATGATGGTGGCCGCCAGCATGCTCAAGCCGCTGGACTTCGCCGCCTTCCCGGCCGTGCTGCTGCTCACCACCTTGCTGCGGCTGTCATTGAACGTGGCGTCCACCCGCGTGGTGCTGATGAATGGTCACACCGGCAGTGCGGCGGCCGGCAATGTGATCGAGGCCTTTGGCCACTTCCTGATTGGCGGCAACTTTGCCGTGGGCATCATCGTGTTCGCGGTGCTGGTGATCATCAACTTCGTGGTGATCACCAAGGGTGCCGAGCGCATCGCCGAGGTCAGTGCCCGCTTCACCCTGGACGCCATGCCTGGCAAGCAGATGGCCATCGATGCCGACCTCAGCGCCGGACTGATCGACGAGAAAGAGGCCAAGAAGCGCCGCCGCGAGGTGGGCGAAGAGGCCGAGTTCCATGGATCGATGGACGGTGCCTCGAAGTTCGTGCGGGGCGACGCCATTGCCGGCATCCTGATCCTGTTCATCAACATCATCGGCGGCATGATCATTGGCATGACCCAGCATGGCCTGGGCGCCGGTCAGGCCGCCGATTCGTACGTCGTGCTGGCCATCGGTGATGCGCTGGTGGCCCAGATCCCAGGGCTGCTGATCTCCGTGGCGGCAGCCATCGTGGTCTCGCGTGTGGGCAAAGACCAGGACGTGGGCGGACAGATCCGCGAGCAGATGTTCAAGAGCCCCAAGGTGCTGGGTACCGTGGCGGGCATCATCTGCCTGCTGGGCGTGATTCCGGGCATGCCCTTCTTCATCTTTGTGCCGATCGCCGGTGGGCTGGGCTACTGGGCCTGGGTCATGTTTGAAAAACAACAACGCGCAGCCCAGGCCCCCAAGAAAGAAGAATCCTCCGCCGCCGCGCCCAACCCCAATGGCGAAGCCACCTGGGACGATCTGCAGCCCGTGGACACCCTGGGCCTGGAGGTGGGCTACCGCCTGATCCAGCTGGTGGACAAGGAGCGCGGAGGCGACCTGCTCAACCGCATCAAGGGCGTGCGCCGCAAGTTCGCTCAGGAAGTGGGCTTCCTGCCGCCTTCGGTGCACATCAAGGACAACCTGGAGTTGCGACCCAGCGTGTACCGCATCACCTTGCGGGGCGCCGTGGTGGGCGAGGGCGAGGTGTTCCCCAACATGCTGATGGCCATCAACCCGGGCCATGTGGTCAACCCGATCGCCGGCACGGCCGCGGTCGACCCCGCCTTTGGCCTGCCCGCGGTATGGATCGAAGAACGCCAGCGGGATGCGGCGCAAATGGCGGGCTACACCGTGGTTGATCCCTCGACCGTGGTGGCCACCCATCTTTCACACTTGATGCAACTCCACGCGGCCAAGCTGCTGGGGCGGATCGAGACCCAGCAACTGGTCGAGCATGTGACCAAGCTGGCCCCCAAACTGATCGAAGACGTGGTTCCCAAGATGATCGGCATCTCCACCTTGCAGAAAGTCCTCCAGCTCTTGCTGGAAGAGGGGGTGCACATCCGCGACATGCGCTCCATCATCGAAACCATCGCCGAGCAGGCCGCCCTGGCGCCCCAGGTGGTCAACGACCCCGCCGAACTGTCGCGCCGCATCCGCATCGGACTGGCCCCCGCCATCGTGCAGCAGATCTACGGCCCCGTGAAAGAGCTGGACGTGATCGCCATCGAACCCGATCTGGAGCGCCTGCTGACCCAGGCCCTCACCTCGGCCAACGGCCCCATGCTCGACCCGGGTGTGGCCGATCACCTCACCCGCGAGGCCGCCGAGGCCTCCAACCGCCAGGAAAACATGGGCCAGCCAGCCTGCCTGCTGGTGCCGGACGCCATCCGGCCCTCGGTGGCCCGCTTGCTCAAGCGCGCCGCACCCCGCCTGAAGGTGCTGGGTCACAGCGAGATCCCTGAAACCCACTCCATCCGCATCGGTACCCTGATTGGAGGCCACGCATGAACGTCAAACGCTTTACTGGACGGAACAGCCGTGAGGCCATGCAGAAGGTGAAAGCCGCCTTCGGTGACGACGCTGTGGTGCTGTCCACCAAACCTGCCGCCGAGGGTGGTATCGAGATTCTGGCCATGGCCGCCGACAGCGTGCCCGCCGTGGACCGCATGGCCACCGATCATGCCGAGCCGGCTCCGCAGGCTGAGGCCGCCGGCGGGTCGCTGCCCTCTTTCCTGCAGGGCGGCCGCAAGGCGGCCAAGCCCGCCGCCAGTGCGCAGCAGGCCCTGCAAAGCGTGTCGGCCCTGGCCAGCTCGGTGCAAGACGACGTCAAGCAGCTCGCCATGAGCACCTTGTCCTTCCAGGACTATGTGCGTGAGCGCATGCTGCGTCGCCGCCAGGCCGCCTTGCAGGCTCAGGAGCGCACCGAGCCCGCGCTGACCGCTTCGCCTGAAGAGCAACTGCAACAGCGCTTTGCCCCGGCGGCCACCCGGCCGCCTGCCCGCACGGTGCCGCCCACGGCGCTGGACCTGGGCGAAGGCCTGGTGCATGCCCCGCAACCGGCCCACGCCGCGTCGCATGCCTTGCATGACGAGCTGGATGATCAGCCGCCGGCCCGCCCTGTGCGTGCTGCTGCTGCGCGCCAACCCGAAGCCCGCGCCGCCCAGGTCGTGCCCCTGCGCGCCGAGCACTCCGATCTGACTTTCGACCAGGTCACGCCCCGTCGTGAGGCCGCTCGTCCCGCCGGGCCCGTGGCCGACCCTGTCATGGCCGAGGCCCTCAAGGCTGCCCACGAAGCCAATGCTGCCATGCTGGGCGAGCTGCGCTCGCTGCGCGCCATGATGAAAGAGCGCTTCGAGACCATGGCCTTCATCGAAAAGCTGGGTCGCACCCCCGCCCAGGCCGCGCTGGCTCAGCGTCTGCTGGACGGTGGCTTCTCGGCCGCGCTGATCCGCAAGATGCTGGACGCCATGCCCGCCGAGGTGGTGCAGGGCGGTCACGACGAACTGGCCTGGGCCACCCAGGTGTTGCAGCGCAACCTGAACACCGCCGACCAGCAGCCTGCCATCGAAGACCGGGACGGTGTGTTCGCCCTGATCGGCTCCACCGGTGTGGGCAAGACCACCACCACCGCCAAGCTGGCCGCCGCCTTTGCGGCCAAGCATGGGGCGGCCAACTTGGGTCTCATCACACTGGATGCCTACCGGGTGGGTGGCCACGACCAGCTGCGCGCCTACGGTCGCATCCTGGGCGTGCCGGTGCACATGGCCCATGACCGCGCCGCGCTGGAAGACCTGCTCGAGCTGCTGTCGGGCAAGAAGCTCATCCTGATCGACACCGCCGGCATGGCCCAGCGTGACAGCCGCACCAAGGAGCTGCTCAACATGCTCGCCCACCCCAGCATTCGCAAGCTGCTGGTGATCAATGCCGCCACCCAGGGCGACGCCATCGAAGACGTGATGCACGCTTACCAGGCCGCAGCCTGTGAAGGCGTCATCCTCTCCAAACTGGACGAGGCCGTGAAGCTGGGTCCGGCCCTGGATACGTTAATTCGTCACAAGAGCAAGGTTCTTGGCGTGGCCAACGGACAGCGAGTGCCTGAAGATTGGCACAGGCTGTCGTCTCAGGCCCTGGTTCACCGGGCTCTGCGTGCCAGCCTGAATCCGGCCTACCGACTGGACCCGAACGAAGTCAACCTGGTGTTCGCCACTCCGGTGCCTACCGAGACCGCCGCCACCCGCCCAGCCTGATTTGCCCATGACACGTCCCGAACGACATGTTGCAGGCCGCGCCGGCACCCCGCCGGCGGATCAGGCGCATGGTTTGAGGCAGATGTTTGCCAGCCGGGTGATTCGGTTCATCCCGGTGGTGGCCAGCCCCGAAGCCCGCTGTGGCGGTGTGGTGCTGGAGCGCCTGTGTACGGCCTACGAAAGCTTTGGCTTGCGCACCCTGGTGGTCGACGCCAGCACCCAGGCCCGCGTGCCCGGTGAACTGGTGGCCTTCGATGTGGCTGAAGGCATTGAGGTGCTGTCCAGCCACGTCAGCTACATGCCCGCCCGTGGCTTGCCCTTGCGATTTGCCGATGCCCGCGGCTCCTGTGCCGCCCTGCTGGGTGCCCTGGCCGATGCCTCGCCCCAAAGCGATGTCGTGCTGCTGCATGCCTCGGCCAGTGAGCTGGTTCGGCTCTTGGGGCCGGCTCGTCCGGACGTGGCAGTGCGCCCCCTGGTGTACACCAACGATCTGGCCGAGGGCCTGACCCAGGCTTACGCCGCCATCAAGGTGTTCTCGCAACGCGGTGGGTGGATGAGTTACGACCTGCTGGTGGTGGCCCCCACCCACAGCACGCAGTCGCAGGCCGTGGCCGATCGCCTGGAGCGATGTGCTGATGATTTCCTGGGTGTGGCCCAGCGGCTGGCCGTGCAGCTGGATCCGCTGCAGGCGGCGCACACCACCCCGGATGCCCGCTTCCTGTCCCTGGCGGCCGGGCTGCTGCGCGCGGGCATGCCCTACACGCTGGGCGAATCCGCCTTCGATCACCTGACCTCACCGGGCGTCGCCTTGCCTGCCCGCATGTCACCTGTACTCAACTGATGATGCCCTCGGAGACACACATGTACACCGCCAAAGGTCGTCTCGACATGGACTCGATGCTGCGTCAGTACAGCCCGCTGGTGCGGCGCTTGGCCCATCAGATGATCGCCAAGCTGCCAGCCAATGTCGAGGTGGACGATCTCATCCAGGTCGGCATGATCGGGCTGAGCGATGCGCTCACGCGCTTCGATGCCGGCCAGGGCGTGCAGTTTGAAACCTTCGCCACCCAGCGCATCCGCGGCGCCATGCTCGACGAGCTGCGCGGGGCTGACTGGATGAGCCGAGGCACCCGCAAGCAGCAGCGCGACATCGAATCCGCCGTGCACCGCCTGGAGCAGCGGCTGGGGCGGGCGCCGCAAGAAGGCGAGATCGCCAAGGAGATGGGGCTCAGCCTGCTCGAGTACCAGGAGATGCTGGGCAAGGTGCGGGGCACCCAGCTCATCTACCTGGAAGACATGAGCGGTGAAGACGGCGACAACGACTACCTCGATCGTCACGTCACGGATGAGGGCAATGACCCCTTGAGTCTGCTGGAAGACCACCGCATGCGGCACGCGCTGGTCGAGGCCATCAAGAACCTGCCCGAGCGTGAACAGTATGTGATGAGCATGTACTATGAGCAGGACATGAACCTCAAGGAAATCGCTGCCGTGCTGGGCGTGACCGAATCGCGGGTGTGTCAGCTTCACAGCCAGTCCATCGCCCGGCTGCGGGTCAAGCTCCGAGAGTGGTGAGGCCCTCAGGGCCTCTGTGCGATGGCCGCTCAGCGCAAGGAGAGCGCCGATGTGGACACCGTTCAAGAAGACCGCAGCATCCACCACCAGCCCGGTGCCGGATGAGGCACCCGTTGCCGGTGTGAGTGCACTGGCGCTGGCTCAAACCCTGGCCCGAGACACCAGCGGCCTGGGCCGAGAAGCCGCCGAATTGCGAGGCACCCTGGAAGACAGCGTCGCTGTGGCGGCTCGGCAAGGCGAGACCCTGCAACAACTGGTGGCTCAACTCGACAGCATTGTGCGGGCCCAGCAGCAGATTCACCACGAAACCAGCAGCAGCGTACAAGCCATGAACCAGGCCCGCGACACCGTCGGTCGGGTGGGGCAGGAAGTGGGCGAGGTGGTCGACACCTTGCGTTTGGTGGCTGATGCCGCTCAAGAGATCACCCAGGTGGCCCTGCAGACCCGGTTGGTGGCCTTCAATGCCTCGGTCGAGGCCAAGCGCGCCGGCGAGGCGGGGGCCGGTTTCTCCGTGGTGGCCGATGCGGTCAAGACCCTGGCCACGCAGGTGGAGCAGATCTCCAAAACCATCATGAGCACCGTGGGCAGCCTGGATCAGCGCATCCAGGCTCTGGCCAATGAATTGCGCATGGACGCCGGGCAGGACGCTGGGCGTGCGGGACCGGCCCGGTTTGCCCAAGCGTTGGCCGGCGTGGAAGCCGGGGTGCAGCGCATCTCGGCAGCGGCAGGCGAAAGTGGTCAACTCTCGCAGGGCATCCACGCCCAGGTGGAGCGCATGGGGGCCGAGGTGCAGCACACCCAGCAGGCACTCAAAGGGGCGCTGCAGCGCAGCGAATCGGTGCTGGGCGTGTCCGAGCGCCTGATGGAGGTCATCGCCACCTCAGGCATCAAAACCAGCGACACGCCCTACATCGAACTGGCTCAGCACGTGGCCGCCCAGATTGCGCAGGCGCTGGAGCAGGCCCTGGCCTCTGGTCGCATCACGCTGCCTCAATTGTTTGACGAACATTACCAGCCCATCGCCGGCAGCCAGCCGTTGCAACACACGGCCGCCTTCAACAGCCTGACCGATGCGCTGTTTCCGGCCTTTCAGGAACCGGCGCTGCAAAGCTTGCCTCAGGTGGTCTTCTGCATCGCGGCCGACCGCAACGGCTACATCTCCACCCACAACCGCCAGTACTGTCATCCGCAGAGGGCGGGGGATGTGGCGTGGAACACGGCCCACTCGCGCTGGCGCCGCGTGTTCAACGACCGCACCGGGCTGGCCTCGGCCCGCAACACGCGGCCCTTTTTGCTGCAAACCTACCGGCGCGACATGGGCGGCGGCAACTTCGTGCTGCTGAAGGAGGCCTCTGCGCCCATCGTGGTGCAGGGTCGTCATTGGGGTGGGCTGCGGCTGGCCTATCGCTTCTGATCCTGACCCGTGGGCGTCACAGCACACACGCGGTGCAAGCCTTCAGTTTTTCGCATGGCGGCCGATAAGAGTCGTGAACCGACCCTTATCGGGCCGCCCGAGCCGAAGGACGTGAACATGAGCACAGCCGCCCCATCCACCCCGTACCTGTTCGATTACAACGACCGTGTGGTCCTGGCCGGCATGGCGGCGCTCTACTTGGGCGCCATGATCTATGCCGGCCTGAATGACAACCTGCTCCTTGCAATGCTCCTGGGGGGCACTTCTCGAAACCCAGCTTTCTGCCCATTCGGGGTCATGTAGATCAATGACTTGCCGCTCGACGAGGCCGGGAAACCGGGGTTTCTAGAAGTGCCCTGGGGGGTGTGTTCATGGCGTCGGGCCTGGCGTGCGCCGTCGCCTCCAAGGCGGGCATCCTCAGCCAGATCGCCTTGCCGGTGCTGGGCATGGCCCTGGTGGGGCTGATGATCCACGTGAGTCGAGGGCATGCCGAGACCCACTTCGGTGTTTTCGCCTTTCTGGCCGTGCTGGTGGTCTACCGGCGCAGCGGGGGCCATTGCGGTGCACCACCTGAGCTTCAACTACTTCCAGGAGTGGGGCTGGGGCCCCATCTGCTTCACCGAGCCAGGCTTGGGGCTCGTGATCGAGCATGCGGCCTACGTGGTGGTGGAATCGGGCATCCTGCTCTTCCTGGCCGCTCGCGCGCGTGCTGAGTTCCAGGTCGGCAAAGAACTGGCCGACATCGGCGAGGCCATCACCCGTCAAGAGGGGGTGATTGACCTGGCCGCTGCCCGCATCCCGGTCATCAGCAAGGCGGGCCAGCGCTTGTCGGTGGCGGTGCAGCGCATCGAACAGGCCATTGAGCAGGTGCGAGCCACGGCTGAGTCGGTCAAGCAAGCTTGCGCGGCCATCAGCCAGGACAACCAGCAGTTGAATGACCGCACCACCGATGCCTCGTCCAGCATTGCCGAAACGGCGGCCTCGGTCGAGCAGATTGCTGCCACCATCCGCACCAGCGCGGCCAATGCGCAAGAGGCCAACGGGCTGGCCCGCACTGCCTCGGGCGTGGCCGCTCAAGGGGGCGATGCGGTGGGGCGTGTCATCCAGACCATGTCGGGCATCCAGCAATCCAGCCGCAAGATCACCGACATCATCGGCGTGATCGATGGCATCGCCTTCCAGACCAACATCCTCGCCTTGAACGCGGCGGTGGAGGCCGCGCGGGCGGGCGAGCAGGGCCGTGGCTTTGCTGTGGTGGCCAGCGAAGTGCGTTCGCTGGCACAGCGCAGTGCCGAGGCGGCCAAAGAGATCAAGCAGCTCATCACCAGCAGCGTCGAGCAGGTGGACTCTGGCAGCGGTCTGGTGGACAACACCGGCCAGATCATCGGCGAGGTGGTGGCGCAGGTTCGTCAGGTGAGCCAGCTGGTGGAGCAGATCAGCGTGTCCAGCGCGGAGCAGAACCAGGGCATTGATCAGATCAACCAGGCCATTGCCCGGCTGGATGAGGTCACCCAGCAGAACGCCTTGCTGGTGGACCACACCGCCGCCGCCACCCAGCGCCTCTTGCGCGAGGCGGATGATCTGGTGGATTCGATGGCGGTGTTCAGGACCAGTGCGCGAGGGTGAGGGTTGCTGACCCTGGCGGGCCACCGTCTTGGCTGGTCAGCCAATCCGGCCTAACAGAAGGTACTCCATGAGTACCTTTTGCACGTGCAGTCTGTTCTGGCTGCGGCACGCTGCCTGGGGCAGCTTCACATCGCTACGCGATATGAGCCTTCGCCGGAATCGCTTGCCTGCCCTGTGGGCAGGCGGCTCGGCTTTCAGCCGATCCGCCCGAGCAAAAGGTACTCCATGAGTACCTTTTGCACGTGCAAGCGATTCTCTGCCTCGTCCCAGACGACGGATTGGGGGCCGTCGATCACCTCGGCCTCCACCTCTTCGCCCCGGTGGGCGGGCAGGCAGTGCATGAACAGGGCGTCGGGCTTGGCCACGGCCATCATCTCGGCGTCCACGCACCAGTCGGCAAAGGCCTTCTTGCGGGCCTCGTTCTCGGCCTCGTAGCCCATCGATGTCCACACATCGGTGGTCACCAGGTCGGCGCCACGGCAGGCGTCCATCGGGTCTTTGAAGACCTTGTAGCAGTTGGCATCGCTGATGCCGGCTACCGCCGGGTCGATCTCGTAGCCGCTGGGCGTGCTCACATGCACCGTGAAGCCGAGGATCTCGGCCGCCTGCAGCCAGGTGTTGGCCATGTTGTTGCCATCGCCCACCCAGGCCACCACCTTGCCTTGGATCGAGCCGCGATGCTCGATGTAGGTGAAGATGTCGGCCAGGATCTGGCACGGGTGGTATTCATTCGTCAGTCCGTTGATGACGGGCACCCGCGAGTTGGCCGCGAACTTCACCAGCTTGGCCTGTTCGTAGGTGCGGATCATCACGATGTCGACCATGCGCGAGATCACGCGGGCGCTGTCCTCGATGGGCTCGCTGCGACCCAGCTGGCTGTCGCCCGTGGTCAGGTGCACCACCGAGCCACCCATCTGGTACATGCCAGCCTCGAAGCTCACGCGCGTGCGTGTGCTGGCCTTCTCGAAGATCATGGCCAGGGTGCGGTCCGACAGCGGCTGGTACTTTTCGTAGTTCTTGAAGCGCTGCTTGATGATGGCTGCGCGCTGGAAGAGGTACTCGTACTCCGGGGCGCGCAGATCCTTGAACTGCAGGTAATGCTTGATCAGGGGATTGCCGGGCTTCATGCGATTCAGGCCTTGGGTTCGGAGAGGAACTGCTTGATGATGGGCACCAGGATGCCGACCAGCTCGTCGGCCTGGGCCGGCGTGAAGATCAGCGGGGGCAGCAGGCGCACCACCTTGTCGGCTGTGACGCTGAGCAGCAGCCCGGCGTCCAGCGCGCGGTTGAGGATGACGCCACAGGGGCGGTCCAGCTCGATGCCGATCATCAGGCCTTGGCCACGGATCTCGACCACACCGGCTTCACCGGCCAGCTCGCGGCGCAGGGCACCCATCAGGTGCTCGCCCACGTGCTGGGCGTTGGCCACCAGCCCATCTGCTTCCATGATCTTGATCGTCTCGACACCCGCGCGCATGGCCAGCGGGTTGCCGCCGAAGGTGGTGCCATGGTTGCCCGGCTTGAGCACGCCGGCCGCCTTGGGGCCGCACACCACGGCGCCCACGGGCACGCCCGAGCCCAGGCCCTTGGCCAGGGGCATCACGTCGGGTTGGATACCCGCCCACTGGTGGGCAAACCACTTGCCGGTGCGGCCAATGCCGCATTGCACCTCGTCGAGCATCAGCAGCCAGCCCTGCTTGTCGCACAGGGCGCGCACGGCTTGCAGGTAGTCGGCGCGGGCCGGGTTGATGCCACCCTCGCCCTGGATCACCTCCAGGAACACGGCCGTCACGTTCGGGCGGGTGCGGGCCACTTCTTCCAGCGCAGCGATGTCGTTCAGCGGCACGCGCACAAAGCCTTCCACCAGGGGCTCAAACCCGGCGTGCACCTTGGGGTTGCCCGTGGCCGACAGCGTGGCAATCGAGCGGCCATGGAAGGCCTTCTCGTACACCACCACCTCGGCGCGGTCGATGCCCTTGTCGTGGCCATACTTGCGCGCGATCTTCAGGGCCGCCTCGTTGGCCTCCAGGCCCGAGTTGCAGAAGAACACGTTGGTCAGGCCTGAGCGCTCCACCAGCAACTGGGCCAGCTCTTCCTGCAGCGGCACCTGGTAGTAGTTGCAGCAGTGAATCATCTGGGTGAGCTGCTGCTGCAGCGCGGGCACCAGTTTGGGGTGGTTGTGGCCCAGGGTGTTGACCGCGATGCCCGACAGGCCGTCCAGGTAACGTCGGCCCTCGGTGTCCCAGACGTCGGCACCCTGACCGTGCGACAGGGCAACGGGCAGGCGGCCATAGGTGGGCATCACGTGGGGCATGGTCACAGGGGCAGACATGAGGAACTTTCTGTCGCGGTGGAATGAAAAAGAAAAGGCGCAGCTTGCACTGCACCACAAGACATTCTATGTAAAAGCCACGGGTTAACGCGCTTCATATTGCGCGGCAGGCCCAGGTCCGGGACAATCTAACTTGTCTGCATGGCACGCCGAATTCGACGTGGCCATCACCGGATGTCGGCACGGGCCACCCGCCCGGGCGTCATCCGCTCCCCGCGTTGCCCGGACACGATCCGCGTGGCGTGTTTGTATTGCCTGTGAATTGACCCATTCTCAGTCCGACGGAAGCGCCACCGTGTCGACGCCCATCGCCCATGCTGCCCCCCACTCGTCCTCTCGTGAAATCTTCATTCAAGGCCTGACCCGGCAGGGCAAGGTCTTCCGGCCCAGCGACTGGGCTGAACGCCTGGCAGGCGCCATGTCGTGTTTTCGCCCAGGCGGCGCCAAGCTGGGGCCCGGCGCCCACATTGGCTACTCCCCCTATTGCGTGCCCACCACCCTGGACGGGGTGAAGTGCGTCGTGGTGAACGAAGCCTTGCGCAACATTGAGCCCATGGCTTGGGATTTTGTGATGAACTTTGCCCGCGACAACGACCTGCAAGTGCTGGAGGCCTGTCTGCTGCCAGACGCGCCGCGCGCCTGAGCAGGCGTTCAGCAGCGGCAGCGGCGCGCAGGACAGCGCCAAAAGAAAAAGCCCGCTCGAGGCGGGCTTTGTTCGGGGTGACGGCGGATCAGGCAGCGGTCATGGCCTTGATCTTGGCCGACAGGCGGCTCTTGTGGCGAGCGGCCTTGTTCTTGTGGAAGATGCCCTTGTCGGCGATCGAGTCGATCACGGATTGAGCCTTCTTGAAGGCGTCAGAGGCTTGCGACTTGTCGCCGGCCTTCACAGCCTTCAGCACGCCCTTGATGGCGGTGCGAAACTTCGAACGCAGCGCCGAGTTGGCGGCGTTGATCTTGACGTCTTGACGGGCGCGCTTGCGGCCCGAAGCGATACGAACGGTCTTCTTGGGTTTGGACGATGCCATGGTCTTCAGGGCGCCGGGGATGCCTGACTCGAACCCGCCAAGCCCTGGTATTGACCACGATGGGTGTCTACCGAGTTACCCGACAAGCCCATGCCAGCTCGCACCGCAACAGCGCCAGTTGGTTGGAAAGCCCAAAAGCATATCACAGGCTGTCTTCAAACGCCAGAGGTTGCCGCCCACCCTTCCTATAATGGCCGCCCATGGGCCTGCTCAAATCTGCTTCCGTCGTGTCCTTGCTGACACTGGCCTCCCGCATCACCGGGCTCGTGCGCGAGTTGCTGGTGGCTGCTACGTTTGGTGCCAGCGCCACCACCGACGCCTTTCAGGTCGCATTTCGCATCCCGAATTTGCTGCGCCGCCTGTTTGCCGAAGGTGCGTTTTCGCAGGCCTTCGTGCCCATCCTGGCCGAAACCCGTACCCGGCAGGGTGATGAGGCCACCCACGCACTGGTCAACGCCGTGGGCACGGTGTTGTTCGGGGCCTTGCTGGTGGTGTGCGTGCTGGGTGTGCTGGGGGCGCCGGTGCTGGTTTGGGCCATGGCCTCGGGCCTGAAAGACAGCGGGGGGTTTGATGCCGCCGTGCTCATGACCCGCTGGATGTTTCCCTACATCGGCTTCATGTCGCTGGTGGCGCTGAGTGCCGGCATCCTCAACACCTTCAACCGCTTCGCCGTGCCCGCCGCCACGCCCGTGCTGTTGAATGTGTCGGTGATCGGGGCGGCGCTGCTGCTGGCTCCCTGGTTGCGTGACCAGGGGATCGAGCCCGTGTATGCACTGGCCATCGGGGTGATGATCGGTGGCCTCTTGCAGTTGGGCATCCAGGTGCCGGCCTTGCTGAAGATCGGCATGGCGCCGCGCATCGGCCTGACGCCGGGCGCGTGGAAGGCGGCCTGGCAGCACGACGGGGTCCAGCGTGTGCTGCGCCAGATGGCGCCGGCCATACTGGGGGTGTCGGTGGCGCAGTTGTCGATGCTGATCAACACCCAGATCGCGTCGCACCTGGGGGCGGGGTCCGTGTCGTGGCTGACTTATGCGGATCGCTTGATGGAGTTTCCGACCGCCCTGCTGGGCGTGGCGTTGGGCGTGGTGCTGCTGCCGCAGTTGTCCAAAGCCCAGGCAGGGGGCGATCAGCAGCGATTCTCCGAGCTGCTGGACTGGGGTTTGCGCTTGGTGATGCTGCTGGCGCTGCCCGCGGCTGTGGCTTTGCTGGTGTTTGCCGAGCCCCTGGTGGCGGTGCTGTACCACTATGGCCGCTTCAGTGCGCATGATGTGCAACAGACCATGCTGGCCCTGTCGTGTTACGGCGTGGGTTTGATGGGGCTGATCGGGGTGAAGGTGCTGGCGCCAGGCTTTTATGCCACTCAGGACATCCGCACGCCCGTCAAGATCGGCATCGTGGTGCTGGTGCTGACGCAGTGCATGAATGTGATCTTTGTGCCGCATCTGCAGCATGCCGCCCTGGCCTTGTCCATTGGCCTGGGCTCGCTGATCAATGCCACCTGGTTGCTGATCGGTCTGCGCCGCTCGGGGCGTTATCAGCCCTCACCCGGGTGGTGGCTGTTTGCGCTGCGGGTGGTGCTGGCCACGGCGCTGCTGGGCGCAGGGCTGTGGGCTGCCGCCCACCACCTGGACTGGGTGGCGCTGCGCGAGCAACCCTGGCTGCGCATCGGTGCCCTGGCGGCCTGCCTGGTGGGGGCGGCGGTGGTGTACTTTGGCGCCTTGCTGGCCTCTGGCCTGAAGCTCAGGCAGTTCATCCGCCGCTGACCTTCCGTGCTTGGCCGGTGGCTGGTGTCAGACGCTGCCGCGCACCAGGTCCATCGCCTCTTCCACTCGCTCCACCGGGTGGATGGTCAGCCCCTCGATGGGCTTTTTGGGCAGGTTGGCCTTGGGCACCACCGCCACGCTGAAGCCCAGCTTGGCCGCTTCTTTCAGGCGTTCTTGCCCGCGCGGGGCCGGGCGCACTTCGCCAGCCAAGCCCACCTCGCCAAACGCGATGAAGCCCTTGGGCAAGGGCTTGCCTCGCAGGCTGCTCTGGATGGCCAGCAGCACGGCCAGGTCGGCCGCCGGCTCGCTGATGCGCACGCCGCCCACGGCGTTCACGAACACATCCTGGTCGCCGCAGGCCACGCCCGCGTGGCGGTGCAGCACCGCCAGCAGCATGGCCAGGCGGTCACGCTCCAGGCCCACGCTCAGGCGGCGGGGGCTGGGCCCGCCAGCATCCACCAGGGCCTGGATCTCGACCAGCATCGGACGGGTGCCTTCCAGCGTCACCAGCACGCACGAGCCCGGCACGGGCTCGCCGTGGGTCGACAGGAAGATGGCGCTGGGGTTGCTGACGCCCTTGAGGCCTTTGTCGGTCATGGCGAACACGCCGATCTCATTGACCGCGCCAAACCGGTTCTTGATGGCGCGGATCAGCCGGAAGCTGCTGTGCGTGTCGCCCTCGAAGTACAGCACCGTGTCCACGATGTGCTCCAGCACTCGGGGACCGGCAATCGCGCCTTCTTTGGTCACGTGGCCCACCAGCACCACCGTGCAGCCGCTGGCCTTGGCCACCCGCGTGAGGTGGGCAGCGCATTCGCGCACCTGGGCCACCGAGCCCGGGGCTGAACTGAGCTGGTCTGAAAACAGCGTCTGGATGGAGTCGATCACGCAAAACGAAGGCTTCTCGGCCTCGAGTGTGGCGATGATGTTTTCCAGTTGGATCTCGGCCTGCACCCGTACTTTCGAGCCATCCAGACCCAGACGCCGGGCGCGCAGGGCCACCTGGGCGCCGCTTTCTTCGCCGGTCACGTACAGCACCTTCATCTGGTGCGACAGGGCGTCCACCGTCTGCAGCAGCAGGGTGGATTTGCCAATGCCGGGGTCGCCACCGATCAGCACCACACCGCCGGCCACGATGCCACCGCCCAGCACGCGGTCCAGCTCTTCGAGGCCGGTGGGCGTGCGGGCCACCTCGGCGGCCTCGATCTCGGACAGGGTGGTGACGGGCTGCGCGGCGTTCAGCCCGCGGGCCAGGGCCTGCAGCCGGTTCTTGCTGGTGCCACTGGGCTCCGCCCGGGTTTCTTCCAGCGTGTTCCAGGCGTTGCAGTGCGGGCACTTGCCCAGCCATTTGGGGCTGATGCCCCCGCATTCGCTGCAGGTGTAGACGGTCTTTTCTTTGGCCATCCCGTCATTGTCGGTCAGGCCGAGGCTTCGGCCTCGCCCGATTGAACGGCCCTGAAGCGCTGCTCGAACTCTTGTCGCAGCTGGCGGCGCAGTTGGGCCGCCTTGAAGCGGCGCACCTCATCGGGCGTGCTGGGGCTCAAGGCGGGCACCGGCGTGGGCTTGTGCTCGTCGTCCACCGCCACCATGGTGAAGAAGCAGCTTTGCGTGTGGCGAACCACCTGGGTGCGGATGTTCTCGGTCACCACCTTGATGCCGATTTCCATCGATGACTTACCCGTGTAGTTCACCGAGGCCAGGAAGGTGACCAGTTCGCCCACGTGGATGGGCTGCCGGAAGGTGACCTGATCCACCGACAGGGTGACCACGTAGGTGCCCGCGTAGCGCGAGGCGCAGGCGTAGGCCACCTGGTCCAGCAGCTTGAGGATGGTGCCGCCGTGCACATTGCCAGAGAAGTTGGCCATGTCGGGCGTCATGAGCACGGTCATGCGCAGTTGGTGGCGGTGGTGGTCGATGTCCATGGGGTGAGGGTGATTGAAGTGATGGCCGCAATGCAGTTCAGAAGCATTGCAAGTTTTGTGCCAAGTTTGGGTGCCAAGGCGGTGGGCTGCACGTTCCTGCTTGGCGCAGGATGGGCCTCAGGTGCGCCTGTTCGTGGCGCCGGTGGGGTGATGGGCGTCATCCGGGTCCACCACGACAAAGGGCACCCGGGGCGAGACGGCGCACATCAGCTCATAGCCGATCGTGCCGCAGTGGGCTGCCACCTCGTCGATGGACAGTTGGCTG
The DNA here is from genome assembly GCA_046295615.1 of Aquabacterium sp. Taxonomy (GTDB): domain Bacteria; phylum Pseudomonadota; class Gammaproteobacteria; order Burkholderiales; family Burkholderiaceae_C; genus Aquabacterium. Next base: position 134,719 of record JBKBMV010000005.1, read on the forward strand.
CCGCAGGGGCCTGTGCCCCACAAGGTGACTTCGCTGCCCACGGCCGCGTCAGGCAGGTGCTCCAGGCTGATGGTGAGCATGTCCATCGACACGCGGCCCGCCACGCCCGTGCGCTGGCCGTCCACCAGCACCGGCGTACCGTCGGGGGCATGGCGGGGGTAGCCATCGGCGTAGCCACAGGCCACCACGCCGATGCGCATGTCGTGTGGCGCCACAAAGCGGCTGCCATAGCCCACGGTGTCTCCTGCCTGCAGGTGCTGGACAGCGATCAGGCGCGAGCGCAGGGTCATCGCGGGCTGCAGCCCCCAGTGGGTGGCGTCGTGTTCTGGGTAGTCTGGCGAGGCGCCATACAGCATCACGCCTGGGCGCACCCAGTCGCCGCGCACGCCCGGATCGTGGGCATGGCGCAAGGTGGCGGCGCTATTACACAGGCTGCGTTCGCCATGCAGATCGTGCGTGTGCTGCTGGAACACGCTGACCTGGTGCGCGATGCCCTTGGGGCCATCGGCATCCGAAAAATGCGTGATGAACGAGACCTCGTCCACCTGGGGCAGGGCGCTCAGGCGTGCCCAGGCTTGACGGAAGGCCTCCGGACGGAAGCCCAGGCGGTTCATGCCCGAGTTCATCTTCAGGAACACCCGGTGTGGCCACTCGGTCTTGTGCTGGGCCAGCCAGTCGATCTGGGCCTCGCTGTGGATCACATGCCAGAGGTTGAGGCGCGAACACCATTCCAGGTCGCGTGCGTCGAACACCCCCTCCAGCAGCAGGATGGGGCCGCGCCAGTCCAGTTCGCGCAGCTTGCGGGCTTCATTCAGGTCCAACAGGGCAAAGCCGTCGGCCGCCCGCAGGCCCTGGAAGGCCCGCTCCAGGCCATGCCCGTAGGCGTTGGCCTTGACCACGGCCCAGACCTGGGCGTCCGGAGCGCAGCGGCGGGCCACCTGCAGGTTGTGACGAAGGGAATCCAGATGGACCAGGGCTTCAAGCGGGCGCGGCATGGCGCGATTGTGCCAGCGGTGCGCCGTGCCAGCCTGGGCTGCGTGCTATAACAGCCAGCTTTGCCGCCCCGCCCTTCGTCACGTTCACGCTGCGCCCCATGAAAAAAGGCTTCTACACGATCATGTCGGCGCAGTTTTTCAGCTCGTTGGCCGACAACGCCTTGTTTGTGGCCGCCGTGGCCCTGCTGCACGCACTGGGGGCGCCAGAATGGCAGCGCGCTGCCCTGGTGCCCATGTTTGCGCTGTTTTACGTGGTGCTGGCCCCCTTCGTCGGGGCGTTCGCCGATGCGCTGCCCAAGGGGCGGGTGATGTTCATCTCCAACGCCATCAAGGTGGTGGGCTGCCTGATGATGCTGTTTGGCGTGCATCCCTTGCTCGCGTACTCGGTGGTGGGTCTGGGGGCGGCTGCGTATTCGCCCGCCAAGTACGGCATCCTGACCGAGCTCCTGCCACCGTCGCAACTGGTCAAGGCCAATGGCTGGATCGAGGGGCTGACGATCGCCTCCATCATCATGGGCGTGGTGCTGGGCGGCCAGCTGATGGGCCCCCATCTGGCGCCGCACTTGCAGGCGGGGCTGGGTGGCCTGCTGGGTGGTCACGCCTTGACGCCCACCGAGGCTGCGATTGCCAGCATCATCGTGCTGTACGTGGCGGCGGCCGGGTTCAACCTGCGCATCCCCCGCACGGTCAGTCATCACCACGCCATGGCCATCCATCCGGTTGTGCTGACGCGTGAGTTCATGGTCTGCAACAGCCGCCTGTGGAAAGACAAGCTGGGTCAGATCTCGCTGGCCACCACCACGCTGTTCTGGGGCGTGTCGGGCAATTTGCGCTACATCGTGCTGGCCTGGGCGACCGTGGCCCTGGGTTACGACACCACCAAGGCCTCGGCCCTGGTCGGCGTGGTGGCCATCGGCACGGCCCTGGGTGCGGTGTGGGCCTCCATGAAGATGCGGCTGGACCGCGCCACCTCGGTCATTCCGCTAGGCGTGGCCATGGGAGTGCTGGTGCTGGGCATGAACGTCTTGCGCGATGTCGAGATTGCCATTCCCTTCATGATCCTGCTGGGCGGGCTGGGGGGCTTCCTGGTGGTGCCCATGAATGCCTTGCTGCAGCACCGGGGGCACAACCTGATGGGGGCTGGGCGCTCGATTGCCGTGCAGAACTTCAACGAGCAGGCCTGCATCCTGTTGCTGGGGGCGCTGTATGCTAGCTCCACCATCGCAGGCCTGTCGGCCTACGGCGCGATCACGGCCTTTGGCCTGATCGTGGCGGGCACCATGGTGCTGATCGGGGCCTGGCATCACCACAACCTGCGCCACCACCCGAAAGAGTTGGAGCACCTGCTCGAGATTGCGCGCAACGACGCGCACCATGCGGCGCTGCACCCCGCTGCGCCCGCAGAGGACTTCCGCCGCCCTTGAGCACGGCCCGTTGCAGCGGGCAACATGTCTTTACACAGGCGTGTCAGCGGCGGTGTGATGGCCGGCGTTGAAGAGGTGAAAGGAGCACACATCATGCGTGTCGATTCGATCCTCTTTTCTGCCCGCGCCTGGTTGGTGGGGGCCCTCGCGGTCAGTGCGGCCGGGCTCTCTCAGGCGGGCAATGTGTACTGGTCGGTGGACATCGACGTCCCTGTCGATCGTCATGGCCGCGTCGGCACCGTGGTGTCGAATGTGCCGGGCGGTGTTCACCGTGGTGCCTCCACCGTCGTGGTGGCGCCCGCGCCCGTGGTGGTGCATGCGCCGCCTCGGCGTGCGCATCGGGGGCAACAGGTGGTGTATGTCCCGGTCGTCGTGCCTGCCAAGCACGCCCACGGTCGCCCAGTATGGGCGGGGCAGGGGTACCGCAAGGTGGTGCACCACCACCATCATCATGTCAAGCACCGCTGGCATGACCGTGACGACCACCGCTGGCACCACCGCGACCGAGACCGCGATGGCGACGACCGGCGCGGTCGGTGGGATGACCGCGGAGACCGGGATCATCGCGGTCACCGTTGACGCCAAGATGCCTCGGCGCCGTCGCATGGCCAGAGTCTGTTCGTCAGCGACGGCGGCTGCCGCCCAGGATGGAGCCCAGCACCCCACGGATGATTTCGCGCCCGACGGTGGAGCCGATGGTGCGGGCGGCCGATTTGGCCAGCGCTTCGAACACCGAGTCGCTGCGCGAGGCGGCTGGGGCTCGGCGGGCGGGCTCGCGGGGGCGCTCATCGTCGGCGCTGTTGCGTGAGTCGTTGCGCGGGGCTGAGCGCCCCCGCATCACCTGCTCGGCCTCGTCCAGCATGCTGCCCGAGCGCGCATCTGCGGCCTCCAGGCGCTCCTGGGCTTGCGCCTTCAGTTTCTCGTAGGCCGATTCGCGGTCCAGCGTTTTTTCGTACACGCCGGCCACCAGTGAGCGTTGCAACAGTTGCCGGCGTTGCTCGGGCGTGATCGGGCCGATCTGGCTGCCCGGTGGCAGCACATACACGCGCTGGGTGATGCCAGGTCGGGCTTTTTCGTCCAGCAGGCTCACCAGGGCCTCGCCCACGGCCAACTCGGTGATGGCGGCGGTGATGTCCAGTCCCGGGTTGGCGCGCATGGTTTCCGCGGCCGATTTGACGGCCTTCTGGTCGCGGGGCGAGAACGCCCGCAGCGCGTGCTGCACGCGGTTGCCCAACTGGCCCAGCACCGTGTCGGGCACGTCCATGGGGTTTTGTGTCACGAAGTACACGCCCACCCCCTTGGAGCGCACCAGGCGCACCACCAGTTCGATGCGCTCCACCAGCGCGGCGGGCGCGTCCTTGAACAGCAGGTGGGCCTCGTCGAAGAAGAAAACCAGCTTGGGCTTGTCCAGGTCGCCCACCTCGGGCAGGGTCTCGAACAGCTCCGACAGCATCCACAGCAGGAAGGTGGCGTACAGGCGGGGCGCGTTCATCAGTTTGTCGGCCGCCAGGATGTTGATCACGCCACGGCCATCCACGGTCTGGATGAAGTCGTGGATGTCGAGCATGGGCTCGCCAAAGAACCGGTCACCGCCTTGCTCTTCGATCTGCAGCAGGCCGCGCTGGATGGCGCCGATGCTGGCCGGGCTGATGTTGCCGTACTCGGTGGTGAACTGTTTGGCGTTGTCGCCCACGTGCTGCAGCATGGCGCGCAGGTCTTTCAGATCCAGCAACAGCAGGCCCTGGTCATCGGCCACCCTGAACACCAGTTGCAGAACGCCTTGCTGGGTCTCGTTCAGCCCCAGCATGCGCGACAGCAGCAGCGGGCCCATGTCGGACACGGTGGCGCGCACGGGGTGGCCCTGTTCGCCAAACACATCCCACAGGGTGGTGGGGCAGGCCTGGGGCTCTGGCGGCGGCAAACCCCGGTCGGCCAGGATGCCGGCCACCTTGGGGCTCAATTGCCCAATTTGCGAGATGCCCGTCAGGTCGCCCTTGACGTCGGCCATGAACACCGGCACGCCGGCGGCGCTGAGGCTTTCAGCCAGTTTCTGCAGCGTGATCGTCTTGCCCGTGCCCGTGGCGCCGGTGATCAGCCCGTGGCGGTTGGCCAGCGAGGGCAGCAGGTGGCATTCGATGTCGCCGTGGCGGGCAAGCAGGATGGGATCGGCCATGGACACTCCGGTCGGTTCGTGGCAGGGGTGGGGCAGGGTAAAATCCTAGTATCACCCAAGATACCCTGGGGCCATGGCGTGCCGCACCCTCCCGTCGGGGGGGCGTTTGTCGCGCTGTGGCCCCCTCTTGTCTACTACACGCTGTAGCTGCACCCTCTCAGGAGCCTCTCGCCATGGCTGGTCATTCCAAATGGGCCAACATCCAACACCGCAAAGGCCGTCAGGACGAAAAGCGCGGCAAGGTCTGGACCCGTCTCACCCGTGAAATCATCGTGGCCGCCCGGCAGGGTGGTGGCGACGCGGCCATGAACCCCCGTCTGCGCCTGGCCATCGACAAGGCTAAGGCCGCCAACATGCCGGCCGACAACATCAAGCGCAACATCGACAAGGCCACGGGCAACCTCGATGGGGTCAGCTACGAAGAAATCCGCTACGAGGGCTATGGCATCGGTGGTGCGGCCATCATCGTGGACTGCATGACCGACAACCGCGTTCGCACGGTGGCTGAAGTGCGCCATGCCTTCAGCAAGCACGGCGGCAACCTGGGCACCGAAGGTTCGGTGGCCTTCCAGTTCAAGCACGTGGGCCAGTTTCTGTTTGCGCCGGGCGTCAGCGAAGACAAGCTCATGGAAGTGGCCCTCGAGGCGGGTGCCGAGGACGTACTGACGCACGACGATGGCTCCATCGAGGTGCTGAGCAGTCCATCCGACTTCGAGACCGTCAAGAACGCCCTGGAGGCCGCCGGTCTGAGCGCTGAGGTGGCTGAAGTGACCATGCGCGCCGAGAACACCATCGAGTTGGCCGGCGACGACGCCGCCCGCATGCAGAAACTGCTGGATGTGCTGGAAGACCTGGACGATGTGCAGGATGTCTTCCACAACGCTGAAATCAACTGATCGATCCCACCCATGAACATCCTCGTCATCGGCTCAGGCGGCCGCGAGCACGCCCTGGCCTGGAAGCTGGCCCAGTCTCCCAAGGCCCAGAAGGTTTATGTGGCACCCGGCAATGGCGGCACGGCGCGCGATCCGCGCCTGGTCAATGTGCCCATCACCGACGTGAAGGCACTGGCGGACTTTGCCGAGAGCAACAAGATCGCACTGACGGTGGTGGGCCCCGAGGCCCCGCTGGCAGCCGGGGTGGTGGACGAATTCCGCGCCCGTGGCCTGCGCATCTTCGGCCCCACGAAGAAGGCGGCTCAGCTGGAAAGCTCCAAGGCCTTTGCCAAGGATTTCATGAAGCGCCATGGCATTCCCACGGCCTTCTACGACACCTTCACCGATGCCGACAAGGCCCATGCCTACGTGAACGAGAAGGGTGCGCCCATCGTCATCAAGGCCGACGGCCTGGCCGCAGGCAAGGGCGTGGTCGTGGCCATGACGCTGGACGAGGCCCATGAAGCCATCGACTTCATGCTGCTGGACAACAAGCTGGGCGTGCAGCACAACGAAGGTGGTGCGCGCGTGGTGATCGAAGAGTTTCTGGCCGGCGAAGAGGCCAGCTTCATCGTCATGGCCGATGGCAAGAACGTGGCCGTGATGGCCACCAGCCAGGACCACAAGCGCCTGCAGGATGGCGACCAGGGCCCCAACACGGGCGGCATGGGCGCGTATTCGCCCGCACCGGTGGTCACGCCCAATGTGCACGCCAAGGCCATGCAGGAGATCATCCTGCCCACGCTGGAAGGCATGGCCAAGGATGGGGTGCCTTTCACCGGCTTCTTGTACGCCGGCCTGATGATCGACGGCCAGGGCAACCCCAAGACGCTGGAGTTCAACACCCGCATGGGTGACCCCGAAACCCAGCCCATCATGATGCGCCTCAAGAGCGATCTGATCGACGTGATGCTGCACGCCACCGACGGCACGCTGGACCAGATTGAGCTGCAGTGGGACCGCCGCTTTGCGCTTGGCGTGGTGCTGGCGGCCGGCGGCTACCCGCTGGACCCGAAAAAGGGCGACGTGATCACCGGTCTGCCGGCCGACGCCGAGGATGCCATGGTGTTCCACGCCGGCACCACCATGGGCGAGGATGGCCAGCTGCGCACCAGCGGCGGCCGTGTCTTGTGCGTGACGGCGCTGGGCGATTCTGCCAAACTGGCGCAGCAGCGTGCCTATGAGTACATGCGCGGCATTGCCTTTGAGGGCATGCAGTTCCGTCATGACATTGGCTGGCGCGCCATCAAGGCTCGTTGAGCGCTGACGAGCCCCGCTGAACGGATCGCCCCTCCAACCCAGGACGCCCATGGACACCCAGGCCGTACGCACCTACCTGCTCGACTTGCAAGACCGCATCATCTCGGCCTTCGAGGCCGAAGACGGCACGCCGTTTGTGCGTGATGCCTGGGAGCGCGGGCCGCAAGAGCGCCTGCAGGGCGACGGGTGCTCGCGTCTGGTGGAGCAGGGCGGGGTGCTGGAGCGGGGTGGCTGCAACTTCTCGCACGTCAAGGGCCCGCAGCTGCCGCCTTCGGCCACGCAGCACCGGCCCGAGTTGGCCGGCCTGCCGTTTGAGGCCATGGGCGTGTCGCTGGTGTTTCACCCGCGCAACCCCTATGTGCCCACCGTGCACATGAACGTGCGCATGCTGGCTGCACACAAGCCCGATGGCACGGTGGTGGCCTGGTTTGGTGGTGGCATGGACCTCACCCCCTATTACGGGTTTGAAGACGATGCGCGCCACTTTCATCAGGTGTGCAAAGACGCTCTCGCGCCCTTCGGGGCAGATCGTCACCCGCGCTACAAGGCCTGGTGCGATGAGTACTTTTACTTGAAGCACCGCCAGGAAGCCCGGGGCGTGGGCGGCATCTTCTTTGACGATGTGGCCGACCTGGGCTTTGACGGTGGCTTTGCCTTGATCCGCTCGGTGGGCGATGCCTTCACCGAGGCGTACCGGCCCATCCTGCAGCGCCGGCGTGACACGCCGTATGGCGAGCGCGAGCGCGATTTCCAGGCCTACCGTCGCGGCCGCTACGTCGAGTTCAACCTGGTGTGGGACCGCGGCACCCTGTTTGGCCTGCAATCCGGTGGTCGTACCGAAAGCATCCTGATGTCCATGCCGCCCATCGTGCAGTGGCGCTACGACTGGCACCCCGAGCCGGGCACGCCCGAGGCGCGCCTGTACACCGACTTCCTGCCTCCGCGTGACTGGGTCTGACATGCCAGCCGCCCGCCGCCGCATCGGCCTGATGGGCGGCAGCTTTGACCCGGTGCATGTGGCCCATGTGGCCCTGGCCCGCACCGCCCGTGATCACCTGGGCCTGGACGAAGTGCGCTGGGTGCCCGTGGGACAGGCCTGGCAGAAGGCCCGCGAACTGGCCCCGGCGGCGCACCGCCTGGCCATGGTGCAGGCGGCCATCGCCGATGAGCCGGGTTTTGTGGTGGACGACTGTGAAATGCGCCGAGGCGGGCCGTCTTACACCCTGGATACGGTTCAGGCCTTGCAGGCGCAAATGCCGGATGCCGACTGGTTCTTGATCATCGGCCAGGACCAGTACCGCAACCTGCCCACCTGGCGGGGCTGGGACGACTTGCTGGGCCGGGTGACCCTGGCGGTGGCCTGCCGGGGGGATGAGGCCCCCAGCCCACCCGAGGCCCTGCGGGCGCGCCCGCACCGGCTGGTTCGCCTGCCCTTGCCCCCCATGGACGTGTCGTCCACCCAGATCCGCGCGCACCTGAATCAGGGGCGCGCGCCCGACTCTCTGGTGCCCCACTGGCTCAATGAGCCCGTCGCGCGCTATATTGCCAACCATCAACTCTACGCCTCTGGCGCCCCCCGCTGAATGGACATCCGCAAACTGCAACGCGTCATCGTCGACGGACTGGAAGACGTCAAGGCCCAGGACATCGCCGTTTTCAACACCGAGCATCTCTCGCCTCTCTTCGAACGGGTGGTCGTGGCCACCGGCAATTCCAACCGGCAGACGAAGGCGCTGGCCTCCAGCGTGCGTGAGTCGGTCAAGAAGGCTGGCTTTCCGATCATGCGCACCGAGGGCGAAGACAACGGCGAATGGATCATCGTCGACTGCGCGGCCGTGGTCGTGCACATCATGCAGCCGGCCATCCGCCAGTACTACCAGCTCGAAGAGATCTGGGGCGAGAAGCCGGTGGCCTTGAAGCTCAAGGCGCAGAAGGTGGGGCTGGTGAAGGCCTCCGAGCCCATGGACGAAGAGCCGCCCGCCAAAGCCGGCAAGACCACCAAGGCGCCTGCCCGCAAGGCCGCAGCCAAGAAGGTGGCGGCCAAGAAGGCTGCGCCTGCCCGCTCTGCGAGCACCACGAAGGCGGCACCTGAGGCCTCCGCCGCTCGCAAGGCGGCTGCCAAGAAGGTGGTGGCTCGCAAGGCGGTGGCCAGCAAGACCGCGGCCCAGTCGTCCACCAAACCCGCCGGCAAATCTGCTGTCAGGAAGCCTGCAGCCAAGGCCCCGGTGCAGAAGGTGGTGGTCAACGCCCCTGAGGCCAAGAAGGCGCCCGCCCGCAAGGCGGTGGCCGTGAAGAAGGTAGCGGCCAAGAAGGCCGTGGCCCCGAAGGCGGCGGTGTCGAAAGCCCCGGCCAAGGCTCCTGCCAAGGCCCCCACCAAGAAAGTGGCGGTGAAGAAGGTGGCCGCCAAGAAAGTGGTCGCCAAGAAGGCCCCGGCTCGCAAGACCGCACGCTGATCCCCGGGGGCGCCCATGAAGTGCACCGTGCTGACCATTGGCCAGCGCCTGCCCGACTGGGCGCAAACGGCCTGCGAGGACTACCTCAAGCGCTTCCCGCCTGACTGGAAGGTGGAGGTCAAGGCCGTCAAGGCCGAGCCGCGTGAAGGCAAGCCCGTGGCCGCCATCATGCAGGCCGAAGCCGCCCGCATGGAGGCGGCCTTGCCCAAAGGCACCCGTCGCGTCATCCTGGATGAGCGTGGCAGCCGGCTCACCAGCGTGCAGCTGGCCGAGCGCACCGAGGCCTGGCAGCACGATGGCCGTGATGTGGCCTTGATCATCGGCGGGGCCGATGGCATCGATCCAGCCTTCAAGCAGACGGCTGATGAAGCCATCCGCCTGTCGGACATGACCCTGCCCCATGCCCTGGCCCGGGTGCTGCTGCTGGAGCAGCTCTACCGCGCCTGGTCTTTGCGCCACAACCACCCCTATCACCGCGCCTGAGCGCGGCTTGCCCATGAGCTCCACCGTGCCTGCTCCCTCGGCCGCAGCGCTGGCCGCCAGTGGCCAGCCCTGGCTATACCTGGCGTCGCAAAGCCCGCGTCGCCGCCAACTGCTTGATCAGCTGGGCGTGCGTCACGCCTTGCTGCTGCCCGATGAGGACGAAGACGCCGAGGCCCTGGAAGCCGAGCGCGCAGGCGAATCGCCCGATGACTACGTGCAGCGCGTCACCCTGGCCAAGTGGCACGCGGCCATGGCCCGCATGCAGGCCCGGTTTTGCCGGGATGCCGAAGCCTGGCCGCTGGGGCCGGTGCTGTGTGCCGATACCACCGTGGCCTTGGGCTCGACCATCCTGGGCAAGCCCGCCAGCGCCGAAGATGCCGCCCGCATGCTGCGCAGCCTGTCGGGCCAGACCCATCGGGTGCTGACGGCGGTGTGTGTGCACGGACAGCTGCGCGTGAGTGCCTCGCAGGTGCGCTGGCGCGTGCTGGATGAGGCCGAGATCGACCGGTACGTGGCCAGCGGCGAACCCTTTGGCAAGGCCGGGGCGTATGCCATCCAGGGCCGTTCAGGCGCCTGGACGGAGCACATCGAAGGCAGCTACAGCGGCATCATGGGCTTGCCGCTGTACGAGACGGCCGAGCTGCTCAAGCCCATGGGCTGGAGGTTCTGAGCATGAACACGTCTGTGGGGCCGGCGGGCATGCCGGCTGTCGTGGTGCTGGCGGGGGGCTCTGGGCTGGTGGGGCGCCAATTGCTCACGCAGATGCTGGCCGACCCGGCCGTGGCCGAGGTGCGCGTGCTGGTGCGTCGCCCTTTGACGCCCGCCGGGCTGACCGGCTCAGACCTCACCCCGGGCCTGAACAAGCTGCGGGTGTGGGTGCATGACTTCGAACGTTTGAGTGAGGCCCAGGCGCTGATGGACGGGGCCGATGCGTTCGTCTCGGCTTTGGGCACAACCATCCGCCAGGCGGGCTCGCGTGAGGCCTTTCGGCGGGTGGACTTCGACTACCCCCTGCAGCTGGCGCGCATGGCGCAGCAGGCGGGGGTGCGGCGTTTGGGGCTGGTCAGTGCCATCGGGGCCGATGCCTCATCGCTGTTTTTCTACAACCGGGTCAAGGGCGAACTGGAGAACGCCTGGCGCGCGATGAACTTCCCGCACGTCAGCGTGGCGCAGCCGTCCTTGCTGGCGGGCGACCGCAGCGAGTTTCGCCTGGGCGAGCGCCTGGGCTTGGCGCTGGGCTTTCTGATGCCCGCCAGCCACAAGCCCGTGCAAGCCTGGCAGGTGGCCGCTGGCATCCTGGGCAGCCTGCGTGACGGGCGTCCGGGTTGGCATGTCCTGCGCAACGCGCAACTGCGCGCCATGCGCTAAGCTGGGTCACCATGCTCCATTCGCAAGACATCCTCATCAACTGGACCCCTCAGGAAACGCGGGTTGCCATCATCGAAAGCGGCGCCGTGCAGGAACTGCACGTCGAGCGCACGCTCGAGCGCGGCCTGGTGGGCAACATCTATGTGGGCAAGGTGGTGCGCGTGCTGCCGGGCATGCAGTCGGCCTTCATCGACATTGGCCTGGACCGTGCGGCCTTTTTGCACGTGGCTGATCTGCACCGCGACGGCACCAACCACAAGCCGGGCCGCCATGGCGAGGGCCAGGTGCCCATCGAGAAACGGGTGCACGAGGGCCAGGTCCTGATGGTGCAGGTCATCAAAGACCCGATCGGCACCAAGGGTGCGCGCCTGTCCACCCAGATCAGTGTGGCGGGGCGCCTGCTGGTGTTTTTGCCGCAAGACGACCACATCGGCATCTCGCAGAAGATCGGCTCGCCCGAGCAACGCGATCAGTTGCGCAGCCGCATGCTGGCCCTGCTGGGCGAGGCCGACAACCGCGAGGGCCGCACCCTCTCGGGTGGCTTCATCCTGCGCACCAATGCCGAAGACGCCACCGACGAGGAGTTGGGGGGCGACATCGCCTATCTGCGCAAGACCTGGGGTGCCATCCGCGAGCAGGGTTTGAAATCACCACCGGGCACGTTGTTGTACCAGGAGCTGAACCTGGCCCAGCGCGTGCTACGCGACCTGGTCAACGAGCGCGTGCAGAGCATCCGCATCGACTCGGCCCAGCAGTTCGAGACCCTCAAGGCCTTTGGTGACACCTACACGCCCACGGCTGTGGCGCGCCTGGCCTTGTACAAGGGCGAGCGGCCCATCTTCGACCTGTACAACATCGACACCGAAATCCAGCGGGCGCTGGCCCGGCGTGTGGACCTCAAATCGGGTGGCTACCTGATCGTCGACCAAACCGAGGCGCTCACCACCGTGGATGTGAACACTGGTGGGTATGTGGGTGCGCGCAACTTCGACGAAACCATCTACAAGACCAACCTGGAGGCGGCCCAGGCCATCGCGCGTCAATTGCGCCTGCGCAACCTGGGCGGCATCATCATCATCGACTTCATCGACATGCAGCGCGAAGAGCACCGCGAGCATGTGTTGTCCGAGTTGCGCAAACAACTGCAGCGCGATCGTACCAAGGTCACGGTCAGCGGTTTCTCCAGCCTGGGCCTGGTTGAGATGACGCGCAAGCGCACCCGCGAATCCCTGGCCCACATGCTGTGTGAGCCATGCCCCACCTGCGAAGGGCGGGGCCAGGTGCGCACGGCCCGCACGGTGTGCTACGACATCCTGCGCGAGATCCTGCGCGAGGCGCGGCAGTTCAGCCCCCGCGAGTTTCGCGTGGTGGCGAGTGCCGCAGTGGTCGAGATGCTGCTGGACGAGGAAAGCGCCCATCTGGCAGGCTTGAGCGACTTCATCGGCAAGCCCATCTCCCTGCAGACCGAGCCCACCATGTCACCCGAGCAGTACGACATCGTGCTGCTGTGAGCCCGTAAAGCGACCTGGATCAAGGGGCGCTTTACATTGCTTGACCTGTGAACACATTGCTTGACCTATGAATCTTGGGGCTGATGTCCCGTTGGCTTCGTTTTTGGTCGGTTCGCACGGCACAATCCCGACCGAGAAAACCAACCCTGAACCTCTCATGTCTTTGCAGGATCTCGCGCCCGTGGTCAGTCGTCGTGCGGCTCTTCGGCACAGCGCGGTGCTGTGCGCCGTGGCGGCTGGCGGCTTGACGGGCTTGCCCGCCTGGGCCCAGTTCCGCGTCGAAATTGCCGGCGTGGGGGCCACGCGCATTCCCGTGGCCGTGGCACCGTTCCGGTCCGAAGACCGGGCGCCGCAAAACGTGTCGGCCATCATCCGCGCGAACCTGGAGCGCTCGGGCCTGTTCCGGCTGGCAGATGCCAGCCAGGAGCGCCTGGACGAGGCCCAGCGACCCAACCTGGTGGATTGGCGGGCGCGCCAGGTGGATGCGCTGATGGCGGGTTCGGTCACGCCGCTGGCGGATGGCCGCTTTGACGTGCGCTATCAGTTGTGGGATGTGCTCAAGGCCCAGGGCTTGGGTGGCTTGAGCCTCGTGGTGCCGCCGGCCGATTTGAGACTGGCCGCCCACCGCATCTCGGACGAGATGTACGAGCGCCTGACCGGCGAGAAGGGGGTGTTTGCCACCCGTATCGCCTACGTCAGCAAGGTGGGCAAGCGCCACACCCTGTTCGTGGCCGATTCCGACGGCGAGAACGCCCAGGCGGCGCTGGCCAGTGCCCAGCCCATCATTTCGCCGTCGTGGTCGCCTGACGGGCGGCAGCTGGCTTACGTCAGTTTCGAAACCGGCAAGGCCACGGTGGTGGTGCAGGATGTGTTCTCAGGGCAGCGCCGCGTGGTGGCCGGTTTTCGGGGCACCAACAGCGCGCCGGCTTGGTCGCCGGATGGCCGACAGCTGGTCGTGACCCTGAGCCGTGACGGTGGCTCACAGCTGTTCGTGATCGGCGCGGACGGCCAGGGCGTGCGCCGGCTGACGCAAAGCTCGGCCATCGATACCGAGGCCACGTGGGCACCGAACGGTGCCAGCATTTACTTCGTCAGCGACCGAGGCGGCGGACCGCAGGTCTATCAGGTGCCCGCTCAGGGCGGTTCGGCCACCCGGGTCACGTTCAGCGGCGGCTACAACGTCAGTCCCTCTGTCAGCCCGGATGGCCGGTGGCTGACCTACATCGGACGCGTCGACGGCGGTGCTTTCCGTGTGCACCTGATGGAGCTGGCCACCGGCCAGGTGCGCGTGCTGACGGACACCCGTGACGACGAACGCCCGAGCTTCGCCCCCAACAGCCGGCTCATCATTTATGCCACCCGTCAGGGCGGCCGTGATGTGTTGATGACCACCTCGCTGGACGGCCGCATCAAGGCCCGTCTGGCCACCCCCACGGCCGATGTGCGCGAGCCCGTGTGGGGCCCCTTCTTGAAGCGCTGAGTTTGTTCCTTCCCTTCACCCACCTCACAGGAGCCATCACCATGAAGCCTGTTCTGACATCTGTTTCTTCCCGTGGCTTGAGCCTGAGCGCCATTGCGATGGCGGCTCTGGTGCTGGCCGGTTGCGGCTCCAGCGTCAAGCTGGATGACCAGGCCTCGTCCGGTCAAGCGCCCATCACCACGGCGGGCGCTGACGCCACTGCTGGTGGTGCCGGTGCCAGCACGGTCGCCCCGGTGGTCGTGGCCCCGGATACCAGTGCAGCCGATGCTGCATCGCAACTGCCGCGTGTGGTGTACTTTGACTTCGACAGCTTCCTGGTCAAGGACGAGTTCCGCCCGGTGGTGGAAGGCCATGCCCGTCGCCTGAACGCCCAGCGCGCGACGCGCATCGTGGTGGAAGGCCACACTGACGAGCGCGGCAGCCGCGAGTACAACCTGGCCCTGGGGCAAAAGCGTGCTGAGGCTGTTCAGCGTTCGCTGACCTTGCTGGGTGTGACGCCGGAGCAGGTGGAAGCGGTAAGCTTCGGTGAAGAGCGCCCGGCTGCGACGGGTGCGGACGAATCGGCGTGGTCGCAAAACCGCCGCGCTGAGCTGAAAGACCGTTGAGTCAGCCGTGCGCTGACTCCCTGATGCAGGAGCCCTCATGACCTTGTCGCCCCGTTCCCACCCGCGCCGCTGGTCGGCCATGGCCATGCTGGTGGCCACCTTGTGGGCCCCCTGGACCGCGCAGGCTGCGCTGTTCGGGGATGACGAGGCGCGCCGGGCCATTCTGCAACTCAGGGAGCAGCGCACCCAGGACCTCAATGCCCAGCGCGGGCAGATGGAGGCCCTGACCCGCCAGGTGGAGCAGTTGCAGCGCAGCGTGCTGGAGTTGAACACCCAGATTGAGCAGCTCAAAGTCGATCTTGCCCGTCAGCGTGGTCAGGAAGAGGTGCTGCAGCGTGAGCTGTCCGAGGTTCAGCGCCGGCAGATGGATCTCAAAGGCGCGCTGGACGAGCGCGTCAGCCGCCTGGAGCCGCAAAGCGTCACCCTGGACGGCCGCACCTTCCAGGCCGATCCCGATGAGAAGCGCCTGTTTGATGAGGCCATCGCCCGCCTGAAGGCGGCCGACTTCGCCGCGGCCGCCGTGGGCCTGAACAACCTGCTCAAGCGGTATCCGGCCACGGGGTACCGTGAAGCCGCCTGGTACTGGCAGGGCAATGCTCATTACGGCCTGCGTGACTACCGCGCCGCCATCGATGCGTTCCAGCAGGTGGTGGACAAGGCCTCTGACCACCCCAAGGCCCCGGAGGCCTTGTTGTCGATTGCCAACTGCCAGATCGAACTCAAGCAGTTGCCGGCAGCCCGTAAAACACTGGAGCAGGTGGTCAAGCAGTATCCACGCACGGAAGCCGCACAGGCCGCGCGTGATCGGCTGCTGACCATGGCGCCGGCCCCGGCGGCCGGTGGCGCCAAGCGCAAAGCGTCATGAATGACGCGCCCGTGATGTCGGGTGCCTCAGTGCAAGACCCACCCGATTGGGACCGACGCTTTGGTGGTTTGCGCCGCTTGCACGGCCCTGAGGGCTATGAGCGCCTTCGCGCGGCGCGCATCGCTGTGGTGGGCGTGGGTGGCGTGGGCTCCTGGGCGGTGGAGGCTCTGGCTCGCAGCGGGGTGGCGCGCTTGCGCCTGATCGATCTGGATCAGGTGGCCGAATCCAACATCAACCGCCAGATCCAGGCCCTGGACCACACCCTGGGCCAGGCCAAGGTGGTAGCCCTGCGCGATCGCATCGCGGGCATCCATCCCGGCTGCGAGGTGCAGCTGATCGAAGATTTTCTGGACGAACACAACCTGGATCAGTGTCTTCAGCCCGAGGCCCTGGATGGCGTGATCGACTGCTGCGACCAGTTGCGCGCCAAGGCGGCCATCGCCGCCTGGGGTTGGGCGCACGGTGTGCCCGTGGTGACCGTGGGGGCTGCGGGCGGCAAGCAGCAGCCGCAGTTGGTCGAGGCGGCTGATCTGGCCGAGGTCACGCACGATCCCTTGCTGGCCAGCCTCCGACAGCGGCTCCGGCAGCGTCACGGTGGGGCCCGGCGTGGCGCCATGGGCGTGCGCTGTGTGTTTTCTCGTGAGGCGGTGCGGCTGTCTCAGGAACTGGCCTGTGACGCCGGCGCCACGCCCACACCGGGCATGGCGCTGGCCTGCCATGGCTATGGCTCCAGCGTGATGGTGACCGCCACCTTCGGCATGGTGGCAGCCGCGCAACTCACGAACTTGCTCATCAGTCAATGAGCGAGCTATAATTGAAGGCTTCGCGGGGGGTCGTTAGCTCAGTCGGTAGAGCAGCGGACTTTTAATCCGTTGGTCGCAGGTTCGAATCCTGCACGACCCACCAAGATCGCTTCGATGTGATCGTCTTGTGACAAGTTGCATGGCAACCAACAACAAGGCATCAAAAATCGATGTATACTTTAAGTCTTCGTTGATCGCTGCAACAAGCTTCGCTTGAACAGGCGTCAACAAAGCTGAGGGCTCTTAGCTCAGTTGGTAGAGCAGCGGACTCTTAATCCGTTGGTCGTAGGTTCGAATCCTACAGGGCCCACCAAAATTTTCCTTTGTGATTCAATCACTTAGAAGCAAAGCCACCCTAAGCGGTGGCTTTTTGTTTTGAGCTGGCAGCTTTGCGTAAGCGTCTTGTATGCAACGTCTGAGCACATTCGACCAACCCCTGCAAAGATGGTGTGGATGGGCAGTCTTTGTGGTGTGCGAATTAATCTCGCGTGACTTTTCGGCGGGACATCATGCTTACGTGCTCGCTGATAAGGGAGCACTCCCTCCCACGGCGGTATCAGGGTGTGATGCAGGGGCGGTTGAGTCGCGGGTCCGTGTGCGCAACGTTGAGCGCTCGGCCTAATACAGTCGTATCTGGCCCTTGCCGACGGTGACAGGCGCAATCTGCATCACCACATTGAGGGGCGGTGCAGTCATCAACATTCAAAAATGATATTGGATGACCAAAACCGCGAATGGCAAAGCCCTCACCGCACCGCTTCTCCGAGTGACGGTTATTAGGATTACCAATCATCGCAGGCTGTCAGTCCACCATCAGTTCGACCAAGCCACTGCCGACGCCAGCACCTGGGCGGCTGACTTCGCCACGCTAGGCGCCCTGGCCAGGGTGGCTACCATACCTCCAACCAGGGGACGTAACTCTCCTTGCCAGCCATCCACAGACAATGGCAGTACCGTCTGCCCCTTGCGCGGCACCAAGAAGGCGACCACCCGCTGACCTTGCCACTGCAGCACCAGGTGCGCGGCCTCACAGTCCAGCAGTTGACACATTCCTCCGTGAATCACGGGTGGTAGCGCGGCGATTTGGCGCGCGCCCAGGCGCGTCAACAGGGCTGGTGCTTCGAGTGCCGCTCTGGGGTCAGGTGGCAGGAGGTGTGTCGGGTCTTCCTGGAAATGCTGGATGATTACTTCAGCCCAATGAGCGGCATCGGGCGCTAGGCCTTGCTTACGCCACCAAATGCCCGCGCCAAGAGCACCGGTGAAGCCCAATGCCACTGATGCCGCAGCGGCCATGAGGTGGCGTCGAGTGGGTTGTGCCGCAGCGGCATTGACCGCATCGGGCATCGGAAACACAATCGGCCGCAATCCGGGCGTTGGCGTGCTTGCGACCACACGGGCGATGTGCGCCTGTTGTTTGCGCTGCCTCTGGAGCACGGACTGGCAAGCCGCGCATTGGGCCAGGTGGGTCTTTACATCATCCGGCAGGCGGTGGGGATCGGTGAGCACCGATCGGCGGGTTTGAGCGCAGTTCATGGGGATCTCCTTTTGAGAGGCAAGACCACCGCGACGCGCGCTTGTTCAGGCGCCTTGGCGGCCTCGCCCAGGGCCTTGCGGGCCCTCAGCAATCGGTTGGCTATGGCGGCTTCGCTGGTGCCCAGTATGCGTGCCATCTCGTTGGTGGCGTAACCAAAGTAGGCCTGCAGCACCAGCACCTCGCGGTAGACGTCTGGCAGCCTGGCCAGACAGCGTTCGACGTCGAGTTGGTCTTCGACCGCGTCGGGCCAACAGGCCAACTCGTCATCGCTCAGGGGGGCATCGGTGTCGTCCAGGCTCAAGGAAACCGATCGGGCCTGGGCGTTGTCGAGTTCGCGGAAGTACTCGCGGCGCAGGGTCGTGATCAGCCACGCTCGGGTGGATTGGGCCTCGCGCAAGGCCGCAAAGCCGCGTCAGCTGCGCAGCAGCGTCTCTTGCACCAGGTCTTCGGCGCGATGCGGGTCTCGACACAGCCAGCGCGCGTAGCGGTACAGGTCGTCGGCGTGGGCCTGCACGAGGGAGGAGAAGTCGCGGTGATCCCCGGAGCCTGGCTGAGGTGGCGCGGGGCGTGTCATGGGTGGATTCTGCGTTGCAGCCAGTGGTCGAGGGACAGGCGACCAGGACCTGTGCAGAACAGCACCACGCACCACCATCCCCACAAGACGTGGTCCTTGAGCCCGGCGTCGCTGATGTCGGGGTAGCTGACGGCCGCCACCGCGTTGAGCACGAACAGGCCCGTCGCAGAAAACCGGCTGAACAAACCGATCAGCAACAGAGCGGGCAAGACCAGTTCGCCACCCGTGCCCAACCAGGCAGCCAGCTCATGGGGAAGCACGGGCACAGCATATTCGTGTTCGAACAGCATCAGGGTGCTGTCCCAGCTTTGGATCTTGAGCCAGCCTGATCGCAAGAACACATCGGCCAGCATCAGGCGCAAGGCCACGGCCAGCGCGTCCATGGCCCAAGGGGTCCACAAGGTTTGCCAGTGGGCGTGCTGGCGCCAGAGGGTCTGGATGGTTCGGGGCATGGGTGTTTTCTGGGTGGATGTGTCCGCTCAACGCGGGGACTCGGGGTGCTGCAAGGGACACAGCAGGCCGTGTGACAGGCAGAGGTGAACGATGGTGTCGGGGCGCCAGGTCGGGTGGCTGGCAAGCACCTGCTGGGTGGCCGATTCGATGCTGGCGTCGGCGTTCAAGGCCTGAAGCCAGGCGAGCCCTTGGGCCTGCACCGGCAACAGCCGGCCGCCTTGCTGGAGCAGGGCCACAGCGGTATCGTCGACCAGGGGCGCGTTTGTCGCCGAGCACGTCGGCGAGCATGTCGGTGCGGAGGCATCGGTCGGCAACCATTCGGCCTGCAGGTGCGCCGTCAGCCGGGTGAGCAAGGCTGTGCGATCGGTGGTCAGAGGCCAGAGCCGCCACGGCTGCCGCAGGCGGGTGTGCGCAGCCATCCAGTCTGGCTGCGCCAGGTCACGCGCGGCGTCGGGCCAGGTCCAGGCGGGTTCGCTGTCCTGGCTGCGGACTTGGTCCAGCGCCCATTCCAGGCGAGCGAGCCACACCAGGTCGTCGGCGTCGGAGCGTTGGCTCGGTGCGGTGCAACCGGGCTCCGGGCGCTCCCGCTTGAGGTGCTCTGATCCTAAATCCGGCAGTTACCCCGCCGCTGGCAGCCCTGTTGGGGGTCTTGGCGGGCCGATGACTGGCGCGATGCGGTCGCTGATGTAGCGCAGCAGGCAGCCCCAGCGGTCGAGGTC
>JBKBMV010000006.1:0-133744 GCA_046295615.1 Aquabacterium sp.
GACCTCGACCGCTGGGGCTGCCTGCTGCGCTACATCAGCGACCGCATCGCGCCAGTCATCGGCCCGCCAAGACCCCCAACAGGGCTGCCAGCGGCGGGGTAACTGCCGGATTTAGGATCAGCGGTGGTGGTGACGGTGGCGTGGCGGCCAGCGCTCAGCACCGTGTGGGCGGGGGTGAGGGTGGTGATGGCGGCGGCGGCGCTGAGCAGCAGGTCGGGGCGCTCGGTGGTGGGCATGCGGCCGTGCTCGGATGCTTGCGTGCCCTTGAGGCTTTGCAGCGTGGCCTGCAGGCCTTGGTGGGCGGGCAGCTGGGCGGCCTCAGGCTCTTGGGGCAGGTCGGCGCGGTGGGTTTTGGCGTTGGCGGCCAAGGCGGTGAGCAGCTGGGCGTGGGCGCTCAGTTGTTGCTGGGCCTCGCGGCTGTTCATGGGCTGGCCCTGGGCGCTGGTGGTGCCAGCGGGGCGGGCGTGGGTGCTGAGGTGCAGGCCGCTGGCGGCGCGCAGCGCGGCCTGGGCCTGGGTGTGCAGCTCCAGGCCGTGGCCACGGTGGGCCAGGCGCAGGTTGTCGGCCTGTTGCAGCAGGTGGCCCATCTGCAGCCAGGTTTGCTGCTGGGTGGTGTGCAGCAGCACGCGGCCTTGCCCTGGGGTGTCGTCCATCACGAGCTGGTTGTGGCCACCGCCGCCGTGCTGGCTGGGTTTCGCACCATGCGGGCCAGCCTCACCACGCGCCCCACGCCGCTCATGTCCCCCGGGCCCTTAGGGCCCTCCTCCTTGACTTCGCTGTGTGGGGTGCATGGCGAGGCTGTTTGGTGGCTACCAGCCCTGCCCCTTGCGCAGTGCTGGCCCGATGGCCTCATGCACGGCGCGAGGCCATTCCAGGCGGTAAGAGGTGTGGGCCATCAGCCAGATACCGGTGCCTTGACCCCAGACCATGGACAGGGAGATCCAGAAGAAGCCGAGGCCACCGAGCCAGTGCCACCACTTGAATTCCAGGAATCCCGCGAGTCCTTCGAAGCCGAGGCCTACCGCAGCACTCCACACCGCCCAGTACATGAAAATCGTGGCACCCAACAACACATGATGCAGCCCCGACATGAACTTGTCGTTCTTCCACCACCACAGATAGCGGTTGCCCCAAGGGCCCGCACGGCCGCAGGCTTGCCACCAGGTGGGCAGGTCGTCTGGGCGTTCATCCAGCGGCTCGTCGGGGTGGGGCAGATGGGGGCCCTGCTCTTGCATGAAACGGCGGATGTGCTCGTACATCGGGGCCACCATCTCTTCGGTTTGCGCCAGGCCGTTGCCGATTTCGAAGGTGTCGATGATGGTGGGGTCGTCGGCGCTTTGTCGCACCACGAACACCAGGCGGTGCAGGCGCCGCGCCAGGTTGGTGGAGCCGACCAGTTCGCTGTGGTGTTCGGCATCGACCAAGTCCCAGTCGTAGGCCAAGGCCTTGACAGGCCAGGGCTGGATCAGGCCGCGCAAACCCGGCACGCGCTGCTGCGCCATGCGGTAGACCTTGCGGTGAGCCCGGTCAAAGATGATGGGCAGGTCACGTGGTGTGCGCCACACGTGGCGCAGGGGGAAGAGGAGGAACCAGCATCCCACCAAAAAAAAGAACGGTGCAAAAATGGCAAAAAGAAACCAGGTGAACCAGTTCCCATTCCCGAGCGAAGCCCAAGTCATCATGCTCAGCATCGCGGCAGCAAACGGCACACCGAAGAACGCCACCACCAAGATCCCGCCCTCCAGGGCCTGCTTCTGCCCGGCGTACTCGATGGCGTTGGGATAGGTGGCTTTGATCCACCCAAACGCTTGGGCGATGCCGCTGGCGCTTTGCGTCTTATCAAAGCGCTTGAGCATGCCGTGCACGGCGGCCTCGGGCCGGTCTTGGGCCGAGCTATCGCCGGCCGCGCCGCCTTCGTAGTGAGGGTTGACGTGTTGGCCGTGCGGGATCAGGTCAGGAAGGGTGTGTGCTTGGCTCACGGCGCAATCATCATCGGGTCGGTCTGCATGTTGCCCGCCACGTCGTCGCTGTCCAGTGAGGGTTGGTTCAGCGGATCAAACATGTGACGCATAGCTTGTTCTTCTTGGGCCAGGCGTGCGCGGGCCAGCCTCACCACACGCCCCACGCCGCTCATGTCCCCCGGGCCCCCTGGGCCCTCCTCCTTGACTTCGCTTTGTTGGGCGCATGGCGAGGCTGTCTGGCGGCGGCTACCAGCCCTGCCCCTTGCGCAGTGCAGGCCCGATGGCCTCATGCACGGCGCGAGGCCATTCCAGGCGGTAAGAGGTGTGGGCCATTAGCCAGATACCTGTGCCTTGACCCCAGACCATGGACAGGGAGATCCAGAAGAAGCTGAAGCCGCCGAGCCAGTGCCACCACTTGAACTCCATCAGTCCCGCCATGCCTTCAAACCCGAGACGAGCAGCATCGTTCCATACGGCCCAGTACATAAAGAGTGTGGCGGCCAACAACACATGATGCAAGCCCGACATGAACTTGTCATTCTTCCACCACCACAGATAGCGGTTGCCCCAGGGGCCCGCACGGCCGCAGGCTTGCCACCAGGAGGGCAGGTCGTCTGGGCGTTCATCCAGCGGCTCGTCGGGGTGCGGAAGGTGAGGGCCTTGCTCTTGCATGAAACGGCGGATGTGTTCGTACATGGGCGCCACCATCTCTTCGGTTTGTGCCAGGCCGTTGCCGATTTCGAAGGTGTCGATGATGGTGGGGTCGTCGGCGCGATGTCGCACCACGAACACCAGGCGGTGCAGGCGCCGCGCCAGGTTGGTGGAGCCGACCAGTTCGCTGTGGTGTTCGGCATCCACCAAATCCCAGTCGTAGGCCAAGGCCTTGACAGGCCAGGGCTGGATCAGGCCGCGCAAACCCGGCACGCGCTGCTGCGCCATGCGGTAGACCTTGCGGTTCGCGCGGTCAAAGATGATGGGCAGATCGCGCGGGGTGCGCCAGACGTGGCGCAGGGGGAAGAGGAGTGACCAGTAGCCGAAGGCGAACATGGCGGCGCATCCAACCAACATGCCGACAGAAAGCACCCATGTTTTGCTGACCAAGAATGTTACAAACATCATGCCGAAAGCCGCTATCGCAAACGGCACCCCAAAGAACGCCCCCACCATGATCCCGCCCTCCAGCGCCTGCTTTTGCCCGGCGTACTCGATGGCGTTGGGGTAGATGGCCTTGATCCACCCAAAGGCCTGTGCGGTGCCGCTGGCGCTTTGTGTTTTGTCAAAGCGTTTGAGCATGCCGTGCATGGCAGCTTCGGGCCGGTCTTGGGCAGTGCTGTCACCAGCCGCGCCGCCTTCGTAGTGCGGGTTGATGTGCTGACCGTGGGGGATCAGGTCTGGGAGGGTGTGGGTTGGGCTCACGGCGCGATCATCATCGGGTCGGTCTGCATGTTGCCTGCAGCTTCGTCACTGTCCAGCGAGGGCTGGTTCAGTGGGTCGGCCATGCGGCGCAGCGCTTGCTCTTCTTCAGCCAGGGTTTTGTATTTGTCTTTGGCGTTGCCGCCCTTGCCGAAGTAACTATTTTGCACATGCTTTTGCAAGGCATCGGGCGTGAGCAGGATGACACCGACCTCAAACAGCAGGCCGCCTGCCAGGAAGATCAAGCCCCAGCCGGTCAGGCCAATGCCGGTGGCTGCGATCAAGCCGCGACTGGCGCTAGCGGCCAAGCGGGCGCCAGTGAACCAGATGGCGCGTTCAGAGCCCCGGGCGATCATGAACTCGGAGAAGGCACCGATGAACTGGATGAGGTTGGTGGTGCCTTGGGCTGCAAATAGTCCGCCAGAGAAACCATACAGCATTTGTGTGGCAGGATCGCCCGCTCTCCAAGCCTTCACAAACTGCCCCGCCGCCGTGGCGATGCCTCCAAAGGCCCCAGCACCCGACACTGCTGCCCCAGTGCCCAGCACCAACAGGGATTTTTGGGCGGCTTGGGCACCCACGCGGGCGGCCACTGAGGCGCCGATGGCGCTGTGGGTGACTTGGGCCAGGCCGCCGAAGGTGCCTGCGGCGGAGTCTGCGAAACCCCAGAATGTCTCAGCATCGCCCGTGATGGATTTGCTGCTATCAGTCAAAGTCCCATACACCGCCAACCCATTGAGCAGCAGCGCCACCAGGCCGATGTGGCCATCCAAGCTCAGGCCTCCGCCTTTGGCGCCTTGGGCGATGTCGCGCATCGCTGCGGCCGCCTTTTCTGCCAAGGTGGTTTGGTAGGTGGTCAACTGGGCCAGTTGTTTGCGGCTCAGGTTGACCACCGGCACACCGGCGCCGGCGCTGCCCACGGCAGCACCCAGGGCAATCTCGGCATGGCCTGCACGCAAGGCCGCCAGCACGTCGCCGTCCATCTCGCGCAGCTTGAGGTTGGTGCTGACCACATCGACCAGCACCGTGCCGTTCTTATGCGCAGCCCGGCGCAGTTGCTGCTCGGTGGTCTCCAGTTTGTGGCCAGCCTGGGTGAGGCTCTGGTGAGCGGCTTGCGCGTCGGCCAGTGGCACCCGCGCTTTGAAGCGCACGGGCATCTCCAGCCGTCGGCCTTTGGCGGCGCTCTCGGCCGCCAGCATCATGGCTTTGTGGGCCATGAGCGTGCGCTCGAGCCTGCCAAGCAGCGCATCGCCCTTGGGGCCTTTGCCGCCCACGGCGGCCAGGCCTGCTGCAGCGGCCTTGGCTGCCCAGCCCGCCGCCAGCGACTGCACGATCGCCAGCGTGTGGACGCCGTAGGCCGCGTGCAGCAGCCAGCCGTATTTGATGTGATGCCGACCTAAGACGGTGTTGGCATCCGCTCGCTGCAGCAGGCCGCTGGCCAGGTCGTGCAGCTTGTCGGTACGGCTGGTTTCTTCCTGGTTGGCGCTGTAGGTGCTTTGCCCTGAAGAACTGGTGCCTTGGGGGCCCAGGATGTATTCATGCAAGGCCTTCAGCACCGTGCTTTGGTTGCCCGCCAGGGCCCGCAACATCACGGCCTTCTGATCGGTCGGGTTGGCGCTCAGCTCGGCCATGTAGCGATCCAGCACGGGGCCCTTGAGCAAAGGCTGGGGCGTGGTGCTGATGGCCACTTCTTGCGTGTAGCTGGCCCCGGCGCTGTAGTCTTGCGCTGTGCCGGGGCGGTTGGCCTCGGTGTCGTCAAAGTGCAGCGCAAAGTACTGGTTGTAGGCGGCAAATTCTCTGGCAGCCCACCACTCGGCATCGGCTTGGCGCAGCGGCGCTTCGTGGTGTGCCTTGAAGTGCTCGTCGATGCGGGTTTTTTCTGCGCGGATGAGGTCTTCGTTGATGTACTTGCGGTAGCGCTCCCAGTTGCGTTTGGTGGCCTCCATGGCCCAGCGCTGCGCACGCTCGGCGTGGTCCGGGAAGATCACGCGGCCCATGTGGGTGCCCATGGCCATGGTTTGCCCGCGGTGGCGCGTCAGCAGGGGCTCCCAGCGGGTGCCTTCGGGCCAGCCTTTGGGGTTGGGTTGGGTGCGCATGATGAGCTTGAACTGCCCTTCGCTCATCACGGGGCTGACGGCCGTGAAGCTGCGGGCTTCTTTGGAGTCGAGCACCACTTGGCGAAGTCCGTCGAGCATTTGCAGGCTGCCCATGGGGTGAGCGAACTCGGAACGTGCCATGGCCTGCTTGACCAGCTCGAAGCGCTGCAGCCGCAAGGCATTGAGCTCGGCCGCATAGCCCACTGGATCGGGCAACACCACTGCCAGCTCATGGCCTGCCGTGAGCTTGTGCTTTGCGGCAGCTTGCTGAAGCGTTGCGACCATGTGCTGGGTGCCGTTGTCCCACACCAGGCTGTTGAAGGGGAAGGCTGGTGCCGGGTTGGGAGGCTCGTGGCCATCGCGATTGGGCGCAGCGCACATGGGCACAGGATAGTTGCCTGCATTGCACTCCAGCACCTGGCGGCGCAGGCTGGTTTCGTCGGGCTTGAACGCCGGGGCCTTGGCTTCGCCCAGCTTGATCTCGACCATGGCCTGCGGGTTGGCCTTGTTCTGCTTTTTGAGCTTGGTGCTCCAGAGGTTGGCGCTGAAGGCCAGCCAGATGGACTGGCCCATGAGCTCGTGGGCGTCTGGGATCTGGATGAGCTTGAAACCAGAGACGTTGTGACCGATTCGGCTGCATACCGCGCTGACGCCCGGATTGGCGAACATGGAATGCTCTTCAGACAGCAGATCAGCTTGCTCTGTAACCCGCCAAGTGTGCCAAGCCTTGCCCGCGTTCTTGCCCTGCTTCGCGCTGCCACTCTTGTCTTTGCCCTTGTTCTTGTCCGTTTGGCTGTTTGCGCCTTTGTCGTTTTTCTTGTTAGCTTCCTCGGACTGATCGCGTGCAGGGATGTACAGATGCACATAGCCCGCCCGCAGCAAGCGCAGCACAGGTTTGCTTTGTGTGAGGCCCGGGGGTACGAAGGGGTTGACCAGCGCCGCATCAGCGGTCACCTTGTCGGCCCCGGCGGGCCGCAGCTTGGCATCGTTGGCCAGGGGGCTGGGGCGCAACAACAACAGCGACAGGCTGCTTTTCTGGCAGTGCTTGCAGTCTTGGGCGGTGGTGGTCATGCAGACGGTCTTCCTGAACTTTTATGGTTGCGGCCGGCGATCCGGTGTCATGGCCTGGCTGGCCAGCACAGCTGCCTGCCACTGGGCTGCATCGACGGGGGGCCAGCTCGATGGAGCCGGGCAGTCGCTGCGGGTCAGCCGTTGTGCGATGCGCCGAGCCATTTGGTGGTGCACGTTGGGGCCATGGGCCATGAGCGCCCACTGCTGGGCATCGAACACCGGGAACTGCGACGCGGCTTGTGGGCGCAGGTGCGCGCTCATCGTCGTCCATGCGCCGTGGGCGTCCAGCCAGTGCCAGTGCTGGATGGGCGCCAGGCTGGCAGCCAGCGTGCCTTCGCCCAGTACGTGTCTGGCCAGACCCAACACCCTGCGGTCGGCCAAGCGAAGGTAGCGGGCTGTGGTGGGCTGGTGGGTGCGCAGGCGCAGCCACTGTGACAGGTGGGCTGCCACTGCGGGCGCCTGCGCGGCACTCTGCAGCCAGCCGCCCACGCGGTGGGCGACAGGAGACGGCAGGTCGTCGTGCCAGGTTTGAACCGTTTCCTGGATGGCCCACTGCACGCTGCTGTCCATCCATGGATCGTCGACGCCGGTCAGCGCCACCAGATAAGGCGCCAGCGATTTGTCCATGGACAGGCCCTCGGGCAAGCTCAGGGCAAAGGTCGGGCGCTGCCAGACTTTGCCTCTTTCTGCATCAAGGGCGTCTGCCGATAGGCCCTCTTGCAGGGCTTCGGGCAAGACCGGATCGCCCAGGAAGGGGTCGATGAGCAGGTACAGCCCTGTGCCGGGTTGCCGCAGGGCTTCAGGCGGGTCTGCCAGCCGGGCGGTGATCAGGTCATCGATGCAGGCATCCGCATCCCACACGGTGGTGTGCTCCATCACAAGGCGCTGGCGCCTTGGCCTGCTGCATCGCCCGCCGCGCTGGGGCAGCCGGGGATGGTTGCGGCTGTCTTCAACGCCACGCTGTCCGACGCACTCCCACCCCCCGTCAACACCTTCTGCCCGCCCTTGAAGCTGGCCGGCCCGCTGGTGCCCAGCTCGATGTTGCCGCCTTCGATCTTGATGTAGCCGCCACCGCCGTTGAGCACGATGCGGTTGGGTGCGCTGATGACGATGTCGGCGGCGGTGCTTTGCAGGTCGATGGCCTGTTGGGCGGTCAGGCTGAAGGGGCCGCTTTGGGCTTCGGTGCGCACGTTGCCGCTGGCGGCGTGCAGCTTCAGGCCGGTGTCTTGCACGGCGCGCTGGGTGTTCTTGGCTTCGCCCCGGGTGAAGAGGCTGATGCCGTTCTTCACGGCCCAGGCCTGGTGGCGCTGGGCCAGCAAGTTCAGGTCAGCGGCGGTGGTGACGGTGGCGTGGCGGCCAGCGCTCAGCACCGTGTGGGCGGGGGTGAGGGTGGTGATGGCGGCGGCGGCGCTGAGCAGCAGGTCGGGGCGCTCGGTGGTGGGGATGCGGCCGTGCTCGGAGGCCTGGATGCCCTGGAGGCTTTGCAGCGTGGCTTGCAGGCCAAGGTGTGCGGGCAGTTGGGCGGGCAGCTGGGCAGCGTCGGGCTCCTGGGGCAGATCTGCGCGGTGGGTTTTGGCGTTGGCGGCCAAGGCGGTGAGCAGCTGGGCGTGGGCGCTCAGTTGTTGCTGGGCCTCGCGGCTGTTCATGGGCTGGCCCTGGGCGCTGGTGGTGCCAGCGGGGCGGGCGTGGGTGCTGAGGTGCAGGCCGCTGGCGGCGCGCAGCGCGGCCTGGGCCTGGGTGTGCAGCTCCAGGCCGTGGCCACGGTGGGCCAGGCGCAGGTTGTCGGCCTGTTGCAGCAGGTGGCCCATCTGCAGCCAGGTTTGCTGCTGGGTGGTGTGCAGCAGCACGCGGCCTTGCCCTGGGGTGTCGTCCATCACGAGCTGGTTGTGGCCACCGCCGCCGTGCTGGCTGGCTTCCAGGCTTTGGCTCTTGAAGCCGCTCAGGCACGCGGTGTGGGCGTTGCGGTTCGTTACTGCTCGCGGCTGTTGCAGTCGACCCGCGCTCACCTGCTTACTGGATAATCAATTTAGCTGGATACAAAAGATCGTGCGACGTACAGGCTGCTGAGCCTCGCCATCGGAGCGGCATCAGCATGTGCAGCATGAACGCCGACGCGATCTTTTGACGAGTCAACTGTTTACGAGTACATACCAGTGACGTATTGGCGAGACAGCATCAATGAATTTCAGGAGTTGACCGAGCATGCATTCGTTTTTTAGGGTTCCCGTCCTACGAACTTTCGCTGCGCTGATGTTGCTGGGTCAAACCGTTGCTGGGTGCGCGACAACGTCCGGCAGCAGCAAGGAAACATTGCCCGATGGGCGAATTTCAAAGTCGGCTGCCAGCTTTCCGGGCTTGTCTCAACTCTCCAAAGCCGAAGCGGCAACCCTGTCCAGGGTCAAACCGCCAGGCAACCCCAAGATCAGCCACCACTACATCAGCGAAAAGAAGCTGGCTGAGCTGCCTGTTCGTCAACAACCGCCCGAGCTGGCCAAGGCCTTGGCCGAATTACAGCAAGGCACCATTGACGAGCGCAAGGCGCGCCTCAAAGTCAAAGTCATGGCCGACATGGTGTACGTGCGCGGCGGCAGTTTCATGCGCGGAGACTTTGCCCGATTGATGGGGATCCCTGGTGTCACGCGAATGACCTACAACGAGGACGACAAGGTTCTCAAAGAAATCACCTTGAGCGATTTCTGGATCGGCAAGCACAAGGTCACGTATGCCGAGTTCGATGTGTTCACCGACGCGACGGGGCGACCCAGGACGGGGATGGAGTACGACGGCGATATGCGCCATCCCATCATTCCAGCTCGTGCCTATTGGCAAACGGCACAAGACTATTGCCGATGGGTGGGGGAGTTGACGGGGCTGCCAATGGATTTGCCGACGGAGGCTCAGTGGGAGTATGCGGCGCGCAGTCGGGGGCAGTTCTTTGCCATCCCGACGGATGACGGCACGATCGACTACGGACGGAATGTTCCTTACTCCGCTGAAGCCGAGCAGCTCTCCCCCGTAGGCAATATGGACCGCTACCCAGTGGGGCTGTTCCCGTCCAACCCGTTGGGCTTGTTCGACATGAGCGACAACGGCGAAGAGTGGGTTAAAGATTGGTATGCTGAAGACGCCTACAGTCGGGCTGCGAGCAAGGATCCTCAAGGGCCACCGCAAGGTACCCGCAAGGTACTTCGGTCGTGGGGCAGCGACACACTCAAAATCGGCGTCGCAGTCTGGCGCAGAAAAGATGCTCCGATACCCATGTGGGCGCCTGAGGGCCAGTTGATCCCTGGTCTGACCTCGAGCGCGCCCACTCTGCGTTGCGCGGTCAATCC
This sequence comes from Aquabacterium sp., assembly GCA_046295615.1. Lineage (GTDB taxonomy): Bacteria > Pseudomonadota > Gammaproteobacteria > Burkholderiales > Burkholderiaceae_C > Aquabacterium. Next base: position 9,874 of record JBKBMV010000006.1, read on the forward strand.
ACCGCGCTAACGTGACTCAAGCCACATCGCTGTAAAAGCCTCCATCAGCAGATGCATACAGTGGGTGATCACGTTGCGGCCCATCGCGCAGCAGCGCATAGCCAGGGTCTGAGCTGGCCAGGGCCATGTGACCGCGCACCGGCTCAACCATCAGGGATGGCAGCACAGCGTCGTACCACGCCCCAAAGTCGCCGTTCATGGCCAGTTGATCCACCTGCCCGGCGGGGCCCATGGCAATGAAATCTGGATCAAAGCTCTTGCGCACCAGCCCTTGGAACTCTTTTTGATATTCAGTGCGCGTGCCGGGGATGTTCAAGCCTCCAGGCCCCTCGGCGGCAAAGAAGCTTTTGAGTTCAGCCAGATTTCGACTCAGTGATTCCGGCGACGCTTTGACACCCTGCGGATGGATGTGCTCAATGACGTTCTTCAGATCATTGGCAATCGTGGCCTGGCGCAGCACCGCCAACACCGCTTTGCGTTGTGTGGGCAGGTAGGCGTTGCCCAAGCCGCCGCCATCCAGGCCCCAACTCACGGCACCAAAGCGGGTGAGTTGATAGATGAGCATGCCCTTGCTCTCGGGTGTGGTGAAACGTACGCGCTCAGGATTGGCCAGGATGCGCTGCGCAAGCGCCAATCCCTCGGCCTCCTTCTTGACTTTGTTGTCCCAGAATCGCACTAAATCTCGCAGGACCTTATCTGTGTGCCCGAAGTACGCTGCAATTTCCTGTCCCTCAGCAACCAACAAATAGCCCAGGTACTTCAGTGCATCAAATGCTTCTTTCGCGATGAACACCAACGACCTGAACCCCGCATGCAGCAGGTTGTAGTACATCCAGTACACAAAGCTGGCCAGTTGCTTGGCTCCTACCGCCAGTGTCAACGTGCCTTCGGCCCCCACGCCCACGCAAATGCCTGCGTGCGCCGTGATGCGGAAGATGCCGTCTACATACTCGATGCTAAGCTTGGCTGAGCCAGCCAGACCGAGTTGGCCCTGCACCTGAGGTGCAATGCTGGCAAACACCTCAAACTTCTTGTCAGCCGTGTGTGGGTTGCGCCATTGTACCGCGCCTGAGATGCCCAACCCACCTTTGGCGCCCGCAAAGAAGTTCACCTCGGCAGCCAGCCCTGCTGTGTTCTTCCAGTCGTCGGCGGTGCCGGTCACATCGGCTGATTTGCGGCGTTTGATTTTTTTGCGCGAGCCACTGAGTCGGGGCATCTTGCCCGACTTGGTTTTGCCATCGACATCCTGCGCTTCAATGTCTTTCATCTCCACGCCAATGGAGACCTCTCCGGCAAGGCTCACACCCACCACGCCTTTGAGTTCGGCGCTGCAGGCCAGACGGATGGCGCCCAGGTCATACTTGCCGGTATCGACTGACTTGCCCTGGCTGGCCTGTAGCAGCTGCTCCAGGTCAAGGTAGTAAAGCATCACCCCTTCTTTGCTGGGCAGGTACAGGTTACCGCCCACCTTGCCTTCGGCAAAAGCCACTTCGACGCTGCCTTCGGCTTTGATGCTCACATTGCCCTTGAGTGGGGCCAGCTCACCGCTCAGCCCCGCACCGCTGTAGAACCGCATGGCGGCGGCCTCTGCGCTGAAGTCCACATCCCCCAGTTGCGCATCGCCCCACACCAGTTGTCCTTCTCCGCTTGCATGGGCATTGGCGTTCCATTTCTCCAGCGCTTCGGGGCCCAAGGTGCTGGTGTGGCTGATCTCCAGCTTGATGAAGTCGGTGCTTTTGAGTTTGGCTTGCTCTACCTGCTCACCGAGATAGCGCTTGAGTTTGCTGCGGTCGACTTTACGCTTGCCTTGTGCGTCGGGCTTGTATACCTCGGACCATTTCGTGCCGCCTGATTTGGCGTCTTTGAACCTGGGCCAGCTGGCTTTGAGCTTGTTTGAGGGCATGTACCTGAGCGGGCCAACCCCCATGTACCGAGCTTCTTGCTTGAAGTGATCCTTCAGGCCTGCAGCATTTTTGAACCCCCAGCTTTTCCTGAGATCGAGCCCATTGCGTTTCCACTGCCCGTTGTCTTTCCCCGCGTCAAGCGCGTAGGGCTTGTCGCCAGGCTTTTCCATCAAGGGCATCATCTCGATGAGCTTCTTGCCGCTGCTGCCCAGCTTGTCCAGCGCCTGTATTTCTTTGCGCACAGCTTCTGTGGCCTCTTCGCGCCACTGCACCGCCAGTTTCTGCATGCGCAGAGCATCTTGCTCCATGTACTCTGGGACGGCCCACTTGTTCTTGGCCTTTTCGTTAGCCATGAGCATGAGTCGCTCATCTGCCAAAGCGAGTACTTCATTTGCCAACAATTGCTCGTGTATCAAACGTGCCCATTTGTCGAACTCATTGTTCAAGGCCACGTCATCCGCCTCAGGCACGGCATACACCTCGCCCGTATCAAGGCGCAGGTAGGCCATGGGGGCGGGGGGTACTTTCACCGTGACTTGGCTGCCTGGTGTGGTGTTGGGGGTTCCGTTGCCCAGTGCGGGAGGCGTCGGAGAGTTGGCAGGACGGGTGTCGCTTACGGTCGGTGACAGCATCTGGTGTGATCCCTGAAACTTTGTTGTGCGGACAGCGCTAATCAACGACCCCAATGGACGCTGAGCTTGTCTGTCGTGCGCGTGGTCACTCGGATCGTTCGCCCTTGCTCATCGGTGACTCCGCTGGCCAGCACCTGCCCCGCGCTGTTTTCTATCCGATAGGGCGCACCTGCCAAAGGCTGCTGGGTGTGGTCATCGGTCAGGACGAACTGTTCATCGTACAAAGCGCCAGCCTTTTTCAGGTTCAGGCTCTCCGACGCACTCCCACCCCCCGTCAACACCTTCTGCCCGCCCTTGAAGCTGGCCGGGCCGCTGGTGCCCAGTTCGATGTTGTCGCCTTCGATCTTGATGTAGCCGCCACCGCCGTTGAGCACGATGCGGTTGGGCGCGCTGATGACGATGTCGGCGGCGGTGCTTTGCAGGTCGATGGCTTGTTGGGCGGTCAGGGTGAAGGGGCCGCTTTGGGCTTCGGTGCGCACGTTGCCGCTGGCGGCGTGCAGCTTCAGGCCGGTGTCTTGCACGGCGCGCTGGGTGTTTTTGGCTTCGCCCCGGGTGAAGAGGCTGATGCCGTTCTTCACGGCCCAGGCCTGGTGGCGTTGGGCCAGCAGGTTCAGGTCAGCGGCGGTGGTGAGGGTGGCGTGGCGGCCGGCGCTCAGCACTGTGTTGGCGGGGGTGAGGGTGGTGATGGCGGCGGCGCCGCTGAGCAGCAGGTCGGGGCGCTCGGTGGTGGGGATGCGGCCGTGCTCTGATTCTTGCGTGCCCTTGAGGCTTTGCAGCGTGGCTTGCAGGCCTTGGTGGGCGGGCAGTTGGGCGGCGTCAGGCTCTTGGGGCAGGTCGGCGCGGTGGGTTTTGGCGTTGGCGGCCAAGGCGGTGAGCAGCTGGGCGTGGGCGCTCAGTTGTTGCTGGGCCTCGCGGCTGTTCATGGGTTGGCCCTGGGCGCTGGTGGTGCCTGCAGGGCGGGCGTGGCTGCTGATGTGCAGGCCGCTGGCGGCGCGCAGCGCGGCCTGGGCCTGGGTGTGCAGCTCCAGGCCATGGCCTCGGTGGGCCAGGCGCAGGTTGTCGGCCTGTTGCAGCAGGTGGCCCATCTGCAGCCAGGTTTGCTGCTGGGTGGTGTGCAGCAGCACGCGGCCTTGGCCTGGGGTGTCGTCCATCACCAGCTGGTTGTAGCCGCCGCCACCATGCTGGCTGGCTTCCAGGCTTTGGCTCTTGAAGCCGCTCAGGCAGGCGGTGTGGGCGTGGCCTTCCAGCTCGCCACGCGCTTTGCTGCCGGGGAACCACGCCGGGGCGTTGCCCGTGGCGCCGGCGGCGCCGCCACCGATGCGGTTGCCTGGCGCGTTGGGCTGGCCTTCGCCGTTGTAGGCGGCGCCCAGCACCACGGGGCGGTCGGCGTCGCCCTCCAGAAAGCCCACCAGCACCTCTTGGCCCACGCGGGGCACGAAGACGGCACCCCAGTTCTGGCCGGCCCAGGACTGGGCCACGCGCACCCAGGTGCCTGAGGCGTCAGAGGCCGGGGCGTTGTCGTCGCCCGTGAGGTGGTTGAGGCGGTGGCTGGCTTGCGCACCGCGCTGCCAATGAAATTGCACCTTGATGCGGTTGTCTCGGTCGGTGTGCACGGGGGTGTTGGGGCCCAGGCCCACCACCAGGGCGGTTTGCAGGCCGTGCACGCGCGCCTGGGGCTTGTTCAGGCCTTCGGGCGTGCACGGGGCACGGTAGGGCACGCCGACGCGCTGCGCGCTCAGCTGGCCCTGGTACAGGGGCTCGGTGCTGTCATTGCCAAAGCCTGGCAGGTTCACCGCGCCCAGGCGCTGCACCAGGCCGGCTTGTTCGTCGGCACTGAGGTTGTTGCGCGCGGTGTGTGTCACGCTCAGCACGACGAATCGGTCGCCGTCGGCATGGCGGGGGTGGTCGTACAGCTTGAAGGTGCTGCCTGGGCGCAGGGTGCGCACGGTGCCTTCGCCCTGGAAGCGTTTGCGTTGCGATTGCAGGGCTTGCATCTGCACCGTGGCCAGGCGCTGAGCATGTTCGGGGGTTTCGTGGGCGTAGGCGCCGGGTTGGTCTACATGGCGCAGGGGCATGGGCTGGTTGTGCTCTGCGTCGCTCAGGCTGTGGCCGGTGTGGTTGCTCACGCTGCGGTGATCCCAGCTGGCGGTGATGAGTTCGGTGGGCGCCACCTGCCGGTGGGCATGCCACTGGCGCAGGCTGTCGCCTTGCAGCACGGCCGAGGCCTGGGTGAAGCGCACGGCCTCCAGCGGGCCGGGGGCGTGGGGCTGGAAGGCGCCCGGGTGGTCGGCCAGCACGAGGGTGTGGGTGCCCAGGCTGGGCTCGCCGGGCTGGCCCGTGTGTTCAAACCAGGCGTACAGGCCTTCCTCGGCCCACAGGCGCTGCAAGAAGGCCAGGTCGGTTTCAGCGTGCTGCACGCACAGCGAGCGCACGGGGTAGGCCTGCGGGTTGGCCAGCTCCCAGCGCCACTGGGGCGTCAGTTTGCCCTGGGCCTGGTAGTCACGAAAGATGGCTTCGGTCAGGTCCACCACCGACATGTGCTGGAACACCCAGCTGTCGGTGCGGTGGGCCAGCAGGTCCAGCCAGCTGCCAATCTGCAGGTGGTAGCGGGCCAGGCCGCCATCGCTGCCCAGCAGCTGCATGGCCAGCACATGACCGTGGAAGGGGCGCCAGGCCGAGGTGCTGCCGGCCAGGGCGTGGCTGCCGTCGGTGAGCAACTCCAGCAGCACGGTCTGGCCGATCAGGTCGTTGGGGTTGAGGTGAGCCTGGGTGCTCAGGGCCAGCACGTCCATGTGGAAGGCCTGATGGGCCTCGGGCGTCAGCGCCTCGTGCACGCGCACGCGCTCGGCCATCAGCACCTGGCGGCCCAGGGGGGTGTGCAGGCGCAGCAGCCGGGTGTGCTGGTGGATGCCAGTGCCCTGCAGTTGGTCGAGCAGCGATGGGGGCGCGGCGTCCACGGCGCCGCGCACGGCGTGCTGGATGCCGGAAAGGTCGGTCATGCGTGCGTCCCTGGTGAATGTTGAGGTGTCTGGGCAGACGCGGGTCTGCGCGACACGGGGGCGACGTTAACGCAAGTTGAGCCCCACGTGAGGGCCGTCCCCTCTTAGTGGGGGACGGCGGTCGGCAACAAATGCAAGCAGATGTACAGGGCGGCCAGCGCGGGGTTTCTGGCGGCTGAGGGGGCGGTGGTGTGCAGGACCCGTCACCTTGTGTTGCAATCGGTGTTCGCTTGTTCAGACCATTGTTCAGACTGGAGACCTGCCCATGGCTCAACCTACCGGAACCATGATCCACTTCACCCGCCCCGATGGCCAATCCACCCCAGCCTACCTGGTGGACGGCCCTGCTGGCCGTCCCGGCATCGTGCTGATTCAGGAGTGGTGGGGCTTGAATGAGCACATCAAGGGCGTGGCCGAGCGTCTGGCCGGCCTGGGCTACACCGTGCTGGCGCCCGATTTGTACCGGGGCCGCACCACGACGGCGGCCGACGAGGCCAACCACCTGATGACCAGCCTGGACTTTGCCGATGCGACCCATCAGGATCTGCAAGGCGCGGTGAATCTGTTGGCAGCCAAAGGGGCGCCCGTGGGCGTGATGGGGTTTTGCATGGGCGGCGCGCTCACGGTGGCCGCGTCGGTGCATGTGACGGGGCTGAAGGCCGCTGTGTGCTTCTATGGCATCCCGCCGGCGGAGTTTGCCGATCCGGCCCACATCCGCATCCCCTTCCAGGGGCATTTTGCCGATCAGGATGATTGGTGCACGCCCGCTGCGGTCGATGGCCTGGTACGGGCGATGGCGGGCGCACCCACGCCGCCGGAGGTGTACCGTTACCCGGCGCAGCACGCCTTCTTCAACCACAGCCGGCCGGAGGTGTACGACGCCGCCTGCGCCGAGCAAGCCTGGTCGCGCATGCAGGCCTTCTGGCAGGCGCAGCTGGGTTGAACGTCCCAGGCTCCGGGCCACAGCTTGTGGCGGCGGGCTGAGGGCTCGGGCCGGTGGGTGGGCGCTCAGCCCGGTGGGCGGGCGCGGCGGCTGAAGCGCAGCACGCCGTCGTCCACGGGTTGCCAGGATTGCCACCAGCGTGGCAGGTGGTGCGGCGTGGCCTGCCAGGGGGCCTGGTCGGCCTGACGCGGAAACTGCCCGGCCGCGCGCAGCACATAACCGGCAGTCAAGCCGGTGTAGGGGGCTGGGCGCAGCCCGGCCGGCGCCTGTGGGCAGGCGATGTCGTGCCCGGTGCGGTGCAGGTGGGTCAGCACCCGAGTGGCCCAGCGTGCGCACAGGTCGGTGTGCAGCGTCCAGGCGTTGTGCATGGTGCCAAAGCTGTAGACCAGATTGGGCACGCCCGCCAGCATCATGCCCCGGTAGGTCCAGGTTTTGCCCACCACCACGGGGCGGCCATCCACGGTCAGCCGCACCCCACCCAGGGCGCGCAGTTGCAGGCCGGTGGCCGTGACGATGCAGTCGGCCGGCAGGTGCTGGCCTGATCGCAGTTGAACGCCGGTGGGGGTGAGGGTGTCAACCTCGTCGGTGTGCACGCGCAAGCGGCCCGTGCGCAGGGCGTTGAAAAATTCACCGTCCGGGGTGAAGCACACGCGTTGCGTCCAGGGGGCGTAGCGTGGGCGGAAGGCCGGCAACTCGGTGGCGGGGTCGTGCAGGTGGCGTGCGGTGCGGCTCAGCAGGCGCCGGCGCATCCAGCCAGGCCAGCGGCGGGCGGCAGCGTATTGCCAGTCGCTGCCCAGGATGCTGGCCCACCGTGTGCTCCAGGCGCCCAGGCGTGGCAGCCCCAGCCGTGACAGGCCGTGGGCCAGGCGGCTGTGGCGCGGTGTGCTCAGCACATGCGAGGGCGAGCGCTGCAGCACCGTCACGTGGGCCCCCTCGCGCGCCAGGGTGGGGGCCAGGGTGATGGCCGTGGCCCCCGAGCCCAGCACCACCACGCGCTGCCCCGCCAGGTTCACGTCGTGAGGCCAGTGTTGGGGGTGTACCAGGCGTCCCTGAAACTGGTCTTGCCCTGGCAGTGGCGGCGCGTGGCCTTCGTCCGGGTGGAAGTAGCCCGCACACATCAGCACGAAGCGGGCGTGCATGGTCAGCCGCTGGACGGACGCCTCGGTGGCGTGGGCGCCGTCTGCGTCCATGCCCACGGTGTGCTCCACCTCCAGGCGCCAGCGGGCCTGCTGGCTGCACCAGTGCGCTGCCACCACGCGGTGCTGGTAACGGATGAGCGGGGCGATGTCGTGCTCCACCGCCGTGTCCTGCAAGTACTGCAGGATGCGGGGGCCATCGGCGATGCGCTCAGGGCCGCGCCAGGGGCGAAACCGGTAGGCCAGCGTGTGGATGTTCGAGTCGCAGCGCACCCCCGGGAAGCGAAAGATGTCCCAGGTGCCACCCAGCCGTGGCCGGGCCTCCAGCAGGGCGAGGCGGTGTTGGGGGCAGTGCTGGCGCACGTGCACGGCCGCCCCGATGCCGGCCAGGCCAGCGCCAATGATCAGCACATCCAGGGTGTCGGTCGCCATGAGGGCAGAGCGGGTGGTGGGGCCGCGATTGTGCCCCGACTCTGCCAGCTCTGGCGTGAATTAACCCTTTTGGCCTTCATGCCCTTTCGGGCCTTCTGGGGTGGACGCTGGGTGGACGCTGGGTGGGCGCTGGGTGGACGCTGGGTGGGCGCTGGGTGGGCGCTGGTTGGCGTGGGTGTGGCTCAGGGGATGATCGCCATGCCGCGCAGCGGCTGGCCACGGTCGACGGCGCCCAGAGCCTGCGACTGACCGGTTTGCAGGTTGATCAGGTACAGGGCCGTGCGCCCTTGGGTGCGCAGCGCCGCCAGGGCAGTGTTGTTGGTGTCGGTGATGTCCATGGAGGCGTCTTCCAGCGGGCCGGTGCCCAGGGCGCCCACGGCGCGCAGCTTGCCTGTGTTGGGCGATACCACGGGCTGCACACCCTCCACCGAGCCCTGTGTGACCAGTTGGCCGGTGCCCAGGTCGATGGCGTAGTTGGTGGTGAGCTTGTCGTTGGTCTGGTTGTAGGTGTAGCCTGCGGCGGTGACCTGCGGTACTGCGGATTGCCCCTCATAGCTCAGGGCGGGGTCTTGGGATGCAACCGCGCCGGTGTCGGGGTGCAGGCGCAGGTTCTGGCCGGTGTTGCTGACCACGCGGATGCGGTCGGCCGCCGGGTTGAAGTCGAAACCGAAGCGCTGGCCTTGCAGCGGGGCAGGGGTGTTGCCCACGGGCTGCAGGGCGCCCGTGTCGGCGTTCACGGTGTAGAGCTGACCTTGTGTCGACAAGGCATACAGCACGCCCTTGGCCACGCGGTAGTCGATGCCCACCAGCTGCTCGCCGGCTGGCAGGCCGCTGATGGCCACCCGAGACAGAATGCGCCCGGGCTGGCCTGCGTTGAAGCGGATCAGCTCTTGGGTCTCGGTCAGGGCCAGCACGGTCTCTGGGCGGGGCTGGCCGGCTGACGAGCCTGGCCACCAGTCGGCCGTCTTCAGGGTGGGGATGCTGCAGCCGCTGAGGGTGATCACCCCCAGCAGCGAAGCCAGACCAAGGGTGCTGAGGCGGCGGTGAGACGTGGTGGCAGACATGGACAGACTCCTGGCAGTGACGGTTTGGGGAGATGGGATACGTGGGCCGCAGGGCATCCCATCCTGAGGCACACTGGCGTGGTGTATCGGCAAGTGCACAGTGTTTTTTACGCAAGACGGGCCATATCGGATGCAGGTTGACTCGAAAGTGACGGCAAACGGTCGTGTGTCACGGCGGCTGGGGTGGATCGTGGCTGCGGTGGTGGCCGTGGCGGCTGGGGCCTGGTGGTTGACGCGCCCCGCCGTGCTGCCTGGGGTGGCCGTGCAGGCCCAGCCCTTGACCCGCACCTTGCAGTTCACCGCCCGCGTGGAAAGTCGTGAACGGGTGGATCTGGGCGTGACCCAGACCGGCCGGGTGGAGCGGGTGCTGGTGCGCGAGGGCGATCGTGTGACGGCCGGGCAGACCTTGCTGGTGCTGGAACAGCAGGAGGCCCAGGCCGCCCTGGCCCAGGCCGAAGCCAACCTGACCCAGGCGCAAGCCCGACTGGGCAGCCAGCAGAGCCTGGCCTTGCCCACAGCCCAGGCCAGCCTGGCGCAGGCCGAGGCCACGTGGGCCGCTGCCCAACGCGATCTGCAGCGCACGCAAGACCTGGTGGCCCAAGGCTTCTTCAGCCAGCAGCGTCTGGACGAGGCCCAACGGGCCGAGCAGGTGGCCCGCGCCCAGCGCGATGCGGCCCGTGCCCAGGTGCGGGCCAATCAGCGCCAGGGGGCTGAGCAATTGAATGTCCAAGCGCAGCGCCAGGCGGCGCAAGCGGCTGTGGACGTGGCCCGGGCCCGCCTGGCCCAGACCGTGGTGCGGGCCCCCGGCGACGGGCAGGTGCTGGTACGCAGCGTGGAGCCCGGCCAGATCGTGCAGGCGGGCAAGGCCTTGCTGAGCGTGGGCGTGAATGGGCCCATCGAGCTGCTGGCCTCGGTGGATGAACGTTTCCTGGCGCAGTTGCAGGTGGGCCAGGCCGCCAAGGTGGTGGCCGACGCCTTTCCCAGCCAGCCGTTTGACGCCAAGGTGACGCGACTGGCCCCTGGGGTGAATGCGCAGACGGGGGCGGTCGAGGTCACCCTGGGCGTGGCTGAGCCCGTACCGGCCTTTTTGCGTGAAGACATGACCCTGTCGGTGGAGGTGGTGACCGGCCAGCGGCCACAGGCGCGCGTGCTGCCCTTGCAGGCCGTGCGCGACATCCGCGCGGGTGAGGGGGGCGAATCGGGCACCGTCATGGTGGTCCGTGAGGGGCGGGCCATGGCACAGACCGTGCGCCTGGGCTTGCGCACACTGGACCGCGTGGAGGTGGTGTCCGGCTTGGACGAGGGCGCGGTGGTCTTGCGTGACCCCACGGTGGCTGAAGGCCAGCGCGTGCGGGTGGAGCCGGCCGCCGAGGCGGCTCGATGAGTGCGGTGCAGGGGCGCCGTCGCCTGTGGCGCGGCCTGGGCTTCGAGTGGCAGGTGGCCGTGCGCTTCCTGCGCGAAGGCCGCTTTCAGAGCCTGTTGATCATCGTGGGCGTGGCAGCCGGGGTGGCCGTGGTGGCCTACATCTCGGCCCTGGTGACCGGCCTGCAGCGCAACACGCTGAACCGCACGCTGGGCGCGCAGGCGCATGTGGTGGTCAGCCCGCTGGAAGAGCGGGTGACGCCGGCCCTGCCACCCGTGGCGGGTGCGGCAGGCGAGCGCTTCAGCGACACGCAGGCCCGCGCACAGCGCCTGCGCACCATCGCCAACTGGCCGGCCGTGGCGCGGGCCCTGGCCGAGCGGCCCGGCATCACGGCGGTGTCCCCCATGACCTCGGGCGCGGCCCTGGCCCGCCGAGGCGAGGCCACACGGGCCATTGCACTCAACGGGGTCGAGATCGACCGTTACGACCGCATCGTCAACCTGCGCGACAAGGTGGTCGATGGCCGCATGCAACTGGGCCCGGGCGAGGCCATCGTGGGCACCACCCTGGCCAGCGACCTGGGGGTGCGCGTGGGCGACCGCATCACCGTGGTCACCGATGGCCACAGCGAAACCTTGCGCCTGAGTGCCCTGGTGGATCTGGGCGTGCGTGACCTGAACCGCCGCGTGGTGCTGGTACCGCTGCGCACCGCGCAAAGCCTGCTGGGCCTGGCCGGTGGCGTGACCCAGATCGACCTGCGGGTGGATGACGTGTGGGCTGCCAAGGACATCGCGCGCACGCTGGCGCGGGAGCTGCCCCAGCAGGTGGACAGCTGGCAGGACACCAACGCGCAACTGGTGTCGGCACTCAATGCCCAGTCGGTCAGCACCACGCTGATCCGCTCGGTGGTGATGGTGGTGGTGGTGCTGGGCATTGCCAGCGTGCTGGTGGTGTCGGTGGTGCAGAAGCAGCGCGAGATCGGCATCTTGCGCGCCATGGGCAGCACGCGCGGCCAGATCCTGCGTGTGTTCTTGTTGCAAGGCGCGCTGGTGGGCGCGGTGGGTTCGGTACTGGGGGTGGTGCTGGCCATGGGCTTGCTCAAAGGCTTCTCCACCTTCGTGAAAGGCGCTGATGGGCAGCCGTTGTTCTCGGTCAGCCTGCCGCCGGACATGGCCTTGCAGGTGATTGCACTGGCCTTTGTGGCGGGCATCCTGGCGGCCATTGCACCCGCCCGCCGCGCGGCGCGCATGGACCCGGCTCAGGCCATCCGCATGTGAAGGGGCCAGCCATGTCTCATGCCGATTCAAGCCCTCAAGCCCTGGTTGATTTGCGCGCCCTGCGCAAAACCTACAACCTGGGCCAGCCCAACGAGATCGAGGTGCTGCACGGCCTGGATCTGAGCATTCATCAGGGTGAGTTTGCCGCGCTGATCGGCCCCTCGGGCTCGGGCAAGAGCACCTTGCTGAACGTGCTGGGCCTGCTGGAGCGCGCCACCGCAGGCGAATACCTGCTCAAAGGCCAGCCGGTACAGCACCTGCCCGATGACGAGCTGACCCGCCTGCGCCGCGATGTGCTGGGCTTTGTGTTCCAGTTTCATCACCTCTTGCCGGCCTTCACGGCGCTGGAGAACGTGAGCCTGCCGGTGCTGATGCGCGATGGCCGTGTGACCGCGCCCGGCCTGGCCCGCGCCCGCGAGTTGCTGGATGCGGTGGGGCTGTCGGCCGCGATGGACCGCAAGCCGCCGCAGCTGTCAGGCGGCATGCAGCAGCGCGTGGCCATTGCTCGCGCCTTGATGCTGCAGCCTGCCCTGGTGCTGGCCGACGAGCCCACGGGCAACCTGGACACGGCCTCGTCGGCCGAGGTGTTTGCGCTGATGCGCCGCATCCACCAGGAGGTGGGCACAACCTTCCTCGTGGTGACCCACGACCCCCGCTTGGCCGCACGCTGCGACCGCGTGATCGAGCTGGTCGATGGTCGCGTGAACCAGGATGGTCCTGCTGAGTTGGTGCTGGCCACGAGGTGATGTGGTGAGATGAATTTCATTCATCTCTGATTGAATATTCATCGCTTGATTCATGTTGGTGTGGTGCGCACACTACCGGCCATTGCACACACCAATGGATCAAGACATGGCACGCACCCACATCCTGGGCTACCCGCGCATCGGGGCCCAACGCGAATTGAAATGGGCCCTGGAGGCCTACTGGAAGAGCGAACGCACCGAGGCCGATGAACAGGCGCTGCGTCAGGTGGGCGCCCGCTTGCGGCAGCAACACTGGCAACGCCAGCGCGACGCCGGGCTGGACTGGGTGACCGTGGGCGACTTCGCCTGGTACGACACCACCTTGAACCTGAGTGCGGCCCTGGGTGCGCTGCCCGAGCGCTTTGGTCTCGACCCCGCCGCGCTGAGCCTGTCGCAGTACTTTGATCTGGCCCGTGGCCGCGCCGATCAGCCTGCCATGGAGATGACCAAGTGGTTCGACACCAACTACCACTTCCTGGTGCCCGAGGTGAACGAGCGCACCCGTTGCGATGGCGGGGTGAATTGGCTGCTGGACGAGGTGGCTGAGGCACAGGCCTTGGGCCACCCGGTGAAGGTGAGCCTGCTGGGCCCGGTGAGCTGGTTGTGGCTGGCCAAGGCCCATGGTGCTGCACCCGGCTTCGACCGGCTCAGCCTGCTGCCGCGCGTGGTGGCGGGCCATCGGCGCATCTTGCAGGCCCTGGCCCGCCAGGGCGTGGCCTGGGTGCAGGTGGATGAGCCCATCCTGACGCTGGAGCTGGAGCCCGCGTGGCAAGCGGCGTTCGAGCCGGCGTATGCCGACCTGTTGGGCTCGGCGGATGAAGGGCATGACGCTGCACTGCTGCCCCAGGTGCTGCTGGCTACCTACTTCGAGTCGGCCGCAGGGCATGCGGCCCTGGCTGCTCGCCTGCCCGTGCAAGGCTTCCACATCGACCTGGTACGGGCTCCTCAGCAGTTGGCCGCCTGGCAGCAGGTGCTGCCGCCCGAGGCCGTGCTGTCGGTGGGCGTGATCGACGGACGCAACATCTGGCGCACCGACCTGCGCAAGATCCTGCCGGTGCTGCAAAGCCTGCACGACAACTTGGGCGAGCGGCTGTGGGTGGCGCCATCGTGCTCGCTGCAGCACGTGCCCGTGAGCCTGGCCGCCGAGCAGCGGCTGGATGCCGAGGTGCGCGGTTGGCTGGCCTTTGCCAGCGAGAAGCTGGACGAGTTGCACACCTTGGGCCGTGCCCTGAACGAGGGCGTGGCCGCGGTGCACCAGGCCTTGTCCGACAGCGACGCGGCGGTCGCCGCCCGTCGCGCCTCGGGCCGGGTGCACCACCCCGTGGTGCAGCAGCGCCTGCAGCGGCTCACGCCTGACATGGCGCAGCGTCGATCACCCTTTGCGACGCGCATCCAGGCCCAGCGTGAGGCCTTGAACTTGCCGTTGCTGCCCACCACCACGATCGGCTCTTTCCCGCAAACGGCCGAGATCCGGCAGTCGCGCGCGGCCTTCAAGCGTGGTGAACTCAGCGCGCTGGACTATCTGCAGCGCATGCGCACCGAGATCGAGCACGTGGTGCGCCAGCAAGAGGCCTTGGGCCTGGACGTGCTGGTGCATGGCGAGGCCGAACGCAACGACATGGTCGAGTACTTTGGTGAGCAGCTCTGGGGTTATGCCTTTACCGAGCATGGCTGGGTGCAGAGCTATGGTTCGCGCTGCGTGAAGCCGCCCATTCTGTATGGCGATGTGTTCCGTCCCGAGCCCATGACGGTGGAGACCACCCGCTACGCCCAGTCACTGACCGACCGCCCCATGAAGGGCATGCTGACGGGCCCGGTGACCATGCTGCAGTGGTCGTTCGTGCGCGATGACCAACCGCGCGAGACCACCGCACTGCAGTTGGCCCTGGCCATCCGTGACGAGGTTCAGGACCTGGAAAAGGCCGGCATCCGGGTCATCCAGATCGACGAGCCCGCCTTCCGCGAGGGGCTTCCCCTGCGCCGTAGCGACTGGGCGGCTTACCTGGACTGGGCCGTGCGGGCCTTCAAGATCAGCGCGTGCGGGGTGGCCGATGCCACGCAGATCCACACCCACATGTGCTACTCCGAGTTCAATGACATCCTGCCCAGCATCGCGGCGCTGGATGCCGATGTGATCACCATCGAGACCTCGCGCTCGGCCATGGAGCTGCTGGATGGCTTTGGCGCCTTCGACTATCCCAACGAGATCGGGCCCGGTGTGTACGACATCCACTCACCGCGTGTGCCGTCGGTCGAGGCCATGGTGCGGTTGTTGCAGCGCGCAGCGGATGTCATCCCCGTGGAGCGGCTGTGGGTGAATCCGGACTGCGGGCTCAAAACCCGGGCCTGGCCCGAAACCCTGGCGGCCTTGCAGCACATGGTGCAGGCGGCCGAGGTGCTGAGGGCCCGACTGGCGCTGCGGCCTACGGCCTGACGCTTGGGCGGGTTGACGGCAGTCTGGCCGCGCCCTGGGCCCTGAACCTGGCCGCCATGGCCGAGGCGGCGGCGCAGTCCTCTGGCAACACCGACTACCAAGCACTGGTGTGTGTGTTCCTGCAGGGCGGCAACGACCACGCCAACACGGTGCTGCCGTACGACCTGTCAGCGCACCAGGCCTACGCCCAGGCGCGAGGCAGCCTGGCCTTGTCGCGCGAGTCGCTGGCCAGCACCTTGCTGGGCAACACTCAGGGTGGAGAGGCCCTGGCTACCCTGCTCAACATCGGCCCCTTGGTGCAGCCCACCAGCCTGGCGGCCTACCGCGCGGGCAGTGTGCCCTTGCCGCCCAAGCTCTTCTCGCACAACGATCAGCAGTCGATGTGGCAGTCTTATGGCCCCGAGGGCAGCACGGCGGGCTGGGGTGGGCGCACGGCAGACCTCATGCTCAGTGGCAATGGACTGGCCTCGCTGACCTGCATCAACATGGCCGGGAGCGCGGTCTACCTGGCCGGGTAGGATGCCGTGCCCTACATGATCAACCCACGCGGCCCCGCAGAGGTCAGTGCGCTGGGATCGCCTTTGGGCATGTTCGGCTCAGCCGCCTGTCGCGAGGCCCTGCGGCAGATCATCACGCAGACCGCCCAGCCGCATGTGCTGGCGTCGGAGCATGCGCGCATCACCGCGCGTGCGCTCGATGTGAACGCCTAACTGCGGTCGGCCCTGGCCGCGCAACCGGCGCTGACCACCGCGTTTGCCGACGGCAATCCCTTGGCAGACCAGTTGCGCATGGTGGCGCGTTTGCTGCAAGCCCGTACCAGCCTGGGCATGCGCCGCCAGGTGTTTTGGGTGCAACTGGGTGGCTTCGATTTGCATGACAACCTGAGCGCGCAGCACCCGCTGTTGCTGGGGCGTGTGGCGCAGGCCCTGGCGCAGTTCCAGCAGGCGGTGGATGCGCTGGGCCTGGCGTCCCAGGTGACCACCTTCACGGCCAGTGACTTCGGGCGCACGCTGAGCAGCAATGGCGATGGCTCAGACCACGGTTGGGGTGCCCACCACCTGGTGATGGGGGGCGCCGTGCGCGGGCGGGCGCTGTATGGGCAGTGGCAGGGTGCGGGTTTGGGTGGCGCGCAGGACGTGGGGCAAGGTCGTTTGTTGCCCACCACCAGCGTGCAGCAGTTGGCGGTGGCCCTGGCCCGCTGGATGGGGGTGTCGCCGACCGAGTGGGCGACCGTCGCCCCTGGATACGACGCGTTTGACGCGTCGACGCTTTCGGGTTTGCTGGCTTGAATCGGCATGGATTTGCACTAGGATGCGGCCCTGTCTGAACAGGAGTGCCGTATGTCGAACCGCCCCAATCAACTCGCCCGCACCGTGGCCAAGCTGCAAGGCCTGCCGATGATCGGTGCCTGGGCCACCAGCTTTGCGCTGGGGCGTGTGGTGCCTTATGTGGGCACCTCGGGGTTACGGTACGAGGTGCTCAGCCCTGAGCGCGTGGTGGTGCGCATCCGCAACCAGCGCAAGGTGCAAAACCACATCAAGGGGGTGCATGCCGCCGCCATGGCCTTGCTGGCAGAAACCGCCACCGGCTTTTGCGTGGGCATGAACCTGCCCGATGACAAGCTGCCCCTGATCAAGACGATGAAGATCGACTACGTGCGCCGCTCGCAGGGCGACATGGTGGCCGACGCCCGACTGCGGCCCGAGCAGATTCAGCAGATCCTGTCGCAAGACAAGGGCGAGGTGACGGTGCCTGTCACCATCACCGACGACTCGGGCGAACAGCCCATCCAGGCCGAGATGGTGTGGGCCTGGGTGCCCAAGAAGAAGGCGTGAGCCCCCTTCACGGATGCTTGGTACCGGCTCAGGCCTGAGTCACGTCGGTACTCACCTTGGCCGTGACCGCCTTGCCGCTCTTCATGCCCAGCTTTTTCATCAGTGCCTGGTCGGCGTCGAAATTGGGGTTGCCCGTGGTCAGCAGCTTGTCGCCGTAAAAGATGGAGTTGGCGCCCGCCAGGAAGCACAGGGCCTGCACGGCCTCGCTCATTTGCTGGCGGCCAGCCGACAGGCGCACGCGAGCGGTGGGCATGGTGATGCGGGCCACGGCGATGGTGCGCACAAACTCCAGCGGGTCGAGCTGTGGTGTGTCGGCCAGGGGGGTACCCGGCACACGCACCAGGTCATTGATGGGCACGGACTCAGGGTAGGTGGGCAGGTTGGCCAACTGGGCGATCAGGCCGGCGCGGCCTTCGCGCGTTTCGCCCATGCCGACGATGCCGCCACTGCACACCTTCAGGTTGGCCTTGCGGACGTGCTCCAGCGTGTTCAGCCGGTCTTGCAGGTCGCGCGTGGTGATGATGTCACCGTACAGCTCGGGGGCGGTGTCCAGGTTGTGGTTGTAGTAGTCCAGGCCGGCGTCTTTCAGTGCCTGGGCCTGGGTGTCGGTCAGCATGCCCAGGGTGCAACAGGCCTCCAGGCCTTCGTCCTTGATCACGCCGATGAGCTCTACCACCTTCTCGATGTCGCGGTCTTTGGGGGCGCGCCAGGCCGCCCCCATGCAGAAGCGGCTGGCGCCGGCGTCACGGGCGGCGATAACGGCTTCGCGCACCTGCTCGGGCGACATCAGCTTGCTGGCTTCCACGCCGGTGTCGTAGCTGGCCGATTGGGGGCAGTAGCCGCAGTCCTCAGGGCAGCCACCGGTCTTCACGGACAAGAGCGTGGCATGCTCGATCTCGTTGGCATCCCAATGCTGACGGTGCACCTGCTGGGCCTGCCACAGCAGATCATTGAATGGCAGGTTGAACAGCGCCAGCACCTGATCGCGCGGCCAGCGGCCGTTGTCGAAGTTGGGGTCGGTGCAGTCGCCGCCGCAGCCGTGGGCATTGAGCACCGGCTTTTTCACCAGATGAATGGGCTGGGCGGCAGGCCGTTGGGCGGACTCGGGGGCAGCAGGGGTAGAGCGCTGGGACATGGCAGGCAATCCCGCGCGAGGGCGGGCAAAAAATGGTCCTGCGCAAGTGTAGTCTGCCCAGTGGGTGATGCGCTTGACGTCAAAAGCATCCGGTTGACGTGATTGGAATTTTGCGTCAGCTATGCTGGCTTTCAGCGCGCCTTGACGTAAGCTCGGGTTCATGCGTTTTGAACACCTCATCGAGATCAATGCCCCTCAGGGTGCCATGCCCAGCCTGGTGTCCACCTTCACGCGCGAGCAACTCTGGCATGGCCTGATGTTGCGGGTGCAGGCGCCTCAACGCTTCCCGCTGGGGCCCGAGCGCTGCGACTGGCAGCAGGCGGCCCCTGATTTGATCCAGCGCACGCTGCATTTCGGGCAGCACGTGCTGCGCGACCAGGTGCGGCTGACCCCGCTCGAGCAGTTGCAGTTCACGCCCGAGGCGCATGGCGACACGGCCCCCATCCGCCTGACGGTGCGGATCGAGGAGCCGCATGCAGGACGCATGGTGCTGCGCTTTGTGTACGAAGCGCTGGCCGAGCAGACGGCCGAGGAGGCCTACTTCAACAGCTACCGCCACAACGCCTGGGTGATGGCCGATCGCGACATGGTGCGCACTTTGCGTGACTGGCTGGACCAGGGTAAGCTGGGGGGCATCACCACCAACTGAGATCAGGCGGCGCTGGGCAGGGCCTGCGGCAGATGGAGCGACAGCACGCGCGCGATGTCTTCCGTGGTGAAGGGCTGGGCAATGAAATCGTCCATGCCGGACTGCCCTCAGGGTCATGGCCCAGGGCGAACCCTCGGCACAGCTCCAGACCCGCGTCGGTCCATCACAGCACGGGGTGGGGCAGGCCGCCTGCTGATGCGTCGTGGCTCGCTGCGGCTGGCATGGCAGCGGTGGTCAGGGCGGCGCGCAAGGCCGGTACCTGTCGGGCCATGGCCTCGGGGCTGGTGCCCAGAGCGCGCACCACGCACAGGGCCGCAGCCCCGCAGTCGCCGTGACGGCGCAGATCATCGGCGGTCAGCAGGCCGCCAATGCCCAGCACGGGCACCGGGCTGTGCCTGACCCACCAGCGCAGGTTGTGCGTGCCTTGCGGGCGCCAGGGCATGTCCTTGGTGGTGGTGGGCTGCAAGGGGCCGCAAGCGATGACGCTGGCGCCACAACCGGCCGCACGGGCCAATTCCCACAGGCTGTGTGAACTCAGCCCCAGCATCACCTCATGCCGGTGGCTCAAGAGGGTGGCGGTGTCCTGCTCGCTCAGTGACAGCAGATCTTCCTGTCCCAGGTGCACGCCCAGCTGCAGGCGTGTTGGTGGACCTGGTGGAGCCTCGGAGGTCAGCGCCGACACCGCAGCGCGCCAGTGGTCGTTGATGAACAGGGGCGCGCCAGCGTGGCGGGCGGCCTCCAGGGCCAGACCAAGGTGGCCTTCAAGCCCGGCCTGGGGCTTGTGCCGCAACTGCACGCAGCGCAAGCCCGCGTTCAACGCCGCCCGCACCTGGGGCCCATCGGCCACGATGCCGTACAGCCGATCCGCCGGTGGCGTGAAGGGGCGAAACAGGGGAGGCGAGCCGGCTCCTTCACCAACGGTGATGCGCCAGGGCAGGGCGTCATGCAGTCCGAGCCAGGGCAAGGGGGCGCCGCCCATCGCTGGCCCGTCGGCAAAGCCGGCGCGGGCCTTCACGGGCCCGGCGCCCGTGCCGGCGGGGTGGGCGTGCATCAACGCGTGGCGCGTCAGCATGTTGGCCAGCACGGCGGCGTCGGCCGACACATGACCCAGCGCCATGGCGGCGGCCAGGCCGCTGGCGAAGGTGCAGCCAGTGCCGTGGTGGTGTGGCGTGGGCACGCGCGGTGCGGCCAGCCAGCCTTGGGCATGGGGGGTGTGCAGCCAGTCCAGGCAATGCCGGCCGTCATCGCTGTCGCCCCCGGTGATCACCACCGCTTCAGCGCCCAACGCGCACAGTGCCCGGGCCAGGGCTGGCACCGCCTCGCGCGGCACCGTGTGGGCCGGCCAGTGCCCATGCACCAGGGCGTGGGCCTCGGCACGGTTGGGGGTGAGCACGGTGGCGCGCGGCAACAGCTGCTCGCGCAGCGCCCGCCACAGGGCAGCGTCGGTGAAGGCCGCGCCACCGGCCGAGGCCTTGAGCACCGGGTCCACCACCAGGGGGAGGGCGTGTTGGGCAGCGTCGCCCGTGCGGTGCGCAGTGCGCAAACGATCCACCCAACGGGCCACGCAGTCGATGGCCTCGATGCTGCCCAGCAGGCCGGTCTTGATGGCGGCCGGAGGCAAGTCGTCGGCCAGCGCGGCCAGTTGCGCCTCCAGCGTGTGAGCGGGCACGGGGTGCACCGAGTGCACTCCTTGTGAGTTCTGTGCCGTCAGGGTGGCGGCCACCGGGCAGGCATGGGCACCCAGGGCCTCGATGGCGCGCTGGTCGGCGCTCAAGCCCGCACCGCCGGCGGTGTCCAGCCCGGCGATGTGCCACACCACCGGGGGGGTGCCCCTGGTCGTGCTGGATGGGGTGTCTGTGGGGGTCATGTGGGCATCCCGTCACACCAGCACGAAGGGCTGACCACCCACGGGTGTGGTGGCCACGGCCACATCACTGGTGGCCATGAGCCCGGCCAGATGCCCCGCGCGCCCGCCCCGCACGGCATCCCGGAAGGCCGCCGCCATGCGCGCCGGGTCACGCGACTGCGACACGGCCGAGTTCAGCAGCACCGCGTCCATGCCCAACTCCATCGCCGCCGAGGCGTGGGAGGGCGCACCCAGGCCCGCATCCACGATCAGGGTGATGTGCGGCAGGCGTGCGCGCAGGGTGCGCAAGGCCCAGGGGTTGAGCAGCCCCAGACCGGAGCCGATGGGCGCGGCCCAGGGCATGAGGATGCGGCAACCAGCATCGACCAGGCGCTGCGCGCTGACCAGGTCGTCCGTGCAATACGGCAGCACCTCGAAGCCGTCGGCCACCAGCTGGCGGGCAGCGGCCACCAGCTCCACCGGGTCGGGTTGCAGGGTCTGCTCGTCACCCACCACCTCGAGCTTGATCCAGTGTGTGTCCAGCAGCTCGCGGGCCATGTGGGCCAGGGTGATGGCCTCGCGGGCGCTGCGGCAGCCGGCGGTGTTGGGCAGCAGATGGGCGTCTTGGGCGCGGGCCGTCTCGCGGATCATCTGCACGAAGCCGTTGTCCTGGCCGGTGGCGCCCAGGGTTCGGCGCAGACCCAGGGTCAGCACCTGGGTGCCTGAGGCGACGATGGCCTGGCGCAGCACCTCAGGCGATGGGTAGCCCGCCGTGCCCAGCAGGAAGCGGCTGTGCAAGGGCGTGCTGCCGATGTGCCAGGTGTCGGCGAAGTCAGGCTGCGGCGGCACAGGGGGGGTGCTCTGTGGTGATGGCGCGTTCATGGGCGCTCAGCCTCCGGTGATGGGTGAAAAGCACAGCACCTGATCACCCTCTTGCAGCGGGTGGGTGTGGCGGGCATCGCGGGGCACGAACTGGCCATTCACGGCCGTGGCCAGGGCACGGGCATGCGCATCGAGGTCAGCATCGACGGCCGACCGCTTGGCCATCAGGGCGGCAATGGCATCGGCCAGGGTGGCCGGCGCGGGCAAGCGCAGTGGGCCGGCGTCGGTGTGCACCGTGATGGTGGTGTGAATCGAGTTCATGGGGTTCACGTCAAAGATCAAGGCGGCACAGTGCCTGCATGTGCACCAGGGCCTCATCCACCAGCGCGGGGGCCATCAGCCAACCGTGCCGGTACAGGCCGTTGAGCTGGATCAGTCCGGACTCAACCTGCACGAGCGGGCGGTGGTCAGGCAGGGTGGGGCGCAGGTTCACATCCATGCGCAGGATGCGGGCTTCGGCCAGGTCGGGCAGGATGCTGTGGGCGGCGGCCATCAGCTCCACCGCGCTGCGCAGCGACATGGGTGAGCGGTCCTCGCTCTCCAGCTCGCTGGCGCCCACCAGGACCACATCGCCGGGCCGGGGTACGATGTACACGCGGTGCCGTGGGTGCAGCAGGCGCACCGGACGGCCCAGACCCAGGCCGGGCGCATGCAGCCAGACGAGTTCGCCCCGCACGCCCCGCACCGGCAGCTCAGGCCGCGCACCCGTGCCGCGTGCATCGATGGCCCAGTCCACCGACAGGGTCTGCCCATCGGCCAGATGCAACTCGCCTGGCATCACTTTTCTCACGCGCTGGCCCCAATGCCATTCGGCGGCATAGGCTTGGTCGTGCAGGGCTTGCAGGGTGCTCACGGTGTCGATCTGCCCCTCCTGCGGCAACAGCCACGCGTGCAGGGGGCCGCTGCTGCTGTGCAGCGCGGGCTCCAGGGCCTGCAAGGCGGACGCCTCCAAGCCCTGCGGCCTGGGCCACTCGGGCCGATGGTTGTGCGCCAGGTGCTCCAGCATCCGCCGCGCGCTGCCCAGGTCCGGGCCATGCGCCACCAGCAGGCTGCCGCGCTCATGAAAGAAGGGCTGCGTGGGGCCGGCTTGGCCCAGTTGCTGAACGATCTCACGCCATCGGGGCAAGGATCGCCAGCCCAGGTGGGCCACGCTGGCGTCGGCGTGCTCCAGCTCGGCCAGGGGGCTGAGCATGCCGGCGGCCGTGAAGCCCGCGGCCTGATGCCCGTCGAATCGGGGCTCGGGGCCGGGGGCCGGGTCGAACACCATCACCTGGTGGCCGGCCCGGCTCAGCGTCCAGGCCAGCAGGCGGCCCAGCAACCCTGCCCCCGCGATGCCGACACGCAGAGGCTGTCCCTGTGTGATGGCCAGTGGATGGTCCATGGTGGCGCTGCACATGGCGTCAGCCCTGCTGCTGAGGCATCGATTGCTCGGCCCGGATGGGGATGTACAGCTCGCCACCCACCTGCTTGAACTCGGCCGACTTCTCGGCCATGCCCCGGGCAATCGCGTCACTTTCGCCCACCCCCTGCGCGGCGGCAAACTCGCGCACCTCCTGCGTGATCTTCATCGAGCAGAACTTGGGGCCGCACATCGAGCAGAAGTGCGCCACCTTGGCCGAGTCCTTGGGCAGCGTCTCGTCGTGGAAGTCGCGCGCGGTCTCCGGATCCAGGCCCAGGTTGAACTGGTCCTGCCAGCGGAAGTCGAAGCGCGCTTGGGACAGCGCGTCATCCCGTGCGCGGGCGCCGGGGTGGCCCTTGGCGATGTCGGCCGCATGCGCGGCAATCTTGTACGCAATCAGGCCCTGCTTCACGTCGTCGCGGTTGGGCAGGCCCAGGTGTTCCTTGGGCGTCACGTAGCAGAGCATGGCCGTGCCCATCCAGCCGATCATGGCGGCACCGATCGCGCTGGCGATGTGGTCGTAGCCCGGCGCGATGTCGATGGTCAGCGGGCCCAGGGTGTAAAAGGGTGCCTCGTGGCAGTGCTTCAATTGCTCGTCCATGTTGGCCTGGATCAGGTGCATGGGCACATGCCCAGGGCCTTCGATCATGGTCTGCACATCGTGCTTCCACGCGACCTGCGTGAGCTCGCCCAGCGTGCGCAGCTCGGCGAACTGGGCCTCGTCGTTCGCGTCTGACAAGCAACCAGGGCGCAAGCCGTCGCCCAGCGAGAAGGTCACGTCGTAGACCTTCATGATCTCGCAGATCTCGTCGAAGTGCGTGTACAGGAAGTTCTCCTGGTGGTGCGCGATGCACCACTTCGCCAGGATCGAGCCCCCGCGCGAGACGATGCCCGTGCGGCGCTTGGCCGTCATCGGGATGAAGGGCAGGCGCACGCCGGCGTGGATGGTGAAGTAGTCCACGCCTTGCTCGGCCTGCTCGATCAGCGTGTCGCGGAAGATGGCCCAAGTGAGGTCTTCGGCCACGCCGCCCACCTTTTCGAGGGCCTGGTAGATGGGCACCGTGCCAACCGGCACGGGGCTGTTGCGGATGATCCAGTCGCGCGTGGTGTGGATGTGCTTGCCCGTGGACAGGTCCATCACCGTGTCGGCGCCCCAGCGGATGGACCACACCATCTTCTCCACTTCGTCCTCGATGGACGAGGTCACGGCCGAGTTGCCGATGTTGGCATTGACCTTCACCAGGAAGTTGCGGCCGATGATCATCGGCTCCAGCTCGGTGTGGTTGATGTTGGCCGGGATGACGGCACGGCCCCGTGCCACTTCGTCGCGTACGAACTCGGGCGTGATCTCGCGCGGGATCACCGCACCCATGGGCTGGCCCCGCAGGCGGGCTTCGCGCTCGGCATCGACGCTGTATCGGCTGCGCCAGTCATCAAGCACATCGAGCCGGCGCTGGTTCTCACGCAGCGCGATGAACTCCATCTCGGGGGTGACGATGCCTCGGCGTGCGTAATGCATCTGCGTGACATTCCCGCCCGCGCCCACGCCACCCAGGGCGCGGCGCGGTGTGCGTTGCAGCCCTTGGGCGGCTGCCCGCAGGGTGCTCATGCGCTCGTCGTGGCGCTCGCCGGCCTTGAGGCCATCGTCGGCAGCCTGGCGGGCGCGACCGGTGTAGGCCTCCGTGTCGCCTCGGGCCAGCACGGCGGCTTCTCGCACCGGGGGCAAGCCACGTGTGACGTCAATCTCCACGTCAGGGTCGGTGTAGGGGCCCGAGCAGTCGTACAGCGTGACAGTCTCGCCATTGGTGAGGCTGACCTCGCGCATGGGCACGCGCACGCCCTCGTGCTGGCCATGCACGTACACCTTGCGTGAGGCGGGCAGGGGCTCGCGGGTCAGGCGCGCGCGGGCCTGCAAGGATTCGGTGGCGGCGGCCTGCGCCACTTCGGGCGCGATCTTGGGATCATTCACGGGACTCTCCTCGGTGACACGGACCCAGGCCACAGGCCTGGACAGATGCGTGCTCCGAGGGGTGCCCTCAGGCGTTCAGCGAATGGGGTGTGCGTGCAGGGTCGTCCCGTCGTGGCCTGGTGCAGCGCCATGGCGGGCTGCCACCACCACACACCGCTCCCGCGGTGCCGGACAGGACAGCTCTTCTTTCGCCGGTATGAACCGGATCAAGTTCAACGGGTTCGGTGATTCACCATCTCAGCGCTGGCAAGCATCAACTTGCCGCACACCCCGGAGCGACGTGTAGTGTAGCCGCGAGCGCCCGATGGGTGCAAGGTCCGGGTCTTTTCAGCGGCCGGCCGTCCAGCTCACGGGCATGATCTGCCCGCCGTTCAGCGCCGGGCCGGGCCCGGACTGGGTGGGGCTCAGGGTGCTGGCGTTCAGGAGGGGTGTCGTCACCCGTGCTGGTGACGGGGCGGTGGCGGCCTCCATGCCCGACAGGGCAGGGTCGGAGCCGGAGGGCTCACCCAGCCACGACAGCAAGGCCACCAGGGGCACGATCGCGAACAGCGGACGCATGGGATCAACCTGTTTTTTGAAGCTGCTTTGAACTCAGTGTAGGCAGACCGGCCTCCTGGCGGCACCCCCAGTGCGCGGGGGGTGTCCCCTTCGCCTGAGGGGGGCTTAGTGCGTCAGCTCGGTCGGTGTCGGTTGTTCGCCTCACCCCGTGGGGGGTGGGCAAGTCCCAGGGTGTGAAATCTTCTCAAGCACCACTTCCAGTCCCTTTTGCAGGTTGTTGATTAATAAGGACTTTTTCTTTCGAAAGTGCGTTCAAAACGCGGCTAAGTGATTGATTTCATTGATTTTTTTTACGCTTTGACCTTGTTTCGACCCCGGAGCTCGGTTAAAGTGGGATTTAGTGCAAATTCGTGGGGTTTTGTGTGACTCTGGTCTTTCAAGGGGCTTCGGCGCTGTCGATGGACGCCAAGGGACGCTTGGCGGTCCCGGTGCGTCATCGCGACGCCTTGCAGGCCCTTTGCGAGGGTCAACTGACCATCACCAAGAACCCCGATGGCTGCCTGATGATCTTTCCCCGCCCCGCGTGGGAGGCCTTCCGCGACAAGATCGCGGCCCTGCCCATGTCGGCGGCTGGCTGGAAGCGCATCTTTCTGGGCAACGCCCAGGACGTGGAGATCGACAGTGCCGCGCGCGTGCTGGTGGCGCCTGAATTGCGGGTGGCCGCCGGCATCCAGAAGGATGTGATGCTGCTCGGCATGGGCAGCCACTTCGAGTTGTGGGACGCCGAACGCTATGCCGCCCATGAGGCGGCCGTGATGGCCGAGCCCATGCCCCAGGCCCTGCAGGACTTCACCTTCTGACCCCGATGCAGGCCGCAGTGACCCCTTGGCAGCACCAGACCGTTTTGCTGCACGAGGCCGTGGAGGCCTTGTGGGATGCGGCCGTCGGTCCGCGCCCTGAAGGCCGCTATGTGGATGCCACCTTCGGGCGGGGCGGTCACTCGCGCCTCATCCTCTCGCGCCTTGGGCCCCAGGCGCACCTGCTGGCGCTGGACCGCGACCCCGAGGCCATCGCCCATGCCACCCAGGGCGAGGCGGCCATCCATGACCCGCGATTTGCCATCGCCCATGCGCCGTTCTCATCCTGGGCTCAGGTGGTGCGCGAGCGCGGTTGGCCGCAGGTGGATGGGTTGTTGATGGACATCGGGGTGTCGTCGCCCCAGATCGACAACCCGCAGCGGGGCTTCAGTTTCCGGTTCGATGCGCCACTGGACATGCGCATGGACACGACCCAGGGCGAGAGCGCGGCCGATTTTTTGGCCAGCGCCTCGGTGGAAGAAATCTCCCATGTGATCCAGACCTATGGCGAAGAACGGTTTGCTTGGCCCATTGCAAAGGCGATTGTCGCGCGCCGCGATGACGGCCAGCCTTTGCGCACCACCGCCGAGCTGGCGGCGCTCGTGGCTCGTTCGGTCAAAACCCGCGAAGTCGGGCAAGACCCCGCCACCCGCACCTTCCAGGCTCTTCGGATTCACGTCAACCGTGAGCTCGGCGAGCTCGAAGATGCGCTGGACGCTGCCCTGAGCATGCTGGCGCCCGGCGGGCGCCTGGCCGTGATCAGCTTCCACTCGCTGGAAGACCGCATCGTCAAGACCTTCATTGCCCGCCATAGCCGTGATGAGGTTGATCGCCGTGCACCGTTCGCGGCGCCCAAGCCCCTGATGCTGCAGGCCGTCGCCCGCATCAAGCCCTCGGCGGATGAGGTGGCGCGCAATCCGCGCTCGCGCTCGGCGGTCTTGCGCGTGGCGGAGCGCACCGACGTGCCCTTCATGCCGCAGGCCATGACACGCGACACCGCGCCCGTGCGGGGCAGGAGGGCGCGATGAGCCTGCGCATGAACCTCGTGCTGGCGGCCGTGCTGCTGCTGAGCTGCTTCTGGCTGGTGCAGTCCAGCTACGAATCGCGCCGCCTCTTCGTCGAGATGGAGCGCGCCCAGCGCGCCTCGCGCGAGCTGGAAATCGACTACGAGCGCCTGCAGCTGGAAAAGCGCGTGCAGGCCACCCCGCTGCGCGTTGAAAAGCTCGCGCGCGACAAGCTGCAGATGGCCGCGCCCACGCCTGCCGTCACGCACTACATGGCGCAGTCGGGTTCGTGGGTGGTGCCAGCGCCCCCCGTGGCTGCGGCCTCCGAGGCGGCCTCATGGCCGAAGAAGGGGGTGCGATGAGCGTTCTCAGCGCCCTGTGGCGTCGCCTTCGTGGTCAGCCTCGCCAACGCAAGGTGGCGGCCATGCCCTCGGTGCGTTATGCCAGCAGCCCGCTGCTGGCCTCCCGCACGCCGCCATGGCGCGTCAAGTTCATGATCGGCGCCATTGGTCTGGGCTTTGCCGTGCTGATCGGCCGTGCGGCCTGGATCCAGATCATCGAGAACGACTTCTACCTCGAGCAGGGTGCCAGCCGCTATGAGCGTCGCATCGCCCTGAAGGCCAACCGAGGTCGCATCCTGGATCGCAATGGCGAGTTGCTGGCCTCCAGTGTGCCAGCGCCCTCGCTGTGGGCCATCCCGAAGGACTTTCAGGCCACACCCGAACAGCGCCATGAACTGGCTCGATTGTTGGGCATGACCCGCGCCGAGTTGGACAAGCGCCTGTCGGGCAGCCCCAATTTCGTCTGGCTGCGCCGCAAGGTCGATGACGAGGTGGCCCAGGCCGTGGCCGCCCTGAAAATCAAGGGCGTGCACCAGCTGCGCGAGGCCAAGCGCCACTACCCTGAGGGCGAGGCTGCTGCACACGTTGTGGGCTTCACCGACATCGAAGACCAGGGCCAGGAAGGCATTGAGCTCGCCAAGCACGACGAACTGTCGGGCCGCGACGGCATGCGCCGCGTGATCAAGGACCGTCTGGGCCGGGTGGTGGAGTCGGTGGGTGACATGGTGCCGGCCGTGGACGGTGAGACCGTGCGTCTGTCCATCGATGCCAAGGTGCAGTTCTACGCCTATCAGCAGATCCGTGATGCCGTGCGGGAGCACAAGGCCAAGGCGGGCAGTGTGGTGGTGCTGGATGTGGCCACCGGCGAGGTGCTGGCCCTGGCCAATGTGCCCAGCTACCGACCGGACGACCGCCGCAACCTGACGGGCGCCCAGTTGCGCAACCGAGCGCTGACCGACACCTTCGAGCCGGGCTCCACGATGAAGCCCTTCATCGCGGCCTGGGCGCTGGAGACGGGTCGCGTGCGCCCGGACACCATCCTCCAGACGGCCCCAGGTCGCATGACGATCGATGGGTCCACGATCAGTGACGCGCACGCGTATGACCAGTTGACCGTTGAGGGCGTCATCCAGAAGTCCAGCAACGTGGGCACGGTCAAGCTGGCCCTGCAGATGCAGCCCCGCGAGATGTGGGAGCTGTTCTCGGCTGTGGGCCTGGGGAGCAAGCCCCAGATCGACTTTCCGGGTGCGGTGACGGGTCGTCTGCGTCCTTACAAGAGTTGGCGTCGCATCGAGCAGGCCACCATGAGCTATGGCTACGGCCTCTCGGCCAGCCTGTTCCAGATCGCTCAGGCCTACACCGTGTTCGCCACCGATGGCGAGATGGTGCCGATGACCCTGCTGGCCCGCGAGGGTGTGGTCCGCACCGGTGAGCAGTCGGTGCATGGTCATCGGGTGCTGTCGGCCTCGTCGGCCCGCGCCGTGCGCCAGATGCTGCAAATGGCGGCCGGACCTGGCGGCACGGCCCCGCTGGCCCAGACCGTGGGCTACAGCGTGGGCGGCAAGTCGGGCACGGCCCGCAAGCAAGAAGGCCGTGGGTACGCCACCAACAAGTACCGCTCGTGGTTTGTGGGCATTGCTCCGGTCAGCCGGCCCCGCATTGTCGTGGCCGTGATGGTGGACGAGCCCAACAACGGCAAGTTCTATGGGGGCGCCGTCGCCGCCCCGGTGTTCAGCCAGGTGGTGCAGCACACGCTCAGCCGCCTGCAGGTGTTGCCGGATATGGCCGTGGCGCCGCACATCGTTGCCTCCGAGCGGCTGGTGCCCGCCGAGGTGGAGAGCTTCTGATGGCCCAGCAGCTGACCCTCCTTCAAGACGTGCCTGCCGTGCAGGCCTGGTTGGCCGACCGTGGTGTGGCCGAACTGGTCGTGGACAGCCGCCGCGTGCGCCCGGGCGCTCACCAGGCCTTCGTGGCGTGGCCAGGGGCGGCCACCGATGGCCGTGCGTACGTGCGTCAGGCTCTGGCCACCGGCGCCCTGGCCTGTGTGGTGGAGGCTGAGGGCGTGGCTGACCACGACATCGACGATCCCCGCGTGCTGGCCGTGCCGGGATTGAAGCAGCGCAGTGCCGAGCTGGCGCACGCCTTCTATGGCGAACCCAGCGCTCATCTGGATGTGGTGGCCGTGACCGGCACCAACGGCAAGACCTCGACCTCGTGGTGGACGGCGCAGGCCCTGGACCTGCTGGGCCATCGCTGCGGTGTCATTGGCACCCTGGGCGTGGGCCGCGCGGGTGATGCCGCCTTCCAGCCCACCGGCTTCACCACGCCCGATCCGATCACCCTGCAGTCCACCTTCCAGCACTTCGTGCGTCAAGGCCTGAAGGCGGCGGCCATCGAGGCCTCGTCCATCGGCATCGCAGAGTCCCGCCTGCACGCCACCCGCATCGCGGTGGCCCAGTTCACCAATTTCACGCAGGATCACCTGGACTATCACGGCACCATGGAGGCCTACTGGCAAGCCAAGGCCGCCCTGTTTGCATGGCCTGGCTTGCGTGCCGCCGTGGTCAATCTGGACGATGCCCAGGGCGCGGTGCTGCAGGCCCAGCTGGCTCAGCGCCAGGTCAGCACCTGGAGCTACGGCCTGCGCCACGACGTGCGCTTGCAGGCTTGCGATCTTCGTCATCATCGCCAGGGCGTCGAGTTCACGGTGATCGAGCGCGATGAGCACCTCAAGGTGGTGGCCCAGGCCGAGGTGCGGGCGCCCGTGATCGGCCTGTTCAACGTGTCCAATCTGTTGGCCGTGCTGGGTGCACTGCGCGCACTGGGGCATGCCTTGCCCGAGGCGGTGCGGGCCTGCTCCAGCCTACAGGCCGTGCCGGGGCGCATGCAGATCGTGGGGCAGCCGCAAGCCAGCCAGCCCCTGGTGGTGGTGGATTACGCCCACACCCCGGATGCCCTGGAGAAGGCCTTGTCGGCCCTTCAGGCCGTGGCCCAGACCCGCGCGGGGCGCCTGTGGTGTGTGTTTGGCTGCGGGGGCAACCGCGATCCATTCAAGCGCCCGCTGATGGCGGCCGCTGCCGAGCAGCAAGCCCACCACCTGGTGCTGACCAGCGACAACCCGCGCGATGAACAGCCCGAGCTCATCCTGGAGCAGATGGTGGCTGGCTTGACCCAGCCTGCCGCGGCCCGCATCCAGCCGGACCGTCGTCAGGCGATTGCCCTGGCCCTGCGTGAAGCCGCGCCACAAGATGTGGTGCTGATCGCGGGCAAGGGCCACGAAACGTACCAAGAGGTCAAGGGCGTGCGCTTGCCGTTTTCTGATGTGCAGGAGGCGCTGGACGCCTTGGCTGCCGTGTCTCGTTCCGCCGGAGGTCAGGCATGAGCGCCGCCCCCATGATGACCCTGGGCTTGGCCCACAGCCTGCTGCCTGGCTCGGTGCTGCACGGTGACCCGGCCACGCCCCTGATGCGTGTGCACACCGACACCCGCACCCTGCAAGCGGGCGATCTGTTCGTGGCGCTGCGCGGCGAGCGCTTTGATGCGCATGACTTCCTGCCGCAGGCAGCACAGTCGGGCGCCGTGGCGGTCATCGGCCAACGCGGGGTCGAGTCTTGCGGCTTGCCCGGCCTGACCGTGGCCGACACCCGTGCCGCCCTGTCGTGGCTGGCCTCGGGCTGGCGTGCCCGCTTTGACCTGCCCCTGATCGCCGTGACCGGCAGCAATGGCAAGACCACGGTCACGCAGATGATCGCCTCCATCCTGCGCACCTGGATGGCCGACCAGGGCGACGCCGAGGCGGCGCTGGCCACCGCCGGCAACTTCAACAACGACATTGGCGTGCCCCTGACCCTGCTGCGCCTGCGAGAGGGCGTGCACCGCTGTGCCGTGGTTGAGTTGGGCATGAACCACCCGGGCGAGATCACCCACCTGGCGGCCATCGCCGCACCCACCGTGGGCCTGGTGAACAACGCCCAGCGTGAGCACCAGGAGTTCATGCACACGGTCGAGGCCGTGGCCCGTGAAAACGGTGCTGTGCTGCAGGCCCTGACGCGCAGCGGCGTGGCCGTGTTTCCGTCCGATGACGAGCACACCCCCCTGTGGCGCGTGCTGGCCAATGGCTACGAGCGCATCGAGTTTGGTGCCACGGCTGATGCTGCCGTCTCGGGCCAGGCCGAATGGCAGGCCGAACCCCGCCCTCACTGGCAAATCACCGTGAGCGCAAGGGGCGAACAGGCCCAGGTGGCCTTGAACATGGCGGGCCAGCACAACGTGCGCAATGCCCTGGCCGCCACGGCAGCGGCCTTGGGGGCAGGCGTGCCGCTGGCCACCATCGCGCGGGGGCTGACGGCGTTCCAGCCGGTCAAGGGCCGCTCGCAACTGCACACCCTGCACCAGGGCGGTCGCGCCCTCACCCTGGTAGACGACAGCTACAACGCCAACCCCGACTCGGTGCGCGCCGCCATCGACATGTTGGCGGACTTGCCCGGGCCGCACTGGCTGGTGCTGGGCGACATGGGCGAGGTGGGCACCCAAGGCCCGGCCTTCCATGCCGAAGTGGGGGCCTATGCCCGTGAGCGTGGTTTGGCCCACCTGTGGGTGGCTGGCGAATTGTGCGTGCACGCCGCTCAGGCCTATGGCCCTGGCGCGCGGGTGTTTGCCTCATCGGCCGAGATCGTCTCGGCCTTGTCGGATGTTCAAGGCGGAGCCCCTCAGGTGGCCTCCGTGCTGGTCAAAGGTTCTCGATTCATGAAGATGGAACTCGTCGTGGCCGCGCTTCAAGGGGGTGCCCATGCTGCTTAACCTGGCGCTGTGGCTGCAAAGCCTGGACCCGAGCCTGGGCTTCCTGCGCGTCTTTCAATACCTCACCTTCCGTGCGGTGATGGCGGCCATGACGGCCGTGCTCATCGGCCTGATGCTGGGCCCCATCGTCATCCGCAAGCTGACCGAACTCAAGATCGGCCAGCCCATCCGCGAGTACGGCGTGCAGGAGCACCTGGCCAAGCGGGGCACGCCCACCATGGGCGGCGCCCTCATCCTGCTGTCCATCGGCCTGTCCACCTTCCTGTGGTTTGACTGGTCCAACCGCTTTGTGTGGGTGGTGATGATCGTCACCCTGGGCTTCGGGGCCATTGGTTGGGTGGACGACTGGCGCAAGGTGGTGCTGAAAGACCCCGAAGGCATGCGCTCGCGCGAGAAGTACTTCTGGCAATCGGTGATCGGCTTGATCTCGGCCTTCTTCCTGGCTTTTGCGGTGTCGGGCAGCAGCAATGAGCAGGTCATGCAGTTGTTCTTTGACTGGGTGGCATCGGGCTTCACCAAGGACCTGCCGCCTGCGGCCGACCTCATCGTGCCCTTCTTCAAGAGCGTCAGCTATCCACTGGGGGTGTGGGGCTTCATCGCCCTGACCTACATCGTGATCGTGGGCTCTAGCAACGCCGTCAACCTGACCGACGGCCTGGACGGCCTGGCCATCATGCCGGTGGTGATGGTGGGCTCGGCCTTAGGCATCTTCGCCTATGTCACGGGCAATGCCGTGTTTGCCAAGTACCTGCTGCTGCCCCACATCCCGGGCGCGGGTGAGTTGCTGATCTTCTGCGCCGCCATGTCCGGTGCAGGTCTGGCCTTCTTGTGGTTCAACGCCTACCCCGCCCAGGTCTTCATGGGCGATGTGGGGGCCCTGGCCCTGGGCGGGGCGCTGGGCACCATCGCGGTCATCGTGCGTCAGGAGGTGGTGCTGGCCGTCATGGGCGGCATCTTCGTGCTGGAGGCCCTGTCGGTCATGGTGCAGGTCAGCTACTTCAAGTACACCAAGAAGAAGTATGGAGAGGGCCGCCGCATCCTGCTGATGGCCCCGCTGCACCACCACTTCGAAAAGTCCGGCTGGAAGGAAACGCAGGTCGTGGTCCGCTTCTGGATCATCACCATGCTGCTGTGCCTGGTCGGCCTGTCCACCCTGAAGCTGCGCTGAACGTTCAACCGCCATGCACCATCTTCGTGACCTCACCGTGCTGATCCTGGGTCTGGGCGACTCCGGCTTGGCCATGGCGCGCTGGTGCGCCCGGTGCGGTGCGCACGTGCGCGTGACGGACACCCGCAGCGCGCCTCCGCAGGCCGCCACCCTGGCGCGCGATGTGCCGCAGGCGGTACTGCACCAGGGCCTGGATGTGGCCTTGCTGGAGGGCGTGAACCTGGTGCTCAAGAGCCCGGGCCTGGCCCCGGTGGCGCCCGACATGGCCGCCTTCCTGGCCGCTGCCGATGCCCAGGGCATTCCGGTGCGTGGCGAGTTGTCGCTGTTTGCATCAGCCCTGGCTGATCTGAAGGCCGAGCGGGGCTACGCACCCAAGGTGGTGGCCATCACGGGCACCAATGGCAAGACCACCACCACGTCCTTGACGGCCAAGCTGATCGAGCGTGCCGGCTGGCGCGTGGGCCTGGCCGGCAACATCGGCCCCACTTTGCTGGACACGCTGAGCACGGCGCTGGATGCCGAGCCGGCTCCCGCACCGACGTCGCCCCAGGATGACGCGGCTCCAGGCGCGACTACGAACCCTGAGGCTGACCAGGTGCAGCCGACCGGGGGTGCATTGGTGTCAGTGTCGGAGGTTTCTGAGGCCGACAGCGCCAGCGTGCCTGTGGCCGATGCCGTCGAGCCCGCCACCTTGAGCGATGACGCCGATGCGCCGATGGTCACGCTGCCCCCGCCGCCGCCCGCCGCCCCCACCTTCGAGGTGCTGCCCGAGGCCTGGGTGCTGGAGCTCTCCAGCTTCCAGCTGGATGGGGTGAGCAACTTCGAGCCTGATGCTGCAGTGGTGCTGAACATCACCCAAGACCACCTGGACTGGCACGGCAGCATGGCTGCCTACGCCGAGGCCAAATCGCGCATCTATGGCCGCCGCGACACCATCATGGTCATCAACCGCGATGATCCGGTGGTCGAGGGCATGGTGCCGCCGCCCGAGGTGATCAAGTCGGGTGTACGGGGTCGTGCGGCCCGCACCCTGCACCGTCGCGTGGTGCGCTTTGGCCTGGATGCCCCGGGCGCGCCGGGCGATTTTGGGCTCGTCACCGAAGCGGGCATGGCCTGGCTGGTGCGAGCGCAAGAGGCTGACCCTACCATCAAGCTGGCCAAGGGCGAGCAGCACGAGATCGTGGTGCAGCGCCTGATGCCCGCAGACGCGCTGCGCATCCGTGGTCGCCACAACGCCTCCAATGCGCTGGCTGCTTTGGCCCTGGCCACCGCCATCGGCTGCCCCCTGGCGCCCATGTTGCACGGCCTGCGCGAGTACCGGGGCGAGCCCCACCGCGTGGAGCTGGTGGCCACGGTGGGCGGCGTGGACGCCATCGACGACAGCAAAGGCACCAACGTGGGGGCCACCGTGGCGGCCCTGACGGGCCTGGGGGCTGATTTGTCGCCGGGCAAGCTGGTGGTCATCCTGGGTGGCGATGGCAAAGGCCAAGACTTTGCCCCCTTGGCCGAGCCGCTGTCTCGCCATGCCCGCGCCATCGCACTCATCGGGCGCGACGCGCCGGCCCTGGCCACTGTGACGCAAGGCCTGCATCGTCCCGATGGTGCGCCCATCGTGGTCGCTGCGCATGAGTCGCTGGAGGCCGCCACCCGCTGGTGCTTCGAGCAGGCGCAGACGGGCGATGCCGTCTTGCTGAGCCCCGCCTGTGCCAGCCTGGACATGTTCCGCAACTACGCGCACCGTGCGGAGGTCTTCATCCAGACCGTGCAGGCCATCGCGGCAGACCGGGGGGAGCTGGCATGAACGCCATGACAGATGCCCGCCGAGGGATGCTGCAGGTGTGGTGGCAGTCGATCAAGGGTCGACTGGGTCGTGGCGCGGACGACGACAGCCGCCCCTTGCCTGTGCGTGTCCAGGTGCACCTGGTCAGCGCGCAGCCCACACGCATCATGGGCTTTGATCAGCCCCTGGTCTGGGTGGTGCTGGCCCTGATCGCCACCGGCCTGGTGATGGTGTACTCCGCCACCATCGCGCTGCCCGACAACCCCCGCTTCGCGCGCTACGAGCCCACCCACTTCGTCGTGCGCCATGCGATGGCCATCGTGATCGCCCTGGCGGCCGCAGCGGTCACGGCACAGGTGCCCATGGCCGTCTGGGAGCGCTGGGCCAAGTGGATGTTCCTCTTCTCCATCGGCTTGCTGGTGCTGGTGCTGATCCCCGGCATTGGCAAAGATGTCTATGGTGCGCGCCGATGGATCCCGCTGGGTGTGATGAACTTCCAGCCGTCCGAGTTGGCCAAGCTGGCCATCGTGCTGTACGCCTCCGACTACATGGTGCGCAAGATGGAGGTCAAAGAGCGCTTCTTCCGCGCCGTGGCGCCCATGGCCGTCGCGGTGGCCGTGGTGGGGGTATTGCTGCTGGCTGAGCCGGACATGGGGGCCTTCATGGTGATCGCCGTCATCGCCATGTCCATCCTGTTCCTGGGGGGCGTGAATGGCCGCATGTTCTTCCTGATCACGGCCGTGTTGTTGGGCGCCTTTGTCACCATGATCACGGCCAGCCCCTGGCGGCGTGAGCGCATTTTTGCCTACCTCGACCCCTGGAGTGAAGAGAACGCACTGGGCAAGGCCTACCAGCTCACGCATTCCCTGATCGCCTTTGGCCGTGGCGAGATCTTTGGCGAGGGCCTGGGCGCCAGCGTCGAGAAACTGCACTACCTGCCCGAGGCCCACACCGACTTCCTGCTGGCCGTGATCGGTGAAGAGCTGGGCTTCATCGGCGTGTCGTGCGTGGCGCTGGCCTTCTTCTGGCTGGTGGTGCGCCTGTTCAGCATCGGTCGCCAGGCCATCGCCCTGGACCGCGTCTTTGCAGGCCTGGTGGCCCAGGGTGTGGCGGTGTGGATGGCCGGTCAGGCCTTCATCAACATGGGCGTGAACCTGGGCGTGCTGCCCACCAAGGGCTTGACCCTGCCCCTCATGAGCTTCGGCGGCTCCGGCATCCTGATGAACTGCATTGCCCTGGCCATCTGCCTGCGGGTGGACATTGAGAACAGACAGTTGATGCGCGGAGGCCGCGCATGAACTGGCTGTTCCACCAAAATCGACAAGCCGCCGCGAAGCGGGGGGCAGGCGCGACGCGCCTGTTCATTCGAGGAGGCCGAGCATGAGTCACCACCTCGTCATCATGGCCGCCGGCACCGGCGGGCACATCATGCCGGGCCTGGCCGTGGCCGATGAAATGAAGCGCCGAGGCTGGACGGTGAGCTGGCTGGGCACCACCACCGGCATGGAAAACCGCCTGGTGCCCCCCACGGGCATTCCCCTGGACACCATCGCCTTCAATGGCCTGCGTGGCAAGGGCCTGAAAGACACGGTGTTCGGTGGCGTGCGCCTGCTCAAGGCCTTTGCCGAGTGCTACGGCATCCTCAAGCGTCGCCAGGCCGATGCCGTGCTGGGCATGGGGGGCTATGTGTGTTTCCCCGGTGGCGTGATGAGCGCCGCCCGCACCTTGCCGCTGGTGATGGTGAACGCTGATGCGGCCATGCTGCTGAGCAACCGTGCCCTGTTGCCCATCACCGATGTGCTGGCCTGTGGCTTTGATGGCCCAGCGGCCCAACACAAGGTGGCCCGGGTCACCGGCAACCCCGTGCGTGCCGAGATCGAAGCCATCGCGCCTCCGGCCGAGCGCTTTGCGGGCCGGCAGGGCCCGCTGAAGATCATGGTGGTGGGCGGCAGCCTGGGCGCGCGTGCGCTCAAT
Source organism: Aquabacterium sp. (assembly GCA_046295615.1). GTDB lineage: Bacteria > Pseudomonadota > Gammaproteobacteria > Burkholderiales > Burkholderiaceae_C > Aquabacterium. The sequence continues at coordinate 46,941 of JBKBMV010000006.1, forward strand.
GAGCTGATCCCGCAGGCCCTGGCCCGCATCCCGGCCGAGCAGCGCCCCCGCATCACCCACCAGACGGGCATGGCCAATCTGGAGCAGGTGAAGGCCGACTACGTCAAGGCGGGGCTGAACCCCGCCAGCGATGTGGAGCTGCTGCCCTTCATCAACAACATGGCGCAGCGCCTGGCCGAGTGCGATGTCATCCTCTGCCGGGCTGGCGCCATCACGGTCAGCGAACTCTGCGCGGCTGGTGTGGCCAGCCTGCTGGTGCCGCTGGTGGTCTCCACCACCGCCCATCAGCGCGACAACGCCATCTACATGGCCGAGCGGGGCGCCGCCCTGCACCTGCCGCAATCGGGCCTGAGTGCCCAAGGCCTGGCCGACACCCTGCAAGGCCTGCGGCGCGAACAGCTGCTGCAGATGGCCACGCAGGCGCGTAGCCTGGCCCGTCTGCAATCGGCCGCTGCCGTGGCCGATGCCATTGAACAACTTGTCAAGAAGAAGAGGGCGTCCACATGAAGCACGCCGTCAAGCACATCCATTTCGTGGGCATTGGTGGAGCCGGCATGAGCGGCATCGCCGAGATCCTGCACAACCTGGGCTACACGGTGTCGGGCTCTGACCAGTCGGAGAGCGCCACCACGCGTCGGCTGGCCTCGCTGGGCATCACCGTGCACATCGGCCATGATGCCGCGCACATCGCCGGCGCCGAAGCCGTGGTCACCTCCACGGCCGTGAAGGGCGACAACCCCGAGGTCATCGCCGCGCGGGCCGCCCGTGTGCCCGTGGTCCCGCGCGCGGTGATGCTGGCCGAACTGATGCGCCTGCGCCGTGGCATTGCCATTGCCGGCACGCACGGCAAGACCACCACCACGTCCTTGACCACGGCCATCCTGGCCGAGGCAGGCGTGGATCCCACCTTCGTGATCGGTGGCAAGCTCAACAGCGCAGGCGCCAACTCGGCCCTGGGCAAGGGCGAGTACATCGTGGTCGAGGCCGACGAGTCGGATGCCTCCTTCCTGAACCTGCTGCCCATCCTGTCGGTCGTCACCAACATCGACGCCGACCACATGGACACCTACGGGCACGACTTCGCCAAGCTCAAGCAGGCGTTTGTCGACTTCCTGCACCGCATGCCCTTCTACGGCTCGGCCATCCTGTGCACCGAAGACCCCGGCGTGCGCAGCATCATCCCGCTGATCTCGCGCCCCGTCATCACCTACGGCTTTGGCGAAGACGCGCAAGTGCGTGCGGTGGACGTCGAGGCTCTGCCCGGGGGGCAGATGCGCTTCACCGTGCAGCGCCGCAACGGCATGACCATGCCCGACCTGCAGGTGACGCTGAACCTGCCTGGCCGCCACAACGTGCTCAATGCCCTGGCGGCCATCGCGGTGGCCACCGAGATCGAACTGGACGACGAGCCCATGGCACGGGCCCTGGCCAGCTTTGCCGGTGTGGGTCGTCGCTTCCAGCGCTATGGCGAGCACCGCTCGGCCGATGGTGGGCGCTTCACGCTGATCGACGACTACGGTCACCACCCGGTGGAGATGGCGGCGGTGCTGAGCGCAGCCCGTGGCGCCTTCCCCGGACAGCGCATCGTGCTGGCCTTCCAGCCGCACCGCTACACCCGCACCCGCGACTGCTTTGAAGACTTCGTGAAGGTGATGGGCACGGCCGACGCCGTGTTGCTGACCGAGGTGTATGCCGCAGGCGAAGCCCCCATCGTGGCGGCCGACGGCCGCGCCCTCACCCGCGCCTTGCGCGTGCAGGGCAAGCTGGAGCCGGTGTTTGTGGAAGACGTGGGTGAGCTGCCTCAGGCCATCGCCGACAATACGCGGGATGGCGATGTGGTGATCTGCATGGGCGCAGGCTCCATCGGGTCGGTGGCGGGCAAGACCGTGGAACTGCTGAAGGGGGTGTCGGCATGAGCCTCATCCAAGTCAATCCGCCCACCGTGGACGTGGGCAGCCTGGGCAAGGTGGCCGTGCTGTTTGGGGGCTTCTCGGCCGAACGTGAGGTGTCCCTGATGTCGGGCGCGGGCGTGCTGCAGGCCCTGCAAGCCCAGGGCGTGCGGGCCTTCGCCTTCGATCCGGCTGAACGCCCCTTGCAAGACCTGCGAGCCGAAGGTGTGGATCGTTGCTTCATCGCCCTGCACGGCCGTGGCGGCGAAGATGGCACGGTGCAAGGTGCCCTGGAACTGTTGAAGATCCCGTACACCGGCTCAGGTGTGATGGCGTCCAGCATCGCGATGGACAAGGTGATGACCAAGCGCATCTGGCGCTTCGAAGGCTTGCCCACCCCCGACTGGCGCCTGGTGGATAGCGCCGAGGCCTGCGAGCAGGCACTGGTTGCCCTGGGGGCGCCCATGATCGTCAAGCCGGCCCGCGAAGGCTCGTCCATCGGCCTGACCAAGGTGACCGACGCCTCGCAATGCGCTGCCGCCTACGCTGCCGCCGCCCAGCACGACCCCGAAGTGCTGTGCGAGCAGTTCATCGAGGGTGAAGAAACCACCTGCCCGGTGCTGGTGGTCGACGGCCAGGCCCGGGCCTTGCCCGTGATCCGCATCCAGGCCCCCGACGGCAACTACGACTATCAGAACAAGTACTTCACCGACGAGGTGCGCTACCTGTGCCCGAGCGGTCTGGACGCCGACGAAGAGGCCGAGATCCAGCGCCTGGTGGTGCGGGCCTTCAAGACCCTGGGTTGCCGTGGCTGGGCCCGTGCGGACGTGATGATCCGCCGCAGCGATCGCCAGCCCTTCCTGCTGGAGATCAACACGGCGCCGGGCATGACCGGCCATTCGCTGGTACCCATGTCGGCCAAGCACGCCGGCCTGAGCTACGAACAACTGTGTGTGCAGTTGCTGGCCTCGGCCAGCCTGGACACCCTGCAACGCTGAACCCTGAGACCGCCTGACCATGCTGGCCGCCACCGCGCTGCACGCCCCGCAAGCCCCGGAGCTGCCCCAGGACATCCGCTGGATGAACCTGGGTGCCGCCCTGCTGGCTGGCGTGGGCCTGGCCATGGTGCTGGCCTGGGGCCTGATCAGCGTGGCGCGCCTGCCCTGGTTCGATCTGAAGCACATCGTGATTGATGGCGACCTGCAGCGTCACAACCTCATGACGGTGCGGGCCAACACGGTGCCGCGCCTGCAAGGCGGCTTCTTCAGCATGGATCTGGAAGCGGCACAGCAGGCCTTTGAGTCCTTGCCCTGGGTGCGTCAGGCTGTGGTGCGGCGTGTGTGGCCCAATGAGTTGCGTGTGAACCTGGAAGAGCACCGCCCGGCGGCCTACTGGCACCACGATGGCCGTGAAGACGAACTGGTCAACAGCTTTGGCGAGGTGTTCGAGGCGAACCTGGGCGATGTGGAAGACGATGGCCTGCCCACGCTGCAGGGCCCGACCAACGCCACGCCCGCGCAGGCGGCCCAGATGCTGGACATGCTGCGCCGTGTGGCGCCCGTGCTGGCCCCGCTGGGTGAGGTGCAGACCTTGCGACTCAATGAACGCGGCGGCTGGACGGTCTGGCTGGACAACGAGGCCCGCCTGGAACTGGGGCGGGGTGATGTGGACGAGGTGCTGCTGCGCACCGAGCGCTTTGTACGCAGCTTTCCCACGCTCAGCCAGACCTACGCCGCGCCGCTGCTCTACGCCGATCTTCGTTATGCCCAGGGCTATGCCATCAAGCTGCAAGGCCTGAGCACCGTCAAACCTCCCATCTCATCAACCCGTTAAACCAACACACCATGGCCAAGGAATACAAAGATCTGGTCGTCGGCCTGGACATCGGCACCGCCAAGGTGATGGCGGTGGTCGCCGAAGTCTTGCCCGGTGGTGAACTGCGCCTGGCTGGCATGGGCGTGGCGCCCAGCCACGGCCTCAAGCGCGGCGTGGTCGTCAACATCGATGCCACCGTGCAGTCCATCCAGCAGGCGCTCAAAGAGGCCGAGCTGATGGCCGATTGCAAGATCAGCCGCGTGTGGACCGGCATCACCGGCAGCCACATCCGTGGGCAGAACAGCACGGGCATGGTCATCGTGCGGGACAAGGAAGTCTCGCCCGTGGATGTGCAACGTGTGGTGGAAACCGCGAAAGCCATCAACATCCCGAACGACCAACGCCTCTTGCTGGTCGAGCCGCAAGAGTTCATCATTGATGGCCACGAGGTCAAAGAGCCGATTGGCATGAGCGGTGGTCGTCTGGAGGTGAAGGTCCACATCGTGACCGGCGCCCAGAGCGCCGCCGAGAACATCGTCAAGTGCGTGCGTCGCTGCGGCCTGGAGGTCGAGCAACTCATCCTCAACCCCAGCGCATCCAGCGCAGCCGTGCTCACGGATGACGAAAAGTCGCTGGGCGTGGCCCTGGTCGACATTGGCGCCGGTACCACCGATGTGTCCATCTTCACCGATGGCTCGGTGCGCCACACGGCGGTCATCCCCATCGCGGGCGACCTCATCACCAGCGACATCGCCATGGCGCTGCGCACACCCACCAAGGATGCCGAAGATATCAAGGTGGACCACGGCGTGGCCAAGCAGCTGCTGGCCGACCCCAATGAACACGTCGAGGTGCCCGGTCTGGGTGACCGCGCGCCGCGCATGCTCTCGCGCCAGGCCCTGGCCGGCGTGATCGAGCCGCGTGTGGAAGAAATCTTTTCGCTGGTTCACCAGGTGATCCGCGAATCAGGTTACGAGGAACTGCTGTCGTCCGGCATCGTGCTGACCGGCGGCTCGGCCGTGATGCCGGGCATGGTCGAGCTGGCCGAAGACATCTTCCTCAAGCCGGTGCGCAAGGGCACGCCCTTGTACTCCGGCGCGCTGTACGACATGGTGGCCAGCCCCCGCTCGGCCACTGTCATGGGCTTGCTCGAAGAGGCAAGACTCGCGCGAACGCGCGGGATGAAGGCGGCACAACAGGCCGGATCTGTTCAGACCTTGTTTGGACGGGTGCGCGACTGGTTTGTGGGCAATTTCTGAAATCGCAACACGTTATTGACTGGCAACTGCTTGAGAAAAGAGAGGCACGACATGGCAATCGAGATGATCGAAAACTTCGATATGGGCACGCAGATCAAGGTGATCGGTGTGGGTGGTGGCGGCGGCAACGCCGTGGAGCACATGATCCAGCAAGGTGTGCAGGGCGTTCAGTTCATCTGCGCCAACACCGACCAGCAGGCCCTGACCCGCTCCAGCGCTGAGATACAGCTGCAGCTGGGCAACTCGGGCCTGGGCGCCGGTGCCAAGCCGGAAGCCGGTCGTGCCGCGGCCGAAGAGGCTGTGGACCAGATCCGCAGCGCTTTGGACGGCGCGCACATGGTGTTCATCACCGCCGGCATGGGCGGTGGCACGGGCACGGGCGCGGCCCCTGTGATTGCCCGCGTGGCCAAGGAAATGGGCATCCTGACCGTGGGTGTGGTGACCAAGCCCTTCGAGTTCGAAGGTGGCCGCCGCATGAAGCAGGCCGATGCTGGCCTGGCCGAGCTGGAAGCCAATGTCGACTCCCTGATCGTCGTGCTCAACGAGAAGCTGCTGGAAGTGCTGGGCGATGACGTCACCCAGGAAGAAGCCTTCTGCAAGGCCAACGATGTGCTGAAGAACGCCGTGGGCGGCATCAGCGACATCATCCACATCCCCGGTCTGGTGAACGTCGACTTCGAAGACGTCAAGACCGTGATGAGCGAGCCGGGCAAGGCCATGATGGGCACCGCCACGGCCACCGGCCCGGACCGCGCCACCAAGGCCGCCGAAGCCGCGGTGGCCTGCCCGCTGCTGGAGGGCATCGATCTGTCGGGCGCACGCGGTGTGCTGGTGTTGATTGCCGCTGGCAAGGCCAACTTCAAGCTGAGCGAATCGCGCAACGCCATGAACACCATCCGCCGTTACGCGGCCGAAGACGCGCACGTGATCTACGGCACCGCCTACGACGAAAGCCTGGGTGACGCCCTGCGCGTGACCGTGATCGCCACCGGTCTGAGCGGCGCCCGTCGCCAGCAGGCCCCGATGACCGTGGTGCACAGCGCCCCGCAGGCCTTTGTCCGCACCGGCACCGACAACATCCCCGTGCTGACCGATCCGGTGGGCCACGCCGCACCGATGGCCATGGGCCGCGCGGCCGTGGGTGGCAATGACTTCAGCGGTTTGAACACCCCGAGCGTGTGGCGCTCGGGCCGCACCCAGGCCTCGGCCCGTGTGGACGCGCTGGCCAGCAATGGCATGGACGAGATCGAGATCCCGGCCTTCCTGCGCAAGCAAGCCGACTGAGCGGCGAGCTGTTTGTTCTTTTTTCGTTGCCTGTTGATTGATCCCCCCGCCCGCCGAGGGTGGGGGGCTTTTTGCCGTGATTGATAGACCGCATCTGCGCTGTCCATGCTCGACAGCCTCGCCGCACTGCGCTAGTGTGTCGGCATGCGTGTGGTCGACTCCAGTTTCAAGACGACGTGCCCGGTGACACGGACCACGTCCGAGCGCTCATCCATCAGGCTGGTGTGCCTGATGCTGGTGGCTGCGCTCTTGACGGGCTGCAGTGTGCTGCAGGCCGTGTACTCGCAGGCCCCTCGCTACGTGCAGTGGCGAACCAATGTGGCGCATCACTTCAGCGCCGAGCAGTACAGCCTGGCCAAGACGGCCATCCAGCGCTGGTTTGAATGGCATCGCCAAGGGCAGATGCCCCTGATGGCCCCCTTGTTGGCCCAGGCGGCCGAGGATGTGAAGGGCCCGATCAGCCCCGCCTTGGCGTGTGAGCGCCGGGATGCGTACCTGACCATCACCAAACAGGCGGTGGCTCAAGCGGCACCACTGGCGGCCGAGGTCATGGTGCGGCTGGTCCCGGCGCAGGTCGCGCGTGTGCAGACTTTCTTCCGTGACACCAACGACACCTTCCGCGAGAAGTACCTGTCGGATGATCCGACAACGCAGGCCGAGCTGGCGGTGGACTTCCTGGCCACCTGGGGTGGCCTGGTGTATGGCGATTTGTCAGACGCGCAGCGCGCGCGCCTGACCCGCGAGGTCATGGCGCTGCCCTTCAACGCACGCACCATCCTGCAGGAGTTTCAGCGCTTTCAGGGGCACTACGTGCAACTGCTGCGCGACACCCAGGCGCAGCAACTGTCACCCGAAGAGGTGGCCCGGCGTCTGGAGGCCTTGGTGCTGGAGGGCATCGACCCACAAGAGCCGCAGCGTCAGGCCCAGATGCAGCGTTGGGTGAAGGCCGGCTGCGCGTTTGCGTCGAGCTTCCAGGCGCAGACCACGCCCGAGCAGCGCGCCCGGGCCTCACGCACCCTGGCGGGCTGGCAGCGTGACGTGCTGGCCATCGTGGCCAGCCGCTGAGGGAGAGCACCAGGGAGAGCACCAGGGAGAGCACCAGGGAGAGCACCAGGGAGAGGACCAGGGAGAGGACCAGGGTGAGGACGAGGGTGAGCCTTACTTCAGCTCGGCCGACGACTTGCCCAGCAGGCGCCGCGCGATGATCAGCAGCTGGATCTGCTGCGTGCCCTCGAAGATGTCGAGGATCTTGGCGTCACGCGCCCACTTCTCCAGCAGCGACACCTCGCTGTAGCCCACGGCCCCGGCCAGTTCCACGCACTTGAGGGCGATGTCCACGCAGGTGCGGCCCGCCTTGGCCTTGGCCATCGAGGCCTCCAGCGAATTGGGGCGGCCGTTGTCGGCCATCCAGGCGGCTTGCAGGGTCAGCAGGCGCGCGGCCTCGTAGTCGGCGCGCAGGCGCACCAGCTCGGCCACGGCATGGGGTTGGCGGTGCAGCGGCCGGTTGGCATCCAGCGTCAGGCCGGCGTCGGCCAGGATCGGGGTGATCTCGTCCAGGCAGGCCTTGGCCAGGCCCACGGCCATGGCGGCCACCAGGGGGCGTGTGTTGTCGAAGGTTTGCATGACCCCGGCAAAGCTCTTCTCGGCCTGGATCTCGGGGTCGCCCAGCAGGTTGGCCTTGGGCACGCGGCAGTCTTTCAGGATGAAGGCGGCCGTGTCGCTGGCGCGGATACCCAGCTTGTGCTCCAGGCGGGCCAGCTCGAAGCCGGGTGTGCCTTTCTCGACGACGAAAGACTTGATGGCCGCGCGGCCCAGGCTCTTGTCCAGCGTGGCCCAGACCACGACCAGGTCGGCGCGGTCGCCGGAGGTGACATAGATCTTTTCGCCGTTGAGCACGTAGTGGTCGCCATCCAGGCGGGCCGTGGTGCGGATGGCGGCCGAGTCGGAGCCACAGCCCGGCTCAGTGATGGCCATGGCGGCCCAGCGGCCCTTGAAGCGCGCCAGTTGCTCTTCATTGGCCACCGAGGCAATCGCGGCGTTGCCCAGGCCCTGGCCGGGCATGGCCAGCAACAGGCCCACATCGCCCCAGCACAGCTCCATGATGCTCAGGCAGGTCGACAGGTTGCTGCCGTTGGTGTTCTCGTCGGGGTTGCGCGGGGCGCTGCGGCGCACGCCGGTGGCGCCTGCGCCCATTTCGCCCAAGGCGTCGTTCATGCCATTGATGGCGGCGGCCAGCATGTCCAGTTCAACCGGGCGCTCGTGTTCGGCGCGGTCGTATTGGCGAGAGATGGGGCGCAGCACCTGGCGGGCCACTTCGCGGGCCTGGTTGACCAGCGGTGCAAAGCGCTTGGGGGTGTCGAGATGGATCATGGTCGGGTGTCCTGAAGGATGTGATGAGCGTGGTGAAGCCGTGGCTGCAGATCACAGCAGCATCCCGCCCTCCATCACGGCCAGGGCGCGCAGGTCGCGGTACCAGCGCTCGGCCGGGTGCTCTTTCACGAAGCCGTGGCCGCCCAGCAGTTGCACGCCGTCGCTGCCGATGGCCATGCCCTTGTCGATACACTGACGGCGCGCCAGGGTGATGGCCTCGGCCACGGCCGGGTCGTCGGCGCCCAGGGTGTCGGCCAGCTCGGCCGCACGCCAGGTCAGCAGGCGCATGCCTTGCAGCTCGATGGCGATGTTGGACACGGCAAAGGCCACCGACTGGCGGTGGCTGATGGGTTCGCCAAAGGCCACGCGCTCGTTCACGTAAGGGATGAGGTAGTCCAACACGGCTTGCGCGCAGCCGATGCTCAGTGCGCACCAGCCCAGGCGGGCCAGCTGGATGCATTCGCGGTAGGCGCCGGGTTGGTCGGCCCCCAGCAAAGCGTGGGCTGGCACGGCCACGCCTTCCAGCTTGAGGCGGCCGGTGGCGGCCGCGCGCAGGCCCATGGCGGGCTCGGGGGCGCTGCTCAGGCCGGCGGTGCCGGCTTCTACCACGAACAGGCGCGGGCCCTGGCCTTGCAGTTCGGCCGCGATGATGAAGAGTTCGGCGCGGTCCACACCGGGCACCAGGCTTTTTTCGCCCTGCAGCACGTAGCCGCCACCCGGCGCAGGACGGGCCACGGTGCGCAACTCAAACGGATCAAACAGCGGCGTGGGCTCGACGATGGCCAGCGCGGCCGGTGGGGGCTGTTCGCCCGCGAAGGCACCCAGGTAGGTGGCTTGCTGCTGTGCACTGCCCCAGCGCAGCAGGCTCAGGCTCACGGCCGCGGGGGCCAGGCAGGCCCAGGCCATGGCCAGATCGCCATGCGCCAGTTGCTCGGCGATCAGCACCTGGGTCATCACCGCATACGACGAGCCCGAGCCGCCCAGCTCATCGGGCACCGCCAATGAGGCCACACCCAGCTCGGCAAAGGCCTGGGCCAGGGCGGCGGGCATCGCGCTGTCGGCGTCGGCCTGTTGGGCGGCCGGGCGCAGCTGTTCGTCAGCGAACACGCGCATGGCCTCCATCATCATGGTCTGCTCGTCATCGGGGCGCAGGTCGAACAGGTCGGTGGCCGCCTTGCGCTGGGGGCGTTGGGCCGCCCCCATGCCCTGCACGAGCTTGAAGCCTCGGCTGGCCGTGGCGATGGACTTGAAGCCCAGCTTGGTGCCTTCGTAAATCAGCCGCTCGGTGGGGCCGCGCAGGCCGGACTTGTCGAGCTGGGGCGAGGCCGCGACCTTGCGCAGGGTGCGCAGGCCCATGCGGACGATGTTGCTCATGGGGTGTCTCCGTGGGGATGGGTCAAACGACGGTGGGATGCCATGGTCCTTCAATCTGATGACCTTTTCGGCATTCGTATAACTAAATGCGTTATTCGAATCGGAATTGTCCCGATTGGATGGCCTGCAGGTGCTCAGACGAGAGGGGCTGGTAGCCGAGGGGGGTCAGCACCCACAGGGCATCGCTGACCTGCTGAGGGTCAAAGGCTTCGCGCTTGAGTTCGACCTTGCGGTGCTTGAAGGTGGCTGTCACTTCATGCGAGTCGCGCAGTCGCAGGAACAGCGGGATGGCATAACGCGGCAGGGCCTCGCGCAGCCCGGCCATCAAGGCCGGCCCGTCGATGGTGTGTACCCCCTCGGCCAGTTGCAGGGCGGCCATGCCGGCCCGGCCATCGGCGCCGGGGATTTGCACCCCATAGACCACGGCTTCCTGGATGCCAGGTTGCAGACACAGGGCAGCCTCGACCTCGGTGGTGGCCACGTTCTCGCCTTTCCAGCGGAAGGTGTCGCCCACGCGGTCGATGAACTGGATGTGGCCAAAGCCCTGGTCGCGCACCAGATCGCCGGTGTTGAACCAGGCATCGCCTTGCTTGAAGACGTTGCGGTAGACCTTGGCTTCGGTGGCCTTGGCGTCGGTGTAGCCGTCCAGCGGGGCGCGGTCGGTGATCTCGGTGATCAGCAGGCCGACCTCGCCTTTGCCCACTTCGCGCATGAAGCCCTGACTGCCGTTGGCGCGCACGGGCTGCTCCTGGGCCACGTCAAAGGCCACGATGGCATACGACAGCGGGCACAGACCGGCGCTGCCGGGCATGTTCATGGCGTTGACGAAGGCGAGGTTGCACTCGCTGGCGGCATAGAACTCGGCGATGTGCGGAATGCCGAACCGTTGCTGAAAGGCTGGCCAGATGTCCGGGCGCAGGCCATTGCCAATGATGGCGCGCACGCCGTGCTGCCCATCGTTGGCTTGGGGTGCCTGGTTGAGCAGGTAGCGGCACAGCTCGCCGATGTAGGTGAAGGCCGTGGCCCGATGGCGGCGGATGTCGCCCCAAAAGCCCGAGACGCTGAACTTGCGCGCCAAGGCCAGGCAGGCGCCAGCACCCACCACGGCACTCCACGACACGGTCAGGGCGTTGTTGTGATACAGAGGCAGGGCGCAATACAGCACGTCGTCCTGCCGCAGGCGCAAGCCCAGCATGCCCAGACCGTACAGACACCGGTGCCAGCGGTAGTGCGACATCACCGAGGCCTTGGGCATGCCGGTGGTGCCCGAGGTGAAGATGTGAAAGGCCGCCTGCTTGAGCACGATCTGGGCTGTCTCGGGCAGGTTGGTGGTGGCGCTGGCCGCCAGGGCCGGCCGCAGGGCCAGCCAGCCGTTCGGCGCGCTGCCCTCGCCATCCCACCACCACTCGATGGGGTGGGGCGGCGGGTGGTTGCCCGTCAGCGAGTGGGCGGCGGCTTCGCACTCGGCCCCCAGGATGACGATGCGGGGGCCGGTGATGCGCAGGGTGTGGGCCAGCGATTCACCCCGCAGGTGGTGGTTGAGCAAGGTGACCGTGGCACCCAGCTTGACGATGCCCAGGGTGTAGGCCAGCACCTCGGCGCGGTTTTCCATCAACAGGCCCACGGCGTCGCCTGTGCGCACCCCCGCCTGTTTCAGGCGGTGGGCCAGACGGTTGGCCCAGGCGTTGAGCTCGCCATACGTCAAGCTCTGGTCTTCGAAACGCAGGGCCGGCCGGTCGGGCTGCCGTGCCACCACCCGCTCAAAAGTCAGGCCAATCGAGCCAATCTTGTGGGGCCGCTGCAGGGCCAGCTTGGCCACCCCGGGCACCAGGGTGGGCAGGTCGGGCACCATGCGCAACGCCGCCTTCAGGAAGGTGGTCAGGCTGATGGTCTGCCCCAGTGGGGTCGCGGCGGATGGGGATGACGACGCGACAGGCAGGGAGGAAGTGGACACAGCAGAAACCCGTTGAACAGCACTGGGTCTGCATCATCATGAAGAAGCCGGTCGATGGCGAGGTTTCCCCATGCCACCCCCGTGGAAACACCGAGTCGTCGGGGACGAACGCGCGACGTTGTTCACGGACCCCGGCGGGGCCCGGACAGCAGCCGAATCACCGCCACACACCCCAAGCCCAGCAGGGTGCGTGCCAGGTCGGCCTGGCTGTCATCGGGCTGCGCCAGGTGCATGAGGCCGAGCACCGCCAGGCCGGTGCCGGTCAGCACCCAAGCGCTGCGCCAGCCGCCTTGTCGCAGTCGCCGCAGCAGACGTCGCCATCGCCTTGCGAACCGGCCTGACCGTCCTGTGGGATGCACCGACGGTACCTTGGAATTGGCTGGCGGGGTCGAGGAGGCGCTGAAGGTGCTCGGGGCGCTCGGGGCTGGCGCGTTCGGCAGGGTGGACATGAGGGCGCGATCGATCAGGAACGATCAGATCGTGGCCGTTCATGGCGCAGGCCGCATCACCCGCTGGGGGTGGTGGTTCTAGTACGGTCGGGTAGGCTGGGCGCCACGGCCTGCAGCAGATCCGCCGTGCTCAGGGGCTTGCGCAGGTACACGATGCCGTGCGCCTGGCATTGCTGGGGCAGTGACGGGTCCAGGTCGCCGGTGAGCAGGAAGGCGGGCAGCGTCAGTCCGAATTCGTGGCGCAGGGCCTGGATGGCCTGCAGTCCATCTCCGTGCGTGCCATCGGTTTGAGCACTCAAGCGGTGGTCGCTCAGCACGGCCATGGGCATGCGCCCCTGGCGTGCCACGGCCTCGATGGCCTGTGGGGCGGAGGCACCATCGGCCACCTCCCAGCCGCCCAGCAGCAAGGTGTCTCGGGTGGCCTGGCGCACGTCGTCATCGTCGTCGATCAGCGCGATCAGCGGCCGTGTGGATGCGCACGCTTCGGGCGCTGGTTCAGCGTTCCCGTGGGCCTGCAGGGTGATGGGGAATGAGGCGACAGGTGTTGGTGCGGCAGGCGCCTCGCCCGACGGAGGAGGCACCGTGGCGCTGGGCAGCCATACGCTGAAGCAGCTGCCGCGCCCGGGGCGCGAGCGCACCGTCACCCGGTAAGCGCCGGCATCGGCCAGGCGCCGCACCACGGCCAGGCCCAGGCCCAGACCTTGGCGTCGCTGGCGCTCGGGGTTGTGGCCCTGGGTGTAGTCGTCGAAGATGCGTTCGCGCAGCGCACGTGACATGCCGCAGCCGGTGTCCCACACCTGCAGCACGGTGTGCGGGCCCCGCTGCCGCGCACGCAGGTGCACACCCCCATGCGCCGTGTAGCGCAAGGCGTTGTCCAGCAGGTTGCGCAAGGTGCGCTGCACAAACACCGGGTCGGCCAGGCAGCCCCAACCTGGGCCGGGGTCGCAGGTCCAGCGCAACCCCTGGGCCTCGAAGGTGGGGCCCATTTCGGCGTGCAGGGTGGTCAACAGCGGCGTGACCGCCAGCACCTGCGGCCGGTAGGGGTGTTTGCCGGCGTCCAGCCGAGCGATGTCGAACAACTGGTCAAAGACAAAGCGCAGGCCATCCAGGGCCGATTGCATGCGTTCGGCCGTGCGTTGTTGTTCGCGGGGGTCGTTGGTGCGGCTCAGCAAGCCCGCCAGCAGGGTCAGGCTGTGCAGTGGCTGGCGCAGGTCATGGCTGGCCGTGGCCAGAAAGTGGCTCTTCTGGCGGTTGGCCTCCTGGGCTTCGTCGCGGGCCTGGCGCACGTGCTCGATTTCGCGGGCCAGTTCGGCCAGCAAGGCCTCGTTGCGCCGTCTCAGCCGCTCCGCATCCATCAGGCGCTGCTCGATCAAACGCCCGACCACCAGGCAGGTCAGGGTGGAGGCGGTGAGGATGAGGGCGATCAGGGCGTGGCCCTCCCCCCCCGAGACCAGCAGCCAGGCGCTGAGGATGAGCAGGATGGGCAGGCTGGCCACGGCGGCCACACCGCTGTCGTGGGTGGTGAAGAACATCGAGGTGTAGATGAACACCAGCAGCCCCACGAGGATGAGCAGGTGCCAGCGCTCGCCGAGGGCGCTCCACAAACCCAAAGCCAGGATCGCCCAGCCCAGGCTTTGGGCCAGTTCACGCCACAGCGTCAGGGCTCGCCAGCGGGGGTAGTTCTGCTCGGTCAGGGTGACATGGCGCAAACGCCAGGGCGCCCGCAGGGCCCAGGCCCACGAGCCCAGCAAGAGCAGCAGACTGCCACCGATGTGCCAACCGCTCAGCCCGCTGCGCGCGATCACGGGCGCCAGCGCCGCCAGGGCCAGCAGCTGCCCTGCCACCGTCCAGGCGTCCAGCCGCCAGTGTTCGCGCAGTTGATCGAGGTAAATGGCCCGATCGTCGGTCGACACCTCGTGGAGCGACAGCCGCAAGAGCCGCATCAGGCCTCCCGGGGATCGGCGCTCACGCCGTGCTGGTGCGGGCGCAGGCCAGCACCAGTTGAACGCGGTTGGTCACGCCATACGCCTGCAGGATGGCACTCACATGCAGCTTGACGGTGTCGGGGCTGATGCCCAGGGCCTCGGCAATCATGGGGTTGGTCGCGCCTTGCAGCAGGTGGCCCAGCACCTCGTGCTGGCGCGGTGTCAGCACCACAGCGGGCCGATTGGCCGTGGGCGTCGTCACTCCGGCGGTCAGGAAGAGTTCGCGGGGAAAGTACAGCCCACCCCCGGCGATCACCGACAGCGCGTGCTCGAACTGCACCAGGCTGCCCTGCTTGGGCACGAAGGCGCAGGCCCCTTCCCGCAGGCATGCCATGGCCAGATCCAGGTCGTTGTGGGCCGAGACAATGGCCACCCGGGCCTGGGGCCACAGCGAGCGCACCGCCTGCAGCGTGGCCAGCCCCTCGCTGTCGGGCAAGGACAAATCCAGCACCAGGGTGTCAGGCCGATGGCCAGCCTGGGCCCAGCCCCGGGCCTGGGCCAGGCTGTCGGCGTCATGCACGGCCGCATGCGGGGCGGCACGTCGCAAGACGCTCACCACGCCCTCACGCACCAGGGCGTGATCGTCAATCACCAGGACGGTGTGGGTGTGGCGGGCGGCGGCAGTCATGCTGGAGGTGCATCTTGCGCCAGCGCCAGGGCCTTGGCCACCGCCTGAATGCGGGCCTGCTGGATGTGCTCGCCAATGCGTGGCCCGCGCAGGCCCTGCGCCAGGGCCTCGGCCGACAGCTGCGCCGTGTCGGTGGCCAGGGCGGCCTCCAGCGCCAGCCGCAGGCGCTCGGCCTGGGGGTAGGGGCGGTCGTGCCAGCCCAGGCGGCCGCGGGCGTCGCATTCGCAGGCCAACAGGATGTCGTGAAAGCGCTGGGGCTTGCGGATGGCGTCGCAGCGCTCCAGCAGGCGCACCGTGGCCGCCGCCGACAGGTTGGCGCTGGCGTGGATGTTGCCGTGTTCACGGGCCACCACCTCGGCCAGTTCGCGGCAGTCGTTGGGCACCCGCAGGCGGTCGCCCACGGTCTTGAGCAGGCGCACGCTGCGGCCTTCGTGCCCCAGATGGCGGGGCAGCACGTCGGCGGGCGTTTGTCCTTTGCCCAGGTCATGCCCCAGGCAGGCATAGCGCACGGGCAGGGGGGCCTGCAGGCGGGCGCTCATGTCCATCACCATCATGGCGTGCACGCCGGTGTCGATTTCAGGGTGGTACTCGGCCCGCTGGGGCACGCCCCACAGGGCATCCAGTTCAGGCAGCAGCCGCGCCAGGGCCCCACAGTCGCGCAGCACCTCGAACAGGCGAGAGGGACGCGCCTCCATCATCCCGCGCGACAACTCCTGCCACACGCGTTCGGGCACCAGGTGGTCCACCTCGCCCTCATCCACCATCTGTCGCATCAACGCCAGGGTGTCGGGGGCCACGCTGAAGTCGGGGAAGCGGGCGGCGAAGCGGGCCAGACGCAGGATGCGCACCGGGTCTTCGCCAAACGCGGGCGACACATGGCGCAGCACCCGGGCGGCCAGATCGGCCTGACCACCATGCGGGTCGATCACGCGGCCGTGTTCGTCCTCGGCCATGGCGTTGATGGTGAGGTCACGTCGCAGCAGGTCGTCGTCCAGGCTGACGTCCGGCGAGGTGTGCACCACAAAGCCCTTGTAGCCGCGCCCGCTTTTGCGCTCGGTGCGCGCCAGCGCGTATTCCTCGCCCGTCTCGGGGTGGAGGAACACGGGAAAGTCCTTGCCCACCGGCCGAAAGCCCTGCGCTTGCATGGCCTCGGGGGTGCCGCCCACGACCACCCAGTCTCGGTCGCCGCCCACCCGTCCCAGCAGGCGATCACGCACGGCACCGCCAACAAGGTAGATCTTCATGGCCGTCAGTGTACGGGGCCTCGGGCAAGCGCGATCGACGCGGCGCTGTTCTCAGCCTGTCTGACTGGCCGCTTGGGCCAGTGCCACGTACTCGCTCACAGGCACTTCTTCGGCACGGCGCTGGACGTCGAATTCGACGTCCACGCCGCGTTCGCTCAGCCAGGCACCCAGGGTGTGGCGCAGGATTTTGCGGCGCTGCGAGAAGGCCACGGCCACCAGGGCTTCCAGCACGGAGGCATCCAGCACGGGGGGCTCGCGCAGTGGCACCATGCGCACCACGGCCGAGTTCACCTTGGGCGGCGGGTCGAACGACTCGGGCGGCACATCCACCACGCTTTCCATGTCGTAGCGCCACTGCAGCATCACGCTCAGGCGGCTGTAGTCTTTGCTGCCTGGGGCGGCCACCATGCGATCCACCACCTCTTTTTGCAGCATGAAGTGCTGGTCGGCCACCCGGTGCGCCCAGGGCAGCAGGTGGAACAGGATGGGGCTGGAGATGTTGTAGGGCAGGTTGCCGATGACGCGCAGGGGCTGCCCGCGCTCGTCGGCCAAGGCGCCGAAGTCCACCTTCAGCACATCGGACTCGATCACGGTCAGCTCGGAGCGCTTGCGCAGGCGGGCGGCCAGATCACGGTCCAGTTCGATCACGGTCAGTTGCTGACTGAGCTGCACCACCGGGTTGGTCAATGCCCCCAGCCCCGGACCGATCTCGACCAGCGCCTCACCCGGGCGCGGACCAATGGCACGCACGATGTCACCAATGACGCCCTGGTCCACCAGGAAGTTCTGCCCGAAGCGCTTGCGGGCCACATGCCCGCCACCACCCGCCACCGGCCGGCGGTGCGCAGGCGCACGTCCCCGCGAGGGCGCCGAATCACGGCTCATCGCGCTTTTCCACCCAGGCGGCCTGGCGCAACTCGCGGGCCCACTCTTCGTAGGCGGCTTCGAAGGCCCGTTCCTTGAGCACCGAGCGGGCGGCCTCGCGGCGTTGGGCGTCGCTCAGTTGCACCTCACGGCGCTCGATGAGCTGAATCAGGTGCACGCCAAAGCGGCTGACCACGGGTTGCGAAATCTCGCCTGGTTGCAGGGTGATCAGCACCTTTTCGAACTCGGGCACGTACTGGCCGGGCGATGCCCAGCCCAGGTCGCCACCGCGGGCGCCACTGCCGTCTTCAGAGTGCTGGCGGGCCATCTGCGCAAAGCTGGCCTGGCCATCGATGATGTTCTTGCGGATGCCCTTCATCTTGCGCACCAGCTCTTCGACGCCCACCTTCGGCGTGGTGCGCAGCAGGATGTGGCGGGCGCGTTGCTGCGTGTAGCGGGCTTGGGCCACGTTCTCGCGCTCGATCAGCTTGATCACGTGGAAGCCGGCGTTCGAGCGCACCACCTGAGAGACCTCGCCCACTTGCAGGCCGCGGGTGGCGGTCACGAACAGCTCGGGCAGGTTGCTGGCCGGGCGCATGCCGAAGGCGCCGCCACTGTCGTGGGTGTCGCGGTCATCGGAGTTTTCGCGCACGAGCTGCGTGAAGTTCACACCCCGGGCGGCGCGCTCGCGGATGTCATCGGCCCGTTGCTTCAGCTGGCGTACCTCCAGCTCGGTGCTGCCCGCCGGCACGGCGATCAGGATGTGGGCCAGATTCAGGTTGCTTTCGGCCTGGGCAGAGGGGTCTTCACGCAGGAAGGTGTCGATCTCGGCCTCGCTGATCTGGATGCGCGGCATGACCTCGCGCTCGCGCAGGCGCTGCAGCAGGATCTGTTCCCGCAGGCTGCTGCGGTAGCGCTCGAAATCCAGCCCGTCCGACTGCATGCGCTGGCGCAATTCGGCCAGGCTCAGCTGGTTTTGCGCCGCGATGTTCTCGATGGCCAAGTCCACCTCGCTGTCGCTGATGGACATGCCGATGGTGCGGGCGTGCGAGACCTGGGCCTTCTCATCGATCAAGGCCTCCAGCACCTGGCGGCGCAGCGTCGCCGGGTCGGGCAGCCGGCGGCGGTCGGGCACGGAATCTTCGATGCGGGCCACGCGCTTGTCCACGTCCGTGTGGGTGATCACCTCCTGGTTGACCACGGCCACGATGTAGTCCGAGGTCACCCGCTTGCCTTCCAGCATCAGCTCGGTGCTGAGGTTGCGCGCCCCAGGAATGCGGGGCGCCGTCATGGGTGCCTCGTTGCGGCTGAGCTGAGCCAGCACGGGCGCCGCCTGGCCCAGGGCCAGAACCAGACACAAGCTTTGCGCCAGGACGCGCCTCAAGGGGCGTCGGGCAGCGGCGGCGGGGGAGCGGTGTTGGAGATCAGTCATCGGGGTCATGCAAGGGGGAGGGGCCCGCCGGCGGCGGCGCGTCTTCTTCACGCAAGAGGCGGTAGCCGGGGATATTGTCCTTCAAGGTGCGCAGCGGGTTGGCGCCCAGGCTCAGGCGAGACAGGCCCACCAGCTCCAGCTGGAACATCAGGCGCACCGTGGCATCGCTTTGGCCGACCGTGACCCGCTCGGCCACCACGCGGCCGATCCAGCAGCCGGCGTCGTACTCGATGCCCATCAAGGTGTTGATGAAGCGACTCTCGCGCGTGCTGTAAGCCAGGCGGCCCACGCTGTACCAGGCGCCGCCGCAGCTCACCGGGCTGCGCAGTCCACCATCGCTGGCCTGAGCCTGGTGTGCGATCAGTTGGCCGGCCGAGGGGGCGCGCCGACCCAGCGGCCATTGCCAGCCCAGTTCCACTTGAGAGGCGCCATCACGCGTGTAGCGGTAGATCGTGCTGACCGTGCGCCAGTCGCCTGGCGTGTAGCGCACGCCCAGCGTGCCTTGCTGCGCCCGGCCTTCTTCGGTGTTGTACTGCAGCGTGGCATCCAGGAACCACGACGGGATGACCGTGGTCGAGCCCAGCAGCATCAGGTCAGAAAACCGGCTGGTGATGGGGCCATCGCCGTTGGGGTTGATGCGCTGGTCGGACAGCAGCATCTTCTGCACCACGCCAAAGCGCATCAGCTCGGCGCCACTGCCCTGGTCCAGCAGGCGCGAGGTCACACCGAACGTCACCTGGTTGGCGTCCGAGACGCGGTCGACCCCGGTGAAGTCGTTCTCGCTGTAGATGGCGTACTGGTTGAAGTCTCGGGGGGCGCTGTCAAACAGCGGCAGGTCGGACTGGTCGCGGAAGGGCGTGCGCACGTACAGCAGGCGCGGCTCCAGCGTCTGCACCAGGTTGCGCTCGAAGAGCTGGACCGGTCGCTCCAGCGTCAGCCCGGCATCCACCGACACCGTGGGCAGCGCACGAGACACCGTGCGTGGGCCACCGAGCCTCTGGCGATCCAGGTCATAGCTGGTGCCTTGCCACATCAGCTTGGGCCGCACGTACACACCATGGAAGTCGAACTGGCGAGCCACCTGGGCCACGCCATGCAGGCGGTTGCCGCTGACCAGGCTGCGATCCGGGTTGACGAAGCGGTTGAACTCCATCCGCATGTCCCAGTCCAGGCCCAGATCCGACAGGCCCCGGCTGCGCACGCCCAGTTGGGGTTCGCGGCGGTAAGGCTCGCCGATGCGACTCTCGTCGGGCGCATCCAGGTCCAGATCCTTCAGGGTCTGCCACGACTGGATCTGGGCGTACAGCTCGGTCTGGCTGTCGCCCAGGCCCCAGTTGCGCTCGTTCAGGATGCGTTGCACCCGCACGTGGCTGTCCAGCAGGCGCGGGGTGTCACTGTCGATGGTCTGGCCGAAGTCCTTCCAGTAGTTGTCGTCCGAGACGCGTTGCCACTGGATGGTGTAGGTGGTGGGCGACAGGCTGCCGGCCGCGCCCATCTCGCCTTGGTGGGTGTACTTGACCTGCCCCCGATCGCGCCCGGCCAGTCGGTCGTCAGGCAGGCCGAACACGCGCAGCTCGCCCCGGTCTTGGGGAGCCAGGTAACGGAACTCGGCGTCCAGGCCCAGCCCCCGGCGCGAGGCCAGGGTGGGCGCCAAGGTGGCGTCCCGGTTGGGCGCGATGTTCCAGTAGTAGGGGGCTGACAGCTCCAGGCCGCTCTTGCTGTCAAAGGTGATGCTGGGTGGCAGCCAGCCCGACTTGCGCTGGTCGTTCAGCGGGAAGGTCAGCGTGGGGGCGGCCAGGATGGGCACGCCCTGGAACTCGATGACCGCACCTTCAGCCCGTCCTTCGTTGGCCGCAAAATCCAGATCGATGCGGTCGGTGCGCAGCGCCCAGGCGGGCGTGCCCATGTCGCCCGTGGCGGTGTTTTCCGGCGTGCAACTGGTGTAGGTGGTTTGTGTGGCGCTCAGCCGGTTCTCGCCCTGGAAGATGATGCGCTCGGCCGTGCCGCCGGCCTGGGTGCGCGACAGCCAGTAGCGGGGCGACTCGAAGCTGCCCTCCAGCGTGTCCAGCTTCAGCGAGACCGACGGGCCCACGAAGATGCTGCCATCACGCACCACGCGCACATTGCCTCGGGCGCGGGCGGTGTTGTCGGCCTGGGTGTGTTCCAGTTCATCGGCCCGCACCGTCAGGTCGGCCTGGCGCACCCGCACGCGGCCCCGGGCCACGGTGCGCACGCCGGCTTCGCCGTCCAGTTCATCGGCTTCGAACTGCAGGGGTGCCTTCGGGTCGCGGGTGCCTGGCAGCGTGGGCGGGAAGCTCAAGGCTCGGGCTGCCAGGCCCTGGTTGGTGCTGTCTTGCGCCCAGGCGCCAGGGGCCATCGCGGCCATCACCACGGCCGCGATGGCCGCCTGGGCCACGGGGCGCAGGGCCAAACGCCTCTGGGAACAAGGGCGGTGCGCGTCGCGCGCGCTGAGGCGTGTGGGGGTGTGATGGGCGGTCACAGCGGTGGGTGGGCCAGGGTTGCCTAGAATCGGCGCATTATTCCATGCCCATCGTCACGACTGTGGATTCCAACACCCCCGCCAGCGGCGCGTCTGCCGCCCCCTCCATCGCCTGGGCTGATCCTGCCCGCGAACAGCGTTTTCAAGCCTGGCTGCACAGCCTGGTGTCGGCTCATGGTTTGAAGCCCGACACGGTGCGTTCGGCCAGTGCCGACGCGTCCTTCCGCCGCTATTTCAGGGTGGACACGGCCCAAGGCTCGCTGATCATCATGGACGCGCCACCCGAGAAGGAAGACTGCCGGCCCTTTGTCTCGGTGGCTCGCTTGCTGGAGGCCGGTGGCGTGGGTGTGCCCCACATCCTGGCCTGGGACGAGGCACAGGGCTTCATGCTCCTGTCCGATCTGGGCACCCACACCTTCCTGTCTGCCCTGGACGCCACCGATGACGACCATGCGCCGGCCTCCCACAACCGCGCCCTGTACCTGAACGCGATCGAGGAACTGGTGCGCCTGCAGGCGGTGCCGGCCGACAGCCTGCCCCCCTATGACGACGCCTTGCTGCAGCGCGAGATGGATCTGCTGCCCGACTGGTACCTGACCCAGTTGCGTGGCCTGACGCTGGATGAGGCCACCCGCGCCATGCTGGCCAAGACCTTTGCCCTCATCAAGGCCGAGGTGCTGGCCCAGCCCACGGGCTTCGTGCACCGCGACTTTCACAGCCGCAACCTGATGGCCGACCCGGCCGACCCCAAGGCACGCTTGGGCGTGATCGACTTCCAGGACGCCGTGCGCGGCCCGCTGACCTACGACCTGGTCTCGCTGCTGCGCGATGCCTATGTCATCTGGGACGAGGGCATCCAGCTGGACTACGCGGTGCGCTATTGGGAAAAGGCCCGCAAGGCCGGCCTGCCGGTGGCGGAGGACTTCGCCGACTTCTGGCGCCAGTTCGAGTGGATGGGGCTGCAGCGCCACCTCAAGGTGCTGGGCATCTTTGCCCGTCTGGCCTTGCGCGACGGCAAGCGGCAGTACCTGGATGACGTCCCCCGCGTGTGGACGTATGCCCACCGCGTGGCCTCGCGCTACCAGGGCCTGGGCCCGCTGGCCCGCCTGCTGGAGCAGGCCGAGGCGGCGCACGGGGGCGTCCAGACGCAGGTCGGTTACACCTTCTGAGGGGGGGCGGAACAGCGTTCGCAAGAAAACTGCGCAAAAAAGCAGCAAGAAGCGGATAATCTGGCCCCGATGAATGAAAACCTCTCCCAAGACGCGGCCGTGACGGCCGAGGTGAACGTCGCCCCCCAGGCTGCGCCCGAAGCCCCCGCCCGGTTCGACACGCTGCCCCTGGACCCGAAGATCCTGGCAGCCATCACCTACCCCACGATGACGCCGATCCAGGCCAAGGCCATCCCCTTGGTCCTGGCCGGGCGCGATGTGATGGGTGCCGCCCAGACCGGCACTGGTAAAACGGCCGCGTTCTCCATCCCGTTGCTTCAGAAGATGATGAAGCACGAGAACGCCAGCATGTCGCCCGCCCGCCACCCGGTGCGCGCCATCGTGCTGGCCCCCACGCGCGAGTTGGCCATCCAGGTGGCCGACAACGTCAAGACCTACGCCAGCAAGTGCAACCTGCGCTCGGCCGTGGTGTTTGGCGGCATGAACATGAAAGAGCAGGCGGCCGAGCTCAAAGCCGGCGTCGAGGTGCTGATCGCCACCCCGGGCCGCCTGCTCGATCACATCGAGGCCAAGAACTGCAACCTGTCGCAGGTGGAGTACGTGGTGCTGGATGAGGCCGACCGCATGCTGGACATCGGCTTCCTGCCCGACCTGCAGCGCATCCTGAGCTACCTGCCCAAGACCCGCCAGACCCTGCTGTTCTCGGCCACCTTCTCGCCCGAGATCAAGAAGCTGGCGCAAAGCTACCTGCAAGACCCGGTGCTGGTCGAAGTGGCCCGCCCCAACCAGACGGCCACCAACGTGGAGCAGCGCTTCTACAAGGTGGACGATGACGACAAGCGCCATGTGATCCGCCAGATCCTGCGCGACCGGGGCATCACCCAGTCCATCGTCTTCGTCAACTCCAAGCTGGGCTGTGCCCGCCTGGCGCGCACCTTCGAGCGCGACGGCTTGCGCACGGCGGCCCTGCACGGCGACAAGTCGCAAGACGAGCGCATCAAGGCGCTGGACGCCTTCAAGCGCGGCGAGGTGGACCTGCTGGTGGCCACCGACGTGGCCGCGCGCGGCATCGACATCGCGGCCCTGCCGGCGGTGTTCAACTACGACATCCCCTTCAACGCCGAAGACTACGTGCACCGCATTGGCCGCACGGGTCGTGCAGGCGCATCGGGCCTGGCGGTGTCGCTGGTCACGGGGGCCGATGCCCGCCTGATGGCCGACATCGAAAAGCTCATCAAGAAAAAGCCCGAGGTTGAGCCGTTCGAATTGGACGGACGGGTGGGGCGTGGTGAGCGTTACGAGCGTTCAGATCGTGCGCCGCGCAGTGAGCGCACCGAGCGTGCCGAGAGCCCCGATCGCGGTGCCCGCGAGCCCCTGCGCCGCGAAGCCCGCCCGCCAGTGCGTCGGGCACCGGCCGACCCCTTCTTCGACAAGCCTTACGAGCCCGATCCGTCTGCCGACCCATCCTGGGAAAGCAAGGAGGCCGCTGCGGCCTCGTCAAGCGGCGTCAGTCCCGCCTCGTCCACCAGCTCGCTGTCGCGCTTCATCAAGCCCAAGCGCAAGGTGGCCGCCCTGTTGGGCGGAACAGGCACCACCCGCCGTTGAGGGCGGGGGCCCGTGGGTCACGGGCTCATCTCAGGCCGCGGCGGCGTGGTCCGCCTCGTCCAGGGGGCGGACCTGGCCGCTTGCCGTGCCCGCCACACCGAGGGCGACAGCCCATACTCGCGCTTGAAGGCCTGGCTGAAGGCCGCTTCCGAGGCGTAGCCCACCTGGTCGGCGATCCGTGCGATCGCCAGCCCCGAGGTGCTCAACTGTCGGGCCGCCAGGCGCATGCGGTGGCGGGTCAGGTAGGTCAGGGGGGGCTCGCCCATGGCCTGGGTGAACCGGTCGGCAAAGGCCGAGCGCGACAAGCATGCGTGCTGGGCCAACTCCGGCACCGTCCACGCGCGGCGCGGGTCGCGGTGCATCTGTGCCAGTGCGGCCGACAGCGCGCGGTCCTTGAGGGCGGCCAACCAGTTACCTGAGCCTTCGGGCACCGATTCCACGTGGTCGCGGATGCACTCCATGAACAGGATGTCGCCCAGGCGGTTGATGATGGCCTGTTGGGCGGGTCGGGCGGACGAGACCTCCTGCGCCAGGAACTGCAAGCCAATGGCCAGCCACAAAGGGGGCGCCTCGCCCAGGCCGCGCACATGCATCAAGGCGGGCAAGGCGGCGATCAGGGGGGCGGCCATCACCACATCAAAGCGGGCGTGACCGCTGATGAGATGACAGGTTTGCCCGCCACCCCCGCCATGCTGGCTGGGCGACAGCTCAAACTGCGTCATGAAGGGCAGCAGGTCTTGCGGCACGGCCAGGGTCTGGGGCTTGTCCTGGATGCGGTGCGGCGTGCCGGCGGGCAGCACGATCAGGTCGCCGGTCTGGATCAGCACGGGCTCGGCGCCATCGCGCACCAGCCAAGCCTGACCGCTGGTGATCATGTGAAAACTGGCCAGGCCCGGCGTGGCCAGTGACCAGGCCCATGGGGCCGAGTTGCAGGTCGAGGCGAAGACCACGCCGTCGAAGTGCATGTCGTCCAAAATCAGGCTGAGGGTATCCATGTTGAGGGAGCTTGCCACGCACCCCTCCAGGCGGACATGCGTGCAAAACCGGATGAGGCCTGCCAGACGCCGGATTCGTGACAAGGTTGACGTACCCAGGGGTAACCCGCGGATGCTGCCGGCGGATCGCGATGGTCGCACGGTTCTGCGCGGATTCCTGATCTGGCGCAAGCTCCGCACACTTCAGGCATTGATCAGGAGTACACAGATGTCCAATGCCAGCCTCACCTCCACCCCGGCGCAACGCTGGGTCGATCCCAAGCGCTACCTCTGGCTGCTGGGTCCCGCCATCCCTGTCATCGGCGCTGCCGTCATCGCCGGCTATTGGCAAACGCAGCAGAGCTGGTTGCTCTGGTTTGCCTTTGCCCTGGTGCACGTGATCCTGCCCGTGCTGGATTACATCTTTGGTGAAGATACCTCCAACCCGCCCGAGAGCGCCTTGCAGGCCCTCGAGAACGACCGCTATTACAGCTGGGTGCTGTACGCCTTCGTGCCCATCCAGATTGGCGTGACCATCGCTGGTGCCTGGATGATCGGCACCATGGAGATGCCTTGGTACGACATGCTGGGCCTGGCCATCAGCGTGGGCGTGATCAACGGCGTGGCCATCAACACCGCGCACGAGTTGGGCCACAAGAAGGACAAGCTGGACCGCTGGCTGGCCCGCATCTCGCTGGCGCCCACCTTCTACGGTCACTTCTATGTGGAGCACAACCGCGGCCACCACAAGAACGTGTCCACCCCGGAAGATCCGGCCACCTCGCGTTTTGGCGAAAGCTTCTGGGCATTCTGGCCGCGCACCGTGATCGGCAGCCTGCGTTCTGCCTGGCACCTGGAAGCCGAGCGCCTGCAGCGCTTCAACAAGAGCGTGTGGAGCACCGAGAACGAAAACCTGCAGTCCTGGGCCCTGTCGGTGGTGCTATTCGGTGGTTTGCTGATCGCCTTTGGCGCCGTCATCGTGCCTTACCTGATTATCCAGGCCATCTATGGTTTCTCGCTGCTGGAGGTGGTGAACTACCTGGAGCACTATGGCCTGCTGCGCCGCAAGAACCCCGATGGTCGCTACGAGCGCTGCATGCCCGAGCACTCGTGGAACAGCAACCACACCGTGACCAACCTGTTCCTGTACCACCTGCAGCGCCACAGCGATCACCACGCCAACCCCACCCGCAAGTACCAGACCCTGCGCCACTTCGAAGACAGCCCCCAGCTGCCCTCGGGCTACGCCGGCATGATCACGCTGGCCTACCTGTCACCCCTGTGGTTCGCGGTGATGAACAAGCGCGTGATCCAGCACTACAAGGGTGACCTGACGCGCATCCAGTACGCCCCGGGCAAGCGCGAGGCGTTGATGAAGAAGTATGCTGACTACGCTGCCCAGGTGCGGGCAGGTCAAGCCTGAGGAGACCGTCGATGAAGTACCGCTGCCCCAACTGCGGACATGTGTATGACGAAGCGAAGGGTGACACCCATGAAGGGTTTCCGCCCGGCACGCTGTGGAGTCAGATCCCGGATGACTGGGCCTGTCCCGGATGTGCTGTCCGCGACAAGGTGGACTTCGAGCCCGTGACCGACGAGGCGTGATCGTCACAAGGCCAGACCGATGTCTGGCCTTTCTCTTTTCTATTCAGGGCAACTCGACGGCGCCCATCCGGGCTGCGATGGTGCCGGCCCGAGCCCGCACGTAGCTGGAGCCCGGGTTCTTCTCGAAGCGCTTGGGGGCTGGCAGCATCACCGCCAGCCGGGCTGCCTGACGCGGCGCCAGGCGGGCCGCATCCACACCGAAGTAGTGACGCGACGCGGCCTGGGCGCCAAACACGCCTTCGCCCCATTCGACGTTGTTGAGGTAGATGTCCAGGATGCGCTCTTTGCTCAAGAGCCCTTCCAGCATGAAGGTGATGGCGAACTCCTGACCCTTGCGCAGGAAGTTGCGCTCGCTGCTGAGGAACAGGTTCTTGGCCAACTGCTGTGTGATGGTGGAGCCGCCGATCACCTTCGGCGTGACCTGGCTCAAATCCGGCGGTGGCGGCTCGGGGCGGCCCCGCTTGCGTGCCCGCTCCACGGCCCGTCGATGCCGGGCCAGGGCCTCGGCCTGACGCCGCTCGGCCCGGGCCTTGGCGGCGCTGTTGCGGCGCCAGGCGTTTTCAAGGGCCTCCCATTCCACGCCACCGTGGTCCACGAAGTTGGCATCTTCCGAGGCAATCACGGCGCGGCGCAGGTGGTTGCTGATGGCGTCGCCCGGCACCCAGTCCTGGCTCCAGGCCACCCGGCCTTCGGTGCGCAGGATGCGGATGAACTCGCTGCGCTGGAAGGTGGTGGATTGCGGGTCCAGCACATTCATCAGCGCAATGCGGCCGGCAAAGAAGAGTTGCAGGGCCAGGCCGCTGAGCACCAGCAACACGATGACACGCCACACCTGACGCATCATGATGCGGCGTCCACGTCAGCGCGCAATTGCGCCAGCACCGGCGCGGTGTCCGGTCGCACACCACGCCACAGGGCAAAGCTCTCGGCGGCCTGCTCCACCAGCATGCCCAGCCCATCGCGGGCGATGGCACCGTGGGCCCGAGCCCAGTCCAGGAAGGGCCGAGCGGCTGCGCCATACATCATGTCCACCGCCAGGCAGCCGGGGCTGAGAACCTCCGAGCCCACCGGCACACCGCTGCCCGCCAGACTGGCGGCCGTGCCGTTGATGAAGACGTCGTAGCCCAAGCCCGCATCGGTCAGGCTGCGCGCGTGCAGGCGCACACCATGCTGTACGGCCCAGGCGGCATGGCGATCCACGATGGCTTGTGCCTTCTCGACCGTGCGGTTGGCCATGACGATCTCGGCGGGCCGCGCTTCGATCAGGGGGCCCAGCACCCCGGCCGAGGCACCACCGGCGCCCAGCAGCAGCACGCGACGCCCGGCCAGCGACACCCCCGCATTGACGGTGATGTCGCGCACCAGGCCCACGCCATCGGTGTTGTCGGCGAGCCAGCCGCCATCGGCGTCGGCATCAAAGCGCAGGGTGTTGGCGGCCTGGGCCAGTTCGGCCCGGGGCGTGCGGCGAGCCGCCAGCTCAAAGGCCTCGAACTTGAAGGGCACGGTCACGTTGCAGCCCTTGGCGCCCGAGGCGGCAAACGCCTGAACCTCGGCGGTGAAGGCATCCTGCGGGCACAGCAGCCGACCGTAGTCGATGACCTGGCTGGTCTGCTGCGCGAACAGCTGATGGATGTGCGGCGAGCGGCTGTGGGCCACGGGGTTGCCGGCCACAGCGTAGCGATCAGGGGAGGTGGATGAGGGCATGGAACGGCGGAAACAAGGTTCAGCGCAGGCAGGAGGGCAGCGCCAGGCATGGCACGACGAGCGTCATGGGGTGTTGGTGCTGCTCATGGTCTGGGCCTCCATGCCCGCATCGCGGGTGAAGCGAAAGCGCGATGTAATCAGCAGCAGATCTTGGCCAGCCATCACTTCCGTGGGCACCACCCCAAAGGGGCCGGCCTTCTTGGCGATGGCGGTGGCCTGGCGGTCCAGCACTGCATTGCCTGAGCCTTGCAGCACCAAGGCTTCGATCACCTGGCCCTGGCGGTCGATCCAGACCTCCATGATCAGCTCGCCGTAGAGCTTGCGGCCGTTGGCGGTGGGGAAGTTCTCGGTACCGGCCCGCTCCACCCGGCTGCGGAAGGCGTTGTAGTACAGCGCGTCAACCGAGCGCAGGGTGGCGGGGCTCAGGTAGCGCTTCTTGGGGCGTGAGTTTTCTTCCTGAATGCGACGCTCGATCTCGGCCATCAGCTTG
Organism: Aquabacterium sp.; assembly: GCA_046295615.1. Lineage (GTDB taxonomy): Bacteria > Pseudomonadota > Gammaproteobacteria > Burkholderiales > Burkholderiaceae_C > Aquabacterium. The sequence goes on from JBKBMV010000006.1 coordinate 75,535, forward strand.
GAGAGCTGGCGGCGGCGTTCTTCCTCGGCGCGGGCCTGGGGGCTGTCGCTGCTGGGGTTGGGCGAGGGCGGCGGCAGGGCGGCCAACTCGTCCTTGATCTGCGCCAGCAGGGCCTGCTGCTCTTGCTGCAAGCGCTCGATCGCACGGGCGGTGTCGCTCAGGTCTTGCCCCAAGGTGGCCTCGGCCGTGGGTGGCAGGGGCGAAGTGGCACGGCGCTGATCGTCGGCATCGCCCCCGCCAGCCAGATTGAGCTGGGCCAGGGCCTGGGCTTTCTCTGGCGGGGTCTCGCTGCCCGTGTTCACCAGGATCACCTCCAGCGGGGTGTCCCTGAAGGTGCGGTTGAAGCCCTCCGGGTCCACAAACCGGAAGCCGAACAGGCCCGCATGCACGGCCACCGAGAAGCCCAGACAGATCTGGAGCAGGCTCAGTCGTTGCCACAGGGTGCGCAGGCGGTCCAGCATCGGTGGTGGGGGCGGTCTTGGGTTGATCAGGCCTCAGGCTGCGGTGGCACCCGTGCCTGAGGGGTCGGTCGCGGGCTCGGCGTCAGCCACGTCAATGGCCAGCGTCAATGCGCCTGCATTGTCCAGCACCTCGGCCTCGTCCTCGTCTCCGGCGTCACCCTGAGCGGCACCGCTGGTGTCGGCCTCGTCCAGTCGGGCGATCACGCTGGCGTGCACGTCCAGCGTCAGCAGGTCGACGCCGGTGATGCGCACGCGCACCTTGGCGTGACGCGGCAGGTTGTCCGCACCGATGGCCTTGAACACCAGGGGCAGGGTGTCGGCACGCACCAGGCCATTGACCATGACGGCGGCGTCCAGCTCGCTGATGCCTTCCTGGCCCAGGTACTTGATCGTCCAGTAGCGCTCCATGCTGGACTGGAAGCCGTTGTAAGCGCTGTAAGCCCCATCGAAGTTCGAGATGATGGAAAACAGTTCGGCATCCTTGGGCTTGAAGGGCGCGGCCAGGGCAGCAGTGCGGCCGTTCTTGGCGCAGGCGATGATCTGCCACTGGTTGACCAGGTCCACATACCGGCGCAGCGGCGAGGTGGCCCAGGTGTACTGCGCCACACCCATGCCAGCATGCGGCAGGGCCTTGGTGCCCATGCGCACCTTGATGCCGGGGGCCAGGCTGGCCTGGCTGCGGTAGATGCCAGGCACGCCCAGCTCGTGCAGCCAACCACCCCAGGTGCTGTTGGCCAGGATCATGGCCTCGGCCACGATCAAATCGAGCGCCGAGCCACGGGCGCGGGTGCCAATGAGCACCTGCTCGTCGCCCTGCGGCTCGACGCCGTCGCTCATGGTGTTCTCGCCGTTGGCGCCGATGATCTTGAAGCTGTAGTCCGGGCGGTTGAAGGTCTCGGGCTTGCCGCGCACCACCTCACGCTGGGCTTTGAGGTGCTTGGCCAGTCGGAAGGCAAAGGCCAGTTCGGGCGCGAAGGCGTAGTCCGCCGGGGCCTCGCCGCTCAAGGTGGCATCGGTGATGACACCGTCGAGCTGGTCGTGGCGCAGGTTGGCGGCAATCGGCACGCGCTCCAGCTTGGTCTCGCTGGCCTTGACCTCCAGCGTGGCTTCGTCAAACGTCACGTACAGGGACACCGCCGGGCAATCACGCCCTTCGATCAGCGTGTAGGCCTGCACCACGCTGTCGGGCAGCATGGTGATCTTGTGGCCGGGCATGTAGACGGTGGACATGCGCGCGCGGCCGAGCTGGTCGACCGGCGTGCCCGGGGCGATGGCCAGGCCCGGCGCAGCGATGTGGATGCCGTACGTCACGGTGCCCGTGCCCAGGCCCTGCACCGACAACGCATCGTCGATCTCGGTGGTCATCGAGTCGTCGATGGAGAAGGCCTGGACCGAAGCCAATGGCAGCTCGTCCTTGACCGGCGGCGCCTCGAGGGCCGGGAAGCCCGTGCCCTTGGGGAAGTGCTCGAACAAGAAGCGTTTGTAGTGGAACTGGTAGGGGCTGTCGATGGCGCCGGCGTCTTTCAGCAGGTCCAGCGGGGCGCGCTGCGTGGTCTTGGCGGCCTCGACCACGGCCTTGTAGGTGGGGCCGTTCTTGTCGGGCTTGAACAGGATCTTGTAGAGCTCGTCTTTGATCGGGGCGGGGCAGGTGCCAGCAGCCAGTTCTTGCGCCCACTGGGCGATCTGCAGGGCCTGCTGCTTCTTGCGCTCGATGGCGGCCAGGGCCTGCTTGAGGATGTCTTCGGGCGCTTTCTTGAAGCGGCCCTTGCCCCGGCGATGGAAGTAGTGCGGTGCGTCGAACAGGCGCATGAGCATGGCGGCCTGCTGCACGGCATCGGCCGAGGCGCTGAAGTACTCGCGCGCCAGCTCGTCAAAGCCGAAGTCTTCTTCGGGGGCCACCTCCCAGATCAGGTCCAGGTCGATGTCGCTGGCCTGGGCGGCTGCCTGCGCCAGCAACTCGGCAGGCGCCGGCTTGGCAAACTTCAGCAGCACGTTGGCGGCTTTGGCCTTCACGCGCTTGCCCGAGTCGAGCTCGATCTGCATCGAGGCATCGGCTTCGGACATCACACGGCCGGCCAGGAACTTGCCAGCGTCATCAAACAGGGCGTACATGAATGGGGGCAGGGTCTGCTGTCTTGTCAGACCGGTATTGTCCCATTCTTGGGGCCATGGCCTGGGGTGGCGCTCAGCCAGGCCCACAAGGCCGGCAGGTGCTCGGCAAAGTCACTGACGGCATGGTCGCTGCCCGGCAGCACGGTCATGGTGGTGTGAGGGTAGTGCGCCACCATTTCTTCCCAGTTCAGCACCTCGTCGCCCTGGGCGATCAGCGCCCAGTAGCGCTCGGGCCGGGTGATGGGGTAGGGGTGCAGCGCTGCGAAGGCGGGCACGAACTCGGGCCGAAAGAAGAACCGGTCGTCGGGGTTGTGAAAGCTGGTTTGCTCGCCGATGTAGCGGGCGAGGTCGCGGGCCGGGGCCACGGCCGGGTTGATGACGGCCACGCGGCAGCCCAGGCGCTCGCCCAGCACGGTGGCGTAAAAGCCGCCCAGCGACGAACCAATGATGGCCATGCGCTCGCGCGGCCAGTCGGCCACGGCGGCCAGCACCTGGGCCACGGCTTCGTCAGGCGAGGGGGGCAGTTGCGGGCACAGCCAGGTGATGGCCTGCTCGGGCGGCGAGGCCCGGTTCAGCGCGTCCACCTGCGCGGCGATCATCCGCGCCTTGAACGACTGCGGCGATGAGCGAAAGCCGTGCAGGTAGAGCAGGTGGGTGAGGGGGGCAGGGTGTGGGTCCATGCCCCCAAGCGTAACCCGATCAAGCCGGGCGCGTGCTCACCGCTGCTCGGCCACAAAAGCGTCGCGAGCCTGCTTGCCCAGGAAGGGGTGGTCGGTGAAGAAGCCATCCATGCCCAGGGCCAGGAAAGCCTTCACCTGCCCGGCCATGTCGCCCAGATCAGCCAGGTTGGCGCTGCTGTCGAACTCGTTGGGCAGGAAGGCGTTCTCAGCGCGGAAGGTCCAGCCGTGCACGATCAGGCCTGCCGCATGCGCGTCCTGCACAAAGCGGGTGGGGGTGCCCAGGCGGCTGCCCACCAAGGGGATCATCACGCTGGTGTTGGCGCCCACGCCCTGGGCGTAGGTGGCGATGAAGCGCAGGCCTTCGGGCTTGGCCAGATCGGCATAGGTGCGGGCATCACCCTTGACGACGAAGTCATAAGGCTTGCCGGCGCTGCTGATCAACTGCACCAGGGGCAGCTTGGTCATGCGGGCCAGATCCTGCAGGTTGCTCACCTCGAACGACTGGATGAACGCGGCGGCATGACGGCCCACATAGCCATGGCGGTGCAGCGTGCGCACCAGGGGCTCTTCCATCGACAGGCCGATGCTGTCGAAGTAGCTGGGGTGCTTGGTCTCGGGGTACACGCCGATGGGCTTGACCTTCAGCATGGCCTTCAGGCCCCCTTTGGCAAAGGCGGCGTGGCGGCGGGTCTGGTTGGCGCGCTCCACCAGTTGCAGCACCTCGTCCAGCGTGGGTACTTCGAACATGTTGTCGAAGCGGGTGTTGGCCACGCGCAGTTGCGGGATGCGCTCGCGGGCGCGCAAGGTCTTCAGCTCGGCCAGGGTGAAGTCTTCGGTGAACCAGCCGGTGATGCTGACGCCATCGATCACCTTCGTGGTTTTGCGGTCGGCAAACTCGGGGCGCTCGGCCACATCGGTGGTGGCTTCCTTGATGCTGCCATCGGCGTTGAGGATGGCGATGGCGTTTTCGTGGCGGGCCACCAGCACGCCGTCACGCGTGGGCACCAGGTCGGGCTCCACAAAGTCGGCGCCTTGCTCGATGGCCAGCCAGTAAGCGGCCAGGGTGTGTTCGGGCACATAACCCGAGGCGCCCCGGTGGCCAATGACGATGGGGGTGTCAGCCTGGGTGGTGGGTTGGCGGTGGCCGTGGGCCAGGGCCAGGCTGCTCAAGCCCGTGGTGAGGGCCACGGCCAGGGTGATGGTGCGGATGACAGGGCGAAGGGTCAGCATCTCGGATCCCATGGGTTGGTGTCAGGAGCTTGCCATGCTGCTGCGCACCAGTGACGGTGTGATGGCGTTGCACATGGCGCAAGCAGACCATGGGGTCCCCGTGTCATCTGGACGCCATGCCCCTGTAAAGCCGTGACACCTGTCACAAAGCTGTCAGCGATGCGCCAATAGGATCACGCCCATTGCATGCCCCGTGGTGGGGTAATGCCGGAAGGATCTCAGATGTTCGTGTGTGCAGCGCCCCGTGGTCGGGTGCGGGGCCAACTCGCGCCTGTCGGGCAGGTCAAGCGGGGCTTCACCTTGCTGGAGTTGCTGGTGGTGCTGGTCATCATCGGCCTGCTGGCGGGCTATGTGGGTCCGCAGTTTTTCAAGCAGATCGGCAAGTCTGAATCCAAGACGGCGGCCGCCCAGATCGATGCCCTGGGCAAGGCGCTGGACCAATACCGCCTGGACACCGGCCGCTATCCCAGCAACGAGCAGGGCCTGAACGCGCTATGGACCAAGCCGGCCGACGAGAACCGTTGGTGGGGCCCTTACCTGCGCAAGGCCCCGCCCCAAGATCCCTGGGGCCGCGATTACCAATACCGCCACCCGGGCCAGCATGGCGAGTACGACCTGTTCTCGCTGGGCAAGGACGGCCGTGAAGGCGGTGATGGCGAAAACGCCGACGTGAGCAATTGGTGAGGGCACGGGCATGAACCCCTTGGCCTCATCCACGCGCCGGCTGCAGTCCACGCAGGCGGGCCCATCTGCCCCGACCTCGGCGCCGTGGACGGCGCGACTGATGAAGCGTCAGCGAGACTTTCCTCGGCGCCTGTTCTGCCAGGAGCTGGCTGTGCTGCTGGATGCGGGCATCCCGCTGTACGAAGCCTTGCAGACCCTGAAAGAAAAAGAAGGCGATGCCGCCGTGGCGGCCGTGCTGGCGCGCCTGTGCGTGGCCTTGTCAGAGGGCCAGACGCTGGCCCAGGCCATGCGCGTGCAGCCCGAGGCCTTCACCACCTTGCTGGTGGCCTCGATCGAGGCCGCGCAGCGCACCGGGCAGCTCACCCAGGCCTTGCGCCAGCATGCGGCCTACCTGGCCTGGGTGCAGGGCCTGCGTGACAAGCTGGTGGGCGCGGCCATTTATCCCGTGATCCTGATCGGCGCCAGCCTGCTGGTGATTGGCTTTTTGACGGTGTTCGTGGTGCCGCGTTTTGCCGAGATCTACGACGGCATGGGTGGCGAGCTGCCCTGGCTGTCAGCCCTGCTGCTGCAGCTGGGCCGGGCTTTGGGTGAGCACCCGATGCAGGCCTTGATGGGCCTGGTGGTGGTGCTGGCGCTGGCCGTGTGGGCTGCGCGCTTGCCAGCCACACGGCAGTGGGTGGGGGCGCGGCTGTGGCAAGCACCGGTGGTGGGCGAGCGCCTGCGCCTGATCGAGCTGGCCTCGCTGTACCGCACGCTGGGGCTGTTGCTGCAGGCCGGGGTGCCGGTGGTGTCGGCCCTGGGCTCATCGGCCGAGCTGATGGGCGCGGTGCTGCGGCCAGCCCTGGACCGGGCGCGCCAGCGTGTGGCCGAAGGCCAGCGCTTGTCCGAGGCCTTGCAGGCCGAGCAACTGGTCACCCCCGTGTCGGTGCGCATGGTGCGCGTGGGTGAACAAACCGGCGAGCTGGGCCCCATGCTGGAGCGCGCTGCGCACTTCTACGACGAAGAGCTGGCCCGCTTCACCGACTGGGTGGGCAAGGTGGTCAACCCGGTGCTGATGCTGGTGATGGGCGTGGTGATTGGCGGCATCGTGGTGCTGATGTACCTGCCCATCTTCCAGGTGGCGGAGCAGATTCAATGAGCGCGGTGCTGCACAGCGTGGTCGATGTGACGCCGCCCGTCGAGGCCAACCCCCTGGTGCCCGACTGGGCCGTGTGGCCCTTGAGCAAGGCGCTGCGCCTGCGCGTGGTCGTGGGCCGGCATCAGGGTGTGTGGCAGGCCCTGGCCGTGACCGAGCCCAGCCCCGTGGTGCGCGAGGCCGTGGCCCGCGCCACCGGGCAGGCGGTGCGCTGGATGCGGGTGGACGAGGCCACGCTGAACGCCTGCCTGGCCGAGGGCGAGCAGGCCTTCGAGGCCCGGGGTGTGCTGGATGAGGCCGTGGGTGCCACGGTGGATGAGGCCGTGGATGGTGCCCTGGCGGCGCTGTCGGTCGACACCTTGAGCCGCGCGGCCAGCCCGGTGGTGAAGCTGCTGGACGCCACCTTGTTCGATGCCCTGAAGGCCCAGGCCAGTGACCTGCACCTGGAGTCCACCGCCACGGGCATGGTCATCCGCCACCGGCTGGATGGTGTGATGGTGGCCGTGGGTGATGTGGGATCGCGCGAGGTGGCCGAGCAACTGGTGTCGCGCCTGAAGGTACTGGCCGAGCTGGACATCGGCGAGCGCCGCCTGCCGCAAGACGGCCGATTCAAGCGCCGCGTACAGGCCTCGGCCGAGGTCGCCCCGCGCGATGTGGACTTTCGAGTGTCGATCATGCCGTCCAGCTACGGCGAAGACGCCGTGCTGCGCATTCTGGACCGCAGCCGCCTGGCCACCGAGGCCCAGGCCCTGAGCCTGGAAGGCCTGGGACTGGAGCACGACGATGCCCAGGTGGTGCGTCGCCTGGCCCGCAAGCCCTATGGCCTGTTGCTCGTGACGGGGCCCACCGGCAGCGGCAAGACCACCACGCTGTATGCCGTGGTGCAAGAGATCAACGACGGTGCCGACAAGATCATCACCATCGAAGACCCGGTGGAATACCAACTGCCTGGTGTCGTGCAGATCCCGGTGAACGAGAAGAAGGGCCTGACCTTCGCGCGGGGTTTGCGCAGCATCCTGCGTCACGACCCTGATCGGGTCATGGTGGGCGAAATCCGCGACGCGGAAACCGCCCAGATCGCCTCGCAGGCCGCGCTGACAGGGCACCTGGTGCTGTCCACCATCCACGCCAACAATGTGTTCGATGTGGTGGGTCGCTTCATGCACATGGGGGTGGACCTGTACAACATGGTCTCGGCGCTCAACGGCGTGGTGGCGCAACGCTTGTTACGCCGCTTGTGCCCCCACTGTGCGCAGCCGCATGCCTTGACGCCCGGCGAACGTCAGCAGGCTCAGGTGCCGCTGGATGCGCAGGGCCGCTTCATGCGTGCCGTGGGCTGTCCGGCTTGCCGGGGCACGGGCTACCGGGGCCGCAAGGCCATCACCGAGGTGCTGCTGATGGACGACGCCCTGCGCGACATGATCGTGGCGCGGGCCCCGCTCACCCAGCTCAAGGCCCACGCCCGTGCCCATGGCATGCGCAATCTGCGCGAGGCCGCACTGGCCTGTGTGCTGCGCGGCGAGACCTCGGTGGACGAGCTCAACCGCGTCACCCTGGTGGAATGACCATGGGCACCACCTTGCACTGGCGCGCCATCGCGCCCACCCTGTGGCGCCGCGTGTGCACCCACTGGCGTCCTCGCCATTGGCGGGTGGGCGTGGGCTGTACCACGGTGGACGAGGCCCTGGCTCAGGTGCAGACCGAGTTTGCCGCGCAGGCCGGGGCGGTGTATGAGCTGGGCGTGGCCTCGCGTTGGGTGCAGGCCCAGGCCTTGAGCCCGGCGCTGAGCCCGGCCGAGGGCTGGCAGCATGCCTTGCACACCTGGCTGACTGTGCTCGAGCTGGACGAGCCCCAGCTGGCCGACGAGTGGGTGGTTCGCCAGGTGCATGCCGCGCCGGTGGGTGCCCAGCTGCACCTGGTCACGGCCATGCCGCGAGTCCTGGTGGAAGGCGTGCAGCGCCTGGCCGCTCAGCACCAGGTGCGCATCGACCGCATGGGTCCGTGGTGGGGGCCTGAGATGGCCCAAGCGCTGCCAGCTCTGGCGTTGGTGCCGGCTGAAGCGTCGTCAGCGTCCTCTCAGCCCGACGAGATCGAACAAGGCTGGAGCGATGGCGATTGGCATACCCGCGCGCGCTGGCAACGCCATGCCGGGGCAGGCACGTCTGCCGCCGCAGGCTGGCGTCTGACGGCGCTGTGGTCTGAGCCCGTGGCGGCATCCACCACTGCAGGGAGTGCGTCATGGGCCTGAGCCATGCCTGGCTGGACGAACTGGACGTGGTCGGGCCGCGTTGGCGCACCTCGGTCTGGGGCTGGGCCCTGCTCGCGCTGGGTATGGCCATGGCGCTGCACGCCTGGCAACACCAGCAGCAGGCGAACATGGACTTGCAGACCGCCGAAGACGAGGTGGCGCGACTGATGCGTGCGCAACAGCGCTTGGCGGCTGCCGAGGCCTCACCGCCCGTCGCGGCCAAGTCTGGTGCTGTCGTCGATGCCAAGGCCGCTGCACCCGCGCTGGACGACGCGGGTTGGCGCCGTGCTGCACAGCTCGCGGCCTGGTGGTCGGTGGACTGGTCGGCACAGCTGGACCACAGCGCCTTGGTGGCGGCCGAGCAGCGCATCATCCTGACCCAATGGTCGCTGGATCTGGAGGCCTGGTCACCTGTCGCGGGCGTGTCGGACGCCAGCAGGCCCATGGTGCGCCTGCAAGGCTGGTCGCGCGATGATGAAAGCCCCCTGGTGTGGTTGTCCACCCTGGGCCCGCAGGCCGAGCTGCAATCGCGTGAGCGCCTGTCTGAATCGGTGGACACCCGTTGGGGCACGCTGGTGTGGCGCGTGCAGGCCCAGGCGCCCATGCGGGCGGAGGGCGGCTCATGATGCGTCACTGGCCACGCCCCCTCCAACGCCTGGGTGTGCCTGGCTTGCTGGGCTTGCTGTGCATGGCAGGCGCCCTGTGGGCGCAGCAGTTCAAGGCGCCTGCACAGGCCGAACGCACCGAGCTGGCCTTGCAAGAAGCCGATCGCTTGCGGGCGGTCTTGCGCCAGGCCAGCATCCAACCTGCGCTGGGCGATCAGCCTGCCACACAGCGAACCCCGCAAGCCGCCTGGCAAGACCTCTGGAACAGCCTGCCCCCGGCCTCGGAGCGCCGAGCCTTGCAGGCCCAGGTCTGGCGGCACGCTCAAGCCGTGGGGGTGCCGTTGACGTCCATGCAATCCCAAGCCCAGCGCGAAGCCTGGGTGCCCATCGTGACTGATGGTCACGGGCTGTGGCGTCAGCGCATGCAGTTTCCTGTCCAGGCCTCGTACGCCGATCTGCGTGCCTGGGTGCAGGCCTTGCAGCAGGTACCAGGCCTGAGCATCGATGGCATCGATCTGCAGCGGGCAGATCCCCGCAGTGATGAGGTCAAGGCCCAGATCCGGTTGTCACTGTGGTGGCGCGGTCAGGAGGGGGCACCATGAACCCGCGCCTGTTGTGGGCGCTGGGCGCCGTGTTGGCCGCCACCGTCTGGCTGCAATGGCAATCCACCGATGAGGGCGCGACAGAGGCCTCCGACCTGTTGGCCGAGCCCGCACCACGGTCGGCCCAGGCCGGCAACCCCAGCACCGCCCGCGCGCCCGTGTCTGCAGCAGGCGCCACACCCTCTGCCGCCACCGGCCCGGCGGCCTCTCAGGCTCTGGTTCAGGCCATGGCCCAGCGCGATGCGCTTCAGGCCCGCTTATCGGCCCCCGCCAGCAGCCGCACGCCACCGCTGTGGCTGGTGGCCGAGCCACCGCCCCCGCCACGCGCCACCCGACAGGCCGAGACCCCGCCCGCCCCGGTGGCGCCACGCTTTCCACACACCTGGGTGGGCCGCCTGGACGACGAGCCAGCGCCCGGCGTGCCTGCCGTGCAGCGCGCGGTGCTGCAGAGCCCGCGTGGCGTGTGGGTGGTGCGCGCGGGTGACGTGATCGAGAACACCTGGCGCATCGAGCGCATCCAGGCCCGAGCCCTGCAACTGACTTACCTGCCGCTGGGCCAAGCCCAGACGGTCACCCTGCCATGATTGCGATGTTTCCCCATACACCACCGCCTGCTGCACAGCTGCCCCAGGCCCCGTGGCGACACATGCTGCACCGGGGCCTGCTGGTGCTGGTCACCGTCAGTGTGCTGGGCTGCGCCACCCCGGCCATCCGCGAGGCCCAGGACATGGCGCTGGCCGGCCAGCACGAAGCAGCGCTGGAGCACCTCAACAGCGCCCTGAAATCCAGCCCCGAGCATGCCGAGTTGCGCATGGCCTGGTTCAAACAACGCGAGGCCACCGTGCACCAGTTGGCCCTGCAGGCTGATACCGCCCGGCAGCAGGGACGCATGGATGAAGCGCAGCAGGTGCTGAGCCGCCTACAAGCCCTGGCCCCCCAGCACCCACGCACAGCCACCTTGCAGGCCGATGTGCAGCGGCAGCAGCGCCTGCAGACCTTGCTGACCGAGGCCGAGCAGGCCATGGCGCGCCAGCAGTGGCCCCAGGCCGAGTGGGCCCTGCGCACCGTGCTGGGCGAATCGCCGCAGCAGCCGCAGGCGCGCAGCCTGCTGGCCCGTATCGACACCCTGCGCGAAACCCAGACCCGTCAGCAGGCCGGCCTGGGCTTGAAGACCGCGCAGCGGGTGGTGACGCTGGAGTTTCGTGAGGCACCCCTGCGCACGGTGTTCGAAGCCCTGGCCAAGGCCGCCGATGTGAACTTCGTGTTCGACAAGGATGTGCGCGGGGACGCACGGGTGACGCTCTACCTGCGCAAGACCACGGTGGACGACGCCTTGCGCCTCATCACCAGCACCCAGCAGTTGGGCCACAAGCTGCTCAACGACAACACCGTGCTCGTGTTTCCCAACACGCAGCAAAAGGCCCGTGATCTGCTCGACACCGTCACGCGCACCTTTTACTTGGTCAATGCCGACCCCAAGCAGGTGCAGCAGATGGTACGCACCGTGGCCAAGAGCCGCGACATCTACGTGGACGAGCGCCTGAACCTGCTGGTGGTGCGCGACACGCCCGAGGTCATGCGCCTGGTCGAGCAATTGGTGCAGAGTGTGGACCTGCCCGAGCCCGAGGTCATGCTGGAGCTGGAAGTGATGGAGGTATCGTCCAGCAAGCTCGATCAGATCGGCCTGAAGTGGCCTGAGCTGCTCAACTACGGCGTGCCCGGCAGCACCGCGCCCATCACGTCCAGCAGCGACCTGCGCTGGTATGCCCCCAATCCGCTGGCCATTGCCAACCTCAAGGCCAGTTCGGGTGCGACCAACCTGCTGGCCAACCCCAAGATCCGAGCCCGCAACCGCGAGAAGGCCAAGGTGTTGCTGGGCGAGAAGCTGCCCGTGTTCACCACCACCTCCACGGCCAACGTGGGCGTGTCGGCTTCGGTCAGTTACCTGGACGTGGGCCTCAAGCTCGAGATCGAGCCCCAGGTGCAACTGGACAACGACGTCACCATCAAGGTCGCGCTGGAGGTCAGCAGCATCACCCGTGAGATCACGGGCCCCCAGGGCTCCATCGCCTACCAGGTGGGCACCCGACAGGCCAGCACATCGTTGCGCCTGCGTGATGGCGAAACCCAGATCCTGGCCGGCCTGATCAATGACCGGGACATCCGCAACTCTTCGGGCTTGCCGGTGTTGCATCAGTTGCCCGTGGCCGGCCGCTTGTTCGGCAGCCGCAACGACAGCATCGAGCGCACTGAGATCGTCTTGCTGGTCACGCCGCGCATCGTGCGCAACCTGGTACAGCCCCCGGTGGCCGCAGGCCTGTTGCCCTCAGGCACCGAGGCCCAACCCGGGGCGCGGCCCATGGCCTTGTCGGCCGGGGTGGCGGGCTCGGCGCCTGGCGGTGGTGCCGGCCAGCGCATGGCACGGTCGGCCGGCGCTGATGCCGCCGGGCGTGCGCTCAACAGTGGTGCGCCATCGAATGTCAGCCTGAGCGGGCCCGAACAGGCCATGGCGGGCAGCAGCATCCAGCTCACGGTGCGCAACCCGGGCAGCCAGCCGCTGGACACCGGCCTGCTGGTGGACACTGTGGTGTTCGAGTCCATGGCTGGTGGCGGCGCGGCGCGTGTGGCGATTCAAGTGCCGCCCCAGGGCGAGCAGGTGATCATGCTGCGCGTGAAAGAAGGCGCGCCGTCGATGGACAGCGCCATCGCGCTGGAGGATGGTTCGGCCGTGTGGCGTGTGCGCGTGGTGGGCAAGGATGCCGTGGCTGCGCCCGAGGCAGGCACGCCAGACCCGGCCACCCCCGGTGGCCCTCAAAGCCCCGATGACGATGCGGATGCAGCCCCCGGCCAGGATGATGCCGGTGGGTCGGGACGTTGAGGTGCACGCCATGCGATGGCCCAGGGCTCGTGCACCACGCGGCTTCACCCTGATCGAGATGGTCGTGGTGGTCATGCTGGTGGGTATCCTGGCCAGCGCGGCCATGCCCTTAGCCAGCCTGCAGCAACGCCGTGCGCAAGAGGCCGAACTGCGACTGGGCTTGCGCACCTTGCGCCTGGCCATTGACGACTACAAAGCCGCCTGGGATGCCGGTCGGATCGAGAAGCGCGAGGGCGACACGGGTTACCCGCCCAGCCTGCAGGTGCTGGTCGAGGGCGTGCCCGACATCACCCAGGCCAACAAGCCCCGCATTTATTTTTTGCGGCGCTTGCCGCGCGACCCCTTTGCCGACCGCCAGTTGCCCGCCGTTCAGACCTGGGGCCTGCGCTCTTATGCCAGCCCGCCTGATGCGCCCACGCCGGGCGCTGATGTGTTTGATGTGTACTCGCGCACCGACGGGGTGGGCCTGGATGGCACGCCGTATCGACAATGGTGATGCCATGACCCGAATGAATCATCGCCGAGGCTTCACACTGATCGAGTTGATCGTGGTGCTGGCCATCATCGGCCTGCTGGCCAGCATCGTGGCGCCACGGTATGTGCGCACCGTGGACAACGCCCGTGAGGCCACCTTGCGCACCTCGCTCAATGTCATGCGCGATGCCATTGACAAGTACACGGCCGATCGGGGCCAGTACCCCGAATCCTTGCAGCAACTGGTGCAGTCGGGCTACCTGCGGCACATTCCTGAAGATCCCATCACTGGCAGCCGCGATGGCTGGCAGATGTTGCCGCCACCGGCCAACAGCGTCATTGCCGGCGGCATGGCCGATGTACGCAGCGGCGCCTTGGGGCGGGGGCAAAACGGGGTGCCCTATGCCGCGTGGTGAGGCCTGCCAGCCTGCACGCCCTGAGCGGGGTTTCAGCTACCTGATGCTTCTGGGCTGGATTGCCCTGAGCGGCGTGGTGCTGATGGCCGCCAGCACGGCCTGGCGCCATCAAGCCCAGCGCGAGCGCGAAATCGAGATGGTGTTTCGGGCCGAGCAGATCCAGGCCGCCATCACGGCCTACGCGGCCGTGCCCGTCAGCCCAGGCCAGTCGCCCTGGCCACGTTCGCTGGAGGCTTTATTGACTGACGAACGCAGTGGCCAAGTGGTGCGCCACCTGCGGCAAGCCTGGCCCGATCCGGTCACGGGCGGGGCATGGGGGCTGGTGCGCGAAGGCGATGGCATCCGGGGGGTGTACAGCCTGTCGCGGCTGACGCCCCTGCGGGCACCCAAGGGCGTCAGCCAATTTGACGAATGGCGCTTCCTGGCCGATGCGCCCAAAGGCGGCCCTGCGCCCGCGCCGCTGAATGTGTCGAATGGGATGCAGCGTCAACAAACCGTCATGCCGGCTCCCTAGACTGCCACAGTCCATTCCACCCATGCACCATGTCATCCTCCTTCACTGATGTCGCGTACCCCGAAGGCCTGATGCGGCTCATGGAGGCGGTGCCCCAGGTTCATCGGCGACACCAGTTCTTCGTGTGGACGCAAGGCGACCTGCAACGCTGGCTGCCCCACGATCTGCTGGTGTGCGGCTTCTATGACCGCGAAGCCCGCGACCTCGTGTTTGACGTGTTCAACAGCCGCCCCCTGCCTGAGGGCGCCGTGAACCAGTTGGTGGAGCAGCCCCCCGCCTGGGTGCGCTCGCTGGTGGCCCTGTGGGACAGTGCCCGCCAAAGCGCGGCCGCGGTCGCCCTGGATGCCATGGCCGAACACCACCCGGTGTTGCACCGCTTGCACCAGGCTGGCTACCGCCAATTGCTGGTGCATGGGCATACCCGCCCCGGGCGGCCCGATGAGGTGGAAAGCTTTTTCGTGCTGGCGCGGCAGGGTGCCGAGGCCGGTGCCCAGCACCTGGCCTCGCTGGACATGCTCTTGCCTTGCATGCACGCGGCATACCAGCGTGTGTGCGTGACAGAGCGGCAGATGCTGCCTCTGCGCACCAACAACTCTGCGCCCAGCCTGCCCGGTCCACGCCCCTCGCCCATCACGATCCGCGAACGCGAGATCTTGCAGTGGGTGCGCGACGGCATGAGCAACCAGCAGATCGGTGTGAAGCTGGGCATCAGCGCCCTGACGGTGAAGAACCACGTGCAGAAGATCCTGCGCAAGCTGGGTGCCAGCAACCGGGCGCAGGCGGTAGCGATTGCCATGACCCAGGACATGCTGGGCGCATCGGATCTGGACGAGCGCCTCGACGGCCACACGCCGCACTGATTGGCGAATGGCTCTTGTCTGATCCCCCCGTGGATAGAGGGGGGTGTTTCGGACGATCTCTACTTCTGGCTGTGTGCTCTATGGCTCATGGCGTAGTCCGTTCGGGACTGTTTGGGGGCCTGCCTGACAGAGCGATCTGTCACATACCCAGCCCACAGTGGTTTTCGGGTGGCGGTTGTCAGTTTGATCGTGCCATTCGGACTAATCCCAGGAGGTTTGGACACCAAACGCCTGTCATGGCCGATGAACACACTGCCACCGGTGCTGGGCAGGCCCGTTGTGCTGCCCGGTGACAAAGCCCTAACTTTGATCTATCCGGAGAGAGCAAATGAACCAATTGAAAATGATCGCTGCCGCCGTGGCCCTGGCCGCTGCTGGTGTGGCTTCTGCCAACGTGTTGCACCCCACCTCGACAACCGAGGGTGGTGAAATGTCCCTGACCGTGTACAGCAAGCAAGCTGGCGCGTCGTTCCTGTTTGACACCGGCATCATGCTGGCGGACTTCCGTGCCAACCCCTTCCAATCCTGGAGCATGGACGGCAATGGTGCATTCGACACCTTCCTGAGCATCTACAACGCCGCTGGTGCCAACGACATGAGCTGGACCTTCTTTGGTGGCGACAACTCGGGCGTGCCCGCTACGGCAATCACCATGATCACCACGGTGAGTGGCGATGCATCGCTGGTCACGAATGGCGCCATGCGTACGGCCATGAACAACATCAAGGCCAACTATCTTGATGCTGCCAACCTGAATCCTCAATTGAACCAATTTTTGAGCGGTCCCGGTGTGGCCAATGCCTCCGGTGTGTTTGTTGAAGGTGTGGATGGCCAGGCCTACTTCCTGGATTCCTTGGGCCCTGACCTCCGTAACGGCTCTTTCCAAGACACCGGTAACGTGCTGGGTGGCGAAACAGCCTTGTGGGACTTTGTCCGCAGCAGCACCCGTGCGTTTGAAATGGCAATCGGCGAGCAAATTGGTGTTGCGTCGTTCAAGCAACAAGCCGGTTCTTACACCTTCGCTGTGACTCCTGTGCCTGAGCCCAGCACCTACGCCCTGGTGATCGCTGGTCTGGCCGTGGCCGGCATTGCAGCCCGCCGTCGCGCTGCCAAGTAATCGCTTGAATGCTGAGTGGGGCAGGCCTCAACGGGCTTGGCCTGCTCAGCTCCCCTGCTCCCTTTTCGTCACCCCCTGAGGTATCCCATGAAGCTCCGCATTGTTTCCCTGGCCGCTGTGGCCGCCTTCGCTGGTCAGGCTCACGCCCTGTCTCTGGCTGACATCGACGCCGCCCGCTCGGCTGGCACCCTGCTGGAAGTGACCATGTCGGGCGCCACCGCCCTGTCGGGCACCATCGGCGGTCTGTTCACCCAGAACTGCAAGCCCGGCACCCTCAACATCTACCTGAACAACAAGAACCTGTTCGCCGGCGAGTCGGTCGATGGCAACATCGTCAAGGCCTACGCTTGCGAATTGGTGGGCTCCAACAACGACTTCGGCGCCGCTTACAACAACCGCAAGGTGCTGTTCCAGAAGTCGGACGAAGGCGGTTCGGGCAACGGTGTGTTCCCCGTGGCCACCAACAGCCTGATGCCCTTCCTGAACGTCAGCGCCGCCAACTGCAACCAGACCACCAAGGTGTGCAACACCATTGCTCAGCGCCGCCCTGACGGTGGTGTGTCCGATGTGTCGCCCATTGGCTTCAACCCTGAAGCCAATCGCCCGCTGAGCCCCATCGATTTCTCGGGTAACCCCAACGTGTCGAACAGCGACTTCCAACAGGTGCGTGGCGTGCTGCAGATTGGGTTTGGTTTGGCCGTGTCGCAGCCGCTGTACGAGGCCCTGCAAGCTGAGCAAGGCACCACCGGCCGCCCCTCGGTGCCCAAGACCGTGATCAGCAACATGCTGTCCAACACCTACGACCCTAGTCTGGGCTGGACGCCCCTGCTGTCTGAGGCTAACATCGGTGACCGCACGCAGATCAACATCTGCCGTCGTGTGAATGGTTCGGGCACCCAAACCTCGGCCAACCGCTTCTGGCTGGAGTACGGTGCCAATGGCTCTTCGCTCATCCCCGCCACGAACGCTGACAACTCCGAGTTCCCCAACGCCATCGCCAACGTGGCCAAGGATGCTGGCGGCATCATGGTGTACGAAGGCTCGTCCACCGGCAACGTGCGCACCTGCCTGACCGAAGCCAACACCAAGGGCGCCTTCGCCATCGGCCACATCTCGCTGGAGAACGCCGAAACCGCCGCCTGGAAGTTCGTCAAGATCGACGGCGTTGAGCCCACCCGCGACAACATGAAGCGTGGCATTTACGAGTACCTGTTCGAGTCCACCGTGCAAGTGGCCAAGACGGGTAACTCGGCCGCCGGCCGCGCCTTCATGGTGAACTTCACCAACGCCGCGCAGAAGTCGACCAACCTGAACAGCCTGTCGGCTGCCAACCAGGCTGGCGTGCTGACCCTGCCGACCGCTGCTGACTGCCCCGCCACGTTCAGCTTCAAGGCTGCAGGCACACCCGGCGAAACCGCTCAAGACAAGTTCTGCGGTCGCGTCACCCGCCCGAACGTGTCGGACGTGCTGACCATCGTCAAGTAATCACGCATCGTGATGCCGGGGCCTGAAGTCCCGGCGCCCCAGCCCGGCAGTGCCTCGCGCCTGTCGGGCTTTTTCATGACCGTTCGTGAGGCATTTCGATCATGTCGGTGACCACCCACTCGGGTGGTCATGGTCTGATCGGCTCATGGGTTCCCATCGGGGTTTCACCGTGGCTGGTCACACTCGCGGCCACCATGAGCATTCACTGTTCCACTCCTCTCCGCCGCATGGCCCTGGGCTGCCTGTTCTTGTCTGGTGCCCTGGGGTCGTCTCTGGTTCAAGCCAGCGAGTCCACGCCGTCAGCATCAGCACCGGTCAACGGTTCAGTCAGCGCCGAAGCGCCCATCGTTAACCGCTTTGACGTGTTCGAGTACGAGATCGAAGGCAACACCGTGTTGCCGGTGATGGCGGTCGAGCGGGCGGTGACCCCGCATCTGGGCCCAGCACGCACCGTGGCTGATGTGGAGGGTGCCCGCGCGGCCCTGGAGAAGGCCTACCAGGATGCTGGTTATGTGACAGTGTTCGTGGACCTGCCAGAGCAGGAGGTGCGTGAAGGCGTGGTGCGCTTGCGCGTGCTCGAAGGCCAGGTCAGCCGGCTCAAGGTGACCGAATCACGTTACTACGACCAGGGTCGCATCCGCGCTGTGGTCAGCGAGCTGGCAGCTGGCAAGGTGCCCAATTTCAACGTGGTGCAGGCGCAGTTGGCCGAGGTCAACCGGACGGAAGAGCGCCGCGTGCAGCCCATTCTGCGGCCCGGGCCGCTGCCGGGCACGGTCGAGGCCGAGTTGAAGGTCAGCGATCAGTTGCCCCTGTCGTTCTCGGTAGAGCTGAACAACCGCCAGGTCCAGTTCACTGATCCGCTGCGCCTTCAAGTCACAGGCACCTACGGCAACCTGTTCCAGGCCGATCACAGCCTGTCGTTCATCGGCATCGTCACGCCCCAAGATACGTCGCAAAGCAAGGCCCTGGGCTTGAGCTACCAGGTACCCTTGCCGGGTGGTGATGCATGGCAAGCGTCACTGTTGGTGTCTGACAGTTTCGTGCAGCCCATCGGCGGCAGCAATGTGGTGGGCAAGGGCTTCAACGTGTCGCTGAAGCGGCAGTGGTCTTTGCCACCATCGCCGGGCTTGTTCCACACCTTGAGCCTGGGCGTGGATTACAAGAACAACCGAGAGCGCATCACGGCCGGAGACGCCAGCAGCCTGTCCAGCCCCTTGCGCTACATGCCTTTGGGCCTGGACTACACCGCCGTCGTGCAGCATGGCGAGGCCACCACCACCGTGCAGGTGAGCGGCACCTTTGCCCTGCGAGGCGTATTGCGTCGCGAGGTGGATTGCGTGGGGCCCGAAGACCAGTTTGGCTGCAAGCGTGAAGAAGGCGATGGCAGCTTTGCTGCGGTCAGGCTGGATGCCACCCACAGCCACCCCCTGTGGTGGGGCATGGATGCCCGTTGGCGCATGGGCCTGCAAGCGGCCAACCAGCCTTTGGTGGGCGCCGAGCAGTTCTCCATTGGCGGAGTTGACAGCGTTCGTGGTTACTACGAGGCCGAGCTGCTGGGTGATTCCGGTGCTCACGTCGGTCTGGAAGTCAGCAGCCCCAACTGGGGCGGGGGCCCCCAGGACAGTTGGCGCGCAGCTCTGACCGAGTTGCGCTTGCATGGCTACCTGGAAGCCGGCCACGTGCGGGTGCAAAACCCCAGCGCCGACGACGCTCCGGTCACCTTGGCGGGGGCTGGGTTGGGCCTCAGCCTGAAGCTGTGGCAAACGCTGTCGGCCCGTCTGGATGTGGCCTGGCCTTTGAGGGCCACTGCCGCGACGCGCAAGGGTGATCCGCGCGTTCACGCCCGCCTGGTGTTCGAGTTTTGATTCTGCTGTACGAGGTCTGCCATGTTTGTCACTTTGAGCTCTCTGATCCGTCGCCGGCCGGCCCATCGCCAGGCCCGCCGTGGCAGCTTCACGCAGCGCCTGATGCGCTGGGCAGGTACCCGATCAGCGTCCCGCTGGCGCTTCAGTCCGCTGGCGGGTGCGGCCGCAGCGGTGCTGATGGGGCAGTCGGCGTTGGCAGCGCCCGGGCAGTTCACGTTGCCTGAGCCCTTGCAAGGCGTGCGCACCATCCGTGGCAAAACCTTCACCTTCCAGCCCACAGGGCAGAACAGCGTGCTCGGCCCCAAGGTGGAGTTCCGCGACGCGCAGGGACAGTTGCAGAGTGTGACCATGAAGCTGGTGCAAACCAGCCGCTCAGGCATCTACAACTGGTCGTCCTTCGACATTGGTTCCTCGGCCACGTTTGAGATCGACATGCAGGCGGGTTCGGGCTCTTCAGCCTTGAACCGCGTGGTGGGCAGCACCAAGCTCAGCGAGATCCACGGCAAGCTCAAGTCCAATGGCAATGTGTTCTTGATCAACCCCAATGGCGTGTTGTTTGGCAAGGGTGCTCAAGTCAACGTGCAGGGCTTGGTGGCCTCCACGCTGGACGTGAGTGATGAGGTCTTCCTCAATGGTTTGAGCACCATCAACACCAACAATGCCACCTTCCGCTGGCAAGATTTGTCAGACGACGGATTGGTCACGTTTGACCACCCCGATAACTATGTGCTGGTGGACAAAGACGCCACCATCATCACGCCCTCAGGTGGCCGTGTGTGGCTGATGGCCCGCAAAGTAGAGAACCGGGGCACCGTGTCGGTCGAAGGCGGCCAGGCTGCGCTGCTGGGTGGCGAGGCGGTGTACATCAAGACGCCTGATCAGGAGCCCAAGCTGTACGCCTCAGAGGTGAATGCCAACCTGCCCGTTTTGCGGGGTTTTCTGTTCGAAGTGGACAACGCCACGGGCGAGGTCAACAACCTCGGACAAATCATGACGGAGCGGGGCAACACCACCCTGATGGCCCACACCGTGCGGCACAGCGGACGCATCCGTGCCACCACCACCGTGCAAGAAAATGGCTCGGTGTTTTTGCTGGCACGGTCGGGGGTGCAGGGCAACGAGGCCGTTCGGGCACAGTCTGCAGGAAGTTTGACGCTGGAGGCAGGCAGCCGCATCGACATCACGCCCGACAACAGCCAGAAGGCCAGCGGCTCGGTTCAGACCACGATGTCCCGCATTGAGCTCAATGGTCAGACCATTGTCATGGAAGGAGCCCGTGATGGCTTGGCGGGTGCGCAAGTCAAGGCGCCCGCCGCGAATGTGAATGTGCGCGCCGAGGCCACACCCAACTACGATACGCTGGGTGCTGCCAACGTGGCTTACCAAGGCACTGCGGCAGCCGAGGGGCGCTTTGTGATGGGGGCGGGTGCCACCATCGACGTGTCGGGCACCACCGACACCGTGGATTCGGTGGCGCGCCATTTCGTCACCACCGAGTTCATCCGCAATGGTGATCTGGCCAGCAATCCCTTCCTCAAAGAAGGCGCACTGCTGAACACCAAGGTCACTTACGACACCCGCAGTGCGCCCGCTGTGCTGGAGGCCGCCACCCACCAGGGCTACAAGGACAGCATCCAGACAACCGCCGGCGAACGCATGGCCAAGGGCGGTCAGGTGAACCTGGTGGCCACCGGGGCCGTGTTGATGCAAGAAGGCAGCACGGTGGATGTGTCGGGTGGTCAGGTGCGATTCACCGAGGCGGTGGTCAACCCCACACGCTTGCTGGGAGCTGATGGCCAGACCTACAGCGTGAACACCGCGCGCACCACTGTGCAGGTGGTGGCTGTGTCGGGCAAGGCCCAGACCGACGCCACCCGTTACGGCGTGGTGGCCTCGCCCGTGGCCTCGACCGCACGCGTTGAGGCCGGCTACACCCAAGGGGCGGATGGCGGTCGCTTGGTGGTGCACGCCCCGGCGATGGCGCTGGATGGCCAGGTGCGTGCCAACGTGCAACAAGGCGAGCGGCAACGCGCTGGCGTGGACGCCCGCGCGGCCCAGGCTTCTGTGCGCCTGGGCTTGAGCACCCAGGGTAACCTGCTCCAGGGCTTGAGCGTTCGCGTGCCCGGTACACCTGCAAGCACCTCCACCTTGTGGGTTGATCCACTGGGCGCGGCCTTGCCTGAGCGCAGCAGCGTGTCGGCCGCCTGGTTCAATGCCAGCGGTGCAGGCAGCCTCACGGTGAGCAGCGCGGGTGGCATCCACATCGACGACGGGGCGCATCTGCGCCTGCAACGTGGCGGCAGCCTGAGCCTGCAAGCGGGCGGGGCAGAGGGCATTTACCTGGGCGGCGACATCACCGGGGCGGGCGCATCGGTCAGCATCTCTACCGCGTCTTTGCAGGTGGCTGACCCTGAGGCGGGTGGGATCACCCTGGCTCAGGGCCGCCGCATCGATGTGGCGGGGGATGTGGTCAATCAACGGCGCGATGGTGCCTCGGTGGGCAACGCCGTGGCGGGTGGCAGCGTCAGTCTGCGCTCGGCGGCGGGTGTGGACTTGCAGTCGGGCACCCGCATCGATGTGTCGGGTGGCGCTACCGTCTTGGCCAACAACAGCATCCGGGGCACCCGCGCTGGCGACATCAGCGTGGTGGCCAACACCGAGGCTGGCGCACGCGCCGGGCAGTTCGACGCTGTCAACCTGGGGGCCGAACTGAGCGGCTACACCCTGGCCGGTACGGTGGTGCGGGCCTTCAACGACGTGGGCGATGCCCGCACGGGCAAACTCACCTTGAGGGTGGGTGAGATTGACATCGTGGGCTCGTCGTCTTCGAATGTGACGGCTCCAGATGGATTGGTGCTGGGCAGCGATTTCTTCAACCAGGGGGGCTTCAGCCAGTTCGACCTGGATGGCGTGCGCCGCTTGACGGTACATGAGGGCGCGCGCATCGCCCCCCAGGTGTCGCGCTGGTTGGCTCAACCCAGTTTGTTGAACGCGGCCACGGGCAGCGTCTTGGCCACCCGCGTGCAGGCACAAGTGCTGCCCGACACCATGAGCCCGGTGCGTTCGCTGGCGATCCGCTCGTCTGGGTATGCCGACAACGTGTCGGTGGCCAGCAGCGATCTCAACGGCGCCTTGACCTTGCAAGCCGGTGGCCAGATCGACGCCGGTGCGCGCGGTGCCGTCACCCTGAGCGGTGGCAAATCCTTGATGGTGGACGGCTCGGTCAAGGCAGCGGGTGGCCGCATCACCACCGAACTGGTGGGCCTGGACAGCACGCCCGCCGTGGACAGCCGCGTGCAAGGCACCTACCGTTTGGGCTCAACGGCCGTGCTCGATGTGTCCGGCACCACGCTGTTGTCGCCCAACAACCTCGCCGGGCAGCGGGCTGGCGAGGTGCTGGGCGGTGGGCAGATCACGGTGCAGGTGCCCAGCAGCCTGGGCGCCACCACGCCCATTGAGCTGCGCGAAGGAGCCCAACTGCTGGCCAATGGCGCTCAGTCGGCCCTGGACGTTCAAACACTGGGGGCGGGCGGTGTGGTTCGCACCCAGCGCCAGACGATGGCCTCCAACGGCGGCCAGATCAACATCAATGTGGGTGCGGCGGGCTCCAGCCTGGCCGGTACCTTGCAGGCCAGAGCGGGCGCCGACACCGCCCAAGGCGGCACGCTTCAGCTTTCAATCAACGACGGTGGCAGCACGCGCTGGCCCACCGCCAGCCTGCAGGTGCAGCAGGCTGCGGTGACTGACGCCATCACCCCGGGGGCTTTGCGCGTCTCGGCCGATGCCATCCAGGAAGGGGGCTTTGCCCGCGTGGTCTTGTCGTCCACCGACGAGATCGCGGCCGTGGGTGACGTGCGCTTGGCCGTGGCTGGCGACATGACGCTGGACGCCCCCACGCTGGCCGTGCGCGAAGGAGCCCAAGCGCTCTGGTCGGCCGCAGGTCGACTGGCCCGCACGAACACACAGCTCTTGGCCCCGGCTGCTGCCACCGGCGGCGCGGGTCAGATCACCTTGCAGGCGGGCGTGCTGGACATCTCGGGCACGCACACGACCCAGGGCGCACAGCAGCTGAACCTGAAGGCCCGTGAGGAAATCCGCTTCCATGCCCTGTCGGCCCAGCGCCGACAAGGTCAACTGGACATTGGCGCCCAAACGGTGGTGCTGGAGGCACCCCAGGTGAACGTGGCCACGGCCACGGATTACACCGTGAGCCTGAGCGGCGATGGCGTCAAGCGCCTGACTGTGCAGGGCGGTGAGGCCTCGTCACCT
Source organism: Aquabacterium sp. (assembly GCA_046295615.1). GTDB lineage: Bacteria > Pseudomonadota > Gammaproteobacteria > Burkholderiales > Burkholderiaceae_C > Aquabacterium. The sequence continues at coordinate 99,170 of JBKBMV010000006.1, forward strand.
CCACCTTTGTCGGCCGGTGGCCGCCTGACCCTGAAGGCCGACGACATCACCATCGATGGCGTGGTGCGTGCACCCTTCGGGCAGATCCAGTTGCAGGCGCCCAGCGTCACGCTGACCAGCAATGCCCTGGTGAGCGTGTCGGGTGATGGCCTGGTGGTGCCCTATGGCAGCACGGCCGATGCGGGTACCCGCTGGCTGCTCAATGGTCAGGACGTGAGCGCGCCTCCGGCCAAAACCATCACCCTGGACGCGGGCGATGGCCAGGTGACCGTGGCCTCAGGTGCCCAACTGGACCTGTCGGCTGGCGGGCAACTGGTGGGTTGGGAGTTCGTGCCCGGCCCAGGCGGCAGCCGTGACGTGTTCAACGGCACCTTCGAGAGCGGCACCTTCGCGGTGGTACCCAGTGTGAAGGGTCTCGGGGGCATTGATCCCGATCTGTTGACCTTGTCCGGTTTGAACGATTCGGTGCTGACCACGTCGGCATCTCGGCAGATCACCTTTGGTGAAGGAGGGCCCGTACCAGCTGGCACCTACACCATCCTGCCCGCGCGTTATGCCCTGCTTCAGGGCGGCTTCTTGATCCGCCAGGCCAGCACCAGCATTCCCTTGCAGGTGGGCCAGTCGCAAACCCTGAACACCGGCGCAGTGCGAGTGGGGGCGCAAGTGGGGGTGTTGGGCCAGGCCATGCCTGCCGCACCTTCAGCCACGTTCGAGGTGCTGACACGCGAGCAGGCCTTGCGCTTCAGCGAAATCAGCACCACCACCTTCGATGGTTTGGTGAACGCGCAGGCTGAACGGGCCGGGGTCGAGCCCGCGCGACGCGCCATGGACGCGGGCAGCCTCGACCTGGTGGCCCGACGCGTGTCGCTCGAAGGTGATTTGGCCTACCGCCGCGTGCAAGGCGGGCGCGGTGGTGAGTTGAACATTGCCTCAGACAAGGTGCAGGTGGGTGGCAGCGCTGCCACGGCCAGCAACGACACCCTGGTGCTGGATGTGGGGCAACTCAATCGCACGGGGGTGGACAGCCTCTTGATTGGTGGACGACGCTCAGGCCAGGCGGCCGATGGCAGCCGACGCGTGGAGGTGAGTGCCAGCGAGGTGGTGGTCGTCGATGGAGGCGAGCCTCTGGCCTTGGCCGACGTCATCTTGGTGGGGCAGGACAAGGTGGCCGTGTCTGAAGGCGCGGTGGTGCAGGCGGCTGTCAGTGCGGGCAACCGACAGAGCGCCGATAGCCTCACGGTGGAAGGCGATGGGGCGCTGGTGCGTGTGAGTGCCGATGCCCAGGTGGCCACCCGTCGGGTGGGCTCCGACGATCAACCCATCACCCGCGAACGGGGTGATGTGGTGGTGGCCGATGGCGCGGTGTTGCAGGGCGGATCGCTGGTGATCGAAGGCACCCGCAGTGCCACCCTGGGCCGCACGGCGGTACTGAGCGCACAAGCGCTGGTTTTGGGGGCTGACGAGGTGGCCCTGGGTGATGGCGTGGTGGACATGGGGGTTGGTGATGCGCCCGTGTTGCGCGTGGGCAATGAGCTGCTCAACCAGTTGAGCCAGGTGGATCGCCTGACCTTGCGAGCCTTTGGTGGTGTGAGCCTCGCAGCCGGGGAGGATGTGGCTGTGCGCCAGGCGCTGACGCTGGACACACCGGTATTGCGCCAGGCCGATGGTGCTGTGAACATCATCCAGGCCGGTGCGCTCGCGCTGAACAACAGCAGCGGCACACCGTCGGTGGCCACCTCTGGCACGGGCACCCTGGTGCTGCACGCCACAGGGCAAAACGGGCAAGATGGGCATGTGCGCTTCAACGATGGCGTGGTGGCCACCCAAGGCAGTGGACAGGTGCAGGTGCAGGCGGCCGGCAGCGTGGTGCTGAACAGCCGTCGCGAAGTCAGCACCGCGGTGGTGGACCAGGCCCGGCCTGACGGTTACGCCGAGGCCCCCGATGACAACGGTGCGGTGCGCCTCAGCAGCCGTGCGGTGGCCTCGGGCTTGCAAACCCAGGGCGACTTGACGATCAGTGCGCAGTCGGTCACGGCCACCGATGGGGCCGTTGGCATGCTGGATGCGGGGCAGGGCGGCCTGACCGTGCTGCCGTCTGCTTCTGGCGCCACGGGCGCCGTGGCGGCGGCCACCTCAGGCCTGGGCGCGCAGATCAGCCTTCAGGGCGCGGCCATCACCCAAGGGGGGACGGTGCAGGCGGGTGCAGGCACGGTGGCCCTGCGGGCCACCAGTCAGGAAATTCGCTTCACTGAAGGCTCGCGCACCGACGTGGACGGAACGGCCTGGACGGTGGATGGCGTGAAGGTACCCATCGCTGCCGGGCTCATCAAGGCTCAGGCCGATGCCGGTGATGTCACGGTGGCCCTAGGCGCGGTGCTCAGCGCGTCGGCGGCGGCAGGCGTGGCGGGCGCCGAGGCGGGCGAGGTGCGTCTGGTGGCCCAGCAAGGTGAGGTGCGTCTGGACGGTGAGGTGCGGCTCTTGTCTGATGCTGGCCAGCGTGGCGGCAGCCTGCAGATCGATGCCCGCACGGCGCCCAGCCTGGACGATCTGGCTGCGCGCTTGTTGGCCTCGGCCGCGCAGGCGGCGCAAGCTCAGGGCAGCACCCAGGCGCGCCACAACGCCACCCAAAGCCTGTCAGTGCACCAGCGTGATGGGCAAAACATGGTGTTGTCAGCGGGGCAGACCCTGCGCGCTCAGCAAGTCCAGTTGGTGGCCGATCGTGTGCCTGAGCAGACTGAGGGTGGCCACATCCACATCCTGGGGCAGGTGGACGCCTCGGGTGTCCAGGGCGGCGAGATTCGTTTGAGTGCTGAGGGTGATGTGGTGCTGGGCGATGGGCAAGGTGCGGCCGGCAGCGCGCTGCTCAACACCTCGGCTTCTGGTGCCCAACAAGATGGTGGTGAGATTCACCTGGCCAGCCGTGAGGGCGTGGTGCGTTTGCAGGCTGATGGCCTGGTGAACATGCAAGGTGGTACCGATGCCGACGGTGGGACGCTGACCTTGCGGGCCGGTGTGCGTGACGCAGACCAGGCCGATCCCGACACGGGCGTGGGCAATGTGAAGGTGGCGGCCATCGAGGCCCAATTGCAGGGTGTGAGCCAACTCACCGTGCAAGGCGAAGAGCGTGTGGAGGTGGGCGCCTTGGGCGCGGCCGAGCTGACGGCACTCAAGAACCGCAGCCTGGCTTTCCAGGCCACCGCCCGCAGCCTGGATACCTTGAATAAAGTACTCAATGGCCGCACGGTGGATGGCGTGGCGCGAATCCAGTCGGCCCAGGTTCTGGAGTCCAACGACGACCTGACGCTCAACACGGCTTGGAACCTGACGGCTTTGAACCGCCGCCAGGTGGGCAGCCAGTTCGTGGTGGAGTTGAACAACGACACCCCACTGGACCTGAGCATCCGCACTGCAGGACACCTGAACCTCGTGGGTTCGATCAGCGGAGGGTTCATCAACGCCCCCTTGACGGGCACGGCGCAAAGCAGTGCGGCGTCCAACACCACGCTGAACAACGCTTTGCGGGTGGCGCCAGCCGATTTGCCGGTGGGAGAAGGATCGTCCATCAATCTGGTGGCAGGCGCTGATTTGAACAGCGCCCACCTGTTGGCCACCCAGGCCAGCGGCGACGGTAGCGTGCGCATCGGCAACCCTGATGGCAGCACCCGCGTGTTTGTGCGCAGCACCACCGGCGACATCCAGGTGGCCGCTGCGGGCGACATCGTGCTGGAGAACGACCGTGCCACGGTGTACACCACGGGTCGATTGCCCACGGCAGGCGAAGTGGAAGGCGCCTTGGGCTTTGGTACGGGTAACCCCACCAGTGCCGCGCTGCACCGCGATCTGATCACCCGCGGCACCGGTGTCAACACCACCCGCCAACTGCCGTTCATGCTGGACGGTGGCAGCATCGGTCTGCGGGCTGGAGGCAGCGTCCGCACAGACGTCATCACCACCCCCAGCTTTGTCAGCGATTGGACCTTCCATAAATCCGATCGCAGCGCCAGCAAGAGCCAAGCCTGGTGGAGCCGCTACGACCTGTTCGACATGGGGGTGGCCACATTTGGCGGTGGTGACATCCGAGCCTCAGCGGGTGCTGATGTACTCAACACCGGGTTTGTGACGGCCACCAGCGCCTATCGCGATGCGGACGGCGCAGTGCATCGCTTTGGTGGCGGTGATGTGCAGGTGCAGGCCGATGGCAACCTGACCGGCCTGATGGTGAAAGTGGGCGGTCATCAGGCGCGCATCGCGGCCGGACAGAACATCGACGGCAGCGCCGAGCGTGGTGCTGCATCGCTGATGTACGAGAGCACCAACATGACGGTGCGCGCTGCCCAGGACATGCTGGTGGACCTCATCACCGAGGCTGGGCTGCATGAAAAGGGCAGTGGCAGCAATGACGCCAGCCGCTCCTTCGGTATCGCGGGGCTGGGGCGGGATGCCAGTTTGTCGTTGATTGCGGTTTCGGGTGAGTTACGCATGAACGATGTCTTGCAGCCCGGTGTGGACACCACCCATGCTGCTGCGACCCTCCTGCCCTCAGACACCTTGATCGCAGCCCCCATGGGCAGTATTGTGGCCTCTCGCCTCAATCAGATGCCGCAAGCGCAAGGGGCTCTGCTGTCGGTATTGGCTGGTGAGAATCTGCGGGTCGGGTCTGTCAACGTGGCAGCGCGCTCACTGTATGGCGATGGCTTGGTGTGGGTGGGTAATAACGAGCCGGTGGTGGGCTTCCTCAACGGGGTAGACGCCAACGGAACATTCGTGATTGCTGGTCTGGCTGAGGGCGGTCGCCGAGAGCCCATCCGCCTGGTGGCGCAGCAGGGCGACGTGTCTTTGCGTGCCGAGGTGGCCGATTCCGCCCGCATCATCGCGGGGGGCGATGTGAACATGCCCCGCTTCCTGAGCCAGCATCAAGAGGGCTATCAGCTCACCCTGATCCAGGCCGGCCGTGATGTGAACCTGGTCACCCAGGATGGCCGTGCTGTGGTGCGCGGGCCGGGCGATTTGCTGGTGATGGCCGGCCGTGATGTGAACCTGGGGCTGCCTGGCGGGCTGGAGACCAATGGCAACCGCGAGAACGGCGCTTTGCCCGAGGGCAGCGCCAAGGCAACAATCCTGGCGGGCGTGAAGGCTGATGGGCTCGACCACGCGCTGGCCCAAAGCCGCTACTTCCACCTGTTGGGTGGCGCGGGAGTGGCCAATCGCCCTGCAGATCTGTACGCGCAGTTGGTGGCAGTACAGGCTGGTCAGGCCCTGCCAGCGCTGGGCTCGGAGCAAGCGCAGACCTTCTCTGCCTTGCCCTTCAGTGCGCAATTGCAGCAGGCCCGTGCCTTGGTCGGTGAGGCTGCCTACCAGCAGGCCTTGTTGACCTACATGCAAGGCCGTGAAGGCCAGCCTGGCCTGAGCATGGCGGCCGCCCTGGCGCTCTTGGACCGCTTGCCACAGCGTGAACAAACCTCGCTGCTGGGGCAGGTGCTCGCGCCCAGTTGGCAGCAGGCATTGTCGTCATCGCAGCAGCGTGACGTGGCTGTGGCCATGGCGGCGCAGGGCGATCAAGCCGAGCAGGCCGGTCGACTGAAGGCCTTGAGCACCTATGTGCAACAGCGCACGGGGCAGGCGCCTCAGGATCAGGTGGCGGCACTGGAGCAGTTCGAGCAGCTTGGCCAAGAACACCGCTGGTTGTTCACGCACCAGGTGCTGCAGTCTGAATTGACCGCCAGCGGCGTCAATGCGGCTCAGCAAACCAGTGGGGAGGCCAAGCTGGATGCTTACCAGCGGGGTATGGACGCCCTGGCCACCGTGTTCCCGGGCAGCAAGCCCCTGAGCAGCTTGGTGATGGGTTCCAGCAGCATCAAAACCCAGCAGGGCAGTGACATCGCGATTTTCACGCCACATGGTGGCATGAACGTGGGGCGCCTCACAGGCGCAGCCGACTCCACAGCGGCGGCCAGCTTGGGCATCGTGACCACCTCGGGTGGCGGCATCACTGGGGTGGTGCGCGACAGCATCGAGGTGAACCAGTCGCGGATCTTTGTGGTTCAGGAAGGCGACATGCTCTTGTGGGCCAGTCTGGGCAACATTGACGCGGGCAAGGGCTCCAAGACGGTCACGGGCGCGCCCGCGCCGGTCTTCCGCATCGTCAATGGACAACTGCAGGTGGACACCACCGGGTCGTTTTCGGGCTCAGGCATTGCCACCCTGGACGCCACCAGCAACCTCTACCTGTTCGCGCGTCAAGGCGAGATCAACGCTGGCGAAGCAGGCATCAAGACCTCAGGCAACTTGACGATTGATGCGCCGGTCATCGTGGGCGGCAACGACATCCAGATCGCCGGAGGAGGCAACTTGGCACCTCCGCCAGTGGTGGGCAACGCTGCGACCAGTCTGGGTGATCTGGGGCAGTCGGCGACAGCGGCGGGTCCGGCTCAGGCCGGCGAGTCTGAACGTGCTTCTGGTACGCCACGTCGCCGTTTGCTGTTGGACTTCCTGGGCTTTGGCGCTGATCAAGCCGACCAGGACGATGAGGATGACAAGAAGAAAAGCCAGGCGGGTTGAGGTCTTGTCGTGATCCTGTCACGGGGTGTGCCGATGATCGCGAGCTTGTCTTGCCATGGCGCAGCCCACTGTAGGGCATCAGGCCCGTACGTTGTTGGATGGAATGAGTTTGAACATGCGAAAACACCTGCTTGCTTTTTTCGTGGCGGCCATGGCTTTGCCGGGCTTGGCCCAAGCCTGGTGGAACAGCGACTGGCAACAGCGCACCCAGGTCACGCTGAACACCACGGCACAAGGCGTGACCACCACCCAGGCCATCAATGGCATGGTGGTGCCTGTGCGTCTGCACTCGGGCAATTTTGATTTTCTGGGTGCCAAGCCTGATGGCAGCGATCTGCGTGTGGTGGCTGCCGATGACAAGACACCGCTCAAGTTCTGGGTCGAACGCTTTGATGGCACCAACGAGCTCGCGGTGGTTTGGGTGCAAGTGCCCAGCGTGATGCCCGGCAGCGATCAGAACATCGTTCATGTGTATGCAGGTAACGAGGCGGCGACGGCCGAGTCCACCACGCCCGCTTTGTTTGATGCGCCCACCGCAGCGGCCTTCACGTTCGCCGGCCAAGGAGACGCCTTGACCGATGCCTCGGGTCGTTGGCAGGCCAGCGCCACCGCGCAGCGCGAGAACAACGGCATGATCGGTGCCGCATTGCGCCTGGCAGGCGATGCCGCCATCACCATCACGGCTCCAGCCGATGCGGTGGCACCTGCTGCCGGCCCGTACACCGTCGCCTTCTGGATCAAGCCTGACACCGCCGGCACCGTGCTGCGCCACGGTCCGCTGGACGTGGCACTGCAGGGCGCACAGGTGCAGGTGCGTGTGGGCACTGCCACGCTGACCGGTGGCGAACTGCCGGCATCCGCATGGGCGCACGTCGCCATCACCGTGGGTGGTGGCAAGGCCACGCTGTACGTCAATGGCGCCCAGGCCGCTGTGGCTGATGTGCCGGTGGCTGAGCAGCCTTTTGCGGGTGATGTGGTGTTGGGGGGCGGCGCTTCAGGTCTGCTGGATCAACTGGAGTTGTCGTCCACCCTGCGCAGCGATGAGTACATTCGACTCGTGCATGCGGCACAAAGCGCTGATGCCAAGCTGATCATGGCCGTCACTCAGACGGAAGACACGGCGGCCGAAGGCAGTGGCGAGGTGGGGCATTTTCAGGTGCTGGTGGACAACCTGACGCTGGACGCCTGGGTCGTCATCATCATTCTGGGCTTCATGTTCATTGCCGCTGCTTGGGTGATGTACGACAAGACCATGTTGGTCATCAATGCCGACAAGGCCAACACGCAGTTCCTGGACGCCTTCCGCAATGCCCGTGATGTGATGAACGTGCCCACAGCGCAGGTCGGCAAAGGGCCGTTGGCGCGCCTGTATGCCGCCGGCCTGCGTGAGTTGCAGAAGCGCGATGTGGGTCAGCCTGGTGCGGCGCCCTTGTCGGGCGCATCGATCGATGCCGTGAAGGCGGCGGTCGACGCCGACCTGATCCGTGAAAGTCACACGCTCAACAGCAAGATCGTGTGGCTGACCATTGCGATCTCGGGCGGTCCCTTCCTGGGTCTGCTGGGCACGGTGGTGGGGGTGATGATCACCTTCGCGGCCATCGCGGCCGCCGGTGATGTGAACGTCAATGCCATCGCCCCAGGCATTGCGGCTGCCCTGCTGGCCACGGTGGCCGGTCTGGCGGTGGCCATCCCCGCCCTGTTTGGCTACAACTACCTGGCCGCGCGCATCAAGAACATCTCGTCTGACATGGCCATCTTCGTCGATGAGTTCGTGACCCGCGTGGCCGAGAGCCACGGCGCACGCTGAGCGGAACGGAGCTGGAGCCATGGCCGGAGATGTCAAGGGTGATCTGCAGGCGTATGACGACATCAACGTCACGCCCATGCTGGATCTGGCCTATGTGTTGCTGGTGGTGTTCATCATCATGACCACGGCCTCGGTGCAGGGCGTGAAGGTCGAACCACCGCTGACCCAAGCTGCCGGTAATCTGGCCAAGCCCCAGACCCGTGGCATCACCATCACGGCCGAGGGACAGGTGTACCTCGATGCCTACCCGGTGAGCCTGGAAGAGTTGCAGACCAGCCTGGCGCAATACAAGGCCGCCAACCCCAACCTGCCCGTGGTGCTCAAGGCCGATGCTGCGGCCCAGTATGAAAAGGTGATGGCGGTTCTGGAGATTGCCAAGCGCCTGGACATCACCGAGGTGGGTCTGGCCACCAAACGCATGCAATGAGGCCGCACCATGCAGGTTCAAGACGACGCCAAACCCTACGACACCATCAACGTCACGCCCATGCTGGACCTGGCCTACGTGCTGCTGGTCGTGTTCATTTTGATGACTACGGCCTCGGTGCAGGGCTTGAGCATCAATCTGCCCAAGCCCAGCAACAAGCCCAGCACCGAACAGCATGACCTGCGCATCGTGCAGGTGCTGCCTGATGGCGGCTTGATGGTCAATGGTGTCAATGTGACGCTGCCCCAACTGGAGGCGCAGCTGCTGCAAGCCAAGGCTGCAGACCCCAAGATGAGCGTGGCCATCAAGGGTGATGCACGCACGCAGTACGCCAAGGTGGTCGAGGTCATCGACCTGTGCAACAAGATCGAGGTGCCCATGGGCCTCGTGACTTCGCGCATCGGAACCTGAGTCATGCCGGTGCCACACGACACGTCCGAGATCACATCACCTGCGTCACGCTGGGTTCCCATCGTGGCGGGCGCAGTGTTGTTGGGGCTGGCCATTTGGGGCGCATCGTCCCTGATGGGCAAGAGCGACAAGAAGGATGCTGGGAGACAGACGGTGAAGATCGCCGTGTTGCCTGACACGCCCCCACCGCCGCCCCCGCCGCCCAAGGAAGACAAGCCCGAGCCGCCGAAGGACGAGCCCAAGCAGGCGGTACAGACCGAACAGCCCAAGCGCGTCGAGACTCCGCCACAGGCCGCTGAGGCCTTGAAGATGGATGGTCCAGCAGGTGATGGTCCCAGCGCCTTTCAGGCGGGCAGCATCACCAACGAGTACCGGGGCGGACCCGTGGGCGGTGGCAGTGCGGCGGCGCGGTCAGCCTCCGACCGCGCCAAGTTCAACTTCTATGCGCGCAGCGCGCAGCAATTGCTCAAGTCAGAGCTTGACCGCGCCCTGCCCAAAGACATCGTCCGCTTGGGTGCGCGCCTGCAGATCTGGGTGGGTACCCAAGGCCGCATCGAACGCTTCGAGGTGCTGGGATTGAGTGATCGCCAGGCAGAGGAGCGCGTGCGCTCGGCGCTCACCGATGTCAGCCGCGGCTTTCGCCTGGTGCCTCCCCCCGGATTGCCTCAACCCATGGAGCTTCGCTTGTCGGTGGATCCGATCAGCGGCTGAGGTCTTCACGTTCACAGATTGATAGCATGATGTTCAACCTGCCATTACCCATTTTTCGTGCCCGTCCCGCCACGGCCGTGGCATTGGCCTGCTGCGTGGCTTTGCCTGGTCATGCTCATGCCGACGAGCGGGCCCAGTTGGAGCAACTGCGCGCCACCACCCTCAACCTGATCAAGGCCCTGGTGGACGGTGGTTTGCTGTCTCAAGACAAGGCTGATCAGCTTTTACGCCAATCGGCCCAGGCCGCAGCAACCCCATTACCCACACCTGAAGCAGGCTCGGGTCAGCGCGCCGGGGTCATCCGGGTGCCTTATGTGCCTGAGTCGGTGCGTCAGCAGATGCGCGACGAGATCAAGCAAGAGGTGCTGACGCAAGCCCGTACCGAGCGTTGGGGCAACCCCGGTGCGCTGCCATCCTGGCTGAACCGCATCACGCTGGAAGGCGATGTGCGGGTGCGGTATCAGTTGGAGGATTGGGATGAACGCAACGTTTCGGCTGCCGAAGCGTTCGGATTCGCGTACCAGAACGATCAGGCGTTCGATGGCCAGCTGGCTTGGGCCCCCGACCTGACCAACACGCAAGACCGCCGCAGCCGCATGACGCTGCGAGCGCGCTTCGGGCTAACCAGCGACCTGCTCTACGGCTTCAAGACTGGCATCCGTTTCAGCACCGGCAATGCCCAGGCGGTGTCCACCTCGCAGACCTTGGGGGGAAGCAATGGCAACTTCAGCAAGTACAGCGTGATGCTGGACCGGGCCTGGATTCAATGGCAGGCCTACACACCCGACCTGACTGTGGTAGCGGGGCGCTTTGCCAGCCCTTACATGGGCAGCGACCTCATCTGGCCAGACGACATCAACTTCGATGGCGCGGCCGTGAAGTTCAAGCACGCCTTCAACGATGCGAATGCCGTGTTTGTCAATGCAGGCGCCTTCCCGCTACTGGAGTTCGCCAGCAACACCTCGGACAGTTGGCTCTATGGCGCGCAAGTGGGCGCCCAGTTCAAGCCCGGTGAGCACAGCCAGTTCGAGGTGGGCGTGGGGTATTACGACTTTCGTGGCATTGAAGGGCGCTATGACGAACGCTACCCAGGTGTGGCCGGGGTCGACCAGAGTTACCTGGCCAGCGAGTACAAGAAGTCTGTCAGGCAGCGTGGTAACACGCTGATTCGCATCAATCCAACGGAGACGGCACTGTCCAGTAACGTCTTCGTTTCTCCTGTGTGGGGCTTGGCCAGCAAGTTCCGTCCTCTGACGCTGAGCATGGCCTACACCTATCGTGGTTGGGAATCGCTGCATGTGCGCGGCAGCTTCGACATGATCGAAAACACCGGCTTCGATGTGGCTGATATCCGCCGTCGTGTGAACCCTGCTTTTGCCTCCAGCATCGACTTAGCCAAGAAGACCACCGCCTGGCAGGCCCGCCTGCACATCGGCTCGCCCAAGCAGGAGCTGCGTGGCGATTGGTCGGCCTTCCTGGGCTGGCGTCGCTTCGAGCGCGACGCCTGGGTAGATGCCTTCACCGACACCACCTGGCACATGGGCGGCACCAACTACACGGGCTGGAGCCTGGGGGGGCAGTACTTCATCGGGCCACGCACCTCGCTGGGCCTGCGCGTGACCAGCACGCGCAACCTGACGGACGGCCGCACCGAAGATGTCGGCGGCGTACAGGCGCCCAACCTCAGCAGCGCCCGTCAGCGAGTGGACGTGATCCAGCTGGAACTCAATGCCCGTTTCTGAGGAGAGTGACATGAGCTTGAGCAACGGACACCCCTGGGCCTTGCGGTTGTGCCTGCTTGGTTTGGCGTTGATGTTGGCCACCACAGGCGACATGGCCTGGGCGCAAGATGCTGCCAGCCGCGAACGTGAAGCCCTGCGCCGCACCCAGCAGGCTTTGCGGGCCGCGCAGCAAGAGACCGCCGCCTTGCAGCAGCAGACGCAAGCGCTGGGGGCAGAAAAGTCCAAGCTTCTTCAGGAAAAGCAGGCGCTGGACACCACCGCCCGGCAGCGGGCCAGGCAGGTGGCGGGCGCTCAAGCCCAGGCCAGACAGGCACAGGCGCGTGTGCTGCAGCTTGAAAGCGAGCTGGCCGCCGTGCGCGCCGAATTGACCGCAGCGCAAGAGAGGTCCAGCGCCCAGGCAAGCGAGTTGGCCGATCAGGCGCGCTTGGTGGCCACCCTGCGCACCAGCCTTGAACGGCAGACCCTGGCGGTCAAGGTGCTGGAAAAGCGCAATGGTGATCTCTACCAAGTGGGCCTGGACGCCATCGAGCTGTACCGCAGTCAGCGCCCGAAAGAAGCCCTGGCTCGCATGGAGCCTTTCTTTGGCATCGGGCACGTGACCCTGGACAACGTGGCCGAGCGTTGGCGTGACCGCCTGGAGACCGCACGCTGGCAGGGCCAAGAGCAGTTGGCGCCTTGAACCACCGGGCGCCCACCAGTCAACGGGCGCACGGCCTTTGTCCTTGTGATTCGGTGGCGTCGAGCCTACACTTGGCTCATGCCCATCACCTTCAAATCCCAAGCCACCGGCGATCTGCTCATGCTCCAGGCCTCGGCCGAGGCCTTGCTCTCCCTGCTGGGCAAAGATGCGGCGCAGCCCGGCATCCTGGAGCCCAAAGACATGCCTTCTGCGCTGGTCGTGCTCAAAGGCCTGTCCGCGGATGAGCCCGAGCCGATCGATCTGCCCACTGAAGCCGCCGATGAGTCAGACGACGCCGGTGCGGCCCCAGCGGCCGATCGCGCCTTTGCCGATGAGCCCGTCACCCTGCGCCAGCGCGCCTGGCCCCTGGTGCGCATGATCGAGCGCGCCCTGGCCGAGAACAAGCCCATCGTTTGGGGCGTTTGAGTCGGGCCCACCCTCCTGTCCGCAAATGCGGGATTGTGCGCTGCAGCATCTCTGCGGCATGATGCACCCATGCCGCAAGACATCACCCGAGTGCTGGTCATCCGCCATGGCGAGACGGCCTGGAACCGCGAGTCCCGTATCCAGGGCCACATCGACATTCCGTTGAACGACCAGGGGCGCTGGCAGGCCGAGCGTCTGGCCCAGGCCCTGGCCGATGAGCCGCTGGCCGCCATTTACAGCAGCGACCTGCAGCGGGCCTTTGATACCGCGCAGGCCATTGCGGAGGCGGCCGGCTTGGACGTGGTGGCCGACGAGACCCTGCGCGAGCGCCACTTTGGCGACATGGAGGGCCTGACGCACGATGAAATCCTGGCCCGCTGGCCCGTGGAGGGGCGGCGCTGGCGCGAGCGTGATCCCAGCTTCGGGCCGCCTGGTGGCGAAACCTTGCAGCTGTTTCACGAACGCTGCGTGGCGGCCGCCACCCGGTTGGCCTCAGCGCACCCGGGGCAGACCATCGCCCTGGTTGCCCATGGCGGCGTGCTGGATTGCTTTTACCGGGCCGCCAATGGCCTGGCCTTGACCGTGCCCCGCAGCTGGCGTATTGGCAACGCCTGTGTGAATCGGTTGCTGTACACGCCCCAGGGCTTCACCATGCTGTCGTGGGCGGATGACCGCCACCTACAGGCCGATGACGGGCTGGACGAGACCACCGACGGTGTCGTGGCGCCGGCCTGATGATCCCTTCAGCGCACGCGCAGGCCATCAAAGAACAGGTCTACGCTGCGCAGGCCCATCTGCACCAGGTCAAAGCGCTCAGGGGCCAGCATCCACACCTGGATGAGGCCATCGAGTTGGGCGTGGTGCGTCATGGCCGCCACCTCGCAGTCAATGTCGGCGCGGATGTGGCCCAGGGCCATGGCCCGTTCAAAACAGGCATGGATGTGGCTTTGGCACAGCCCGTGGATGCGAAGGTGGCGGTCGCGCACGGCCGACAGTTCGTCCACGTACTCCACCTTGTGGGTGGCGATGTCGAACACGCGGCGTGTGCGCGGATCGTGGGCGATGCGCTCCAGCGCGTTGTGCGCCATCCGGCGCAGCACCTCCAGCGGAGGCTCGGGCGCGTTGTCCATGGCGCGCACGGCCTCTTCCAGGGGCAGGGTGGTGCGCTCCATCATGGCGTTGAAGAGGGCGGCCTTGTCGGCAAAGTGCCAGTACACGGCCCCACGCGTCAGGCCCGCGCGCTCGGCTATCTGCTGCAAAGACGTGCGCGACACCCCCTGCTCGGCGAACAGGGCCTCGGCCGCGTCCAGCAGGGCTTCGCGTGTGTTCAGAGATTCTTCTTTCGTGCGTCGCATGTCGTCAGTGACCTTGTACTCCTGTCGGGATTGTCGCGCATAACGCAACATACATACAAGCATGTATGTATAGTTCGCTCTGATTCAATGATCCAAGGTGTTTCTCATGGCCGATCAAACCGTCCAGCGCACTGACCATTCCCTCTTGGCAGGACGCCCTGCCGCCGACCGCGTGCCGGCGGGCGCCCCTGGAGCTCGGCGGCAGCCAGGCCGGTGGTGGACGTGGGCCGGCGATTCAATCGGCGTGTTGGCCCTGTGCGCCCTGGTCGCGGTGTGGTTGACCGGGTGCAGCCCTGCCCAGGACGGTGCAGCCCCCGCTGGCACCGGAGGCCCACCCACCGTGCCCGCCGGCGTGGTGACCGTGCAGCCGCAAAGCGTGCCCCTGGTGGTAGAGCTGCCTGGACGACTTGAGCCCATCCGCACGGCCGAGGTGCGTGCCCGGGTGGCGGGCGTGGTGCAAAAGCGCCTGTTCACCGAGGGCAGCACGGTCAAGGCCGGACAGTCGTTGTTCGCCATCGACCCAGCCAGCTACCAGGCCGCGCTGGACAGCGCCCTGGCCACCCAGGCCCAGGCCGAAGCGCAACTGGCCCAGGCCAGTGCCCTGCTGCAGCGCTACGAGCCCCTGAAGGACGCCAAGGCCATCAGCCCGCAGGAATTTTTGAATGCCCAGGTGGCGCAGCGCCAGGCCCAGGCTGCCGTCGCCGCGGCCAAGGCGGCCGTCACCCAGGCGCGTCTGCAGCTGGATTACGCCGCCGTGCGTGCTCCCATCAGTGGCCGCATCGGCCGGGCCCTGGTCTCCGAGGGAGCTCTGGTGGGGCAGGGTGAGCCCACCCGGCTGGCGCTCATTCAGCAGGTTGATACGCTGTATGTCAACCTCACGCAGTCGGCCAGCCAGGTCATGGCTTTGCGTCAGGCTTTGCAGGCCGGGCGGGTTCAAGCGGCCGGCACGTCCGGTGCAGTCGTTCGCATCCGCCTGGAAGACGGCACGCTCTACCCCTTGGCGGGCAAGTTGCTGTTCACCGATCTGACGGTCGATCAGGCCTCGGGCCAGGTCACGCTGCGCGCCGAGGTGCCCAACCCGCAGGGTGTGCTGATGCCTGGTCTGTATGTGCGCGTCGAGATCGAGCAGGCGCGTGCCGAAGGCGGCTTCATGGTGCCGCAACAGGCCGTCACGCGGCAAACCAGTGGCGACACGCTGCGCGTGGTCGATGGCGAGGGCAACGTCAATGTGCGCCCGGTCAAGCTGGGGGGCTCGATGCTGACGCCCCAGGGCCCGCAGTGGGTGGTGCTGGAGGGCCTGAAGGCCGGTGAGCAGGTCATGGTCGACGGCTTCCAGAAGCTGATGGTGCCGGGCACCAAGGTCAAGCCGGTGCCGTGGTCGCCGCCAGGGGCTGCAGCCCCTGTGGCTGAATCCAGTGCCTCTGCCGCTTCGGCTGCCAAGAACTGAGAAGGGGCATCTCATGGCCCAGTTCTTCATCAACCGCCCCATCTTCGCGTGGGTGATCGCCCTGTTCATCATGGTGTTCGGCGGGGTGGCCATCACCCAGCTGCCCATCTCTCAATACCCCACGGTGGCCCCGCCCGCCATCGTCATCAACGCCACCTACCCGGGTGCTTCGGCCAAGGTGCTCGATGAAACCGTGGTCAGCGTCATTGAGCAAGAGCTCAACGGATCGCCCGGTTTGGCCTACATGGAGTCGGTCAGCCAGGCCAACGGCACGGCGCAGATCACCGTCACCTTCGAGACGGGCACCGATGTGGAGCTGGCTCAGGTGGACGTGCAAAACCGCCTGTCGCGCGCCACGCCGCGCCTGCCCTCGGCGGTCACGCAGCAGGGCGTGCGCGTGGATAAATCGCGCAGCAACTTCCTGATGTTCGTGATGCTCTCGTCCAGCAACCCGGCGTACGACCCGGTGGCGTTGGGCGACTACGCGGCCCGCAACATCGTGCCCGAGCTGCAGCGCGTGCCCGGTGTGGGCCAGGTGCAGTTGTTTGGCTCTGAGCGGGCCATGCGCATCTGGGTAGATCCGGCCAAGCTCGAATCCTTCAACCTCAGCTTCACCGACGTCAACAACGCCATCCGCGCCCAGAACGCCCTGGTGTCGGCCGGTGGCGTGGGCGAGCGGCCCAATCTGTCGGCGCAAACCATGTCGGCCACCGTGGTGGTCAAGGGCCAGCTGGAGTCGGTCGAGGCCTTTGGCAACATCGTGCTGCGCGCGCAGCGTGATGGCTCGGCCGTGCGCCTCAAAGATGTGGCCCGGATTGAACTGGGCGCACAAACCTATGGCACCTACGCACGGCTGAATGGCGTGCCCGCGGTGGGCATGGGCCTGCAGTTGTCGCCCACGGGCAATGCGCTGGAATCGGCCGAGGCCGTGCGCGCCCGTATGGACGAGCTCAAGCGCTACTTCCCCGAGGGCATGGACTACAACGTGCCGTACGACACCTCGGGCTTCGTGAAGCTGTCCATCGGCCAGGTGGTGCAGACCCTGTTCGAAGCGGTGCTGCTGGTGTTCCTGGTGATGTACCTGTTCCTGCAGAACATCCGCTACACCCTGATCCCGACGCTGGTGGTGCCCGTGGCGCTGCTGGGCACCTTCGGCGTGATGCTGGTGGCGGGTTTCTCGATCAACGTGCTGACCATGTTCGGCCTGGTGCTGGCCATCGGCATCCTGGTGGACGATGCCATCGTGGTGGTGGAAAACGTCGAGCGCATCATGGTCGAAGAAGGCTTGCCGCCGCTGCAGGCCACGCGCAAGGCCATGGGCCAGATCAGCGGGGCCATCATTGGCATCACCGTGGTGCTGGTGTCGGTGTTCATCCCCATGGCCTTCTTTGCGGGCTCGGTGGGCAACATCTACCGCCAGTTCAGCCTGTCGCTGGCCACCTCCATGGCGTTCTCGGCCTTGCTGGCCCTGTCGCTCACACCGGCGCTGTGCGCCACCTTCCTCAAGCCCGCCGACCCGAATCACCACGAGCGCAAGGGCTTCTTTGGCTGGTTCAATCGCCGCTTCAATGCCACCACCACGGGCTACACCCGCTGGACGGGCGGCCTGCTCAAGCGCAGTGGCCAGATGATGGTGGTGTACCTGGCCATCGTGGTGGCCATGGGCTGGATGGCGCTGCGCATGCCCACCTCCTTCCTGCCCAATGAAGACCAGGGCAACCTGATCGTCAACATCCAGTTGCCGCCGGGCGCCACGTCCAACCGCACCGAGGCCGTGGTCTCCGAGGTCGAGAAGTTCTTCCTGGCCCAGCCCGAGGTGCAGTCCATCGTGGGTGTGGTGGGCTTCAGCTTCTCGGGCACGGGCCAGAACGCGGCCTTGGGCTTCGTCACGCTGAAGGATTGGTCCGAGCGCACGGGCGAGGGCCAGTCGGCCCAAGCCCTGGCCGGCCGGGCTTTTGGGGCGCTCATGGGCATCCGCGATGCCTTCATCTTCCCCTTGGCGCCACCGGCCATCCGCGAACTGGGCAATGCCACGGGCTTCTCGATGCGCCTGCAAGACCGCGCCGGCCTGGGCCACGAGGCCCTGCTGAACGCCCGCAATCAGTTGCTGGGCATGGCGCGCGAGAGCAAGGTCGTCAGCGGCCTGCGCCCCGATGGGCTGGAAGACGCGCCGCAACTGCAGATCGACATCGACCGCGACCGGGCACTGGCCCTGGGTGTGGGCATCGATGCCATCAGCGCGGCCTTGTCGTCGGGGCTGGGCTCCACCTATGTGAACGACTTCCCCAACCAGGGGCGCATGCAGCGTGTGGTGGTGCAGGCCGACGCCAAAGACCGCATGCAGCCCGAGCAGGTATTGCAACTGACGGCGCTCAACAGCGCGGGTCAGGCCGTGCCCCTGTCGGCCTTTGCCAGCACCCGTTGGGTGACTGGCCAGGTGCAGGCTGTGCGCTACAACGGCTACCCCAGCATGCGCTTGTCGGGTGATGCGGCGGCGGGCTTCAGCACCGGTCAGGCCATGGCCGAGATGGAGGCGCTGGCCGCCAAGCTGCCGCCCGGCATCGGCGTGGAGTGGACGGGCCTGTCGCGCGAAGAGCGCCTCTCGGGTGACCAGGCGGCCTTCTTGCTGGCTTTCTCGCTGCTGGCGGTGTTCTTGTGCCTGGCCGCGCTGTATGAAAGCTGGTCCATCCCGTTTGCCGTGCTGCTGGTGGTGCCCCTGGGCCTGCTGGGCGCGGTGCTGGGGGCCAACCTGCGTGGCCTGCCCAACGATGTGTTCTTCAAGGTGGGCCTGATCACGGTGATCGGTTTGTCGGCCAAGAACGCCATCCTGATCATCGAGTTCGCCCGTGACCTGCAAGACAAGGGCATGAGCCTGTACGAGGCCACCCTCAAGGCCTGTCAGCTGCGCTTCCGTCCCATCATCATGACCTCGCTGGCCTTCATCCTGGGTGTGCTGCCCCTGGTGATCGCCTCGGGCGCGGGCTCGGCCAGCCAACGGGCCATCGGCACCGGCGTGATGGGTGGCATGATCGCAGCCACCGTGCTGGCGGTGTTCTTCGTGCCCATCTTCTTTGTGGTGGTGCGCCGCTTCTTCCCGGGCCGCCGCGCCAACACCGATCTGCAGGAGCCTGCACATGAGTAAGCGTTTGATGTCTCCGTCTTCTCTGGCCCTGGCTGTGGCCGCCGTGCTGAGTCTGTCGGCCTGCTCGCTCACGCCCGATTACCAGCGCCCCACCGGCGCGGTGCCCGCCACCTTGCCAGCCAACCTCGGGGCCACCGCTGACCCTGCCACCGCCGTGGCCGACCTGCCCTGGACGCGCTACTTCCCCGATGCGCGCCTTCAGCAACTCATCACCCTGGCGCTGGACAACAACCGCGACCTGCGCGTGGCCGTGCTCAACATCGATCGCCTGCAAGCGGCGTATCAGATCCAGCGCGCCGAGCGTGTGCCCAACGTGGCGGCGCAGATCAACGCCACCCGCCAGCCTTCAGCACAGCCGCCGTACGACATCAGCACGGTGGTCAATGGTGGTCTGACCGTGTCGGCTTTCGAGCTGGACCTGTTTGGACGCGTCAAGGCCCTGACCGAAGCCGCTGCCGCGCAGGTGCTGGCGTCTGAAGCCAACCGCCGCGCCGTGCACACCAGCTTGGTGGCCGCCGTGGCCAGCACCTACTACACGCTGTGGGCCGACCGCTGGCAGCTGGCCCTGGCCGAGCAAACCCTGCAAACGCGCCTGGAGTCGTTCAAGCTGCAGCAGCTGAAGTTCGACAACGGTGTGCTCAATGAGCTGGAGCTGCGCTCGGCCCAATCGCTGGTGGAAGCCGCCCGCGTGGCCCGCGCTCAGGCGCAGCGCCAGTGGCAGCAAGACCTCAACGCCTTGAGCGTGTTGCTGGGCGCGCCAGCGCCCGAGGCCGCGCTGCCACCGGCGGTGACCTTGCCCGTGCTGACCGCTGGCCAAGCCAGCGATACCCAGGGTGCCGATCATCTGGTGCAGGCCACCTTGTGGCCCGACCTGGCCGAGCTGCCCGTGGGGCTCTCGTCTGACGTGCTGCTGTTGCGACCCGACGTGGTGCAGGCTGAACAGGCCCTGATTGCCGCCAACGCCAACATCGGCGCCGCCCGGGCGGCGCGTTTTCCGCGCATTGCCCTGACAGCCAGCGCGGGGGTGGTCAGCAACGACCTGGCGGACCTGTTCAACAGCAATGGCCGCACCGCCTGGAGCTTCTCGCCGTCCGTCACCTTGCCCATCTTTGACCTGGGCCGCGCCAGCGCCAATGTGGCTTCGGCCCAGGTGCAGCGCGAGATCGCTGTGGCGCAGTACGACAAGGCCGTGCAGACGGCCTTCCAGGACGTGGCCGATGCGCTCGTGGCCCGCCAGACCTATGCCGAGCAGGCCCAGGCGCAGCGCGCTCAGGCCGAGGCCGAGGCGGCCCGCCTGCGTCTGTCCACCCTGCGCTACGACACCGGTGTGGCCAGCCAGCTGGACTTGCTGGATGCCCAGCGCGCGCTGTTCAACGCCCAGCAGGCTCTGATCGGGGCCCAGCTGGCGCGCCAGCAAGCCCACATCGCGGTGTACAAGGCGCTGGGCGGTGGCTGGGTTGCGCAGGATGCTCAGGGCGCGGCAGTGGCCTCGGCGGCGCCCGCGTCAGCGGCACGCTGAGGCGCGGCCAGACGGTGCGCCAGGCGCACGCCCAAGCGCGTCACGTTGTTCAGTGACAGCAGGTGGGCGTGGATCCACCCCAGCGCGCCCGAGCTGAACAGCTCTTGCACCACCTCGGGTGACAGGGCTCGCAAACGGGCCTCATCGACCACCATGAAGCCGTTGAGGCTGAGCTGCTGGCCGTGCAGCTCGGCGCCAATGCTGCGCTCGACGAGCAGGTCCAGCTCGCGCAGGCGGGCGGCAAACTGCGTGGTGCGGGTCATGTCCTGGTGATAGTTCAGCAAGAAGCGCTTGAGCTGCTCCAGGTAGGGCGTGTCGCGGCCTTCGGCATCGAACATCGCCTCGCCATCTTCTGTATTGAAGCCGTCAAAGGCTTCGTCCAGGCACACGGTCATCTCGGTTTGTCCGGGTTCGGTAGCCAACACGAAGGGATATCGGCGCACGAACGCGGGCACATAGCTTTGCTCGGCCCAGGTGCCCTCGTCGTCCACCATCAGGTTCTCGCGGTCGCGCAGGCCCACCACGGCCACCATGGTCACGCCCTGGTCGGCCTGCACAAACACGCAGGGGTAGTCCAGCGCGGCCAAGGGCAGTTCGCTGCCAGCCAGCAACAGGGAATTGGTGTGGCGGGCAAAGCCCAGACGGTGGGCGCCCGGGCGGATGCGCCAGGCTCGGTGGGTGTCGCGGTTGACGGCAACGACACGCTCGTACATCAACAGGGTGCTCATGGTGAACTGGCCGGGGACATGCCCGACCCGACCGCAAAGTCAAAGACGATGTCCAGGATAAGGTCTGGGCGTGACGGTGTCGCGACAGAAATGCCCTGAGTGGTGCCTTCGGGGGGGCAGCCACTGCCGATCAACCTGCAAGGCGATAATTCAGGGTGTGACTTTGCCCTCGACCACTGACCGTTTGCCCTGGCGGCATCGCCTGGCCTTGTACCTGGACCTCATCCGCTGGGATCGTCCGCAGGGGTGGCTGCTCTTGTTGTGGCCCACCTGGCTGGCCCTGTGGCTGGCCGCCGATGGCTTCCCGGGCTGGCACCTGCTGCTGGTGTTCACGGCGGGCACCATCCTCATGCGCAGCGCGGGTTGTGCGGTCAATGATGTGGCCGACCGCGACTTTGACCGCCATGTGCAGCGCACCGCCCAGCGCCCCATCACCAGCGGCCAGCTGTCGGTGCGCGAGGCGCTGCTGGTGGGCGTGGTCTTGGCGCTGGTGGCGTTTGCGCTGGTGCTCAGCACCAATGCGCTCACCATCGGCTTGTCGTTCGGGGCCCTGGCGGTCACCATCCTGTATCCCTACACCAAGCGGTTTTTCTCGATGCCGCAGGCGGTGCTGGGCGTGGCCTTTGGCTTTGGCATCCCTATGGCCTTCGCGGCGGTGCAGGGTCAGGTGCCTGCGGTGGTGGGCTGGCTCTTGGTGGGCAACCTGGCCTGGGTGCTGGCCTATGACACCGAATACGCCATGGTCGATCGCGACGACGACCTCAAGATCGGCATCCGCACCTCGGCCATCACCCTCGGGCGCTTTGACGTGATCGGGGTAGCGGCTTTTTATGCCCTGTGCCTGGGGTGTTGGGCCTGGGTGGGCCAGATGATGGGGCTGGGCGGGGCCTACCAGCTGGGGCTGGTGGTGGCCGCCATGCAGGCCAGCTACCACGTGTGGCTGATCCGTGACCGTCAGCGCGAGCAGTGCTTCCGGGCCTTTCGCCTGAACCACTGGCTGGGCATGAGCGTGTGGCTCGGCGCCGCCGTGGACACGGCCTGGCCCGCACTGCTGGGCTGATCGCGTTCTGATCAGTGCCTGAACTCAGCGCCCGAACTCATCCCCCAGTTCGCCCGCACGCTGCTGCGCGGCCCGCATGGCGGCGATGAAGGCGTCTTTCACCCCCGCCGCTTGCAGGTGTGTCAGGGCGGCGTAGGTGGTGCCCCCTTTGGACGTGACCCGCTCGCGCAGCACCGAGGGTGGTTCGGTGGCCTGGCTGGCCAGTGCGGTGGCGCCGCCGAAGGTGGCCAGGGCCAGTTGACGGCCTTGCTCGGCGCTCAGGCCCATGTCCTGGGCGGCCTGCATCATGGCCTCGATGAAGAAGAACACATAGGCAGGCCCTGAGCCCGACAAGGCTGTCACGGCGTCCAGGTCGGCCTCGTGGTTCACCCACAGGGCCTGGCCCGTGGGGGTCACCAGGGCGTCGATGCGTTGGCGCTCATCGGCGTTGACTTCGGGGCGGGCGAACAGGCCCGTCATGCCCTGGCCCACCAGGGCCGGGGTGTTGGGCATGGCCCGCACGATGCGTGGGCTGCCCAGCAGGCGCGCCATGTCGTCGGTGCGCAGGCCCGCCATCACGCTGTAGTGCAGGGCCTGGGCTGTCAGCGGCGCGTAGGCTTGGGCGGCTTCCTTGAACTGCTGCGGCTTGACCGCCCAGACCACGGTGCGCGCCTGTTGCAGCGCGGGCACGGGCCCCTCTGCGGTCTGCACGCCCAGTTGGGCGTTCAGCCGGGCCCGTTGTTCGGCCACGGGGTCGATGACCAGGATCTCGCTGGCCGGGCGCCCCTGGCGCAGCAGGCCGCCCACGATGGCGGTGGCCATGTTGCCGCCGCCGATGAATGCGATGTCAATGTGAGGGGTGTTCGTCATGCCCCGAATCATGCCTGATGCGCGCCAAGCGCTCCAGCAGGTCGGGCACGTCGATGGGCTTGGGCAGCACGGTCACGCGGTCGTGTGCGGCGCGGTCCACCAGCGCCGCAGGCAGCTCGCCCGTCACCAGGAAGGCCGGCAGGTGCTCGCCAAACTCGTAGCGCAGCTGCCGCAGGGCGTCCAGACCATTGATGTGCAGGCCCAGTCGGTGATCGCTGATGAGGGCGCACGGCATGTCGCCCTCGGGCATGCGCCCACTGGCCTGCAGGGTGATGACGGCCTCGATGGCGTCGTTCGGGGTGGCTCCACCCGCTGTCAGCCAGCCCTGCTGTTGCAGCACCAAGGTGGTTCCCTCCAGCACGGCCGGGTCGTCGTCCACCAGCACCACCACCCCCTGATGGGCCGTGGCCGCACCGGGGTGCGAGGCCACCACCGTCCGGTTCGAGGGCTCCGTGCTGGGCTGTGGGGCCCGTGGTGATGGCTCGGTCTGCTGCGCAACGTTCGCCATGGGCGAGGGCGCCTGCACGGGCACCAGGCGCGGCACCCGCACCGAAAACACCGAGCCCCGTCCCGGGCGTGACCGCACCGTGATCGGGGTGGGCCCCAACAGGCTCAGGCGACGCACCACCCCCAGGCCCAGCCCCAGTCCCTCGCTGCTGAGGCGGCCTTCATTGTTGGCCTGAAAGTAGTCTTCAAAGATCCGGTGGCGGTGCTGGGCCTGGATGCCCATGCCCGTGTCCCACACCTGGCACAGCACCCAGGGCCCCCGGGTGCGGGCCCGCAGGCGCACCTCACCGTGGGCGGTGTAGCGCACGGCGTTGTTCAGCAGGTTGCGCAGGATGCGCTCCAGCACATGGATGTCGGTCAGCACCCAGGCCTGGGTGGGCTCCATCGTCCAGCGCAGGCCCTTGTGCTCGCACAGCACCGAGAACTCCGAATCCAGCTTGCGCCACAGCGTGTCCAGGGGCTGGGCATGCGGCTGGTAGTCCAGGCGCTGCGCATCCAGTTTGGCCAGGTCGAACATCTTCTCGAACATGCCGCTCAGCGATGACAGCGCCGTCTGCATCTTGTCCAGCAGGGGTCGGCCTTCCACCGGGTCCACCCAGTTGCGCAGGGCGTTGCTCAACAGGGCCAACACATGCAAGGGCTGCCGCAGGTCATGGCTGGCCGAGGCAAAGAACTCGCTCTTTTGCTGGTCAGCCTGTTCGGCGCGGGCCTTGGCCTGGGTGACTTTGCTGATCTCTTCGCGCAGTTGCAGCACCAGGTCCGCATTCTCATGGCGCAGCAGCATGCCTTCGCGCAAGCGACGGCTGATGCCCAGCGACACGATCTGACACGTGAGCACCGACAACACCAGCACCAGGGCCAGGTAGGTGGTGCTGGGGGTTTGGGTCAGCATCAGCTTCAAGGCGGCGAGCAGCACCAGGGGCAAGCTGCCCAAGAAGGCCGTGCCCCAGTCGTGCACGGTCACCAGCATCAGGGTGTAGCCATAGACGATGACGGCGGCCACCAGGGTCAAGCGCCATTCCAGGCTGGCCACGTCCAGCATGGCCATGGCCAGGCCGCCCCAGCACAGGCTTTGCACGGTGTGCCAGGCCAGCAGCCCACTGCGCCAGCGGGTGTAGCCCGACTGGGCAATGCCAAAACGCCTGAAGCGCCGAACCGCCTGCACCACCACCATCCACACGGCCAGCAGGCCCATGGCGGGCACGGCCCAGTGCCACCACGGCACAGGCCAGTCACGGGTCATCCACAACAGGGCCACCAGGGCCACGAACTGCCCGATCAATGAGCTGGGCGAAGTGCGCCAGCTGTCTTGCAGCATCTGGAGGTCGATCCGGGCCTCCAGGGGCGACAGGCCTCGCAGCGACCGCCGGAACACGGTCACGCCACGTGTTCTTTCAGGGGGGTGTCGTCGTCATCCAGGGGCATGGGCTGGCTGTGGCCATCGCCCTCGGTGCGGGTCAGCACGCCGGGGCTGTGCGAGCACAACAACACCAGCTGGGTGCGGCTGTGCACGCCATAGGCCCGGAAGATGGCACTCACGTGCAGCTTCACGGTTTCGGCACTGATGCCCAGGGCGGTCGCAATGGCCTGGTTGGTGCAGCCTTTGAGGATCCACTGCAGCACGTCTTTCTGGCGGGGCGTCAGCCGGATGGTGCGAGGGGTGGTGTCCACCTCGGGCGAGGGCCAGGGCACCTCGCTGTTGGCCAGCAATTCGGACGGAAAGTGCAGGCGGCCTTCGACCAGGGCCTTGAGCGCATTCATGAACCCATCGATCTCGGCCAGCTTCGGGATGAAGCACGAGGCACCGTGGTGGATGCATTCCAGTGCAATCTGCACATCGCTGTGGCCGGTGATGATGCCAATGCGCTGGGTCGGGGCCGCCAGGCGCATCGCTTGCAAGGTGGCCATGCCCCGGCTGTCGGGCAGGCCCAGGTCCAGCAGCACGACGTCGATCGGGTCGGCGGCGTCCTCCTGCAGGCATTGCAGGGCCGATTGCAGGCTGTTGGCCTGGGTGAAGCGGGCCTGGGGATCCAGGCTGCGGATGGCCTGCATCATCCCTTCACGGATGAGGCTGTGGTCATCGACCAGCAGGTAATGGGACGCTCGGGTGACTTCCATGACGATCTCTCTCGGTGCCCCGATGTTAGTCTGCGTTCAACGGTTTCCAAATAGGGCTGTACCCACCCGGACCAGGGTGCTGCCCTGGGCAATCGCCGCTTCCAGGTCCTGACTCATGCCCATGGACAAGGTATCCAAGGGTAAACCTTGATCACGAAGCGCGTCATACACCGCCCGCACGCGCGCCAATTCCTGCGCCTGGTCGGCGGGGTCGGTCGTGGGGGCGGGCAGGGCCATCACCCCCCGCAGGCGCAGGCGTGGCAGCGCGCTCACCGCACGGGCCAGGGCCAGAGCGTCCTCCGGGGCCACGCCACTTTTGCTGGCCTCGCCGCTGGTGTTGACCTGGATGCACACCTGCAAGGGCGGCAACTCGGGCGGCCGTTGCTCGCTCAGGCGTTCGGCCACCTTGAGTCGGTCGATGGTGTGCATCCAGTCAAAGTGCTCGGCCACCACCCGCGTTTTGTTGCTTTGCAAGGGGCCAATCAGGTGCCATTCGAGCTGTGCGCGCAGGTCGGCCAATTCCGTGATCTTGGCAATGGCTTCCTGCACATAGTTCTCGCCAAAACGGCACTGACCGGCCGCCACAGCCTCGCGCACGGTTACGCCTGGAAACGTTTTACTCACAGCCAGGAGTTCGACACTGTCGTTTGCACGGCCAAAGCGTGAACAAGCCTGGCTTATCCTGTCTCTCACACGTTGTAGGTTCTCAGCGATCGTCGCCATAATGGGTCGCTCTGTCGTACACCCTTCTATCATCCATGGATATCACCCAGCTGCTGGCCTTTGCGGTCAAGAACAAGGCGTCCGACCTCCATTTGTCGGCCGGTTTGCCCCCGATGATCCGGGTGCACGGCGACGTGCGGCGCATCAACGTCGATCCGCTGGACCACAAGCAGGTCCACGACATGGTGTACGACATCATGAACGACTCGCAGCGCAAGCACTACGAAGAGACGCTGGAGTGCGACTTTTCGTTCGAGATCCAGGGCTTGGCGCGCTTCCGTGTCAACGCCTTCAACCAGAGCCGTGGCTCGGGGGCGGTGTTCCGGACGATTCCGTCCAAGATCCTCACACTGGAGCAGCTCAACGCGCCCAAGGTGTTTCAGGATCTGGCCTTGAAGCCACGAGGCCTCGTTCTGGTCACGGGCCCCACGGGCTCGGGCAAGTCGACCACGCTGGCGGCCATGGTCAACCACCTCAACGAGAACGAGTACGGTCACATCCTGACGGTGGAAGACCCCATCGAATTCGTTCACGAGTCCAAGAAGTGCCTGATCAACCAGCGCGAGGTGGGGCCCCATACCCTGAGCTTCTCCAACGCCTTGCGCTCCGCCCTGCGTGAAGACCCCGACGCCATCCTCGTGGGCGAAATGCGCGACCTGGAAACCATACGCCTGGCGCTGACGGCGGCCGAAACGGGCCACCTGGTGTTCGGCACGCTGCACACCTCGAGTGCGGCCAAGACCATCGACCGGATCGTGGACGTCTTCCCGGCCGCCGAAAAAGACATGGTGCGCGCCATGCTGTCGGAGTCCCTGCAGGCGGTCATCTCGCAAACACTGTGCAAGACCAAGGACGGTAACGGCCGGGTGGCCGCGCACGAGATCATGATCGGCACGCCCGCCATCCGCAACCTGATCCGCGAGAATAAGGTGGCCCAGATGTACTCGTCCATCCAGACGGGCAGCAGCCTGGGTATGCAGACGCTCGATCAGAACCTGGCCGACCTGGTGCGCCGCAACGTCATCTCCGTGGCCGAAGCCCGCTCGCGTGCCAAGATCCCCGAGAACTTCCCGGGCTGAGCACGACCACGGCCTTCCACACCCCAACGATTCGACGACGACCATGGAACGCGATCAGGCCTCGAAATTCATCAACGATCTGCTGCGCCTGCTGGTGGCGCGTGGCGGATCCGACCTCTTCCTCACGGCCGACTTCCCGCCTGCGGTGAAGGTCGATGGCAAGGTCATCAAGGTCTCGCCCCAGCCGCTCACGCCCCAGCACACGATGACGCTGGCCCGCGTCATCATGAACGACAAGCAGGCGGCCGAGTTCGAGCGCACCAAGGAATGCAACTTCGCCGTGGCGCCCACGGGCATTGGTCGCTTCCGGGTCAATGCGTTCATTCAGCAGGGGCATGTGGGCCTGGTGATGCGGGTCATTCCGCAACACCTGCCCACCATCGACGGTCTGGGCCTGCCCGAGGTGCTCAAGGAAATCACCATGACCAAGCGCGGTCTGGTGATCCTGGTGGGCGCCACCGGCTCGGGCAAGTCCACCACGCTGGCGTCCCTGGTCGACTTCCGCAACGAGAACTCGCACGGCCACATCATCACGCTGGAAGACCCGGTCGAGTTCGTGCACCCGCACAAGAACTGCATCGTCACCCAGCGCGAGATCGGCATCGACACCGATGGCTGGGAGATGGCCCTGAAGAACACGCTGCGGCAAGCCCCCGACGTCATCCTGATGGGCGAAATCCGCGACCGCGAGACGATGGAGCACGCCGTCCAATTTGCTGAAACCGGCCATCTCTGCATGGCCACCCTGCACGCCAACAGTGCCAACCAGGCGCTGGACCGCATCATCAACTTCTTCCCTGAAGATCGGCGCGCGCAGCTGCTGATGGATTTGTCGCTCAACCTCAAGGCCATCGTCTCTCAGCGCCTGTTGCCCCGCCAGGAAGGCAAGGGGCGCATCGCGGCCGTGGAGGTGATGCTGAACTCGCCACTGATCTCCGACCTGATCTTCCAGGGGCAGGTGGGCGAGATCAAGGAAGTGATGAAGAAGTCGCGCGAGCTGGGCATGCAGACCTTTGACCAGGCCCTGTTCGACCTGTACGAAGGCAACTACGTCACTTACGAAGACGCGCTGCGCAACGCCGACTCGGTCAACGACCTGCGCCTGCAGATCAAGCTGCAAAGCGCCCGTGCACGCTCTCGCGATCTGACCGAGGGCACCGAACACATGAAGGTGTTGTGATCGGCCATGCCCATCGCTGACAAAACCTACCAGGCGGTGGCGCCGCACCGGCTGGCGTTCATTGGCCTGGGCACCATGGGTGCTGCCATGGCCGCCCACCTGTCCCGTGCGGGGCACACCGTGGCCGTGTTCAACCGCAGTCCTGCCAAGGCGGAAGCCTGGTCCGCGCTGCATGCGGGGCGGGTGGCGCGGACGCCC
This sequence comes from Aquabacterium sp., assembly GCA_046295615.1. Classification (GTDB taxonomy): domain Bacteria; phylum Pseudomonadota; class Gammaproteobacteria; order Burkholderiales; family Burkholderiaceae_C; genus Aquabacterium. The sequence goes on from JBKBMV010000006.1 coordinate 127,836, forward strand.
GCTGAGGCGGCCGAGGGCGCGCAGATCGTCTTCCTGTGCGTGGGCCGGGACGAGGATGTGCGCCAGGTGCTGCTGGGCGAGGGCCTGCCGGGTGGCGAGGCCGAGGGCGTGTTGTCCCGCCTGACGCCTGGCGCCGTGGTCGTCGACCACACCACCACCTCGGCCGATCTGGCCCGGCAGATGGCGCAGGCCTGCGCCGCGCGCGGCGTGTCGTGGATCGACGCGCCGGTGTCGGGTGGCAATGTGGGCGCCGAGCAGGGCACCCTCACAGTCATGTGCGGTGGCGAGCCTGCCGCGTTCGACCGCGTGCAGCCCGTGATCATGGCCTTTGCCCGGGCCGTCACCCTGCTGGGGCCGGCGGGCAGCGGTCAGCTGGCCAAGATGGTCAACCAGATCAGCGTGGCGGGCCTGCTTCAAGGGTTGTCGGAAGCCCTGGCCTTCGGCCAGAAAGCCGGGCTGGACATGAACGCCGTGCTGCAGGTCATCACCCAGGGCGCGGCGGGCAGCTGGCAGATGAACCACCGGGGCCCCACGATGCTGGATGACCGGTTCGACTTCGGCTTTGCTGTCGACTGGATGCGCAAAGACCTCGGCCTGGTGCTGGACGAAGGTCGCCGCCTGGGCGCCCGACTGCCTGTCACGGCCCTGGTCGATCAGTTTTATGCCGACCTGCAGGCGCAGGGGGATGGTCGGCTGGACACGTCCAGCCTCATCAAACGCCTGCGCTGAGCCCGTCTTGGCGCGCCACAGCCCCGCGCTTCAACGCGGTGGCGTCGGTGCTTCGGACGTCGGCAGCGAGGTGCCTGGTGCAGCAGGACGGGGCAGGCGTCGCGCCAGTTCATCTTCGCTGATGATCTCGAACACCTTGATCACGCGGCGCACGCCCGAGATGCTGGCCGTGAGCTGGGCCGCGCTGTTGGCTTCACGCTCGGTCACCATGCCCATCATGTAGACCTCGCCGCGTGACACCACCACGTCAAACGCGTTGGACATCAGGTCGCGGGCGTCGATCAAGGTGGCGCGCACCTTGCTGGCCAGCAAGGCGTCGGATGACCGGGTGCTGAGCGTGGCCGCCGGCCCCACCACCAGCTCGTTGATGACCTCGCGCACGTTCTCCACGCCCGCCACCGCCTGAGCCACCGCCAGGCGGTCAGCCTCAGTGGGCACCTCACCAGTGATCAGCACGCGGCGGTTGTAGGCGTTGACGCTGACGCGGCCACGATCGCCCAGCACCTCGCGCACGCGGTTCGAGGCCTTGATGTTGATGCCCTTGTCTTCCACCAAGGTGCCTGAGGTGCGGCGGTCGGTGGCCACCATCGCACCGCCCACGGCCGTGCCCAACACCAGGGGGGCACAGGCCGACAGGCTGGTCAGGGCCAGAACGGCGGCGCTCACGGCCATCGCGGGCCGATGCCAGCGGGATCGGGGCATGTGGGGTGAACGTGGCATCAGGCGTGTCGTCATGCAGCAGCATCTCCTAAAAGGCAGGTGTCCACCGCCTGGCCCAGCCCATCCAGGGCCAGCCACGCGGTGGCAAACAAGGGGGCCGCACGGGGGCCGGGCAGGGGCACCCAGACGTCCGTGTCGCGCAACAACGGCCCCAGGGTCTGGGCCGCTTCTCCTGAAAAGATCACCAGGGTCATGTCAAGTTCCCTGGCTGCCGCCGTGGCCGCCTTCAGGTCGGCCTCATCGCGCTCCAGCGAAAACGCCAGCCAGACATCGCCCGGGTGTCCCCAGGCGCTCAGTTGCTGTGCCAGCGTGGGGTCACTGGGGCCGCGTGCCGGGGTCAGGCACATGGTGGCCAGTGGTGGGCGGGGGCGGCCGGTGCCTTGCATCAGCAGGCCCATGGCCTGTTGTGCGAGCATGTGGCCTTCGGCCTCGCCGGCACACAGCACACGGCCGCCGGCCGTCACTGAATGCACGATGGCCTGCGCGGCGTAGTGGATTTGGGAGGTCAGCCGCTCGGAAGACTGGTACAGCCAGTCAGCGATCTCCAGCAGGGGCTGATGGGGGTAGTGTGCTTGAAACGGGGTGTCCGCCATGCCGCGATGATAAGTCAGCGTGCCCTCATGCCCAGCCCGAGGCGTCAAACGCCGCAGGGAGCCACTGCAGTTGTTCACCGTCGATGGCCACCACGTCAAAGCGGCACGGTGGCCACTGTGCCCAGCTTTGAAGATAGTGCTGCGCGCCGAGCACACATGAGCGCTGTTTGCTGAACGATACCGAGGCCGCTGCACCACCGTGCGCCCGCGCCCGCCGCTGACGAACTTCGATAAACACCACGGTACCCCCGGGCTCGCGCATGATCAGGTCGATTTCGGCCCCTCGGCGGCTCGGGCCTCGCGCCACCCGATAATTGCGCTCCAGCAGCGTCCAGCCCATCGACTGAAAATGGGCCAGTGCGCGATCCTCTCCGTTGTCTCCCAGGGATTTGGTTGTGACCTTTGATGCCAAGATGCTGCTCCAGGCGGCCCAGCAGGTGGCCGGCGGCCAACAGTATCCCAAAGGCACGTTGTATTTGGTGCCCACCCCCATCGGCAACCTCGCCGACATGAGCCTGCGCGCCGTGCAGGTCTTGTCTTTGGTGGACTTGCTGGCCTGTGAGGACACGCGGGTCACGGGCGGGCTGCTGCGCTTGCTGGGCCTGGAGTGCCGCATGCTGGCGCTGCACGAGCACAACGAGGCCGAAGCCGCACAGACCGTGCTCCAGGCCCTGAGCGAAGGCCAGAGGGTGGCCTGTGTCAGCGATGCCGGCACCCCCGCCGTGTCCGATCCTGGCGCCCGTCTGGTGGCCCTGGCGCAACAGGCGGGTCATCGCGTCATGCCCTTGCCTGGGCCCAGCAGCGTCACCACAGCCCTGTCCGCCGCTGGCGATGTCTCGGCCCAGGGCTTTGTGTTCGTGGGTTTCCTGCCCAGCAAGGGGCCAGGCCGGGAAGCCGCTCTGGCGGCCTTGCCCCGAGCGGCGCACAGCACCGTGCTGTTTGAAGCGCCCCATCGCGTGGGCACCCTGGCCCGCGAACTGGCGCAGCGCATCCCCGATGCCCGCTTGACCCTGGCGCGAGAGCTCACCAAGCAGTTTGAAGACGTGGTCACCCTGCTGGCCGGTGATTGGCCTGCCTGGTTGGCGGCCGATGCCCACCGTGAGAAGGGCGAGTACGCGGTGGTGGTGCACGCCAGCACCATGCAACTCGCCGATGCCGGGCTCTCGCCCCCCCAAGAGGCCGTGTTCCGCGCTCTGGCGCAGCATCTGCCCATCAAACAGGCGGCAGGCTTGATGGCCGACCTCACCGGTCTACCGCGCAAGGGGCTCTACGAGCAAGCCCTGGTCTGGCGCCAGGACCGTCTCCATGACGCGGCGGATGACCACGACGGCCCCTGAGCCGCGCTGAGGCTGGAGCCGGCACAGGATCACCCCGCAGAGGCCGGGGGTACGGGAGAGAAGACGCCAATCCACGGGTTGGCACCATGATGTCAGATTAACGGGGTGCGTATAACTACACATCGCGCAATCATGCAGTCGCGCAGACATCCACAACCTTCCGCTAGGAGCCTCCATGTCCCCCCTGTCCCCCCGCAGTCTCTGCGCCACCGCAGCGGCCGCTGCCGCGCTCGTGTGCGCCGCACCAGCGCACGCTCAACTGTCCAACCTGTTCAAGCCTGCGGCCACCAAATACCCCATCGTGCTGGTGCATGGCTTCATCGGCTTTGACAACATCCTGGGCGCCGTCAATTACTTCTACGACGTGCCGGGCACCCTGCGTGACAAAGGCGCCAAGGTCTACATCGCCTCCGTCAACCCGTCGCAAACCACCGAGTTTCGTGGTGAAGAGCTCATCCAGCAAATGAAGCAATGGGCCGCAGCCGACAAGGTCAGCAAGTTCAACCTGATCGGCCACAGCCATGGTGGCCCCACCGTGCGTTACGCCGCAGGCACCGTGCCCCAGATGGTGGCCAGCGTCAGCACCATGGCCGGCACCCACTTCGGCAGCAAGGTCGCGGACGACATCCTGGCCAACACCACCCCGGGCGGCGGCTTCGACCAGTTGGCCACGGCGGGCCTCAAGCTGATTTCCTGGCTGACCGGCAACAAAACCACCAGCGACACCGACCTGCTGACGGCCTTGAACGCCCTGAGCGCCCAAGGCTCGGCCGCGTTCAACGCCAAGTTTCCCACCGCCGCGCCCACCACCGCCTGTGGCCAGGGGCCAGAGAAGGCCAGCATCAAGGGCAACGCCATGCGCTGGTATTCCTTCTCGGGCACTGCCGTCAAGACCAATGACTGGGATGTCTCTGATGCCATCCTGGCCGGCACCGCCACTTACTTCGGCACCGAGGCCAACGATGGCCTGGTCGGCCGCTGTTCCAGCCACTGGGGCAAGGTCATCCGTGACGACTACCCCTGGAACCACTTGGACCAGATCAACCAGGTCCTGGGCACCATCGGCAAGGATGCCCCCGATCCCGTGGCCTTCTACGTTCAGCACGCCAACCGCTTGAAGTGGGCCGGCCTGTGATCGTTTGATTCGGTTGTCGCCGTTCAGAGCGGCGACATGCGCACAGCCCCTGCACCCCAGCGGTTACTGCGGTTGACGGCCCCACCAGGGCCGTTTTTCATGCCTGCGCATAGCCTCCGTTAGGCGGTATAGCGCCGGGTTAACCCGTTCGGGGACGCTTGAACACAGGGGGGGACTCACCCCGCTTTTCAGGGCTTTCCCTCGATGTCGGTTTAACGCGTAGCGTTCAAATCAGGGGTGTCGGACGCATTGCCCCTGATGCACCACCCACCACCCGAACGAGGAGACCTCACCATGACCATCCGCACCGTCTGTTCCGCCGTTGCCGCCGCAGCGGCCCTCACCTGTGCCGTGCCTGCCCAGGCCAGCCTGCTCGACCTGTTCACCAAGCCCGCCAAGACCAAGTACCCCATCGTGCTGGTGCATGGCTTCATCGGCTTTGACAACATCCTGGGCGCCGTCAATTACTACTACGACGTGCCGGGCACCCTGCGTGACAAAGGCGCCAAGGTCTACATCGCCTCCCTGAACCCCTCGCAGACCACCGAATTCCGTGGCGAAGAGCTCATCCAGCAGATGCAGCAATGGGCGGCGGCTGACAAGGTCAGCAAGTTCAACCTGATTGGTCACAGCCATGGCGGCCCCACCGTGCGCTATGTGGCCGGCACCATGCCGCAGATGGTGGCCAGCGTCACCACCATGGCCGGCACCCACTTCGGCAGCAAGGTGGCCGACGTGGTGCTTGAGGGCTACACCGACGGTGGTGGCTTTGACCAGGTGGCCACGGCCGGCCTGAAGCTGATCTCCTGGCTCACCGGCAACAAGACCACCAAAGACACCGACCTCACCGCCGCCCTGGGGGCCCTGAGCAGCGAAGGCTCGGCCGTGTTCAACGCCAAGTTCCCCACTGCCGCACCCACCACGCCCTGCGGCCAAGGCCCTGAAGTCGCCAGCGTCCGTGGCAACCAGATCCGCTGGTACTCCTTCTCGGGCACCGCCGTGAAGACCAACGGCTGGGACATCTCCGACCTGATCCTGGCAGGCACCGCCAAGTATTTTGGTGACGAAGCCAATGACGGTCTGGTGGGTCGCTGCTCCAGCCACTGGGGCAAGGTCATCCGTGACGACTACCCCTGGAACCACTTGGACCAGATCAACCAGGTCCTCGGTACCATTGGCAAGGATGCACCCGATCCCGTGGCCTTCTATGTTCAGCACGCCACCCGCCTGAAGAACGCAGGTCTGTGATCTGAACCATGCGGCCCGATGCCCGTGGGGGCCGGGCCGCACACATGATGCCCAAGCAGTTGAAGAAGGAAAGCCCCATGCTGCAGCGTGGTTGGATGGTGAGTCTGGTTGTTGCAGCCGCCCTGGCGGCCGGTGGAGCGTGGCTAT
>JBKBMV010000007.1:0-131503 GCA_046295615.1 Aquabacterium sp.
GTCAGCGCCGGGCTGAGAGCGCCAGAAGGACGAGGGCTTGATGCGCGATGTGCTCATGGGCGCCATCATGCCGGCTCACGGGCGACAACGGTTAGGGAGGTTTCGAGAAGTGCCCAACAGCGTGAAAGCCACTGAACTGCCGCCGTTTGACGCATCGGCTTACCTGGATTCAGAAGAAGCCTTGTTGAACTACTTGCGCGACATTTCAGCGGCGCGTGATCCTGCCTTGTTGGCCGCTGCGCTGAAGGATGTGGCCGAGAGTGTTCAAGGCAGGCTGTTGGTCAAACACGATGCGTTTGAGCCTGGCGGCAAGGCGTTGAGTCTATGGCGCCATCTCCAAACCCTGGAAGCCATGTTGGACGTTGATGCCCAGAGGGGCGTGCCTCATGCGGATGTCAAAGCCTGGGCAGCGTCGCTAACCGACGAGGACAGCCCCGAACTAACTGATGAATTCTTTGCCAGGGCGCGCCCCGCCTCGGAGGTGTTGCCCAAGCTGTTCGGTGATTCAATCGCCAATGAGCTCTTGAAGCGGGGCCCTGCAGGCTTTGATCGCACCGACTGACAGCCGCAACATTCCCCCTTGAGCGGGATATCGAGCTGTGCTTTTGTACAGTATCGTGAGGCATGGTCGCCCTACGCCCGCAGCCCCGCACCGTCCCACCACCAGCCCCCGGTCGCCTGCTCGATCAGGTGCGTGATCGCATCCGGTACCTGCACTACAGCCGCCGCACTGAAGAGGCTTACGTCTACTGGATCAAGGCCTACATCCACTTCCATGGCCTGAGGCACCCCCAGGACATGGGGGCCCCTGAGATCGAAGCCTTCCTGCAGCATCTGGTGTCCGAGCGGTCCATTTCGGGCAACACCCATAAACAGGCGCTGTCGGCCCTGCTGTTCTTGTATGCCAAGGTGCTGGGGCAGACCCTGCCGTGGTTGAGCGATGTGCAGCGCCCCAAGGCCACGCAGCGTTTGCCGGTGGTGCTCACGCAAGATGAAGTCGCGCGCTTGTTGGCGGCCTTGCCTGCGCAACACCGCCTGTTGGGGCAGTTGCTGTATGGCACCGGCATGCGGTTGATGGAAGGCCTGCGGCTGCGCGTCAAAGACATCGACTTCGATCACCGCGCGATCATCGTGCGCGAGGGCAAGGGTGCCAAAGACCGCACCGTCATGCTGCCCGACGCCTTGATTCCGGTGCTGCGCCAACACCTGCAGCAGGTGCACCTCTGGTGGCAGGCCGACCGAGACGCGGGTGTCGGCCCGGTATACCTGCCGCACGCGCTCGAGCGCAAGAACCCGCGCGCGGGTCACAGTTGGTCGTGGTTCTGGGTGTTTGCCCAGCCCGAGCTGTCGGGTGATCCGCGCACGGGTGAGGTGCGCCGTCACCACGCGCAAGACCAGGCATTCCAGCGCGCCTTCAAGAAGGCGCTGGCGGTGGCCCAGATTGCCAAGCAGGCCACGCCGCACTCGCTGCGCCACTCCTTCGCCACCCACCTGCTGCAGGCCCGGTACGACATTCGCACCGTGCAAGAGTTGCTGGGCCACAGCGATGTCAGCACCACCATGATCTACACCCACGTGCTCAAGGTGGGCGGCGGCGGGGTGGCCAGCCCGCTGGACGCCATGCTCCAGCGCGCCCAGTCCTGGGACCCAGGCGGTGCCGCTGACAGACCCGGCACACGCCCCGTTCAGGACGCCTGGCCACTGCAGGCACAATAAGGCAGCTTTGTTTTCCGGATGTCCATGTCTCAGCAACCGCTTGATTTCGTCCAGCCGCCCAGCGATGGTGGCGAGTCCTTGACCCTGGCACACTATGCCGAACGGGCCTACCTGGAGTACGCCCTCAGCGTGGTCAAGGGCCGCGCCTTGCCCGATGTGTGTGATGGGCAAAAGCCCGTGCAGCGTCGCATCTTGTACGCGATGGAGCGCATGGGCCTGACCTTCAGCGGGGCCAGTGGTGCCAAGCCCGTCAAAAGCGCGCGCGTGGTGGGCGATGTGCTGGGTCGTTTCCACCCCCATGGTGATTCGGCCGCCTACGAAGCCTTGGTGCGCATGGCGCAAGATTTTTCGCTGCGCTATCCGCTGATCGACGGGCAGGGCAACTTCGGCTCGCGTGATGGGGACGGCGCAGCCGCCATGCGCTACACCGAAGCCCGCTTGTCGCCGATCGCGCGCCTCTTGCTGGACGAGATCGACATGGGCACGGTCGAGTTCGTGCCCAACTACGACGGCTCGACCGACGAGCCCCGTCAGCTGCCCGCGCGCCTGCCCTTCGTGCTGCTCAATGGCGCCAGTGGCATCGCGGTGGGCATGGCCACCGAAATCCCCAGCCACAACCTGCGGGAAGTGGCCGCCGCCGCTGTGGCCTTGCTCAAGAACGATCAGCTGTCGGATGAGGATCTGGCCGAGCTCATCCCGGGCCCGGACTTCCCTGGTGGCGGTCAGGTCATCTCGGCGCCTCAGGACATCCAGGAGGCCTACCGCACCGGCCGTGGCAGCCTGAAGGTGCGTGCCCGCTGGAAGATTGAAGACCTGGCCCGTGGCCAATGGCAGCTGGTCGTGACCGAGCTGCCCCATGGCACCAGCGCCCAGAAGGTGCTGGAAGAAATCGAAGAGCTGACCAATCCCAAGGTCAAGGCCGGCAAGAAAGCCCTCACCGCCGAGCAGACCCAGCTCAAGACCACCGTGCTGTCGGTGTTGGATGGGGTGCGCGACGAATCCAGCAAGGATGCTGCCGTGCGCCTGGTGTTTGAGCCCAAGAGCCGCGCCATCGATCAGCAAGAGCTGATCACCACCTTGCTGGCCCACACCAGCCTCGAAAGCTCGGTGTCCATCAACCTCACGGTCGTGGGCGCCGATGGCAAGCCCACCCAGAAGGGCCTGCGCCAGATCCTGACCGAGTGGGTGGGCTTCCGCCTCGACACCGTCACCCGCCGCACCCAGCACCGCCTGGGCAAGGTGCTGGACCGCATCCACATCCTCGAAGGCCGCCAGAAGGTTCTGCTCAACATCGACGAGGTCATCCACGTCATCCGCCACAGCGACGAGCCCAAGCCCGCGCTGATCGAGCGCTTCCAGCTGAGCGACCGCCAGGCTGAAGACATCCTTGAAATCCGCCTGCGCCAGTTGGCCCGTCTTGAGGGCATCAAGATCGAGCAAGAGCTGGCCGAGTTGCGCACCGAGCAAGGCAAACTCGAAGACATCCTCTCCAGCCCCGCCACCTTGCGCCGCACCGTGGTCAAAGAGATCGAGGCCGACGCCAAGCAATACGGTGATGAGCGTCGCACCCTGATCCAGGCTGAAAAGCGCGCCGTGGCCGAGTTGAAGGTGATCGACGAGCCCGTCACCGTGGTCATCAGCCAGAAGGGCTGGGTGCGCGCCCGTACCGGCCATGGCCATGATCCGGCCAGCTTCACCTTCAAGGCAGGTGATGGCCTGTACGGCACCATCGAATGCCGCACGGTCGACCCACTCATCGTGCTGGGCAGCAATGGGCGCGTTTACAGCGTGCCGGTCAGCGCCTTGCCCGGCGCCCGGGGCGATGGCCAACCCATCACCACCATGATCGAACTGGAATCCGGCACGCAGCCCGTGCACTATCTGGCAGGTGCCGTGGACCAGACTGTCTTGCTGGCCAACACCGGAGGCTTTGGCCTGCTGGCCAAGCTGGGCGACCTGACCACGCGTCAGAAGGGCGGCAAGTCGTTCCTGACGCTCGACGAGGGCTGCACCTTGCTGCCTCCGGTGGTCGTGAACGCAGCACACACCCAGGTGGCCTGCCTGAGTGGCGATGGCCGCATGCTGGTTTTCGGGCTGGATGAGCTGAAGCTGCAGTCCAACGGTGGACGGGGCCTGACGCTGATGGAGGTCGATCCGCCCAAAGTGCCGCTGCTCTCCGTGGCCACCGTGCACAACGGCGTGCGCGTGATCGGCACCACCCGGGGCGCCAAGCCCAAGGAAGAAGATGTGCGCAACTCAGCCTACCAGGCTCACCTGGGCAAGCGGGCACGCAAGGGCAAGGTCGTGGAGGCGTTCCAGAAAGTCATGCAGCTGCAGGCTCTGGCTTGAGCCTGCCCATGGCCTCGCGTCGTTCAGCTCACCACAACAACTGAACCACCCAGGTGTACAGCGGGATGCCGACCAGGATGTTGAACACGAAGGTCACGCCCAGCGACATACCCAGGTACAGCGCGGGTGGGGCCTCCGGGATGGCCTGGCGCAAGACCGCCGGCACCACGATGTATGACGAGCTGGCCGCCAACACCGCCAGCAAGGCCACATCGCCTGCGGGCAGGTTCATCAGCCAGCCCAGGCCGATGGCCAGGCCCGCGTGCACCAGGGGCCCGATGATGGCGTAGCCCAGCAAGCCGGCCGGTACCTGACGCAGGGCGGGCAATTGGCGGGCCACGAGCAGGCCCATGTCCAGCAGGAAGATGGCCAGCATGCCCTTGAACAAGGCGCCCGAGAAGGGCTCCATCATGACCTTCCCATGCTCACCCGTCAGGGCGCCGATCACCAGGCTGCCGATCAGCAAGAGGTGCGATCCGTCGGTGAAGGCCTCATGCACCACCTGCCCAAACGTGGGCGAACCAGCCGGGCGCGTGGCAGCAGGCACGGCAGGGGCGCCCGCCTGGATGCCGCTCTGGGGTTGACGCCGTGCCCAGGCGGCCAGCGCCATGGCCATCAGGATGGCGGGTGACTCCATCAGCACCAGCGCCACTGACATGTGGCCGCCAAAGTCCATGCCTTGCAGCGCCAGGTACTGGGTGGCCGCGATGAAGGTGGTGGCGCTGACCGAGCCATAGGTGGCGGCCACCGCCGCAGCGCTGAAGTTGTCCAGCTTGCGACGCAGGAACAAGAAACCCAGTGCAGGCACCAGCACAGAGAGCAGGGTGGCCGCCAGCAGCGCCAGCACCACGTCGCTGCCCAGCCCGCTCTTGGCCAGCGAGAAACCGCCTTTCAGGCCGATGGACATCAACAGGTACAGCGACAGGAACCGCGCAATGGCCTGCGGAATCTCCAGGTTGGAGCGCAGCAGGCCCGCCACGATGCCGAAGATGAAGAACAGGATGGCCGGGTCGAGCAGGTTCTGGAAGCCGTTCATAAGAGTTGTTGTGATGCAGGCCCGCGCATCCTAGGGGCATCATCAAATCAAGGAAAGCGCATTATTCTGATTGATTGCATCGGGAAATTGGATGGGTAAAGACATTCAGGCCGACTGCGCAGGCACGAGGCGAATTTGGTAGCATGGCTGAAACAATTGCATGGCTGGCAGCATCCGGTCAATGCCCACCCCTGTCACAGATGAGAACCGCAGAACAAGAAGCCGTGCTGCGCTCGGTGCGCAAGCTCGTGGATTTCTGGCAGATCGAGGCTGATGAGTTGGCCATGGATGGGCCCACGAGGGCGCCCCAGGTGCCTGCCACACCCGTGGTCAAGCCACCCAAATACCGCCACCCCCGCACCGATGAGACCTGGGACGGTGAGGGCTCCCAGCCAGAATGGCTGCGCTTGGCCTTGACCAGACAGGGCTACACCGTGGAAGAGTTGCGCGAATGTGCCCGGCGTCACGCCGAGGCATCGAGCGAATCGCCGGCCGAGACGGCCAGCGAGATGGTCCCCCCGACAGGAATCGAACCTGTATCTGCCCCTTAGGAGGGGGCCGTTCTATCCATTGAACTACAGGGAGCGGACCTCTGCCGGTGCACGACCGGCGGCCGTAGTGTACTGCGCAGCACCAGGTTGGGCAGCAAATGGGCGTGCTGGACGACGCCCCGGTGGCGATCACGCCACTTTCAGCATGCCCTTGGTCTCGATGAAATCAATCACCTGATCCAGCCCCGACAGGGTCTTGAGGTTGGTCATGACAAAGGGGCGCGTGGGCCGCATGCGCTTGGTGTCCGACTCCATGATCTCCAGGTTGGCGCCCACGTGGGGGGCCAGATCGGTCTTGTTGATCACGAACAGATCACTCTTGGTGATGCCGGGGCCGCCTTTGCGCGGGATCTTCTCGCCCGCGGCCACGTCGATCACGTAGATGGTCAGGTCGGACAGTTCGGGACTGAAGGTGGCCGCCAGGTTGTCGCCGCCCGATTCGATGAACACGATGTCCGCATTGGGGTACTTGGCCAGCATGCGGTCCACCGCCTCGAGGTTGATCGACGCGTCTTCGCGGATCGCGGTGTGCGGGCAGCCGCCGGTTTCCACCCCCATGATGCGGTCGGGGTCCAGGGCGCCGGCCACGGTCAGCAGGCGCTGGTCTTCCTTGGTGTAGATGTCGTTGGTGATGACGACCAGGTCGTGGTGGTCACGCATGGTCTTGCAAAGCATTTCCAGCAAGGTGGTCTTGCCCGAGCCCACCGGGCCGCCCACGCCCACGCGCAGGGGGGGCAGTTTCTTGGTGCGGCCGGGGATGTTGTGCAGGGTGCTCATGATCGGAACAAACGAGAGTATTGGGATTCGTGCCGGGCACTCAGGATGGCCAGCATCGGGGTGAAGGCCTGGCGCTCGCTGTCGCTCAGCGCCAGGGCGGTGTCGATGGCCGCAGGGATCTCGTCCACCAGGGCTTGCAGAATGCGCTGACCAGCGCTTTGCCCCAGAGGTACGGCCTTCAGCGCGGCCTGCACCATGTTTTCAGCCCAGCCGAAGACAAAGCTCAACAGGGCTTCGCGCAGCGCGGGCGTCGGGTCGGTGCATCCGTCAGGGGCTGGCAGGCACTGCGCCACGGCCAAGGCAAAACTGATGGGCCAGGTGGGGGCGGGCGGCAGATCGGTACAGACCTGCAGCAGGACGTTGGTGGATTCTGTGCCCTTCGCGCTGCCCTCACGAATGCGCAGCCATTCCACCAGCGAGCGGCCCATTTGCTCGGTCTGCAGCCGCAATTCGCTGGTTTCACGGGTGCGCAGCACCCAGTCGTTCAGCTCGCGGATGCGAGCCAGATCCTGGCGCTGCCAGGCGGCCACGGCGCGGGCCACCACGGCCAGGTCGCTGCGCGCCACGGCCAGGTGAAGCTGGTCGATGAGCCAGGTGGCCGCTTGCGCCTCGTTCGTGACCAGGCCTGCATCGATCGCCGACTCCAGCCCTTCAGAGTAGCTGAAGCCTCCCACCGGCAAGGCCGGCGAGGCCAGCCACATCAGTTGCAGGCGGGCACTGGGTGACAGCGAGGCAGGGCGGCGCGTGATGCGAGGCATGGCCGGTGTCAGTGCTGATGACCAGACCCATGGTCGTGAGCGTGGTCGTGCCCATGCTGACACGAAGGGCCGTGGACATGGCCAGGCTGCCCATGAGGCGGGTTCACATGGTCATGACCATGATCGTGGGCATGACCATGGCTGTGACCATGATCATGTCCGGCCGCATGGGCATGCCCACCCGCGCTGTACGCGCCGCCTTCGGGCTCGAAGCTGCTGCGCTCTTCGCGTACCGTGAGGTGCATGGCGCGCAGCATGTCGGCCAGCACGTGGTCAGGCTCGATCTTTAGGTGATCGGGCTGCAGTTCGATTTGAACATGGCGGTTGCCCAGGTGGTAGGCCGCTCGAACCAGGTCGAACGGCGAACCATGCGCGGCGCATGGCGTGATGACCAGCACCGGCTGGGGCGCGGCCACCACGCGGATCATGGAACCATCCTCGGCCACCAACACATCGCCGCCGCGCACGGCGGTGCCGCGGGGCAGGAATACACCCAAAGCACGTCCCTGGCTGTCAGTGGCGTCGAAGCGGCTTTTCTGTCGCACATCCCAGTCGAGTTCGACGGTGGCAGCACGCTTGAGCAGCACAGAGGCCAGACCCTGGCCTTGCGGGAGGAGTTTGTTGACGGTCAGCATCTGGCGAGTGTCGTTCAGAAAAAGCCTGCGGCCTGAGGCCTCAGAACAGGAAGTAGCGCTGGGCCATAGGCAGCTCGGTGGCCGGCTCGCAGGTCAGCAGCACGCCATCAGCCCGCACATGGTAGGTCTGGGCGTCAATCTCCATCTTGGGCAGGTAGCTGTTGTGCACCATGTCGGTCTTCTTGACTGTGCGGCAACCCTTCACGCCCACGATCTGCTTCTTCAAGCCCAGTTGTTCAGGCACCCCGGCGGCGATGGCCGCTTGGGGCAGGAAGGTCAGCGAGGTGCGCGACAGCGCGCCACCAAAGCTGCCGAACATCGGGCGGTAGTGCACGGGCTGGGGCGTGGGGATGGAGGCGTTGGGATCGCCCATGGCCGCTGCGGCGATGAAGCCACCCTTCATGATGATGCTGGGTTTGATGCCAAAGAAGGCCGGCTTCCAGATCACCAGATCGGCCCATTTACCTTCTTCGATGCTGCCCACCTCATGAGCCACCCCGTGCGCCAGTGCCGGGTTGATGGTGTACTTGGCCACATAGCGCTTCACGCGGGCGTTGTCGTGCCGTGCCGTGTCACCCGGCAGGGCACCGCGTTGGGCCTTCATCTTGTGGGCCGTTTGCCAGGTGCGCATGATGACCTCGCCCACACGGCCCATGGCCTGCGAGTCGGAGCTGAACATGCTGATGGCGCCCAGGTCGTGCAGGATGTCTTCGGCGGCGATGGTTTCGCGCCGGATGCGGCTTTCGGCAAAGGCCAGGTCTTCGGCGATGGCCGCGTCCAGGTGGTGACACACCATGAGCATGTCCAGGTGCTCATCGATGGTGTTGACCGTGTAGGGGCGGGTGGGGTTGGTCGAGGAGGGCAGCACGTTGAGCTCACCCACCACCTTCATGATGTCGGGCGCATGGCCGCCACCGGCGCCTTCGGTGTGGAAGCTGTGGATGGTGCGGCCCTTGAAGGCGGCTACCGTGTCTTCGACGTAGCCCGATTCATTGAGCGTGTCGGTGTGGATGGCCACCTGGATGTCGGTTTCTTCAGCCACGCTCAGGCAGGCATCAATGGCCGATGGTGTGGTGCCCCAGTCTTCGTGCAGCTTCATGCCGATGACGCCGGCCTCCACCTGCTGGCGCAAGGCCTCAGGGCGGGAGGCATTGCCCTTGCCCAGAAAGCCCAGGTTCATCGGGAAGGCCTCGGCGGCCTTGAGCATCAGCGCGATGTTGTCGGGGCCCGGGGTGCAGGTGGTGGCGAATGTGCCCGTGGCCGGACCGGTGCCACCACCAATCATGGTGGTCACCCCGCTCATCAGCGCCTCTTCAATCTGCTGGGGGCAGATGAAGTGGATGTGGGTGTCGATGCCACCTGCCGTGACGATCATGCCTTCGCCTGCCACGATCTCGGTGCCTGGGCCGATGACGATGTCCACGCCCGGCTGCACATCGGGGTTACCGGCCTTGCCGATCTTGACGATGCGGCCGGTCTTGATGCCGATGTCGGCCTTGACGATGCCCCAGTGGTCCAGGATCAGTGCGTTGGTGACCACGCAATCGCAAGCGTCGCCCACGCCTGGGCCGTTGGGGCGTTGCCCCTGGCCCATGCCGTCACGGATGGTCTTGCCACCACCAAACTTGACCTCTTCGCCGTATCCGCCCGCCCGCAAGGTCAGGTCTTGCTCGACCTCGATGATGAGGTTGGTGTCGGCCAGGCGGACGCGGTCGCCAGTGGTGGGGCCGAACATCTCGGCATAGGCGCGTCGGGGGATGCTTGCCATCTTGATCAGGCTTTCAATAGAGGAGGGGCGTGCTCATAGCGGGCCCTGGACCAGGCCGCGGAAGCCATAGACCAGGCGGTCGCCGGCGTAATCCACCAGCTCGACCGTGCGTTGCTGGCCGGGTTCGAATCGAACGGCCGTGCCCGAGGCGATGTTCAGCCGCATGCCGCGCGCCGCTGCGCGGTCGAAGCGCAGCCCGGCGTTGGTTTCGGCAAAGTGGTAATGCGAGCCCACCTGGATGGGCCGGTCGCCGGCGTTTTCCACCACCAGGGACACCGTGCGGCGCCCCGGATTCAGGTCGATGTCGCCCGCATCGGTGATCAGTTCGCCGGGCACCATCACTTGCGCCCCTTGAACCAGATCACCCCGGCCACCAGGGCTGCCACGGCCACAAAGCCCAAGACATCGGTGGCGTGCCAATGGGCTGCACCCGGCAGGCCGTGGCCTTCATGGGCCAGCGCCGGGGCGCTGAGGCCGGCCAGCATCATCCAGGCGACCGCGCGAGCGGTGAGGGCGGGCACGTTCAGGGAGGTCACAGAGCGGTGCGTCATCTTGGGGCTTTCGGGCGATGTATCGAGGGGGATGTGGTGCATGGGGCAGGGCGTGTGATGGCCAGGCATGGCTGTTGGTACCAATGCGGTGCAAGCCTGGCGATTCCAACCATGCTCATGCAATGGGTTGGTGCACGGTCACCAACTTGGTGCCATCCGGGAAGGTGGCTTCAATCTGGATCTCAGGGATCATGTCGGCCACGCCATCCATCACATCGGCACGGCTCAGCACGGTTTTGCCTTCACTCATCAACTGGGCCACGGTCTTGCCATCGCGAGCGCCTTCCATGATGGCTGCGGTGATCAAGGCCACGGCCTCAGGGTAGTTCAGCTTCAGGCCACGGGCCTTGCGCCGCTCGGCCAGCAAGGCGGCGGTGAAGATGAGCAGCTTGTCTTTCTCGCGAGGGGTGAGTTCCATGGGTGCCTGGCAGGTCGGTGGCCCCGGGCATTGAATTTGCGGTCTGAGGGGCCGGATCAGAATGCCACTATGCAAGAGACAGACCAGTTTCGTCCAGACACCCTGAATGCGCCGGCCGCCCACGCCCCGGAGGCTCCGCAGCGCGTGGTCAAGGTGCGACGCGATTACAACAGTTGGGTGGCCGATGAGACCATCGAAGACTACGCCCTGCGCTTCACACCCCGCTCGGCGCGCAAGTGGGGTGGCAGTTGGGTGGCCAACACCGCCTTTGGGGTGGCCTCGTTCCTGGTGCTGGAGGCCTTGGGTGCCACCTTGTTGGTGGAGTACGGCTTCATCAACGCCTTCTGGGCCATCCTGGCCACCGGCTTGTTGATCTTGCTGGCCGGCTGGCCCATCAGCGTCTATGCTGCCCGTTTTGGGGTCGACATGGACTTGCTCACCCGCGGGGCGGGCTTTGGCTACATCGGCTCCACCATCACCTCGCTGATTTACGCGTCCTTCACCTTCATCTTCTTTGCGCTCGAGGCCGCCGTCATGGCCTATGCGCTGGAGCTGGCCTTTGGCATCCCGCCCGCCTGGGGTTATCTGATCTGCGCAGTGGTGGTGATCCCCCTGGTCACCCACGGCATCACCACCATCAGCTGGTTGCAGGTGCTGACCCAGCCCATCTGGCTGGTGATGCTGATCATTCCCTTCGTGTACGTGTTCCAGACCCAGCCCAACCTGCTGCCCGAGTTGATGCAGTACGCCGGCAAGACGGGCACCCACCAGGGTTTTGATCTGCTGGCGTTTGGGGCTGCCCTGACGGTGGGCATCGCCCTGATCACCCAGATGGGCGAGCAGGCCGATTACCTGCGCTTCATGCCGGAGCCGGTGCGCCGCCCGTGCCGCAGCGCTGCGACGGGTCGTCCCCCAATCGACTGGCGCTGGCACCTCAACGTCTTCGCGGGCGGGCCGGGCTGGGTGATCATGGGCGTGCTCAAGATGCTGGGCGGTGCCATGCTGGCGTTCCTGGCGCTGCAGGTGGGGCGTTCGGTGGACGACGCCCTGGACCCCAATCAGATGTACCTCGTGGTGTGGAACCTGATCGTGGGGCACCAGACCTGGGCCATCGCGGCTGTGGTGGTCTTCGTGGTGATCTCGCAGATCAAGATCAACGTGACCAACGCCTACGCCGGCTCGCTGGCCTGGTCCAACTTCTTTGCCCGAGTCACGCACAGCCACCCGGGGCGGGTGGTGTGGGTGGTGTTCAACGCCCTGATCGCCTTGCTGCTGATGGAGCTCAATGTGTTCCAGGCCTTGGGCAAGGTGCTGGGCCTGTACGCCAACATCGCGATCGCGTGGATGATGGCGGTGGTGGCCGACCTGGTGGTCAACAAGCCCATGGGCTGGTCGCCCCGGGGCATCGAGTTCAAGCGCGCCTACCTGTATGACATCAACCCGGTGGGGGTGGGTGCCATGATCCTGGCCTCGCTGGTGTCCATGATGGCCCACGTGGGGTGGATGGGCGAGTTGGCGCAGGCGTTTTCCGCGGTGATTGCCATGATGGTGGCGTTCGTGACCTCGCCACTGATCGCCTGGGCCACCCAGGGCCGCTACTACCTGGCCCGCCAACCCTTGACCGTGCATGATGACGAGCCCCAGGCGGATGACGGTGCTCCGCTGGCGCGTGTCATCCGCCTCAAGGCGCTGCACCGTTGCACCGTGTGTGAGCGCGAGTACGAGGCCGACGATGTGGCCCAGTGTCCGGCTTACCAGGGCTTCATCTGCTCGCTGTGTTGCGCCCTGGATGCACGCTGCCAGGACTTGTGCAAGCCCCACGCGCGCTGGGCCGTGCAATGGCGGGCCTTGGCCACGCGCTTGATGCCGGGGCCCGTGTGGCAGCGGGTGGACACCGAACTGGGCCACTTCCTGCTGATCATGCTGGTGCTGGCGCCGTTGCTGGCGGCCTTGTTCGGCCTGGTCTACCAGCAACAGCTCAAGGACCTGGGGCAGCTGGATGCTCAGGCCTATGCGGGGGCCGCCAGCATGCTCAAGGACACCTTGCTCAAGCTGTTTGCCGCCTTGCTGCTGATCGTGGGGGTGGTGAGCTGGTGGGTGGTGCTGACGCACAAAAGCCGCCAGGTGGCGCAAGAAGAATCCAACCGCCAGACCCACCTGCTGGTGCGAGAGATCGAGCTCCACAAGATCACTGACGACAAGCTGCAGCAGGCCAAGCATGTGGCCGAGCAGGCCAACCAGGCCAAGAGCCGCTACATCACGACCATCAGTCACGAGCTGCGCACGCCGCTCAATGGCATCCTGGGTTACGGGCAGTTGCTGGACGACGACCCAACCCTGCCCGAGCACGTCAAGCATGCGGTGGGCGTGATCAAGCGCGGCGGCGACCACCTGTTGTCGCTGATTGAAGGCACCCTGGACATCGCCCGCATTGAAAGCGGCAAGCTCACACTGGATGTGAAGCCGGTGCTCCTGGGTGAGTTGCTCAAACAGATCACCGGCCTGATCGAGCACGAAGCGCGTGCCAAGCACCTGCAGTTCATTGCCGACATCGACCCCGCCTTGCCTGAGGCGGTCAGGGCCGATGAGCGACGGGTGCGGCAGATCCTGATCAATGTGCTGGGCAACGCCGTGAAATTCACCCAGGCCGGGCAGGTGACCCTGCGCCTGCGCTATGCCCGCGAAATCGCCCACATCGAGATCAGCGACACTGGGCCCGGCATTGCACCCGACGAGCTGGACAAGGTGTTCGAGCCCTTCGCGCGCGGCTCATCGGCGGCCGGTGCGTCGGTGGGGGGCACGGGCCTGGGCTTGACCATCAGCAAGATGCTGACCGACCTCATGGGCGGTGAGATGACGGTGCGCAGCGTGCCAGGGCAGGGCACGAGTTTTCGCATTCGCTTGTTTTTGCCGCAGGTGCGCCATGCCGACGTGCCCCATGTGGTGCCGCGCGGTCAGCGCACGGGCTATGTGGGCGAGCGGCGCCGCATCTGGGCGGTGGACAATGAAGAAGCCGATCGAGGCCTGCTGGTCCGCATCCTGGAGCCCCTGGGGTTTGAGGTCACGCCGCTGCCCTCCGGGCTGGAGTGCCTGACGCAACTGCGGATGCTGCCGCCGGCGCAGCATCCGGATGCCATCTTCATGGACCTGGCCATGCCCGGCCTGGATGGCTGGGACACCTTGCGGCACATCCGTGATGAGGGGCTGACCCAGGCCGCGGTGGCCATTGTGTCGGCCAATGCCTTTGACAAGGCGCTGGACAACGATGTGGGTATCACGCCCGACGACTTCATCGTCAAACCGGTGCGGGTGCCCGAACTGCTGGATTGGCTGGGCCGACGCCTGGGGGTGCAGTGGGTGGAAGCGGCTCGGGTGGTGGCGCCAGAGCCCGTGGGCCCTGCGCTGTCGGCCACACCGGAGGCCATCCCGTCAGTGGAGGCCTTGCGCAGCCTGGAAGACCAGATCCACGCTGGCTATGTGCGGGGTGTGCACAAGGTACTGGACCAGATCGCGGCGGCTGAGCCGCAGTGCGAGGCTTTTGTGCAGCGGCATCGGCAATGGGCGCGTCAGTTCCAGCTGGATGCGCTGGCGAACTCGGTGCAAGCGTGCCTGAAGCGGGCACAATCCGACCCGGAGTCATCGAACCCCACGCCCGCCTGACCATGCTTGAACACCTGGACCGCAGCAGAACCGATGTCGTGCTCATCGTGGATGATGTGCCCGACAACCTGTCGCTGCTGCATGACGCGCTGGATGAGGCGGGCTACACCGTGTTGGTGGCCACCCACGGGGAGGCGGCGCTTCAGCGGGCCACCCAGGCGGTGCCCGACATCATCTTGCTGGACGCCATCATGCCGGGCATGGATGGCTTCGAGGTGGCGCGCCGGCTGAAGGCCCAGGCCGAGACCAGCCACATCCCCATCGTGTTCATGACCGGGCTGACCGACACCGAGCATGTGGTGGCCGCCTTCAATGCGGGCGGTGTGGACTACGTGACCAAGCCCATCCGCCCGCGCGAGGTGATGGCCCGCATCGAGGCCCACACGCAAAGTGCCCGCCAGGCGCGTCAGGCGCGCAATGCGCTGGACGCCTTCGGACACGCGTCGCTGACGGTGCGCATCAGCGATGGGCGGGTGTTGTGGCAAACGCCTTTGGCCCGCAAGCTGCTGCAAACCTACTTTGATGCGCCCGATTCAGTGGCGCCGGCCGAGCTGGCTGACTGGTTGCTGCAGACGGCGCCTGCACTCAGCCGTGACCTGGCGGCAGGGCGGCCACCCAGCACCGTGCCGGTGTGGACGGTGAACCAGGCGGGCAGCCGCCTGAGCTTCACCCTGCACCAGCCCACGGGAGACGACGAGTGGCTGCTGGTGATGCAGGAGACCTCGGACCAGGCCGCCATCGACGCCCTGACACAGGAGTTCAAGCTGACCACCCGCGAGGGTGAGGTGCTGTACTGGGTGGTGCGCGGCAAAACCAACCGCGACATCGGCGACATCCTGGGCAGCAGCCCGGCCACGGTCAAGAAGCAACTGGAGCACATCTTCGCCAAGCTGGGCGTGGAAACCCGCACGGCAGCCGCAGGCCTGGCCATGAGCCGCGTGGCGCAGCTCAAGGCGCGGTGATCGGTGGGGTGCCGAAATTTTTTCGCAAGGCGCGTTCGATGCGCGTCGAGGCCACGGCCAGCGTGGTCTGATGCGTGAGCGGCAGCCTTGCCCAGTGCCCATCAAAGTCAATGCGGCAGTGCTCGAACACGTGCCGGGCGCCTGCGGTCACGATGTCGTTGCCGCCCTCATCAGACAGCACCGACATCATCGAGCCCTCAAACGCCTTGGACAATCGCCGGCTGATCTGGCGCGTCTGCTCGGTGTCGGCCTGCACATTGGCCACCAGCAGCCCATCAGGACTCAGCGCCTTGCGGCAGTTTCGGTAAAAGCCGCTGGAACACAACGCCTCGGCAATGCCGTTGCCCGTGAAGCCATCCACCAAAATGAGGTCATACCGGCGTGGGGGGTGTGACATGAACCGGGCTCCATCGTCACACACGGTGCTCAGCCGATCATCGTCGCGGGGCACATGAAACGCATCACGCAGGTCGATGACTTCCTGGCTGATCTCGACCACAGTCAGGTGGGCCTGCGGCACATGCCGATGCAGGTACTTCACCATCGAGCCACCGCCCAGGCCAATCATGAGGATCTGTCGGGGATGAGGATTCAGCAGCAGGGCCCCCATCATCGTACGCGTGTAGTCCAGCACCAACTCGTCCGGATCGGCCAGGCGCATACAGCTCTGGATAAGGGTGCCTTCAAAACTCAGCGTCACCGTCTGGCTGTTCTGGTGAAGGCGGGGCAGGGCGGTCATGGGGTGTCCAACACCCAGTTGTCGGTCAGCAAGCCGGGTACCCGTTCGAGCTCTCTGAGGTTGTTGCTGACCAGGGTCAACCCCTCTGACCGGGCGTGGCCGGCGATGTGCAAGTCGTTCACGCCGATGGGCTGTCCCATGGCTTCCAGTCTGGCTCGAATTTGTCCGTAGTGTTGGGCCGCTTTCAGGCCGTAGGGCAGCACGTCCAGGCGGCTGATGAAATCGTCCACCACGGCCAGGTTGCGTGCAGGCGCACTGCTTTTTTCTGCGCCGTGAATCAGCTCGGCCACGGTGATGGACGACACCGCCATCGTCCCTTGATGCAGGTTGAACCGTTCCAGTGCGGCCAGTGGGCGCCGCTTGATGACGTAGATGACGATGTTGGTGTCCAGCAGGTACTTCAGCATCACAGGCTTTCGCGGTCGGCCTGGTGCTGATTGGCGCGCTCTGACATGAAGTCGTCTGTGGGCAAGGCCGGTGACAGGAAGAAACTGTCCCACACGGCGTTGGCGGGCGCGATGATGCGCTCCACCCCGACTGCCCGCACGTGCACTTTCCTGACGTGTTCAGGCAAGCGAACGTCGGCAGGCAAACGCACGGCCTGGCTGCGGTTGTTGGTGAACACGGTGCTTTGGCTCATGGTGCGCTCCATGGTGGGATATGGCTGAAGTATATGGCAATTGGCCGGTGCGTGGCCAATGTGAGACCGATACGCCATCTGGCGTATTCCTCGTTTTGGGGCCCCTGGGCACACTGGATTCACAGATTCCAACAACCTACGCTTTCAGGAGCGCTCACCCATGAAACTCACCCGTCGCACTGCCGTCCAATCCTTGTCTGCCGTCGCCCTGGGCGTGGCCGGTCTGGCTTTCAGCACGATGGCGCAAGCCTCGAACACCATCAAGGTCGGCGTGCTGCACTCGCTGTCCGGCACCATGGCCATCTCTGAGACCGTGCTGAAGGATACCGTCCTGATGGCGATTGACGAGATCAACGCCAAGGGCGGCCTGCTGGGCAAGAAGCTGGAGCCCGTGGTGGTGGACCCGGCCTCCAACTGGCCGCTGTTTGCCGAAAAGGCCAAGCAGTTGCTGACCCAGGACAAGGTGGATGTGGTATTCGGCTGCTGGACCTCGGTGTCGCGCAAGTCGGTGCTGCCCGTGTTCAAGGAGAACAACGGCCTGCTGTTCTACCCCGTGCAGTACGAGGGTGAAGAACTCGAGAAGAACGTGTTCTACACCGGTGCCGCCCCCAACCAGCAAGCCATTCCCGCCGTGGAGTACCTGATGAGCAAGGACGGCGGTTCGGCCAAGCGCTTTGTGCTGCTGGGCACCGATTACGTCTATCCCCGCACCACCAACAAGATCCTGCGCGCCTTCCTGAAGTCCAAGGGCGTGGCAGAAGCCGACATCATGGAGGAGTACACCCCCTTCGGTCACTCCGATTACCAGACCATCATCGCCAAGATCAAGAAGTTCGCCTCAGAAGGCAAGAAGACGGCCGTGATCTCGACCATCAACGGCGACTCCAACGTGCCCTTCTACAAGGAACTGGGCAACCAGGGCCTGAAGGCCAAGGACGTGCCCGTGGTGGCCTTCTCGGTGGGTGAAGAAGAACTGCGCGGCGTGGACACCAAGCCGCTGGTGGGTCACCTGGCCGCCTGGAACTACTTCATGTCGGTGAAGAACCCCACCAACGACGCCTTCATCAAGAAGTGGTCGGCTTACGCCAAGGCCAAGAACATCCCTGGCCACAAGGACAAGCCCCTGACCAATGACCCCATGGAAGCCACCTACATCGGCGTGAACATGTGGGCCCAGGCCGTCACCAAGGCCAAGTCCACCGATGTGGACAAGGTGATCAAGGCCATGGCAGGTCAGACCTTCAAGGCGCCGAGCGGCTTCGTGGCCAAGATGGACGAGAAGAACCACCACCTGCACAAGCCGGTGTTCATCGGTGAAATCAAGGCCGACGGTCAGTTCAAGGTGGTGTGGAAGACCCCTGGCCCCATCAAGGCCCAGCCCTGGAGCCCCTACATCCCTGGCAACGACAAGAAGAAGGATGAGCCGGAAGCCAAGTAAGGCACTTACGCGAGGTGGTCGCCTCCTGGCCACCTCCTGCCGCAGATCACATGGGTGATCGCGGCAGCAGACGAATGGATGGATTTTGTTGCAGAGCGATGAGCCCCTCTGGGGGTGACCCCAGGGGGCTCTTTTTTGGGCTGCAAGACCGATGAAAGACAGGACATGCCTGTGAACCGATTTGATGTCAGCGATGCCCCACGGCGCGTGTGGGGCGCCATGCGCAAGGCCGCCAGTGTGTGCGGCCTGATGGTGTTGATGATGGCGCAGGGTGCGCACGCGCTCACCATGCCCGAAGCCTTGTCGATTTCGGCCGGCGACAGCGATGAGCGCATCACCGCCCTTCGCGCCCTGGCCCCCCGAAACGACCCCGCCTTGCCCGCCTTCATCGAGGCCCTGCTGGCCGACCAGGTGAAAGTGGCTGGTGAAACGGTGCTGATCTATGACGGTGAAACCGCCCGCGATGCCATCACCGGTCAGGTGGTGCCTCTGCCCGAGGGCGCGGAGGATGTCATCAACAATAGCCGCATGAGCGGTGAGCTTGAGGCCGTGCTGGCCATCGGCAAGCTGGGCAGCTCGGATGAGAGTGAGCGTGCCGCAGCCATCGAGGCCCTGGCTGAAGCACCTGATGAATTCAAGCTGCCTGCTGTGGAGCAGGCGCTGGCCAAGGAGACCGTGCCCGCCCTGAAGAAGCAGCTGGAGACCGTGCAAGCAAAGATCCTGTTGCGTGCCACCGATCCTGCCCGCCGCATCGAGGCGGCCGGCTTGTTGGCCGGCAAGGCCAGTCCGGAAGTGCGGGCCCTGCTCATGGAACGCATGCAGCCCGACGA
Organism: Aquabacterium sp.; assembly: GCA_046295615.1. Taxonomy (GTDB): domain Bacteria; phylum Pseudomonadota; class Gammaproteobacteria; order Burkholderiales; family Burkholderiaceae_C; genus Aquabacterium. The sequence continues at coordinate 18,829 of JBKBMV010000007.1, forward strand.
GGAGGCCGATCCCGCAGTGCTGGCCGCCTTGCAGGCCGCGCTGGACGATGTCAATCAAACCTTGGCCTGGGGGGAGCGCGCCGGGGTGGTCTTCACCGGCATCAGTTTGGGCTCCATCCTTTTGCTGGCCGCCTTGGGCCTGGCAATCACCTACGGTCTGATGGGCGTGATCAACATGGCCCATGGCGAGCTGATCATGATTGGCGCTTACGCCACGTTCGTGGTCCAGAACCTCTTCCGGCAGTACCTGCCGGGGGCCTTTGACTACTACATCTGGCTGGCTGTGCCCATGTCATTCATGGCCGCTGCCATCGTCGGGGCGATTCTCGAGCGCACGGTGTTCCGCTTCTTGTACGGCCGTCCGCTGGAGACCTTGCTGGCCTCCTGGGGCATCAGTCTGATCCTGATTCAGTTGGTGCGCACCATCTTCGGTGCCCAGAATGTGCAGGTCGAGAACCCCTCCTGGCTGTCGGGTGGCGTGGATGTGCTGAGCAACCTCACGCTGCCATACAACCGGCTGGCCATCATCGCTTTCGCGGTGCTGGTGCTGATCGGCGTCTCGTTGCTGATCGCCCGCACCCGACTGGGCCTGTTTGTGCGCGGTGTCACCCAGAACCGTCCGATGGCGTCTTGCATGGGCGTCAACACGGCCCGCATCGACACCCTGGCGTTTTCGCTGGGCGCCGGCATTGCCGGTCTGGCGGGCTGCGCCTTGTCTCAGGTGGGCAATGTGGGTCCGGATCTGGGGCAGGCCTACATCGTCGATTCGTTCATGGTGGTGGTCACCGGTGGGGTGGGGCAACTGGCCGGCACGGTCTACGCCGCGCTGGGGCTGGGGATGATCAACAAGTTCCTGGAAGGGTGGTCAGGCGCCGTGCTGGCCAAGATCGCCGTGCTGATCATGGTGGTGATCTTCATCCAGAAGCGACCCCAAGGGCTGTTCGCCTTCAAGGGCCGCGAGGTATGACCCACCCCCTACACGCGCCGCGTGCCCCCTCAAGGGGGCGCTGCCGACGGCCCGGCGAAGCCGGTTCCGTGGCAGCCCACTCGACGCATGTGGTGGCATGCGGCGGTTTGTTCACCGAGTCAGAGCGATGACATCTATGACCAGTTCTACATTTCTCCAACCCCGAAGCGGGCTTTTGCTGGGCCCCACTGGCTGGACGGCCCTGATGGCTGCCATCATCAGCGTCGTCGTGCTGGCCCCCGTGCTCAACCTGATGGTGCCTGAGAGCTCGACCTTTCACCTGTCGGACTACATGCTGTCGCTGATCGGCAAGATCATGTGCTACGCCATTTGTGCGCTGGCCATGGATCTGATCTGGGGCTACACCGGCATCCTGTCGCTGGGGCATGGCCTGTTCTTCGCCCTGGGTGGCTATGGCATGGGCATGTACCTGATGCGTCAGATTGGTACCGATGGCAGCTATGGGGCCGATATCCCCGACTTCATGGTGTTCCTGGACTGGAAGGAAGTGCCCTGGCACTGGACGCTCAGCGAATCCTTCATCGGCCAGATGATCCTGGTGGTGCTGGTGCCGGGCCTGTTGGCCTTCATCTTCGGCTTCTTCGCCTTCCGTTCGCGCATCAAGGGTGTGTACTTCTCCATCATCACCCAGGCGCTGACATTCGCGGCCATGCTGCTGTTCTTCCGCAATGAAACCGGTTTTGGCGGCAACAACGGCTTCACCGACTTCAAGCGCATCCTGGACATCCCGCTGGCGCAGCCGTCCACCCGCATGGTGCTGTTCGTCATCACGGGCCTCACCTTGATCGGCTTCTACCTGATGGCCCGCTGGTTGGTGAACACCAAGTTCGGCCGCGTGCTGCAGGCCATCCGTGATGCCGAAAACCGCGTCATGTTCTGTGGCTACAACCCGCTGGCCTACAAGCTGGCCATCTGGACGCTGTCGGCCGTGATGTGCGCCATCGCCGGGGCACTGTATGTGCCCCAGGTGGGCATCATCAACCCCAGCGAAATGTCGCCTGCGGCCTCGATCGAGATGGCCATCTGGACGGCGGTGGGTGGCCGCGCCACCTTGATCGGCCCGATCATCGGTGCCTTCTTCGTCAATGGCGCCAAGAGCTGGTTCACCGTGGCATTCCCCGAGTACTGGCTGTACTTCCTGGGCCTGTTGTTCGTGCTGGTGACCCTGTTCCTGCCCGACGGCATCGTTGGCAGCGTCAAGAAACTGTTCAACAAGAAGGCCGAGGTGAAGGCATGACCCCCGATCTGATGGAAGAAGGCGCCAAGACCCTGACGCGCGCCTACAAGCTGCCCACCAACGCCGGTGAGTCCGGTGGCCGCGAGGCCAGTTACGGTCGCGTGGTCACGCCGGGCGAGCTGGATGTCACGCACGGCTCGATCCTGTACCTGGAAGACATCGAGGTGAGCTTTGATGGCTTCAAGGCCCTGAACAAGCTCAGCCTGGACATCTCGGTCGGCGAGATGCGCTGCATCATCGGCCCCAACGGCGCCGGCAAGACCACGATGATGGATGTGATCACCGGCAAGACCCGACCGGATGCCGGCACGGCCTTCTTTGGCTCCACCATCGACCTGCTGAAAATGCGCGAGAACGAGATCGCGCAGATCGGCATCGGCCGCAAGTTTCAGAAGCCCACGGTGTTTGAGCACCTGAGCGTGTTCGAGAACCTGGAGCTGGCGCTCAAGGCCGATCGCCGCGCTCGGGCTTCGGTGTTCTTCAAGCTCAGTGGCGAACAGCTGGACCGCATCGCGGCCATGCTGCAACTCATCCATTTGAAAGACCAGGCCCAGCGCACGGCGGGGCTGCTGTCACACGGTCAAAAGCAGTGGCTGGAAATCGGCATGCTGCTCATGCAAGACCCCAAGCTCTTGCTGCTGGACGAACCCGTGGCGGGCATGACCGATGAAGAAACCGAACGCACGGCCGAGTTGTTCCTCTCGCTGGAGGGCAAGCACTCGCTGGTGGTGGTGGAGCACGACATGAAGTTCATCCACGAGCTGACCACACAGGGTCCCACGGCCGGCAAGAAGAAGGTGACCGTGCTGCATGAAGGCTCGGTTCTGGCGGAAGGCACGCTGGCCGAGGTGCAGGCCAACGACAAGGTCGTTGAGGTTTACCTGGGGCGCTGAATGATGGGCCCACCCCCGAGCGCTTTCAGTGCTCCCCCTCAAGGGGGCGCCGCTGGTGGCCCGGCGAAGCCGGTTCCACGGTGGCCGCTGGGTTGGGCAAGACGTGATGACGTGAGAGGGCAGAGATGCTGCAAATCAACAGTGTGAATCAATACTACGGCGGCTCGCACATCCTGCGTGGCCTGAGCTTCGAGGCCAAGGTGGGCGAGGTCACTGTCATCCTGGGGCGCAACGGTGTGGGCAAGACCACGCTGCTCAAGAGCCTCATGGGCCTGGTGCCCATCAAGAGCGGCGACATCCAGCTCGATGGCCGCTCCATCAATGGCCAGAAGCCTTATGAGCGCGTGCGCCTGGGCCTGGGCTACGTGCCGCAGGGCCGCGAGATCTTCGGTCGCCTCACGGTGGCCGAGAATCTGCAGATGGGCCTGGCCTCCAAGCCCGGCGGCACGCCCGTGCCCGAGCAGTTGTACGAGTTGTTTCCGGTGCTCAAGCAGATGCTGAACCGTCGGGGCGGCGATCTCTCAGGGGGGCAGCAACAGCAGCTCGCCATTGCCCGTGCTTTGTGCGCTGGCCCCAAGGTGCTGATCCTGGACGAGCCCACCGAAGGGATCCAGCCCAGCATCATCAAGGACATCGGTCGGGCCATCCGCAAGCTGGCCGATGAAGGTCTGAATGGCCAGAAGATGGCCGTGGTGCTGGTTGAGCAGTTCTACGACTTTGCGGCCGAGCTGGCCGACCAGTATCTGGTGATGGAGCGCGGCGAGGTGATTCGCCGCGGTCGCGGCGCGGACATGGAAGCCGATGGGGTCCGGGGCCTGATGTCGATCTGATCGACCCTGCATGCCCCCATGAGCTGAGCGGTGCCGTCGCTCCTGACAGCGTCCACCGGGGCCCGAGGTTAGACTCGGGCCCTTGTTTTTTGACACCTCCACATTGAAAGGAATCGCCATGCCCGTGGTCACCACCACTTCCGGTCTGCAATATGAAGACGTTACCGAAGGCAGCGGCGACCTGGCCAAGGCCGGCGCATACGTCACCGTGCACTACACCGGCTGGCTGTACGAGAACGGCGTCAAGGGCGCCAAGTTCGACTCCAGCAAGGACCGCAACGACCCCTTCGAATTCCCGCTGGGTGCCGGTCACGTCATCCGTGGCTGGGACGAAGGCGTGCAGGGCATGAAGGTGGGCGGCACCCGCATCCTGGTCATCCCGCCCCAACTGGGTTACGGTGCCCGCGGCGCTGGTGGCGTGATCCCTCCCCATGCCACGCTGATGTTTGAAGTCGAACTGCTGGGCGTTTGAGCCCTGAGGCTGCGCCACCATGTTCGCCCCCAACCAGGAAACCGTTCGCCGCTTCTTTTGTGAGGCCTGGGCCAAGCACCGGGCCGGTCAGCCCTTGGCGCCCATGGAAGCGCTGGCGGCCGACTGGATCGGCCAGCATCCGGAGTACCACGAGGACCTGGCCGACGTGGAGGCGGCGGTGGCCGCGCAGTTCACGGTGGAGGAGGGGCGCACCAACCCCTTTCTTCATTTGTCGATGCACCTGTCGATATCCGAGCAGGTGAGCATTGACCAGCCACGCGGCATCCGCGCTGCCGTGGAGCGTCTGGCCAACAAGCGCGGATCGTTGCATGAGGCCCACCATGGGGTGATGGATGCCCTGGGCGAAACGCTCTGGGAAAGCCAACGCTCGGGTCAACCGCCGGATGCCCTGGCTTATCTGGAACGCATCCAACGCCTGTCCACTATGTGATGCTGCATCGCAGCAGTGTGTGACGGGTGTCACGAAAACCGGGCTTCTTGCGCGAATTACCATCCATCTGAGGGTGCCGATTTCTGCCCGTGGCGGCTGATTCTGCCTACACTTGAAACACTTATGGTGTTTTGAGAGTTCGTTGCCATGCCCATCCTCGCCATGTCCGCCGGTACCGTCGTCGCCATTCGCGGCGCCGCCTTCCTTCGCCTGCCTGATGGCACCCTGCAGCCCCTGGCGGTGGGCGACAAGGTCAAGGGTGGCCAGCACATCGTGACCGACGATGCCAGCTGGGTGCAGATCACCCCGGATCCGGATGCCACCCCTCATGTGGCGGCTCCAGCGGCGCCTGTGACGCCCGTGGACCAGGCCATTGCCGCCATCGAGAACGACGAAGAGGCCCCGGCCGCTGGCTTGACCGGTGGCGGATCGGGTGGTTTGCAGCCTGGCCTGCGTGTGGATCGCGTGCAGGAAGGCGTCACACCCCTGGCTTACGACTACGACACCGCCCGTGGGCCAGCCGATTTCCCCATCGGGTCGACCGCTGATCAGCGGGCCCTTCCCGACGATGGGGATACCTCAGAGCCGCCCCCTCCGCCCCCGCCCCCCGTTCAATCACCCGTGCTGGACCTGGACGGTGACAACTCCACGGCGACTGGCACCTCCTACCAAGGCTCTGCCACCGATGTCGGTGGCCCAGTGCCCGTGGTGGATGCCGATGCCCTCATCACTGACGGTGACAGCACCGAAATGTCGGGGGCCACGCTGACCCTGACCAATCCCAAGGCCGGTGATGTGCTGGCGGTGGGCACGCTGCCGCCCGGCATCACGGCCACCGTTTCGCCGGATGGCACGACCGTGACCCTGAGCGGCACGGCATCCGTGGCCGATTACCAGAACGCCCTCAAGGCCGTCACGTTCGAGGCCACCGCACCCGTGGCCGACACCACGCCGCGTCAGATTGCTGTGACGGTGACCGATCCCCAGGGCAACGCCAGCAACACGGCCATCAGCACCATCAATGTGAGTGTGGTGCCACCTGTGCTGAACATCTTCTCGCCGGGTGCGGAAGAAGGCAGCCCCTTGTCGTTTGTGGCTGCGTTGAGCAAGCCCAGCAACGAGCCCATCACGATCAAGCTGACGCTGGCCAATGGCACGGACGTGCCGAGCACGCCTCAGAATGAGTCTGCCACTGTGGGCGTGGACACCGGTACCCAACTCGAGTATGAAACTGCCCCGGGTGTGTGGGAGCCCGTGCCGGCCAACGGTGAATTGACATTCGCCCCCGGGCAAACGCAGATCAACCTGCGCCTGGCCACGGTGGACGACCAGGCCATTGAAGCCGATGAGTTTGTGCGCCTGACGGCTGACGTCACCACCGGCAACACCCAGAACGCTCAGGCGATCAACGAGGCCGAGATTCGCGACAATGACACGGCACCGACCGTGTCGGCACCCACGGTGTCCGTGTCTGAAGAAGGTTTGACGGCTGGCCAGAAAGACGACCAAGGCGTACCGAGCGACAACGCTGACAGCGCGGTGATCATCGGCCAGATCAGCTTTGGTGACCAGGACGGTGATGCCGTGACCTTGACCGTGGGCGCGCCCACCACGCCGGTGTTCGTGCAGGGCTCCAGCACCCCGGTGGTGTGGTCGTCGGACGGCGATGGCGGCTGGATTGGTCGTACCACCACCGATCCCACCTCGCCGGTGGTGGCCACCATGGCGGTCGAACCCTCGGGGTCTTATACCTTCACGCTGAACATGCCCTTGCAGCATCCGGCTCAAGGTGAGGATGTGCTGCCCATCTCCTTCCCTGTCACGGTGAGCGATGGCCTCAATAGCACGTCGACCACCTTGACCATTCAGGTGGAAGATGACGCACCGGTGCCCACCGACATCAACCGCGAAGTTGCATCGCTGGACACCAATCTGCTGATCGTGCTGGACACGTCCGGCAGCATGCGCGTGCCCAGCGGCATTGGTGATTTGAATCGCCTGGAAGCGGCCGTGAAGGCCATTGGCGAGTTGCTTGATCGTTATGACGACGTTGGCAACGTGCGGGTGCGTCTGGTGACGTTCAACTCGACTGCGCAGGCGGTGGGTGCAACCTGGTTGACCGTGAGCGAGGCCAAGGCGGCGCTGGCCACGGTCGAACTGGCCGGCCAAACCAACTACGACCTGGCGCTCGACAAGGCCATGGAGGCTTATGCCACCGCCAGTGGCAAGCTGGCGAATGCGCAGTCGGTGTCGTACTTCCTGTCGGACGGCAACCCGACCCTGTCTCGCGAGAACCCCAACTCTGGCCAGAACGGCCAGAACGGCAACACCACCCAAACCTTCCTGGGCGATGGCATTGGTGCGGCTGAAGAGGCCACTTGGCAGCAGTTCCTGCTGAACAACAACATCAAGAGCTACGCCATCGGCATGGGCTCGGCCGTGACCGAAACCTATCTGAACCCGATCGCTTACGACGGTCATGCGGCGATGGACATGAACGGCGTGGTGGTGTCCGACCTCGCCCAGCTGGAGCAGGTGCTCAACAGCACGGCCACCGAGTTCGCCGTGGGTAACCTGGGTACCACGGGCTCCGTGGGCTCGGTGATGGGCGCGGATGGCTTCCAGCGTGTGGACAAGCTGGTGGTGGATGGTGTCACCTACCTGTTCGACGCAGCCCAGCCTGAGCGCGTCATCACCACGCTGCTGGGCGGCACCCTGACGGTCAATATGCAGACCGGTGACTACCGCTATGCGGCGGCCCCCAATGTGGTGGGCGTGCAAAGCGAGACCATCGAGTTCACGCTGAGTGACCGCGATGGTGATCAGGCCACGTCGCAGCTGGTCATCGAGGTCGACAAGGCCACGGTGGTGTCGGGCACGGCCGGGGCCGACAGCCTCACGGGGGCAGCCGCCGCTGACGTGATCTACGCAGGTGCTGGCGATGACATCGTCAGTGCCGGGGCGGGCAACGATCTGGTTTATGGCGGCCAGGGCAATGATCGCTTGCACGGCGGCGCAGGCACTGACATCTTGGTGGGTGGCCCAGGTTCGGATGTGTTCGAGTGGCGTCTGGGGGATGCCTTGCCGGCGGGCTCCACCGCCAGTGCCCCGGTGGACGTGATCCGTGATTTCGACGGCCGTGCCCCCGCTGATGGCGGCGATGTGCTGGATTTGCGTGATCTGCTGCAGGGCGAGAACACCACGGGCGGAACGGGCAACCTGGACAGCTTCCTGCGCTTTGAGCAAGCGGGCAGCGACACCGTCATCCACATCAGCCACACGGGTGGTTTTGATGCGTCGGGCAACGGTGCAGAGACCCAGCGCATCGTGTTGCAAGGGGTGGATCTGCGTGCTGACCTGGGCCTGCCAGACGGCGCTGGCGACCTGGAAGTGATTGCCAAGTTGCTGGATCAGAACAAGCTGATCGTCGACCCGACCTCGTGATGAGGGGCGGGTGGCGCCAGCCACCCACCACGTCCAAAAACGAAGCCCGCCATTGGCGGGCTTTGTGCTGTTCAGTCACCCGATGCCCACTCGGGGCGTTGGGTGGATCAGCGCGGTCTCAACGGAAGCGGCTTTGCGGCACCGTCTTGAGGTCGCCAGGCAGGCTGGCAATGTACCGGGCCATGGCTTTCAGCTCGGCGGGCGTGAAGGCCTTCACCTGGCCTTGCATGATGGCGTTGGCACGGCCGATGTGGGGGTTGCCCTCAACCTGGTACGAGCGCAGGGCTGCGTACAGGTAGTCGGCCGGTTGGCCGGCCAGCTTGGGATACGACGGGTCGATCGGCTTGTTCAAGTTCTCGCCATGGCAGGCCATGCAGTTGCCATGACTGAGCAGGGTCTGAACCTCAGCGCTGAGCTTGGGGGCGGCAGCCGCAGTGCTGGAGGCTTGATTGGCGCCGTGCGATGCGTAGAACGCGGCCAGGTCAGCGATGTCCTGATCGGTCAGCGAGATGGCGATGCCCCGCATGGTCGGGTGCTTGCGGTCGCCCTTGCGGTAGGCCGTCAGGGCCGCCGACAGGTAGGGAGCAGTCTGCCCGGAGATTTTCGGCACGTTATAGATCTCGGGGAAGCTGGACTTGTAGCCGACGATGCCGTGGCAGCCAATGCACATGGCCGATTTCTGCTTCCCGGCGACCGGATCGCCCACAGGAGCATCTTGCGCAAGGGCAGCAGAGGCAAAGCAGGCCGCGATCAGGCAACCCAGGATGCGGGGCAAACGAGGCAGGGCGTTCATGCGTGGGGCATTCAAAAGGGTTGAAAGGTGCCAGAAAAGCCTGGAGCCTCGGGCATTATTGGGTGTCGGCCTATACTCGAACACAGTAACAACCCGGTTGAGACAGCGCATGAAATTCCAAGGTACCGACCAATACGTGGCCACCGACGACCTCAAACTGGCCGTCAATGCTGCTCTGAAGCTGCAGCGCCCTCTGCTGGTGAAGGGTGAGCCGGGCACCGGCAAGACGATGTTGGCCGAACAGGTGTCGGCGGCTTTGGGCATGCCACTGTTGCAATGGCACATCAAATCGACGACCAAAGCGCAACAAGGGCTGTACGAATACGACGCTGTCAGCCGTCTGCGCGACAGCCAGTTGGGCGAAGAAAAGGTCAAGGACATCCACAACTACATCGTCAAGGGCGTGTTGTGGCAGGCCTTCGAAGCCGATCAACCCCAGGCCCTGCTGATCGACGAGATCGACAAGGCCGACATCGAGTTCCCGAACGACCTGCTGCGAGAACTCGACCGCATGGAGTTCTACGTCTACGAAACCCGTCAGACCATCAAGGCGGTGCATCGGCCCTTGGTGATCATCACCTCCAACAACGAGAAGGACCTGCCGGACGCCTTTCTGCGCCGCTGCTTCTTCCACTACATCCGCTTCCCGGATGCCGCCACGATGGAAAAGATCGTGGAGGTGCACTTCCCCCACATCAAGCGCGACCTGCTGGCGGCGGCCCTGCGTCAGTTCTATGAGGTGCGCAACCTGCCGGGCCTGAAGAAGAAGCCCAGCACCTCCGAACTGATCGATTGGCTGAAGCTGCTGGTGGCCGAAGACATCCCGCCCGAGGTGCTGCAAAGCCAGGACCAAAAGGCGGCCGTGCCACCGCTGGTGGGCGCCTTGCTGAAGAACGAGCAGGACCTGAGCCTGTTCGAAAAGCTGGTGTACATGGCCCGCCAGAACCGCTGAGGGCAGGGGCTGGGTAGGGGTCCCAGGCCCCTCCAGGTCCCTTCAGGCCGTCCGGCGCTGCTCGGCCGTGATCACGCGGTTTCGGCCTTCAGCCTTGGCGCGGTAGAGCGCCTCGTCGGCTCGGCGCAGGATGTTGTGCAGGGCTTCGGTAGGGTCGCTGGTGGCGGCCACACCCACGCTGACGGTCACACACAGCGTCTCGTCAGCCCAGGGCACCACGGTGGTCAGCACGGCCTCCCTGAAGCGCTCGGCCGCCTGAAGGGCGCCTTCGGCATCGGTTCGGGGCAGCAGCACACAAAACTCTTCACCCCCGAAGCGCGAAACGTGATCCACCTCGCGGGCCTGTGTCTGGAGCACCGCTGACACCGTGCTCAATACCATGTCGCCCGCAGCATGCCCCAGGCGGTCGTTGACGCGCTTGAAGTGATCCACATCGATCAGCAGCAAGGCAAATGGGTCGCCAAAGCGGTGCAGGCGTTGAACCTCTTTGTCCATGAGGGTCTCGATGGCGCGTCGGTTGAGCAGGCCCGTCAGTGCGTCGTGCTGCGACAGGTGCTCCAGGCGCCGAACCAGGCGCATGATCACCACGTAGCCCAGCACGAAGCTGCCCACCACCGACAGTGAGACGCTGAGGAACACCACCCAGAAGCGCAGCAGGTCGGGCGTCATGGTGGCTTTCCAGCCAGACGGCATCCAGCCCAGTGACACCAGGGCGATGGCGGCAAACATGATCACGGCCAGCAGGTGAACGGCGGTCGAGACCCAGGCCGTGGGGGCATCGAACTCGGTGTGCAGGGCGGGGTAGGTTTGCCGGGCACTGACCAGCAAGACCACGGCAGACACCGCCACCGAGCTCAGTGCGCCCAGGGTGGTCCAACCCAGGGGCATGCACACGCCCAAGGACCACAGGGTGCTGGCGCCCAGGACGGCCCATTGCAGGCCATCACGGGTGGGCAATCGCAAGAAGGCCTGCAAGCCTCGCCGCAGACCCATGGCCCCCCAGGTGGCCAGGTTGGCCGACAGCAGCAGGCGCCAGTCATCCACCCGGGCTTGTTCAGACACCAGCAGGGTCAGGGCCACACCGTTGGCCATGGTGGCGGCCATCCAGTGGCGTGCCGCACGGCGCGACAGGCCCATCACCCCGCCCCCGATCAGCCACGTCAGGGTGGTCAGCGTGTGGGTCAGCAGGATGAAAGCCAGCAACTGGTGGTGTGCAGACATCGCTCGGTCAGACACTCATGTCATATCCCGGGGCGCACACAAAAGCACTTCCAGGGCCACAATACGGGAACGAAGGCGAGACACCCATGCTCATCGATTTTTTCTTTGCACTGCGTTCGGCTCGTTTGCCAGTGACCATCCCGGAGTACCTCACCTTGCTGGAGGCGCTGCGCGATGGGGTGATCGAACCCTCGGTGGATGATTTTTACCACCTGGCGCGGATCACCCTGGTCAAAAACGAAACACATTTTGACAAGTTTGATCGCGCATTCTCCGCCTACTTCAACGGCGTGAGCGAGGCGGTCGACCTGACTCGGGGTATTCCCCTGGATTGGCTGCGCAAGCACCTGGAGAAGGAGCTCAGCCCGGAGGAGATGGCCAAGATCGAGGCCATGGGCTGGGACAAGCTCATGGATCGCTTCAAACAGCTCATGGAAGAGCAGAAAGAGCGGCACGAGGGCGGCAACAAGTGGATTGGCACGGGCGGCACCTCGCCGTTTGGCGCTCATGGCTACAACCCTGAGGGTTACCGCATTGGCCAGGAGCGCTCACGCCATCGCAAGGCCGTGAAGGTGTGGGACAAGCGCGAGTTCGCTGACTACGACGACAGCGTCGAGCTGGGCACGCGCAACATCAAGGTGGCCCTGCGCCGGCTGCGCAAGTTTGCCCGCACCGGCGCGGCTGAAGAGCTGGATCTGGACAACACCATTCATGCCACGGCAGCCAATGCCGGCATGCTGGACATCAAGATGGTGCCCGAGCGGCACAACGCCGTGAAGGTGCTGCTGTTGATGGACGTGGGCGGCACCATGGACGACCACATTCACCGGGTGGAAGAGCTGTTTTCTGCCGCCAAGTCCGAGTTCAAGCACCTCGAGTTCTACTACTTCCACAACTGCGTCTACGACTTCATGTGGAAGAACAACCAGCGGCGCTACACCGAGAAAATCCCCACGTGGGACATCATCCGCAAGTACAACAAGGACTACAAGCTGATCTTCGTGGGTGACGCCACGATGAGCCCTTACGAGATCCTGCAGGCGCATGGCAGTGTCGAGTACAACAACGACGAGCCCGGTGCGGAGTGGATTCAGCGCCTGACGCATGCCTTCCCCAGTCATGTCTGGATCAATCCCGAGCCACCGGGCGTGTGGGCCTATCGACAGAGCATCGACATCATCCACCGTCTGATGGGCGGGCGGATGTACCCCATGAGCTTGCAGGGGCTGGAAGCAGCCATGCGTTTGCTGGCCAAATGAGCTTGGCCTGTCGCCCGGCGGGCATATTGCGCGGATGGACGCTGCTGGCGCTGGCAGCGGCCGTGCTCACATCATTGAGCTGGGCGCAGACGGTGGATGAGGGCAGCGCGCGTGCCCCGATCGACGCCACGCCTGACACGGATGGCGCGCCGGTGCTGGGCGGTACAGGCTCTGTGCCGGCTGCCGAGCCGACATCCACGCCCCGGTGGCGGCAGCCCGCCCGCTGGACGCTGGACATCCAGGCCCCCGATGACTTGAAGGAGCTGTTGTCCAGCTACTTGGACCTGGCCCGCCTTCAGCGTGAAACCCTCAACGGCCAGCCGCTGAGCATCACCCGCGCCGAGTTGCGCCGTCTGGTGGCCTCCATCCCCGATCAGGCGCAGGCCTTGTTGGATGCCGAGGGCTACTTCGCGGCACAGGTGCGCGTGGTGGTGGAAGAGCCTGACGCAGCGGCAGCGGCGGCGGCTTCGGCGCCTCAGCGCGTTCGCGTGTTGGTGACGCCAGGCGCACGGGCCACGGTGCGGGACACGCGCTTTTTCTTTGAAGGGGCGCTCGACCAACTCTTGCAGGACGAAGACCCGGCCACCGTGGCCTTGCGCGACCGCATCCAGGCGGCCTGGGGGCTGGCGCCGGGGGCGACCTTCACTCAAGGCGCGTGGGCATCGTCCAAGAACAGCACCCTGGCGCAGTTGCGTGCGGATGGATTCCCGCTGGCCACCTGGAGCGGTACCTCGGCCACCGTGGATGCCAGTCAGCCCTCAGTGCGCCTGCTGCTGGTGGCCGACTCGGGCCCCCTGTTTCACTTTGGTGAGGTGGACGTTCGTGGACTGGGTTATCACGGCATGGGTGCGGTGGCGAATGTGGCGCCGTTCAAGCCCGGCGAGCGCTACCAGGAGCGCCTGCTGCTGGATTGGCAAGAGCGTTTGCAGAAGCTCAACCTGTTCGAAAACATTTTTGTCTCGGCCGACCCTGACCCTGCCACGCCTGGCGTGGCGCCCGTGCGGGTGTCTTTGCGTGAACTCCCCTTGCAAACCGCCACGCTGGGGGTCGGCATCAGCAGTGACACAGGCCCCCGGGCCACGGTCGAGCATCTGCACCGCAACCTGATGGCGCTGGACTGGCTGGCGCGCACCAAGGCGCAGTGGGGCTCGAAAGAGTCCAGCCTGCAGCTGGATTTGAGTTCACATCCCTGGCCGGGACGACGTCGTGGCCTGGTCTCGGGTGAATGGTCTCGTACGCTGGACAGCTTTGATTCGCTCACCGTCAGCCAGCGGGTGCGGGTGGGGCGCCTTCGTGAGGGGGAGCGCCTGGAGCGCACCACTTACGTGGAGTGGCTGCGCAGTTCGGTGGATGACCGGGCCGGTGATCGCCTGTCGGATGCGACGGCGCTCAGCCTGACATCCCAGTGGATTGTTCGGCGGGTGGACAACCAGATCTTGCCCACGCAGGGCTACACGGCACTGGTGCAGGTGACGGGTGGGCGCAGTTATTCCGCGCTTCAAGATGCGGGGTGGTTTGGCCGGTGGTACTCCCGTGTGAATGCCTACCAGCCGCTGGGCTCGGATTGGCACTTGAGTGCCCGGGCGGAGCTGGGACATGTGTGGGCGGCCGATCAGGTGAGTGTGCCCGATACCTTGCTGTTCCGCGCGGGGGGTGACGAATCGGTGCGCGGCTATGCGTTCCGATCCTTGGGCGTGCCGGTGGATGGGGCTGTGATCGGCGGGCGCAGCCTCTACACCGCCAGCGTGGAGTTGGCTCACCCGCTGCCGCGCTTGCCCAAGTCTTTCCTGGGTGCGGTGTTTGTGGATGTGGGTGATGTGGCCAACCGGTTTGGTGACCTGAATGCCAACACCGGCTACGGCCTGGGCCTGCGGTGGCGCAGCCCGGTGGGCGCCCTGCGCTTGGACATGGCCTATGGCAGCCAGGTGCAGTCCTGGCGGCTGCATTTCAGTGTGGGGATCAGCCTGTGAGCATGGCCGAGGAACCATCCGCTCCGGCTTCGCAAGAGGCGGCGCCACCCGTTCCCCGTGGCGCCCGGCGTTGGCTGCGCTGGGTGCTGGGGCTGCTGGCCGCGCTCATCACCCTGGTTGGCGTGGTGTGCGCGGGGGCCTGGGCGGTGCTGCACAGTGCCAGGCTGAGTCCTCATGTGCTGGCGTGGTTGCCGGGCGTGTCGGTCGTGGCTCCGCGTGGTGCCTTGCGCGGCGAGTTTGCGGCTGATCGCCTGACGGTGGCCTTGCCGCGCGGGGGGCAGGTTGATCTGCGGTCTGTTCGCTGGGGGGCTTGGCGCTGGTATTGGGACGACACCGTTGCCTGGGGTTTCGGTCTGGCGGTTGATCGGATTCAGGCCGAGCGCGTGACCGTGCGCTGGGTGCCTGATCCTGCGACGCCGGCCACGGCCCAGCCAGTTCAGCCTCCTGATCATCTGCGGCTGCCGCTGGGGCTGCGTGTGGGGCAATTGGCCGTTCAGGAAATTCATGGCCCCTGGTGGGGGCCTGAGCCGCTGAGGGGCTTGTCGCTCAGCGTGTCGGCGATGACCGCAGCATCGGTGCCATCTGGCCAAGGCCATGCGCTGCAACTGCATGGCGTGTCGGTGCAAGGATGGCAGCTGCGCGGGCAAGCGCGTGTGGGGGCTGAGGGCCCGCTGCCTGTGGCGCTGAGCCTGGAGGCCCGACAACGCCGACCAGGGGCGGCTGTGCCCGAGGGCGTGGTGCCTGCGGCGGCCTACCCAGGGGCTGTCGACCTGAGCCTGCAAGGCCCCTTGCGGCAGATGAGCGTGCAGGCGACGGCTCGTTGGGCCGCGCAGGACGCCCGCTCCGCCAAGGCCGACGTGGCCCAGACGTCAACACCCACACCGTCCATGCAGCTCCAGGCCGAGGTGCACCCGTTTCGCGTGTGGCCCGTGTCGCAAGCGCAGCTGGCTTTGAATCACTTCAACCCCCAAGCCCTGCAATCAGCCCTACCCAGGGCGCAGTGGTCGGGACGGGCCAGCCTGCGGGCCGACGAGGTGGGGGTGGGTCAACTGGATCTGGCCTTGCGCAATGAGGAGGCCGGGGCCTGGGATGCGGGCCGCTGGCCACTGCGCTCGGTGTCGGGGGATCTGTCCTGGGAGCGGCGGCCAGGCGCACAGCCCTGGCTGGAGTGGTTGCAAACCACCACCGTGCACCTCTCCCTGGCCTTGCCGAGTTTGGATCGGCAGCGGGCGGCACAGGTCACGGTGCAGGGGGCGCCCTTGCACCCGCAGGGCCTGGCTCTGGTATGGCAAGACGTGCATGCCCAGGCCTTGCATGGCGCGGCCCCGGCGCTCAAGACCGATGCCCGCCTCACCCTGTGGCCCGCCGCTCAGCCGGACATGGGCCTGCGGCTGCAAGGCGAGGTGCAAGGTGTTCACGGCCAGGGTGCGGCTACCCGCCAGGTGTCGGTTCAGCTGGATGCCAGCGCCCGCGAGGGCCTATTGACCTTGACGCAGTTGAGCACCCGCACAGGTCGTGGCGTTGGGGAGCTGAAGGACGTGCAACTGGCGTGGGCAGCGGGGCAGCCGTGGCGAGCAAAGGGCGCTTTGCGCCTTGATGGCCTGGATCCTTCCGTTTGGCTGCCAGCCCCTCTGGCCAGTTTGGGGGCCTATGCCCTGCACGGCGAGGGGCGCTGGGATCTGGGGGGCGATTGGCGTGGCCAGGCCCAGCTGACGCTCAAGCCCAGCCAATGGGCCGGGGCGCCCTTGCAGGCCCAGCTGTCGTGGCGGTCACCGCAAGAGCGCAACCGCATGGAGCTGGCGGCGCAGGCCCAACTGGGTGCGAACCAATTACAGCTGCAAGGCAGTATGCCGTGGACGCTGGACGCGCAAGGCCGCCCTCGCTGGGGTGCCACCCCCGTGCTCAACGCCCGTTGGCAATGGCCCGACCTGGGTCAGCTGGAGGCCTGGGCCGCCTTGGCGGGCGTGCGCCAGTTGGCGGGGCAAACGGACGGACAGATCGCGCTGGAAGGCGAGGGTACCAACTGGCGCGGAAGCGCGCAGGTGCGTGCCCAGGGCGTGCGCGGTGCGTTGCCTTCAGGTGCCGCGATTCGGCTCGATAGCCTGGAGGGGCAGGGCTCTTGGGCGGGGCAGACGTCCTCTTCGCCGCTGAAGGCCCAGGTGCAGGTGCGGGGGCTGAGCTACGCGGCTACTCAATCCTGGACGGTGGCGCGCCTGGACACCGCGCTGGACGGCACCGTGGGGCGCCACCACGGACGCTGGCAAGCCGAGGCGGCTCTGGGGGCCGACTCAGCACAACGCTTCCAGACCTCGGGCCAGATCCACGGTGGATTGTCGGGCTTGAGCGGGGCCCAGCCTGCCTGGCAAGGTCAGGTGCAAGATCTTCGCCTGGATGGCCCCGGTCGCTCGTCATCGCCTGCCGGACGCGCCGGGTCAGCCCTTCAGCCCTGGCTGCAGGTGCCCGCCTTGCCCTTGAGCTGGCAACGTCAGTCCACTCATGATCAGATCCGTCTGGGCGCCGCCAGCCTGGAGACCATGGGGATCTCGCTGCAACTGAACCAGGCCAGCGCCCGCTTGGACCGCGTGGCCCAGGCCCACGAGTGGGCCATCCAGGCGCGCTTGAACCCCTTGAAGGTGGCCCCCTGGTTGAGCCGCTGGCAACCCCAGGCCGGTTGGGGCGGCGACCTGACGGTGGACGGTGAGCTGTCCTTGCAGCACAGCGCTCAGCAGCCTTGGCAGGTGCAGGCGAGCCTCCAGCGCCGTGATGGCGACCTTCAAATCACCGAGCAGAGCATCCAGGGGGCACAGCCCCAGCGTTTCGGTATCCGTGAGGCCCGTGTGGAGTTGTCGGCCCGCGATGGCGTCTGGCGCCTGACGCAGCAACTGGATGGCCGCATCCTGGGCGACCTGCGGGCGCGGCAGCAGGTCTCGGCATCGCCTCCCCAACGCTTGCCCACGCTGGACGATCCGCTGGTGGGTGAGTTTGCATTCCAGATCGGTTCCTTGCGCCCGTGGAGCAACTGGCTGCCCGCAGGATGGCGTCTGGGCGGCAAGATGCAGGCCTGGGCGGCCTTGCAAGGCAGCTTGCGTGCGCCCCAGCTCACGGGGGCGGCACGCGGCGACGAGATCACCGCCAGCCAGGTGCTCACGGGCATCAACATCGCCGATGGCCGCTTCGACGTGGTGCTGGATGGGCGACAGGTGCAGCTCAAGGAACTGCTGCTGGCCGATGGGCTGGGCGGCACGGTCAGCGTGAGCGGGCAGGCTGACCTGGGCGATCAGCCGGTGGCGCGGCTACAGGCCCGGCTGCAACGGTTTGCAGCCTTGCAGCGTATTGACCGCCGCTTGAGCCTGTCCGGTGACATTCAGGGCCTCTTGCAGGGCGATGATGTGCAGGCCAGCGGCCAATTGCGGGTGGATGAGGGCCTGTTCGACATCAGCCGCTCGGATGCGCCCACCATTGGCGACGATGTGCGCGTGGTGAACAGACCCGGCCAAACAGAGGGTGCCGACGAGGGCCGCTCGACCTCGTCATCGGATGCGCCTGCCGTTCAGCGCCGCGTGGACGTGCAGGTGGGCATTGACCTGGGCCAGCGCTTGCGCATCAAGGGGCGTGGACTGGAGGCCACGCTGCAGGGGGCGCTGCAGTTCAGCACCCCCAACAACCGCCCCAGCCTGCAAGGCACGGTGCGGGTGCGCGATGGCTTGTATGCCGCCTATGGGCAGCGCCTGGTCATCGATCGGGGGGGCATCACCTTCACGGGCCCCATCGAGAACCCCCGCCTGGATCTGCGCGCCATGCGGGCGCAATCGGCGGCCGCCAAGGCGGATGACGTCAAGGTGGGCGTCACCATCACCGGCACGGCGCAAGACCCCCGGATCCGGCTGTTTTCCGAGCCAGCCATGTCTGAAACCGAAAAGCTCTCGTGGCTGTTGCTGGGGCGTGCCCCGTCGGGCCTGGATGGTGCCGACATCGGCCTGCTGCAAACGGCGGCCGTGGCGCTGTTGTCTGGCGAAAGCGGCGGCCCCAGCGAATCTCTGGTGCAAAAGCTGGGGCTGGATGAGCTGTCGGTGCGCCAGACCGATGGCACCGTGCGTGAGACGGTGGTCAACATCGGCAAGCAGGTCTCGGAGCGCTGGTACCTGGGCTACGAGCGCAACCTCAATGCCACCACCGGCAACTGGCAGCTGATCTACCGAGCGGCCCAGCGCTTCACGCTGCGGGCCCAGGTGGGTGACGACAACGCCCTGGATGCCATCTGGCAGTTCCGCTGGAATGGGCGCTCCCGACCGCCAGGGGCAGCGCCTGCGGCGTCGGCCGCTTCGGCGCCCTGACGGCCCCGACCGCTCAGCCGTTCCGTCCTTCAAGCGCTTAACCGTGCAGACCCTTGCGGATCTGGCGGGTGGCCCACCAGATGCCCAGCAGCACCGCCGGGGTCAAGACGCCAGCCAGGATCTCGGGGTTGACGCCCCAGCCTGCGGCCTTGGCCGCCTTGCCCGCATACAGGATCAGGCTGACCACGTAGTACGAGATCGCAGCGATCGACAGCCCTTCCACGGTGCTTTGCAGCCGCAGTTGCAACTCTTGCCCCTTGGTGAGCTTTTCCAGCAACTGCTGGTTCTGAGCCTCGGCCGCGATGTCCACACGCGTGCGCAGCAGGGCGCTGGTGCGCTCGATGCGCTGCGAGAGGGCATTCAAGCGCTGCGCCGTGGCCTGCACGGTGTTGATGGCAGGTGCCAGCCGGCGCTGCAGAAACTCGCCCAGCATCTGCGTGCCCGGAATGGGGGCTTCACGCATTTCTTCAATGCGTTGCTCCACCAGTCGGTGATAGGCCAGCGTGGCCGAGAATCGGTACATGTGGCTGGCCGTGGCCCGCTCGATGCGGGCTGCCAGGGCGATCAGGGTGTCCAGCAGCGCCTGGTCTGAGGTTTCGGCCTGCTCCATGCGGGCCGTGATGTCGGCCAGCTGGCTTTCGGCGTCGCCCAGCATGGGGGCCAATTCCTTGGCCACCGGCAGACCGCGCAGGGCCATCAGCCGGTAGGTCTCCACCTCCAGCAGACGCTGCGAAATCCGGCCCGCCCGCAACTCGGAGGTGTTGGGGGGCGAGATCACCAGCAGGCGCTCAAACCCACTGTCACGCAGGCGGAAGTTGGCCAACGCGCACGAGCGACGCACCCCCAGCAGCGAGGCCAGCGGCTCACGGCTGTTCAACCAGGGCTCGGCCAGTTGTCGCATGGCGGCGGGGTTGTCCACATCGCCATGCACCATGGCCATCATGATGGCTGCCACCGTCTTGCCGGGAATGGCCGCCCACCAGCCGGGCGGGATCACCAGCGACTGCAGCAAGGCGGCTTCATCGCCACCCTGCAGAGCGTCGTCAGGCAAGGCCTGCACCAGCGAATAGCGAGAAAACTCGGTGTGCCGCTCCCACTTGAGCGTGTGGTTGTCAAAGCGCAGCCGCAGAAAGTTGCCGGCCAGGGCTTGTTCGTCCAGGTCGTCTTGCCCCGCCAGCGCGCGCAGGTGGGCGCACTCCTGCGCCCGGCTGATGCCCTCATTCAACACCGCCACGTACACCACCAGGGCCGGCAGTCGGATGCGGGCCGGCGGGCGGGCGTGCACCTCGTTGTGCAGCAACTCGCGCAATTCATCGGCCGGTGGCAGCGCCTGCACAGGGAAGGGCGGCTGCTCAGCCTGGTGGCGAGAAGGGTAGGGAGCGGTGTCGATCTGATGCGGCATGGGGTGATTGTCCTTCAGCCGTCGGGCTGAAGGCGTCGCCCATCACAGCGCGTTCAGGGGGATCTTGAGGTAGCGGGTGCCGTTGTCTTCGGCCGGTGGTAACTGGCCCGCCCTGATGTTCACCTGCACCGAGGGCAGGATGAGCCGTGGCATGGCCAGGGTGGCATCACGCGCCTGCCGCATGGCGACGAAGTCCGACTCCGAGACACCATCGCGCACATGGATGTTGCCCTGGCGCTGGTCGGCCACGGTGCACAGGCCCGAGGGCTCCCGACCGTTAGGCGGATAGTCATGGCACATGTACAGCCGGGTTTCGTCTGGCAAAGCCAGCAGGCGGCGCACCGATCGGAACAGTTGGCGGGCATCCCCGCCGGGGAAGTCACACCGGGCCGTGCCCACATCGGGCGGGAAGATGGTGTCGCCCACGAACACGGCGTCACCCACCACATAAGCCATGTCGGCGGGCGTGTGGCCCGGCACATGCCAGGCCGTGGCCGTCAGGGTGCCGATCTGGAACGTGTCGCCATCCGCGAACAGGCGGTCGAATTGCGAGCCATCGGTGGCAAAACCCGGCTCCAGATTGAACAACTGCTTGAAGGTGCCCTGCACCCGCTGAATGAGCGCACCGATAGCGATTTGTCCACCCAACTCTGCCCGCAGGTAGGGTGCCGAGGACAGGTGATCGGCGTGGGCGTGGGTTTCCAGCACCCAGTCCACCGTCAGACGTTCCTGGCGCACAAAGGCCACGACCTGCTCGGCTGAAGCGGTGCTGGTGCGACCGCTGGCGGGGTCGTAATCCAGCACCGGGTCGATGATGGCGGCGTGGCCGCCGGGGGCGTCATACACCACGTGGGTGAAGGTGTAGGTGTCGGGGTCGAAGAAGCTGCGCACCAGCGGGCGTTGGGCAGAGGCGGTCATGGCGGGCTCCTGGGTGGTCGTCGAACAGTGCATGCGTTGAGCAGTGCATTCACTTTATTGACGGATAGATTGTTTGTCAATAGAATATGATTCATGCAATTGATAGCGGAGAACCGCACCATGCCCATCACCCTGGAATTGCCCGATGTGGGCGAGCCCTGCGAGCGTCCTGCCGCACCCGTCGATCTGGCCCAGTTGCAGGCCTCGGCGGCCAAGGCCTGCGCCTTGCTGAAGGTGATGGCGCATGCCGACCGGCTGGTGCTGATGTGCCGCCTGGCGCAGGGCGAGTTCTGTGTCAGCGAGCTGGAGCGTGATCTGGGCATCCGCCAGCCCACCTTGTCACAACAGTTGGGCGTGCTGCGTCAAGAGGGCCTGGTGGACACCCGGCGCGAAGGCAAGCATGTGTTTTATCGCCTGGCCAGTGACGACGCTGCCGCCGTGATGGCCGTGCTGCACAGCCGCCTGTGCGCGGCCCCTGCCCAAGGCTGACACCGTGAGCACCGCCACGCCCGACACGCACACCTCAGGCCCTCCGTGGGCCTGGCCGCCCTTGTGGGTGCGGCGCTGGCGCCGTGCAGATCTGTCGGGCGACCTGACCGCCGGGGTGGTGGTGGCCGTCATGTTGGTGCCGCAAAGTCTGGCCTATGCCATGCTGGCCGGCCTGCCTCCTCACGCAGGTCTGCTGGCCAGCATCCTGCCCCTGGTGGCCTACGCCCTGTTTGGCGACAGCCGCACCCTGTCGGTCGGGCCGGCGGCCATCACATCCTTGATGGTGGCCCATGCCTTGGCGCCCCTGGCGCCGGCTGGCTCCACCACTTATCTGCTCCTGTCGGCCGTGCTGGCCTTGGCCAGCGGTCTGTTGATGATGGCCATGGGCGTGCTGCGCATGGGCTTTTTGTCGCAGTTGATGAGCCAGCCCGTGGTGCAAGGGTTCACCGTGGCCTCGGCCCTGCTGATCTTGCTGGGGCAATGGGGACCCTTGATGGGGTGGGGCGGCTTGGGCCACACCCTGCCAGACATGGTGGGCACGGTGCAGGCCCTGGTGATGAAGGGTGGGATGACGCTGTCGCCCGATGCCCAGGTCGGCTTGGCGGCCCTGTTGGGGCTGTGGCTGGGGCCCCGTCTGATCCAGCGCCTGGGGGGCCGTGCGACGGGTGCCGCTTGTGTGCTGCTGGCCGCGCGCTTGTGGCCGCTGGTGGTGCTGGTGGGGGCGACAGCCTGGGCCTGGTGGGGACGCGATGGGTTCAGCGCTGACGTGAAGGTGGTGGGCGCACTGACCCTGGGTGGCTGGGGGCTGGCCTGGCAGGGAGCCTCAGCCCTGGGATGGGCGGAGCTGCAGGCCCTGGCCTTGCCCGTGCTGCTGGTCAGCCTGGTGAGCTTCGTCAGCAGCATGTCGGTGGCGCAAACCTTTGCCCTCAAGCACAGCGAGCGGGTGGATGCCGACCGTGAACTGCTGGGTCTGGGCCTGGCCAACGTGGGCTCGGCCGCCCTGGGTGGCTTGGCCGTGGCGGGTGGTTTGTCGCGCACCGTGGTCAATGAGGCGGCCGGTGCCCGCAGCCCCTTGGCTGGCGTCATCACGGCTGGCTTGCTGGTGGTGCTGATGCTGCTGGTCTTGCCCGCCCTGGCGTGGCTGCCCAAATCGGCGCTGGCGGCGGTCATCATCATGGCGGTGGTCAACCTGGTCACCTTTCAGCCCTGGCGGGCCACCTGGGCCTACGATCGTGCCGATGCTGGCGCCTTTGCCTGCACCTTGCTGGGTGTTCTGTTGCTGGGCTTCGAGGTGGGCTTGCTGGCGGGCTTGATGTGGTCGCTGGGCGCCATGGTGTGGCGCCACAGCCAGCCCCACATGGCCGAGGTGGGCCGGGTGCCTGGTACGGAGCACTTTCGCAACGTGGGCCGTCATCAGGTGGAGGTCTTGCCCGGCGTGCTCATGGTTCGCGTGGATGAAAGCCTGGACTTCACCAACATCCAGCGCGTCGAGCAAGGGCTCAACGACCTGCTGGCCCGTCGGCCTGGCACCCACGCCGTCGTGGTGCTGATGAGCGCCGTCAACCACATCGACCACACCGCCTTGAGTGCGTTGAGCGAATGGCACAAGACCTTGTCACGCCAGGGAATTGATCTTTACTTGACCGACATCAAGGGCCCCGTGATGGATCGCCTGCAGTCTACCGAGTGGATGCAGCGCCTGCAGGGTCACGTTTTCTTGAGTGCCCAGCACGTCTGGGCGCAGCTTTCCAACCCTGGGGCAGCACGCCCCATCATTTGACGACCAGGAGCACAGCATGAAAGCCAACGTTGGCGGCATCGACCGCATTGCACGCATCACCGCCGGGGTGGTATTGATCGGCCTGGCGGCCACCGGGACCGTGGGCCTGTGGGGCTGGATCGGTCTGGTGCCGCTGGCCACGGGTCTGAGTGGCTGGTGCCCGGCCTACCTGCCCTTCGGCTTGTCCACCTGCAAGACCCGATAAGGCGCTGAACCCGCCCGTTCGGGCGCGCGTCAGTCAGCGGATCTTGCCCAGCAGGGTCTCGATCTCCTGCATCATCTCGCCCAGCTGCGCCTCGCCATCCGGGGCGTTCTGGGCGAGTGTCTGTTGCAGATGCTGCTCCATGAAGCACAGCGTCATGCGCACGTAGGTGCTGTCCAGCGCCTTGCGCACTGCCGCCATCTGGGTGGCAATCGGCAGGCAACCTTCGCCCTCTTCAATCATGCGTTGAATGCCTCGCAACTGTCCCTCGGCCCGCTTGAGTCGGTTGAGGATGTCGGTGCGGTTTTTCTCGCTGTCGAGGGCCATGGTGTGTGCGGATTGATGACGGTGTGATGGGGCTCCCGGCTGTGGCATGGAGCCTGTGCCTGCATTGTCCTATGAGTTCACCGTGCTGGGCCAGGCGTTGGCTCCGGCACCAGTAATTGCCCCGACCGCACCCCTTTGATGGTGGCCGAACTGAGCGCCAGGATCACCAGCGTCACCACGGCCAGAACACTCACTGCCAGCACTTGGGCCACGCCCTGAACCGGGTGCAGGGCCGGGTCCAGCGCCATCAACCACGTCAGTGAGGACCAGGCCGCCAGCGGGAAGCTCAGCCCCCAGTGCGGCAAGCCAAAGGGCATGCCCTGAAGCATGGCGCCCATCTCGCGCCACAACACCACCAACAGGGCCAGCCCGAGCAGCCAGGTCAGTGCGGCAACCCACAGCCCCAGGCCCAGCACACTGGTCGACAGCCCGATCACCGCCAGAGGGGCCAGTTGAATGAAGCGCGTGGGCGCCAACCGTTCTGGCAGCGGTGGGCCCTGATGGCGCCGGCGCCACATCAGGCTGACCCACCAGGGCCACAGCAGCAGTCCCAGCAAAAACTGGCCAGCGGCCCAGTCGCCATGTCCGATCTGCACGCCGGCCAGCGGCGTCAGCACATGCCCCACGATCGGGATCAGGTGCACGGGCGTCACGCCCGCCAGGGGGCGACCGGCGCGCCACCAGCGGGTCAGCACCCAGGCCGTCACCCACAACAAGGCCAAGGCGCCCGTCATCCACAACAGCTCGGCCACCAGCATCCAGTGCCCCGCTGTCGAGGCGCTGATCGCCCAGGTTTGACCATCGATGGCCAACAGCCCACGCGACAGGGCAGGGGCGATGCCTGCGATCACGGTGGCCAGCAGAATCATCGACACGGGGATGGCGGCCACAAAGGCATGCCGCACCGGGTGCAGCAGATCGTCACGCCAGGCATCGCGCTGGCGCAGGGCCCGCCACACCGACACCATGGCCACGCCCACAAAGAGTGCCGCCGCCACCACACCGGCCAACAAACCCATCCAGCGTGCGAGCCCGCCCATCAGCGGCGCGGCACGCCACCAGGCCAGCGACAGGCCCGCCCAGCCCATCACCAGGGTGAACCAACCGGGATGCAGGTAGCGCAAAGGCGATGCAGACATGGGGGATGCAGGCATGGTGGTACTCATGGGGGCGTCATCAGCCAGGAATCAGCACGCTCACCGATGGTTTGGCAGGGTCGTAATACACCTTGACCGACTGCCCGGGGGTGATGAACGGTGCCAGTTCTTGTAGGGCCTCGGCCTCGCTGCTGTGGTTGCGGCCAAACGCGCGCAGGCGGGTGCCGGTGTAGGTTTGCCCCCCTACGCTGTAGCGGTAGCGCACCTCGCTGTGCCACATGTGCATGGGGGTGCCGCTGCCATCGCCTGTTTCATTGCGGGCCACTGCCCGGGCCGATTCCATCGTGCCCATGACGTGCGGCCAGTCAGGGCTGGCCTGCCGTATCTGCCATGCGCGCCAGCTCATCACGGCCAGCAGCAGCACCACACCGATCAGGATCAACTTGCCCGTTTCGTCAGACATGGCTGGTTCAGGGCGCTCAGGCCCGGTTGTGAAGAAGCAGTGGCTTGTGTCTTATCGTCACCTCGGGCCCACCATGACCCGCGATGCGTCGATTTTGCGCGAAGATGTGGATACGGCCTCCCTCATTGGTGTGGAGCGCGTCGTTTCTTCCCCCATCTCTGCATGACCCAGCCTCTTCTTTCTGACGACCAGCGTCAGCCCAGTCCGTTTTATGCCCACCTGTCTCGACTGCGCTTCATCAAGCGCTGGGGTTTGATGCGCAATGCCGTTGAAGAAGACGTGGCGCAGCACAGCTGGGAAGTGGCTGTGCTGGCGCATGCGCTGGCGCTGATTCGCCGGGATGTGCTGGGCCTGCCCATTGACCCCAATGCGGTGGCGACGCGGGCTCTGTTTCATGATGCAACCGAGGCCATCACGGGCGACCTGCCCACCCCCGTCAAGTACTCGCCCGCCATGCGTCAGGCCACGGCCCACCTCGAGGAGCAGGTGGCCGCTGAGATGACCCAATTGCTGCCCGACGTGCTGCGCCCCGCGCTGCAGCCCATGATGCAGCACGACAGTTGGCCGGCCGATGAGGCGATGCTCGTCAAGTCGGCTGATCGGCTGGCTGCGTG
Source organism: Aquabacterium sp. (assembly GCA_046295615.1). Taxonomy (GTDB): domain Bacteria; phylum Pseudomonadota; class Gammaproteobacteria; order Burkholderiales; family Burkholderiaceae_C; genus Aquabacterium. The sequence goes on from JBKBMV010000007.1 coordinate 44,965, forward strand.
GTTGAAGTGCCGGGCCGAGCTGCGCTACGGCAACCGCGAGTTCGAGCAGGCTGAGGCGCAGGTACGCAGCAAGATCGAAGCGCACATGAGCCCCGAGGTGCAGTACTTCATCGATGTGTTTGTGCCGGCGTACGAGCTCACGCTCGATTCGTTGATGCAAGGGGGCTGATCGCGCATGCACCTCGACATGCCGCTCATCGTCACCCTGGCCACGGCGCTGGGGCTGGCCCTGTTGCTGGGCTTTGTGGCGGCACGCCTGCGCCTGCCGGCCCTGGTGGGGTATCTGGTGGCGGGCATGGTCATCGGGCCCCATTCGCCCGGCTTTGTGGCCGATGTGAACCTGGCCATGCAGCTCGCCGAGATCGGCGTGATGCTGTTGATGTTTGGCGTGGGCCTGCACTTTTCGCTGGCCGACCTGATGTCGGTGCGCCGCATTGCGGTGCCGGGGGCGGTGGTGCAGATGGCCACCGCCACCCTCATGGGCATGGGCGTGGCCTTGTGGTGGGGCTGGACCTGGGCAGCGGCCGTGGTGTTTGGCGTGTCGCTGTCGGTGGCCAGCACGGTCGTGCTGCTGCGGGCTCTGGAAAGCCGCAACGCCCTGGGGACCGTCAACGGCAAGATTGCTGTGGGCTGGTTGGTGGTGGAAGACCTGGCCATGGTGCTGGTGCTGGTGCTGCTGCCCAGCCTCGTGGGCGTGTCCTCAGGGCAGGGGGGCGATGGCGGCAGCCTGTTGGCCAGCCTGGGGCGCACCCTGTTGGCCGTGGCCGCGTTTCTGGTGGTCATGCTGGTGGCGGGGCGCAAAGTGCTGCCCTGGGTGCTGTGGCAGATCAACCGCACGGGCAACCGCGAGTTGTTCACCCTGGGTGTGATGGCGGCGGCCGTCACCATCGCCTACGGGGCCTCGGCCTTGTTCGGGGTGTCGGTGGCGCTGGGGGCCTTCTTTGCCGGGCTGGTGCTGCGCGAATCCGAGTTCAGCCAGCGCGCGGCGGAAGAATCGCTGCCGTTTCGAGACGCCTTCGCCGTGCTGTTTTTCGTCTCGGTGGGCATGCTGTTCGACCCAGGGGTTCTGGTCGAGCAACCGGTGCATGTGCTGGCGGTGGCGGCCATCATCATCGTGGGCAAGTCCGTGGCGGCAGCCCTCTTGGTGCTGGCCTTTCGCTACCCGCTCAACACCGCCTTGACCGTGTCGGTCAGCCTGGCCCAGATCGGTGAGTTCTCGTTCATCCTGGCCGCCTTGGGCACCTCGCTGGGCGTGTTACCGGCCGAGGCCAAGAGCCTGATTGTGGCCGGGGCCATTTTGTCGATCGCCTTGAACCCCTTGTTGTTCTCGATGGTCGAGCCCTTGCGGCGTTGGGTTTTGAGCCGATCGGCGCTGGCCCGCCAGCTGGAGGCCCGCGATGACCCCCTGGCCGAGCTGCCCACCACCACCCATCAACGCTATCTGGCGCGGCAGGTGGTGCTGGTGGGCTATGCTGGTCTGGGGCAGCGCGTGGCCGCTGATTTGAGCCAGCGTCGCATTCCCTTCGTCGTGGTCGACAACCGCCGGGAAGTGGTGGAGCAGTTGCGCAGTCAAGGCTGGGCTGCCGTGTTTGGCGAAGCCACCGAGCCCGCCACCTTGATCCAGGCGCACATTGCCAAGGCTCGTCAATTGGTGATCACCGGCCATTCTGCTGGCGAGGCCGTGTTGATGCAGGACACCGCCCGCGCGTTGAACCCTGAAGTCATCACCCTGGCCCAGATGGACAGTGACGACGAAGCCCGCTGGTTGCGCCAGGCTGGCTTCAATGTGGTCATTACCCACGAGGAAGGCATTGCAGCCAGTCTGACGAACGCCGTGCTGGCGCACGGGGTGGTGGCCAGTCCTGCTGATTCAAACCCTGCTGGAGGCCCACCATGAGCCAGTCCCCATCCCCTGTGCGCCTGGTTTGGGCCACGGACCTGTCCGAGCCCGCCGCCCTGGCTGGCCAGCGCGCGGCGGCCTGGTTGAAAGACTCAGGGGGGGCCCTGTTGGCCATCCATGTGCTCAATCCGGGCCTGATGGCGCAGATGCGACAGTTGCTGGACGCGGACGTGGCGATGCCGCAGCGCATCGCGGATGAGGCTCTCAAGGAGTTGACCCAAGCGCTGAGCGATCTTCAACTGCCCGACACTGTCACCTTTCAGGCCAAGGTGTTGCAGGGGCCCTTATTGACCACCCTGCTGGACGAAGTGCAGCGCCACCAGGCGGACGCCTTGGTGCTCGGCGCCCAAGGGGAGGGCATGGTGCGCCGTCTCATCCTGGGCTCGACCGCTGAGCGTCTGGTCGGGCGCAGCGCCACGCCGGTGCTGGTGGTGCGCCAGCCCGCTCAGCCTTACCGTCGGGTGCTGGTGCCGGTGGATTTTTCACCCGCCAGTCTGCGTGCTTTGACCAACGCGCGGCGCTTGTGCCCAGGTGCCCGCTTGCTGGCGCTGCATGTGTTCGAGGTTCCGTTCGAGCACAAGATGCGCGCCGCCGGCGTGGAGCAAGACACCCTGTACCGGCTGGAGTTGAAGGCCCGTCAGCAGGCGTTTGAGCAGATGGCCCAGTTTGTGAAGCAGGCGGGCCTCTCCAGCGACGACTTGGACATGATCGTGGCCCATGGCAGCGCGCCTCGGATCATCCTGGCACATGCCGAGCATGAGGCCTGCGACCTCGTGGTGATGGGTAAACGTGCCGACCACGCCATGGAGGATCTGCTGATCGGCAGCGTCACGCGCCATGTGCTGTCTGAAGCCGCTCAGGATGTGCTGGTCGTGGCCTGATCGTGTGCCGGCGCTGGCGCACGCGGTAGGCCAGGGCTCATCAAGCAGTCTGCCCTGAAGCGGCAGCGCCAACAAAAAGCCCAGCGAAGCGTGAACTTGCTGGGCTTGGCAGAGGTGGCTCCCCGACCTGGGCTCGAACCAGGGACCTACGGATTAACAGTCCGGCGCTCTACCGACTGAGCTATCGGGGATCATCTGGGATGTCGGGCCTTGCGATTTCGGCAGGCAAGGCCGTCTTGAATTTTTGGCTCCCCGACCTGGGCTCGAACCAGGGACCTACGGATTAACAGTCCGGCGCTCTACCGACTGAGCTATCGGGGAATACTTCGCCGTCAACGACTGCGAAGACCAAGACTATAGCATTGTTTATGAGGCGGGCGCTGCGTTCATGCAACGCCCGGGGTCACAAAACCATCACGCTTGGTCAGAAGTCGATCTGGGCCGAGGCCATCACGGTGCGGCGCGCCATGGGGAACAGGTAGTAGTGGTCGAATTCCTTGGGCGATTCTCGCCACGCGCGCACATCGAACAGGTTGTGAACAGCCACGCGCCAGGTGATGTTGTAGGGGCCACCCAGACTCTGCACGGCACGCAGGCTCAGGTCGGTGCGCGTCCAGCTGGGCAGCATCACGCGGTTGTCGTCCGTCACCGCACGGCGCCCTTCGTGGATCAGGTCCAACTGCAATGTCACGGGCAGCGGGGCGGCCCAGGTGTGGCTGCCCGAGAGCTTCACCGTCTGGCGGGGCACGTTGACCGGCTCCTTGCCGTTCAGTGCCGTATCGGCGCTGTTTTTGCGCTCGGCATCCAGGATCATGGCACTGGCAGCCAGGCCCCAGGCGCCGAAGCGGCCTTGCCAGAAGCCTTCCAGACCACGGTGCTCGGCCTTGCCGTCGTACTGGAAGCGGTTGTTCACCTCTTCGGCCAACGGGCGGCTGATGAGGAACAGATTCGCCCCCCATTGCCCGCTGATGCGACCAGCAGTGTGCTGGCCCTTGATGCCCAGCTCGGTCTGGCGGCTCTTGAGGGCAGGCAGCACCTGGCCTGGGTTATCCAGCCCGGTGTTGCGGGGCGCTGCATTCATCTCGATGCCCTGGCCCCAGCTCAGGTAGGCCTGGGTTTGTGGCGCCACGGTCCAGCCCAGGGCCAACCACGGGGTGGTGACGTTCTGCGACAAACGAATGGCCTCGCCTCCATCCGTTTGAACGCTGCTGCGGCTCAGCTGTGTGTGGCGCACGCCCGCCCAGGCCTGCCAGGTGTCCGAGAAGCGGATGTGATCCATGGCCGACCACTCGGTGCTGCGTTCCCAGCGGTTGGTGCCGGGTGAGGTGAGCGCTGGCTGAGCGGGCAGCGGCGTCTTGGGCGCCCGGACCGGAAGGTTGCCGCTCAGGTTGAAGGCCAGGTTCTTGATGTCCGTGTCGTACAGGCTGCGCAGCACGCTGAAGCGCAACTGATGCTGCAGGCCGCCCCAGTTCACTCGGCCATTCAACTCGGCTTTCAGGGCCTGGGTGTGGCGACGTTCGTCCTCAGATCGGTAGTCATAGAGATCAGTTGTGCCGTTGCTGCAGAAGCGGTCCCCCAAGCTCTCCAGACCGCAGGTGTACGGAAACGCGGCTCGATCATCCATTTGCAGACGCTGAAAACCATACATCACGCTGCTGTCCCAGCCTTGGCCCAGGTTCTGGCGCCAACGCAGGCTGCCGCTCAGGCCTTGCAGCTCCACGGGCTGCGTCCAGGTCTGGTGGTTCAGGTTGAGACTGCGCCGATAGGCCTTGTCCGAGGGCAGGGTGTCGCCCAGCAGGCTCAGGCCGGGCACGCTGGGCTGGCTGGTCAGGCTGTGCTCCAGCTCGGCCTCCAGCAGCGTGTCGGCCGACACACGCCAGTCGGTGGCCACGGCCAGCAGGTAGGCTCGGCCCTTGGTGTTGTCGACGTGGGTGTTCAGGCGCGAGGCCGCAGCGTTCACGCGCAGCCCCACGGCGCCATCGGCACCAAACCGGGTGGACACATCCAGCGCGCCATGCTGGGCGCCGGCGTCATCCAGACCCACCTCCACCGAACGCTGCGGCGCCGCCGTGGGGCGCTTCACCAGCAGGTTCACCAGGCCGCCGGGCGAGCTCACGCCCGACTGCAGGCCGCTGGTGCCCTTGAGCAACTCCACCGCCGCCTTGTTGTTCAGCAGCAGGCGGGTCTCGGCGCTGATGGGCAGGCCTTCGCGGCGGTAGTTATAGGCGTTGTCCAGCTTGAAGCCCCGAATCGTCAGGTAGTCCCAGTAGCCGGTGGTGTTGTAAGAATCGGTGGTGCTGGCGTCCAGCTTGCTCAGGTCTGACAGGCGTGCCATGCCGGCGTCCTTCATGGTGTCGGCACCAAAGGTCTGCGCCTGCAGTGGGGCTTGCCAGGCGGGTAGCTCGCCCAGGCCAGCGATGCCCGCGCGGGCACTGCGCTTGACGATGCTGGCGCTCACGCCGATGGCGGGCAGCTCGTCGGCCGATGGCGTGGTGGTGGGCGTCTCAGCGTGGGCATGGATCGCAGCACACAAGGCCGTCAGGGTGAACACCGACACCGCGAGGGGCCGGGACGACAAGGCAGGACGCAAAGAAGGGCGACGCATCAGTAGGACTCCAGCAGATGGTCGCGCAGGAGCCGATGACGCCGCCGTGGCCGCCGCCCGCTGACGGGTGCCGTGGCACCGTGAGCGAAGCGGCCTGACAGGCCATGCTTCCCTACGCGAGGATGATCTCGTTCAGGTTCGAAGGGACTCTCTCAGTGCTGGCATTCCTGCGCAGCACACCCCTAGCAAGGTCGAGATTCTAGCGCCTGCCCCCAAGCCGGGCGGCCGCGCAGCCTTCACCCTCGGCCCAGGCGGGCCTTCAGCAGCGGGCTGGTGGTGGTGTACAGCAGGTGCTGGGGGGCGTCCGGGTGCAGCGCCGCATGGGCTGCATGCGCAGCCAGCGCGGCCTCATGGAAGCCGCACAGCAGCAGGCGCTTTTTACCCGGGTAGGTGTTGATGTCACCCACGGCGTACACCTGGGGGATATTGCTCTCGAAACTGGCCGTTGACACGGTCACCTGCTTGCGCTCCAGCGTCAGGCCCCACTCGCTCAACGGGCCCAGCTTGGGGCTCAAACCCAGACGGATCAGCAGGTGATCGAGGGGCAATTCATGGTGCTGGCCGTCTGCGCCCAGCAGTTGCAGGTGGCGCAGCCCTTGGGCAGGCGTGTCCTGGTGGAAGGCCGCGCCATCAGGCAAGCCCACGGCCAACTGCACGGTGCCCAGGGCCAGTTGCTGGCGCAAGGCGGCGTCCAGGTCAGGTTCCACTTGGAACACATCTCGTCGGTGCAGCAGCGTGATGCGGGCGGGCCGTCGTTCGGGCGTGTCGGCCAGCAGGTTCAGCACCGTGCCCACGGCCTCGTCGCCACCACCGTGCACGACCAGGTGCTGGCCGGCCCAGGGGGGCGTGGCATCGGGCATGGCGTGGGGGTTGTGCTCGTGGTGATGCACATTCGGGGCTTCGCTCAGCCCCGGGATGTTCAGGGTGCGGGGCACGAAGGCCCCGGCGCCAGCGGCCACAAACACCGCCCGCGCCATGAAGCACCGCTTGGCGTCGGTGCGCAGCTCGAAGCGGTCATCAGCGTGGCGATGCAGCGTGGCCACCCGCTGATTCAGGTGCAGCGTGGCCCATGAGCCATCGGCCTGGCGGGGCAAAAAAGGCGCGGCCTGCTCCAGCAGTCGCTGGGTCAGTTCGCGCCCTGAACACGCCGGAATGCCCGGCACGTCATAGATGGGTTTGTCGGGGTACAGCGCCACGCACTGGCCCCCGGGTTCGGGCAGCGCATCCACCACCTGGGCACTCATGCCCAGCAGGCCCAGCTGGAAGACCTGGAACAGGCCCACCGGGCCTGCGCCGATCACCAGCGCATCGGTGTCGATGGGCGTGACGGACGCCTGCACGCCCGATCTCAGCGAATCAGTTGATCCAGCTTGCCCGTCTTGTCCTTCCACTCGTCGGCGTCAGGCAGGGGCGATTTGCGCTTGGTGATACTGGGCCACTTCTTGGCCAGATCGGCGTTGATCTGGATGTACTGCTGCTGATCACCGGGCACATCTTCCTCGGGGACGATGGCGTTCACGGGGCATTCGGGGATGCACACCGCGCAGTCGATGCACTCATCGGGGTCGATGACGAGGAAGTTCGGGCCTTCGCGGAAGCAGTCCACCGGGCACACGTCCACACAGTCCGTGTATTTGCAGCGGATGCAGGCTTCGGTGACGACGTGGGTCATGACGTTCTCAGTTGGTGTTGATGGGGATAGGGGACGGATTTTACGGGGGCTCAGCCCTGAGCGGGACCAGGGCCTTTGCCGCAAAGGGGGATATGGGTCAAAGGATCATCAGGTATCTCGGTGGCACCAACGCCCACGATAACCAGGGTGGGCCGCCCGACATGGATGGCTGACGCCTCATCCAGGGCGCCTACGGTGTGCTGGGTGTGGCGCATGTCAGGCCAACCGGCGCGCGACACCACGCTCACCTCGGTATCGGCAGGCCAGCCTGCATCCAGCAGACCCTTGCTGAGCGGGGCCAACTGGCGGCCCGCCATGTAAAACACCTCGGTGTCTGCGCGCTGGCCCGGGCCCATGCCGCACTGCAGGTCGCCCGTGCGTGTCATGGCCGTGGTGAAGCTCACACTGCGGCCCGAGCCGCGGCGTGTCAGCGGCCGTTGCGTGGCCGCTGCGGCTGCCAGCGCGGCCGTCACGCCCGGCACCACCTCGCAAGGGATACCCGCCTCGTGCAGCGCGTGCAACTCTTCTTCCAGTCGGCCGAACAGGCTGGGGTCGCCACCCTTGAGGCGGGCCACCAGGCCACGCTCGCCGTGGATGGCGCCCACAGCGAGCGACCGCTCGACCAGCAGGCGGTTGATACGCGTCTGGCCGTTGAAGTCGCTGCCCTCCTTGCCGGAAAAGCCGCGCTTGCCCACGTCGATCCAGTCGGCATGCGGCGCCAGATCACGCAGGCCTGGGTCGGCCAGGGCGTCAAACAGCACGACCTGCGCCTGGCCAAGCAGCCGGCTGCCCCGCACCGTGATGAGGTCGGCCTCACCGGGGCCAGCCCCGATGAACACGACCTTGGCGGCCACCAGCGAGCGGGGTGAGTTGGACACGGTGCGGTCGTCCTGCGCCAAGGCCTCAGGCGGCCTGCACCAGCAGCGCACCCGAGGTGCGGTTGGTCGTCGGGTCGACCACGATCAGCGCACCGCCCACGCGGTTGTCCACATAGGCTTCCACCGGCAGCGGCTGCTGCGTCTGGATGGTCACACGACCGATCTCGTTCACGCCGATCTGGTCGGCGCTGGTGTCGTCCTGCAGCGTGTGGATGTCCAGGCGGCTGGCGATGGCCGAGATGCGGGCCTGCACCCAGCGGTTGCCATGGCGCACCCAGTACTTGCGCCCCACCACGGCGGGCTCGGTGTCCAGCCAGGCCAGCGTGGCGCTGAAACTGTCGGTGGGCTTGATCGAGCCGGGGGTGTGGATCCAGTCGCCGCGCGAGATGTCGACCTGGCGGTCCAGCACGATGCCGGCCGACTGGCCCGCTTCGCAGCGGTCCACCACCAGGGCGGCGTGGCGCACTTCAGCCACCACAGCGGTCTGGCCACTCGGGAAGATCTGCACCGCGTCGCCTGCCTTGACCGCGCCATGCGCGATGCGGCCCCAGAAGGTGCGGTACTGGTGGCCGGTACCGGAGGCATTGGCTTCGCCTTCGCCCACCGCGTCGCGGGTCACGTACTGCACCGGATGCAGCAGAGCGCCGTCGTGGCGCTCGTCGGTCACGGGCAGTTGCTCCAGCACCTGCAGCAGGGTGGGGCCTTGGTACCAGGGCCAGTTGGCCGACGGGGTGGTGACGTTGTCGCCGCGCAGGGCCGACACCGGGATCACGCCCTTGTTGACGATGCCCGCCTGCTCGGCAAAGGCTTCCAGCGAGGCCTTGACGGCGTTGAAGGCCGCTTCGGTGTCTCGCTCGATGGCGTCCAGCTTGTTCACGGCGAACACGATGGAGGGCACGCGCAGCAGGTGCGCCAGCAGGCTGTGGCGACGCGTTTGCGGCAGCAGGGGAACCGGCGAGGCCTTCCAGTCGATCTTGGTGATGTCCACCAGCACCACGGCGGCGTCGGAGCCGGCGGCAGCGGTCACCATGTTGCGGGTGTACTGCTCGTGGCCCGGGGCGTCGGCGATGATGAACTTGCGGGTCTTGGTGGCGAAGTAGCGGTAGGCCACGTCGATGGTGATGCCTTGCTCGCGCTCGGCTTCCAGGCCGTCGGTCAGCAGCGACAGGTCGATGGGGGCGCCTGCGGCGCGCTTTTCCAGCGCGTCCAGCTGGTCGGCCAGGATGGCGCGGCTGTCAAACAGCAGGCGGCCGATCAGGGTGCTCTTGCCATCGTCGACGCTGCCCGCCGTCAGGAAGCGAAGCGCTTTGTGGGCCAGCTCTTCGGTGGCCTCGTTGTGGATCACGTTGCTCATCAGAAATAACCTTCCTTCTTGCGGCGCTCCATCGAGGCCTCGGATGTGCGGTCGTCCATGCGGGTGGCGCCACGCTCGCTCACGGTCACGTGCAGGGTCTCGGCCACGATGTCGGCCGGGCTCGCGGCGGTCGATTCCACCGGGCAGGTGCAGGTCATGTCACCCACGGTGCGGAAGCGCACGTCCACCGTCTCGATGGTTTCGCCTTCCAGCGCCGGCGTGACCTCGGTCAGCGGCACCAGCAGGCCCTTACGGCGCATCACCTGGCGGGGGTGCTTGTAGTAGATGCTGGGCAGCGGGATGTTCTCGCGGGCGATGTACAGCCACACGTCCAGCTCGGTCCAATTGCTGATCGGGAAGGCGCGGAAGTGCTCGCCCGGTTTGATGCGGGTGTTGAACAGGTTCCACAGCTCGGGGCGCTGTTCCTTGGGCTGCCATTGGCCAAAGCTGTCGCGGTGCGAGAAGATGCGCTCCTTGGCGCGGGCCTTTTCTTCGTCACGGCGGGCGCCGCCGATCAGGCAGTCGAAGCGGTTGTCCTCGATGGCTTCCAGCAGGGTCACGGTCTGGTGGCCGTTGCGCGATTCCAAGGGGTGGGCCAGGCGCACGGTGCCGCGCTTGATGGAGTCTTCCATGTGCGCCACGATCAGGCGCTCGCCGATTTCCTTGACACGGCGCTCGCGAAACTCGATCACTTCCGGGAAGTTATGGCCGGTGTCCACGTGCAGCAGCGGGAAGGGCAGCTTGCCTTCGAGCTTGCCCGTGGCCGGGTTCTTCATCTTGAAGGCCTTTTCGGCCAGGTGCAGCACCACGCAGGAGTCCTTGCCGCTGGAAAACAGCAGGCCCGGGCGCTCGAAGCTGGCCGCCACTTCACGCAGGATGAAGATCGCCTCTTCTTCCAGCGCGTCCAGGTGGCGGTGGTCAACCTCCGCCAGCAGTTGGTTCACATCACTCATCTTGTTCTCACTCTTGAATCTTCAGGCGCATGCTCACTTGTGTACATGCAGGCCGCATTCCTTGGCGGCTTCGTCTTCCCACCACCAGCGGCCGGCGCGGAAGTCCTCGCCCACGGCGATGGCGCGGGTGCAGGGCGCGCAGCCAATCGACGGCATGAACTGGTCGTGCAGCGGGTTGTACGGCACGCCGTGTTCTTTCACGTAATGCCAGACATCGCCCCAAGTCCACTCGATCATCGGGTTGAACTTGGCGCGGCCCTTGTCGTCAGACTCACGAGCCAGCATGCCGCCCCGGTTGCTCGACTGCTCGCGGCGCAGGCCGGTGATCCAGGCCGTGCGGCCGTCCAGCATGCGCGCCAGGGGCTCCAGCTTGCGGATGCCGCAGCAGGCCTTGCGCAGCTCGATGCTCTCGTACATGGCCTTCTCGCCGTTGGTGCGCACGAAAGCAATCACGGCTTCGGCCACGGGCTTGTAGACCTCGACCTTCACGCCCTGGCCGCCAAAGGCGTCGGCGTAATGCGATTCGATGGTGCTGATCAGGGCGACGGTTTCGGGGTGCAGCGCGCCCGTCTCCAGCGTGCCCACGGCGATGTCGATGCCATGACGCGCGATCAGATCGGTCACGATCATGTCTTCCACGCCCAGGCTGGTGGCTTGCACCACCTGACCCGGGTGCTCGGCGGCGGCGGCCTTCAACAGGGCCACCGTGTCGGCCAGTTTGGCCTCGAAGTCAGGGCTGGCCTTCGCGTACAGGCTGATGGCCGAGCCGGCGGGCGCTGGGGCATCGCCCAGCGAGGACACGCCGCCAAAGTCGATGCTGGACACGTTGCTCATGGGTGGGGCTCCATTCGCGTGTGTTCAGGCCGTGGCACGACCGAAAATCGGCTTGCTCACGGTCACATCGCCCTGGTAGTACCCACGGGCGGCGAAGAAGCCCAGCGTGCGCTCGGCGGTGGCACGGTCTTGATCACCACGCAGCACCACGGCATCAAAGCCGGTGCGGGCCAGCAGGGGCATCATGTCGACCAGCACATCGCCGGTGGCACGCACTTCGCCACCAAAGCGATAGCGGGCGCGCAGGATGCGGGCCTGGGTGTAGGCGCGGCCATCCGTCCACTTCGGGAACTGCAGCACCACCAGGTCCAGTTTGGCCACGTCGGCTTCCAGCACCTCGATGTCGGTGTCATTGGTCAGGATCACGCCCACGGGCTTGTAGCCCTCGTCGCCCTTGGCGGGCCACTGTTCGCGCACAGCGTGCCATTGGGCCAGCGTCAGCAGGCTGTAAGACTTGACGGGTGGGTGGGCCATGGGGCCGTCTTCGCCGCCCACGGTGTGCCACTGATCGTGATGGGGATCGATGAATTTCATGAAGGTGTCCTTGCTGGCGCGGGCTCAGGCCGCCTTGGCGGTCGAACGACGGATGGCGTTGGCGGCGGCCTTGAAGGGCTCCAGCCCCACGCGCTTGACCGTGTCCACGAACTTCTCGCCAGCCTGGCGTTGAGCCTGGTAGGTCTCGATGATGGCCTCGATGGCATCGGTGATTTCGTCGGCCGCAAACGAGGGGCCGATGACCTTGCCCGCCACGGCGGCCGGGGCGTGGTTCGAGCCATCCGAGCCACCCAGGGTCACCTGGTACCACTCGGTGCCGTCCTTGTCCACGCCCAGGATGCCGATGTGACCGCTGTGGTGGTGGCCGCATGAGTTGATGCAGCCCGAGATGTGGAGGTCGATCTCGCCGATGTCGTACAGCTCATCCAGATCCTGATAGCGCTCGATCAGGGCGTTGGCCACGGGGATCGACCGTGCGTTGGCCAGGGCGCAGAAGTCGCCGCCCGGGCAGGCGATCATGTCGCTCAGCAGGCCGATGTTGGGCGAGGCCAGCGTGGCGGCCTTGGCGGCTTGCCACAGGGCATACAGGTCTTCTTCGCGCACGAAGGGCAGCAGCACGTTCTGGTCGTGCGTCACCCGCAGCTCGCCGCAGCTGAACTGATCTGCCATGTCGGCCACGGCGTCCATCTGGGCGTCGGTCACGTCACCCGGGGCCTGGCCCACACGCTTGACGGACAGTTGCACGCACTTGTAACCCTGGATCTTGTGGCCTTCGACGTTGCGCTCCATCCACTTGGCGAATTGCTTGCGCTCGGCGTCAGAGGCGTCGGCCGGCAGGCCATTGCCGTTCGGCGTGTGCGCCTGCACCGAGGCCGGATAGGCAAAGCACGCGTTCACGCGGTCAAACTCAGCCTGCGGGATCAAATGGGCAGCGCCGTCCACGTCACGTTCCAGGATGTTCTTGAACTCTTCGTTCACCCGGTCGAAGAACTTCTGGCCTTCGGCCTTCACCAGGATCTTGATGCGGGCCTTGTACATGTTGTCGCGACGACCGTAGCGGTTGTAGACGCGCACGATGGCTTCGATGTAGACCAGAATCTGCTGCCAGGGCACAAAGTCATTGATCACCGTGCCAATGACGGGCGTGCGGCCCATGCCCCCGCCCACCAGCACCTTGAACCCCACCTCTCCGGCGTCGTTCTTGACCAGGTACAGGCCGATGTCGTGCCAGGCCACAGCGGCGCGGTCTTCCTTCGAGCCGCTCACGGCAATCTTGAACTTGCGGGGCAGGAAGGCGAACTCGGGGTGCAGGGTGGACCACTGGCGCAGCACCTCGCAGTAGGGGCGGGCGTCGATGATCTCGTCTTCGGCCACGCCCACCTTGGCGTCGGCCGTGATGTTGCGGATGCAGTTGCCCGAGGTCTGAATGCCGTGCATGTTCACTTCGGCCAGCAGGTCCATCACGTCAGCGGCCTTGGGCAGCGGGATCCAGTTGAACTGAACGTTTTGACGCGTGGTGAAGTGGACATAGCCGCGGTCGAACTCACGGGCGATGCGGGCCAGCTGACGCACTTGTTTGCTGGAAAGTTCACCATACGGAACAGCCACACGCAGCATCGGGGCGTGGCGCTGGATGTACCAACCGTTTTGCAGACGCAGTGGGCGGAAATCGTCGTCGGCCAGTTTGCCGGCGAGGTTACGCTCCAGTTGGTCGCGGAACTGTGCAGCGCGTTGACGAACGAACTGCTTGTCGAATTCGGTGTATTGATACATGGTTCGCGGCAGGGATACGGCGCAATGGCGTGGGGATGATGGGTCCGATGGGGCACCGCCTGCGCAAGGCGCGCATTGTAGGCACGGACGTGGGGCCCCACAATCAGAGCCGCGATGCTATCGGCTCTCTATATAAATGAAAACTACATTTTCGCAAGTTGTTAATAGCTTTATGGAATTAAGGCGCCTGGGCGCGCTGATCAGCCTGGCGGTGCTGGCCGGATGCGCCCACCAACCGTCGCCTCCGTCGCCACCGATTCAGCCGTTGCCGCCGGTGGCTGAACCGGTCAAGCCGCCCGTCGTCAAGCGGGCGCCTCGCATCGGATTGGCGCTGGGCGGCGGTGCGGCCCGTGGCTTTGCCCACATCGGCGTGCTGCAGGTGCTGGAAGAGCGAGGCATCCGCCCGGATCTGGTGGTGGGCACCTCGGCGGGCAGCGTGGTGGCCACCCTGTATGCCGCCGGTCACACCCCCACCGAGTTGGGTCGCATGGCCATGACGCTCAATGAATCCCAAATCACCGATTGGGTCTTCCCCGGCCGTTCGGTGCTCAAGGGCGAGGCCTTGGCCCGCTTCGTGCGCGACCTGGTCAACAACCGACCCATCGAATCCATGAAACTGCCGCTGGGTATTGTGGCGGCCGATCTGCAGACGGGTGAACCCATCCTTTTCCGCCGGGGTGATCCTGGTATGGCGGTGCGGGCCTCCTCGGCCGTGCCGGCCATTTTCGAGCCTGTGCGCATCGGGGGGCGTGAGTACATTGATGGCGGGGCCGTGTCGCCCGTGCCGGTGCGCTTTGCCCGTCAGATGGGCGCCGAGGTGGTCATCGCGGTGGACATATCAGCCATCCCCGAGGGCCAGCCCACGCGACGCGCCACCGACATCCTGCTGCAAACCTTCAGCATCATGGGCAAATCTCTGGGGCAGTACGAAACCCGGGAGGCGGATGTCGTGATCCGTCCCAAGCTGGCAGGGGTGGGCAGCGCCGAGTTTGCCGCCCGCCGCCTGTCCATCCTCGCCGGACGCGAGGCCACGCTGGAGGTCTTGCCCGCCATCCAGGCGGCCATCCGACCTCGGTGATCAGCGGGCGGATGTTGCGCTGAGGGGGCCGAAGGGCCCGCCCTTGATCCGATCGCCCACCTTCACGCTGCGCTTCGTGAACCAACCCTGGTTCATCTCCAGCGCGTAGCGCACCGGTTCCGTCGAGCAGTGCTGATCCACGCTGCCGGCCTTCATCTCGGCCATGTTCACCACGCGCCCGTCGTCGGCCAGGAAGGCGATTGACAGAGGCATCAGGGTGTTTTTCATCCAGAAACATTGCTGGCCGCGTTGATCAAACACGAACAGCATGCCGTGGTTGACCGGCATGCTGCGGCGGTGCATCAAGCCGATGGCCTGCTCCTGGGGCGTGCGGGCCACCTCGGCGCGGATGTTGTACATCCCCGCGCTGAGTTGGATGGTGGGCAGGCTTTGAGGCTGCCCGGCGGCGGGGGGCTGCGCCAGCGCAGGGCCGCTGCACAGCACTGCCAGGCCCACGCTCGACCCCAGCCTGACAAGACCACGCATCAGAGCCTGGGCGGCGGCATGCACGACAATCAGGGTTTGTTCCGGGGCGATGGGCATGGGGTCTGTCGCTGTGGTTCGCATGTTCAGGCTCACACGCCTGACGGCCCTGACTGTATCAGCTAGACCTTGCGCCCATGACCGTTGCTCTGACGACGCCCCCCGGCGAGGCTCCCTTGCCCCCCTTGCCGGATCTGACCGAAGCCCAGGTGGCCGGCCTGAACGACCCCGATCTGCTGCAGCAGTGCGTGCTGGAACAGGTGCCCGGCTCGTCCATGCGCCGCATCGGCCTGGGTCTGTCGGGCATGTACTGCGCGGCGTGCTCCATCACCATCGAAGAGGCGATCAAGGGCGTGGCTGGGGTGAGCGAGGTTCAGGTCCAGGCCGCCTCCCAGCGTGCCCGCATCACGCTTGACCCATCCCGCACCAGGCTGGCGGATCTCGTGGCCGCCGTGCAGCGGGTGGGTTACCGGGCCTGGCCAGATGCGGCAGCCCGCGCGGGCAACGAGCGCCTGCGCGAGCGCCGGGTGCTGCTGTGGCAAACCGCCGTGGCCTGGTTTTGCATGATGCAGGTGATGATGATCACCTTCCCACAGTACGTGGCCGGCCGCGACGAGATCCCCGCCGATCTGTGGAACCTCATGAACTGGGCCAACTGGGTGTTGAGCCTGCCGGTGGTGCTGTTCTCTTGTCGGCCGTTCTTCAGCGGGGCCTGGCGTGCTGCCCGCCAAGGCCGCATTGCCATGGACACCCCGGTGGCCATCGGCATGGCGGCGGCCTTCCTGGTGTCCACGGGCGTCACCTTCGGCTACCAGCACATTTTTGGCCCGGATGCGTACTTTGACTCCCTGACCATGTTCGTGGCCTTCCTGCTGGCCGGACGCTGGCTGGAAAGCCGCGCCCGGGAGCGCGTCACCCAATCGCTGGAGGCGCTGTGCGTGCGCCTGCCTGAGGCGGTCGAACGCGCGCGTGGTGAAGGCGACTTGAACACCGTCGAGATCGAATCCATCCCCTTGTCGTCTCTCCAGCATGGCGATCGTGTCCGCGTGGCGGTGGGCCAGGCCTTCCCCGCCGATGGGCAGGTGTTGCTGGGCGAAACCGAAGTGGATGAGTCCCTGCTGACGGGGGAGTCTCGCGCGGTGAGCAAATCTGCCGGCCAGATGGTGGTGGCCGGTAGCCTGAACCTGGGCGCGCCGGTCTGGATCAGTGTCGAGCGCCTGGGCCCCGACACCCGCTACCAGCAGATCGTCTCCCTCGTGCAACAAGCCATGAGCGAAAAGCCCAGCTGGATGCGCGTGGCCGACCGCTTCGCCGTGCCATTCTTGTGGGGGGTGTTGGTGCTGGCCCTGCTGGGCGGCATCGTCTGGTACTGGATCGACCCCTCCAAAGCCATCTGGGTGGCGGTGTCGGTGCTGGTCGTGACCTGTCCTTGCGCGTTTTCGCTGTCGGCGCCCATGGGGTTGCTGGCGGCGGCCGGCAACATGGCCTCGCGTGGGGTGCTGGTGCGGCGCCTGGACGCGCTGGAAACCCTGGCCCATGTCGACCGCGTCTACTTTGACAAAACCGGCACACTCACCGATGGCCAGTTGACCGTGGTCTCGGTGTGCACAGCCCAGGGGCAGCGTGATTTGGCCAGTGGCAGCGAGCATTGGTGGGTCACCTGGCCGCAGGCTGCCGATCTGGCGTCGTACTCCCAGCATCCGCTGTCACGCTCGCTGGTGGCGGCCGTGACGGCCAGCGCCGAACTCAGCCGCCGCGCCTGGACGGATGTTCAAGAGCTGGCAGGGCAGGGTGTTCAGGCCACTGATGCCGAGGGGCGCATCTGGCGCCTGGGGCGGCAGGATTGGGTGATGAATGGCGCCCCACCGGCCTGGGCCCAGCACCACCCCCAGGCCCGTGTGTGGCTGGCCGCCCACCGTGCAGATGGCGCTTTGTGCACCGAGACGGTGCTTGGATTCTGTTTCGACGAAACCTTCCGTCCCGAGGCCCAGTCGTCGTTGTCAGGCCTGCAGCGCCTGGGCGTGGATGCCGCCTTGTTGTCGGGCGACCTGCGCGAGCGCGTGTACGCCGCAGCTGCGCAGTTGGGTGGCATCACCGTGGCCCAGGCCGAGGCCACGCCAGAGAACAAGCTGCAGGTGATCCAGGCGGCTCAGGCCAAGGGCCTGAGGGTGGCCGTGGTGGGCGATGGCATCAACGACGCCCCGGTGCTGGCCAAAGCCGACGTGTCGATCGCCCTGGATCAGGGGGCGGCGCTGGCGCAATCGCAGTCAGACTTGATCGTGCTCAATGGCAGATTGAACGGCGTGCCCGAAGCTGTTGTGATCAGCCAACGTGCACTGCGCATCGTCAAACAGAACCTGTCCTGGTCCGCGCTCTACAACTTCAGTTCGATTCCGCTGGCGCTGGTGGGCCTCATGCCCCCCTGGCTTGCGGGGCTGGGCATGGCGCTCAGCTCCCTCGGTGTCGTGCTGAATGCCCTTAGACTCGGGCCCGCCCGTCGTTGACGGCAAACCACACCATGGAAATCCTCTACATCCTGCTGCCCGTGTCCGTTTTGCTGGTACTGGCCATCCTGGCGGTGCTGGGTTGGGCTGTCTTCAATGGTCAATTTGAAGACATCGAGCAAGAAGCCGTTCGCATCTTGAAGACAGAGGACGAAAAAGCTGACGATAAGGTTGAGCCTTATCAAAAGTAGCTAGTGGTTTGCCCGCACAATTCAGCCTGTAACAAAGGAGAACAAGAGATGGCAACCACCCACTCTGGCACGTACAACGATTCCGTTGTCCGCGCCTTTGCCATTGCCGCCGTCGTATGGGGCGTCGTTGGCATGGCCGTCGGCGTTTTGATCGCCGCGCAACTGGCTTGGCCGGATTTGAGTTTCGGCATTCCCTGGCTGTCCTATGGACGGCTGCGTCCGCTGCACACCAACGCCGTGATCTTCGCGTTCGGTGGCTGTGCGCTTTTTGCCACGTCGTACCACGTGGTGCAACGCACCTGCCAAACCCGCCTGTTCGGCGGCCCGCTGGCGTCGTTCACCTTCTGGGGCTGGCAGGCCGTCATCCTGTCGGCCGTGCTGACACTGCCCTTCGGCTACACCAGCGGCAAGGAATACGCTGAGCTGGAATGGCCGATCGACATCCTGATCACCCTGGTCTGGGTGGCTTATGCGGTCGTGTTCTTCGGCACCATTGGCATCCGCAAGGTGCGTCACATCTACGTGGCCAACTGGTTCTACGGTGCCTTCATCATCGCGGTGGCCCTGCTGCACATCGTCAACAGCGCGGCCATCCCCGTGTTTGAAGACGGCGTGCTGTCGCCCAAGTCGTACTCGGCCTACGCCGGCGTGCAAGACGCGATGGTGCAATGGTGGTACGGCCACAATGCCGTGGGCTTCTTCCTGACCGCCGGCTTCCTGGGCATGATGTACTACTACATCCCCAAGCAGGCCGAGCGTCCGGTTTACTCCTACCGCCTGTCCATCGTCCACTTCTGGGCGCTGATCTTCACCTACATGTGGGCGGGTCCTCACCACCTGCACTACACCGCGCTGCCTGACTGGACGCAATCCGTCGGCATGGTGTTCTCGCTGATCCTGCTGGCACCCTCGTGGGGCGGCATGATCAACGGCATCATGACCCTGTCGGGTGCCTGGTACAAGCTGCGTGATGACGCCATCCTGAAGTTCCTGATCGTGGCCCTGTCGTTCTACGGCATGTCCACCTTCGAAGGTCCGATGATGTCCATCAAGACCGTGAACTCGCTGTCGCACTACACCGACTGGACGGTCGGCCACGTGCACTCGGGCGCCCTGGGCTGGGTGGGTCTGATCTCGATGGGGTCCTTGTACTACCTGATCCCGCGCATGTTCGGTCGCAAGACCATGTACAGCGTGCCGGCCATCTCGCTGCACTTCTGGGCTGCCACCATCGGCATCGTGCTTTACATCGCTGCGATGTGGATCGCCGGTGTGATGCAGGGTCTGATGTGGCGTGCCGTGAACCCCGATGGCACCCTGGTCTACACCTTCGTTGAAAGCGTGAAGGCCAGCTATCCCTTCTACGTGATCCGCGTCGCGGGCGGTCTGCTCTACCTGGGCGGCATGATCCTGATGCTGTGGAACACCGTGATGACCGCCATGGCAGGTCGCGCCGTGAACGCGCCGGTCCCCCAGGCCACGCCGGCTCACGCCTGATTGGAGAACCCTCATGGCTGACAACAATCAAAAGCCCAAGCTCTTTTCACACGAGCGGATCGAGACCAGCAACTTCCTGATGATCGTCCTGACCCTGGTGGTCGTGGCCTTCGGGGGCCTGGTCGAAATCGTGCCGCTGTTCTTCCAGCAAAGCACCACCAAGCCCGTGGAAGGCCTCAAGCCCTACACCGCGCTGCAGCTGGCTGGTCGTGACGTCTACCTGCGTGAAGGCTGCTACGGCTGCCACTCGCAGATGATCCGTCCCTTCCGTGCCGAGACCCTGCGCTACGGCCACTACTCGGTCGCGGGTGAGTTCGTGTACGACCACCCCTTCCAATGGGGCTCCAAGCGCACCGGTCCTGACCTGCACCGCGTGGGCGGCAAGTACTCTGACGAATGGCATCGCCTGCACCTGATCAACCCGCGTGATGTGGTGCCCGAGTCCAACATGCCTGCCTACCCCTGGCTGGAGGCCAACCTGGTCAAAGCCTCGGGCGTTGGTCCCCGCATGGAGGCGCTGCGCAAGGTCGGTGTGCCTTACACCGATGCCGAGATCAAGGCCGCGGAGATGGAGGTCAAGGGCAAGACCGAAATGGAAGCCCTGATCGCCTACCTGCAGGTGCTTGGCACCGCGGTGAAGTAATTGGGAGTCACGCACATGGACGTCATGGGCTTGAGAAGCCTTTTTACCGTGGCTTGCCTGGGCGTGTTCGTGGGCATCGTGGTGTGGGCCTACTCACGCCGCAACAAGGCCCAGTTCGATGAGGCAGCCAAGCTGCCTTTCGCAGAAGATTGACTGGAGGCTCGCAATGAGCGACTTCGTATCGAGTGGATGGGCGTGGTATGTCGCGGCCATCGTGGTGTTCGGCCTCGTGTACTGCGTGGTCGTGCTGGTTGGGGCTGCTCGCCACAAGGTGGTGTACGACGCCCAAGGCAATGTGGATAAGACCACGGGTCACGTCTGGGATGGCGACCTGCAAGAGTTGAACAACCCGCTGCCCCGCTGGTGGCTGATGCTGTTCATCATCACGCTGGTCTTTGCCGTGGCTTACCTGCTGCTGTACCCCGGCCTGGGCGTGTACCAGGGCAAGCTGGGCTGGACGTCGGTCGGCCAGTTGGAGAATGAGACCCGCAAGGCTCACGAGGCCCAGAGCGTGGTGTACGCCAAGTTCGAGGGCAAGTCGGTTGAAGACCTCTCGCGCGATCCGGCCGCACAAGCCATCGGTGAGCGCCTGTTCCTGAACAACTGCGCGGCCTGCCACGGCTCGGACGCCAAGGGTTCCAAGAGCTTCCCCAACCTGACCGACAGCGACTGGCTGTATGGTGGCTCGCCTGACAAGATCATCGAAACCATCCATGGCGGCCGCCGGGGCATGATGCCCCCGATGGCTGCAGCCGTCGGCGGCCCCGATGAAGTCCGTCAGGTGGCTCACTACGTGCTGAGCCTGTCGGGCAGCGCCCACAACGCGGTGCTGGCAGCCCAAGGCCGAGCCAAGTTCAACGCCGCCTGCGCAGCCTGTCATGGCGCTGAAGGCAAGGGCAACCAGGCTTTGGGTTCGGCCAACCTCAGCGACAAGATCTGGCTGCACGGCTGGGGCGAAGAGGCCATCGTTCGTGCCATCAACAACGGCATCACGAACAAGATGCCGGCCCAGAGCCCCCGCCTGTCGGACGAGCAGATCCGTGTGGTGGCCTCGTATGTTTGGGGTCTCTCCAACAACAAGACTCGCGTGGCCGACGCCAAGTGAGTCTGGCCTTGAATCAGGTCACTTGATCCCCATCAAGGCCTGATCGAAAATGACAATCGGCGGAACGGCTGCATGATACCCTGATGGGTATCTGGCCATCCGCCGTTTTTCATGTGTGACGTCATGACCGACACCAGCTCCCCCACCGCCACCCCGCCTACCGCCGAGCAGCGTGAAGTACGCCGCGAGCAGGTGATCTCGCTGTACAAAAAGAGCGAAACCATCTACGCCCGCGCGGTTGATGGTTGGTTCGCCAAATGGCGCTGGGTGATGGTGTGGGTCACCCAATTGGTTTTCTACGGTCTGCCCTGGTTGGTCTGGAACAACCGGCAGGCCGTGTTGTTCGATCTGGAAGCGCGCCGCTTCTACATCTTCAACCTGGTGCTGTATCCGCAGGATTTCATCTACCTGACGGCCTTGCTTGTCATTTCGGCCTACGGGCTGTTCTTGTTCACCGCGGTGGCGGGGCGCCTGTGGTGCGGCTACGCCTGCCCCCAATCGGTGTACACCGAGATCTTCATGTGGATCGAGCGCAAGTTCGAGGGCGACCGCATGAAGCGCATGAAACTGGACAAAGGCCCCTGGAGCTTTGAGAAGCTCTGGCGCAAGTCCGGCAAGCAAGTGGCCTGGATCATGGTGGCCTTGTGGACGGGCTACACCTTCGTGGGCTACTTCACCCCCATTCGGGAACTGGGTGCGGCGGTGGTGGCCTTCGGCCTGGGCCCCTGGGAAACCTTTTGGATCTTGTTCTACGGCTTCGCCACCTATGGCAACGCCGGCTTCATGCGTGAACAGGTCTGCAAGTACATGTGCCCCTATGCGCGCTTCCAGAGCGCCATGTTCGACCGTGACACCCTGATCATCAGCTACGACACCGCCCGTGGTGAACCTCGTGGCAAGGGCAAGAAGAGCACCGATGGCAAGAAGGGTGATTGCATCGATTGCACCTTGTGCGTGCAGGTCTGCCCCACCGGCATCGACATCCGAGACGGTCTGCAGTACGAGTGCATTGGGTGCGCCGCCTGCATCGACGTGTGTAATAGCGTGATGGACAAGATGGGCACCCCCAGGGGGCTGATCCGTTACACCACCCTGAACGCCATGGAAACCGGCCTCAGCCGCAGCGAGATGTGGTCTCGCGTGGCACGCCCGCGTGTGCTGTTGTACACGGCCATCCTGGTGGCGGTGGTGGGGGCCTTCATGTACAGCCTGCTCACCCGTCCCCCGTTCCGCGTCGACATCGTCAAAGACCGTGGCGCCTTGGCCCGCGTCGTGGATGAGGGGTACATCGAGAACGTGTACCGCGTCCAGATCATGAACGCTTCCGAGGCGGTGCAGCGTTACCGTGTGGGTGTTGAGCAGTTGCCCGACGCCGTGGTGGAGGGTGGGCAGGACGTGGTCCTGGGTCCCGCCGAGGCTCGTTGGGTGCCCATCTCGGTGCGCATCCCGCCCGAAAGCGCTGCGCGCCTGGGCAGTGGCAGCAACGGCATGACCCTCGTGGTGGAGCAGATGCGCCAGGGCCTGGAGGCCCAGGTGGATGTGCGCGAAAAATCGACTTTCATGGTGCCGAGGTGAGCAGGGTGTTCTGCCCCTTCGCCTCGCGCCCCAAACAACCTCATCGAACGGAGTTTTCTCATGGAACACACGGCCACGGCCCCGAGCGCATCACCCGCGGTCAATAACCCGCCCTGGTGGAAGCTGCCGATCGTCTGGATGGTCATCGGTGGCCCGGCCATTGTGGTGGTGGCGTGCGCCATCACGGTCACCATCGCCTACACCCAGGTGGATCCCGTGCTGGACACCTCTCAAGGTCATGTGCGTTCAGCTGAAGAGTTGCCCGCGCACAAGGCGCGCAATCATGCCGCAGACCCCACCGAGATCGTCAAGCAGTCCCAGTGATGGATGGAGGCGGAATCTCCACCGCCTTTCAAGGGTTTTTCCCGCTGCCAGCGTGGTGCTGCTGGATGAACATCAGCACTGAGCCACCTTGTGGCGCGGGAGACCCCGATGAATCATCGCTCCGTATTGGCAGCCCAGATCCTCTGGCCTTCGTTTTTGATGGCGGCCGTTCTGGAAATGCTGTTGTTCTCCGTGATGGATCCCGAGCACGTCAGCCTGGGTGGGTGGACGCCTGACCAGACCACCGTCTACAGCCTGACGTTCCTGATGTTGTGGGCTGCCATGGCGGCCGCCAGCTACATGTCGCACTGGATTCGGCAGCATCCCAGTGCTGCAGACGGACGCAAGCCCCGTCGTTCACGCCGCACCTCGACGTCCGCATCCCACGCCCACTGAGCGTGACTGGCCCTCAGCAGGGCCGGTCATCGTCAAGGGTGCGCTGGTCGCACCCCCAATGAGCCACGGCCCGCGTGAACTCAGCAACGGGCGTTGTTCACCATGGCCTTCAGGCCATCTTCGTTCAGGATGCGAATGTCGCGCTGCTTGACCTCCAGCAGCCCATCTTCCTGGAACTTGGAGAACGTGCGGCTCACGGTTTCCAATTTCAAACCCAGGTAGCTGCCGATTTCTTCGCGGGTCATGCGCAGCACCAATGCCGACGCCGAGAAGCCACGCGCATGCAGGCGCTGCGTCAGGTTCAGCAGGAAGGCCGCCAGGCGTTCTTCAGCCCGCATGCTGCCCAGCAGCAGCATCACGCCATGATCGCGAACGATCTCGCGGCTCATGATCTTGTGGAACTGGTGCTGCAGATCGGACACTTCGCGCGACAGCTCTTCCAGTTGCGAATACGGGATCACGCACACCTGTGAATCTTCCAGGGCGATGGCGT
Organism: Aquabacterium sp.; assembly: GCA_046295615.1. Classification (GTDB taxonomy): domain Bacteria; phylum Pseudomonadota; class Gammaproteobacteria; order Burkholderiales; family Burkholderiaceae_C; genus Aquabacterium. The sequence goes on from JBKBMV010000007.1 coordinate 68,599, forward strand.
CGCACGCGTGTCGGTCGGTGCTGATGCCGTCCAGCCCCAGCAGTTCACCGGCCATCTGGAAGCCCGTGACCTGGTCGCGACCATCTTCCGCCGAAATGCGGGTCTTGAAGAAGCCAGTGCGCACGGCATACAGCGAGCGGAAGGGGTCGCCCGTGTGGAACAAGGCCTCACCCCGCTTGAGCATCCGCCGCGAACCCACCAGGTCATCCAGGTGGTTCAGCTGATTCTGGGTCAGCCCCACGGGCAAGCACAACTCGCGCAGGTTGCAACTCGAGCACGCAACTTTGAAGGAATCCAGTCTCATGGGTCGCGATTGTGACGCACAAGCGCTGTCTTTCGACACCCGACCCGGCAGGGCGCAGGGGCTAGGCTCATCATGCGGATTGACCGCGATCGGGATGGAGGCAGACGGTTGAAACATGAGCGACCTCAATGGTTTGCTGAATTGTTGCCGGTCGTTGGCGGATGACCTTGACCCAGATCAACCCTGCGCGGCTTCAGGCTGGCACAGTCGCCTCCATGATCCCGATTGCCCCCACCAGCATGAGCTCATCGGCGCCTGTTCATGTCACGCCTGACATGTTGACGCGCCTGGATGTCAGTGGTCCACGCTACACCTCTTACCCCACGGCCGACCGCTTTGTGCAGGCCTATGGCCCCGAGCAATACGCTCAGGTGCTGCATCAGCGGGGCAGCGGCGGGGGGGCGGTGGCCGCCCCCGCCAATCCTTTGTCGGTGTACGTGCACATCCCGTTTTGTGAATCGGTGTGCTACTACTGTGCCTGCAACAAAATCATCACACGTCATCACGCGCGTGCCAAGCCCTATCTGGCCTCGCTCAAACAAGAGATCGACCTGGTGGTGGCCACGATGGGTGCTCGGCAGTCGGTCTCGCAGTTGCACTTTGGCGGTGGCAGCCCCACCTTCCTGAATGACGATGAATTGGCCGACCTGCTGGAGCACCTGAAGCAGGCCTTTCGCTTTGTGCCGGGCGGCGAATACGCCATCGAGGTGGATCCTCGCACGGTCGATGCGCATCGTCTGCAACGCCTGGCCGGCATGGGCTTCAATCGTCTGAGCCTGGGTGTTCAGGATTTTGATCCGGATGTCCAGAAAGCCGTGCACCGCGTTCAACCCTTCGAGCAGGTGGCCGCACTGATGCGCTCGGCCCGCGAGATCGGCTTCGAATCCATCAATGCCGACCTCATCTATGGCTTGCCGCGCCAGACCCTGACCGGCTTCCGTCAGACGCTGGACCGCCTGGCGTCGTTGCGCCCAGACCGGGTGGCCATGTATGGCTACGCCCACTTGCCACAACGCTTCAAGCCCCAACGCCGCATTGATGCCGCCGAGTTGCCCGCGGCGGCCGACAAGGTGGCCATGCTCTCGATGGCCATCGAGGTGCTCAGAGAGGCTGGATACGACTACATCGGCATGGATCACTTTGCGCTGCACCACGACAGCCTGGCCGTGGCCAAGCGCCAGGGGCGCTTGCACCGCAATTTCCAGGGCTACAGCACCCGCCCCGACAGCGATCTGATCGGGCTGGGGGTGTCGGCCATCGGGCGCGTGGGGGCCCATTACAGCCAGAACGCCAAGACGCTGGAGGACTACACCGAGGCCCTGGATCGCGGGCAGTTGCCCATTGATCGGGGGCTGGTGCTGTCTCGGGATGACCTGGTTCGTCGCGCGGTCATCATGGCCGTGATGTGCCAGGGCAGGGTGGACATCGAATCCATTGAGCTCGCCTACCTGATTGATTTCAGGCAATACTTTGCGGCTGAGCTGCGCCAGCTGGAGCCTCTCGTCGAGATGGGGTTGGTGCACATGGAGTCGGATGGTGTGTGCGTCACGCCCCTGGGCTGGTATTTCGTGCGGGCGATCGCCATGGTGTTTGACCGCTACCTGCAGGCCGACCGCACGGTGGGCCGCTTCTCGCGCATCATCTGAGTTGCTGCTGGCCGTTCTCGCCGTCACCAGCAGGGGTCTTCAAGGAGTGCGTGCGTGCTGAGTGGCCTGTTGTTGTCAGCCTTCCTCATGGGGCTGGGGGGCATGGCGCACTGCGCCGCCATGTGCGGTGTGGCCTGCACGGCCATTCCTGGCGGTCTGCCCTGGACCGCCATGTTGGGCCGTAGTCTCGGTTATGCAGCGCTGGGCGCACTCGCGGCGGTCAGTGCGGGCCTGGTGGCCCAACTGGGGCGTCAGGTGGGCTTTTTGCAGCCGTTCTGGATCATGTTGCTGGTGGCGGCCGTGGTGCTGGGCCTGTGGCTGGCCGTTTCGGGGCGCATGCCGGCCGTGATGGATCAATGGGGCGTGGATGTGTATCGTCGGGTGCGCGCGCGTTGGCACCAGTGGGCCGCCCGGCATGACAGCGCGGCATGGCGCCCGGTGATGCCTCTGGTGGCTGGCATGTTTTGGGCGTTCTTGCCCTGCGGCCTGCTGTACGCGGCCCTGATGCTGGCCACCCTGGCGCCCACTCCGGCAGGGGGCGCGGCCGTGATGCTGGCCTTCTCGGTGCCCAGCGCCCTGGGTGTGTGGGCTGCTCCGTGGGTGCTGCGCAAGCTCATCCGGCGTGCATCGCCGGTGCCGGATGCGTCGGTGGCCCCGGCACCGCCTGGCGCCCGCACGGCCACGGCCGCCCCGGTGGTGTGGTTGCGGTCGGTGGGCTCTGCCGATGGCGCCATGTCTGCTGGGCATGGGGCGGCTCCAGATGCGCGCGTCCAGCCCGTGGTTGATACCGTGGCGCCGTCGGGCAGTGCCTGGCTGCATCCGCGTTGGGCCATTCGACTGGCGGGCCTGTCCATGGCCGCCATGGCCGCCTGGGCGGTCTCGCATCACCTGTGGGCGCAGTATCAGGCCTGGTGTGCTTGATCCACTGGTGCAGAAAAACCGCAGACATCGTCACACCTTGACTGTCTGCAGCCAGAAGCCTTGGTGCGCTCGCGTAGAATGAAATGTGTATGGCCACTATCCCTGGCCCTGCATCTCAAGGAAACGCCAACCGCGGAGACCACAAACATGTATCAGCACATCAAGGTGCCCGAAGGCGGGCAGAAGATCACGGTGAACCCGGACTTCTCGCTCAACGTGCCCAACAACCCCATCATTCCTTACATCGAAGGTGATGGCACCGGCTTTGACATCACCCCCGTGATGATCAAGGTGGTGGATGCCGCGGTCGAGAAGGCCTACGGCGGCAGCAAGAAGATCCACTGGATGGAGATCTACGCGGGTGAGAAATCCACGCGCGTGTACGGCCCCGATGTGTGGCTGCCGGAAGAAACCTTGCATGTGCTCAAGGACTACGTCGTGTCCATCAAGGGGCCCCTGACCACCCCGGTGGGTGGCGGCATCCGTTCGCTGAACGTGGCCCTGCGCCAGGAGCTGGACCTGTACGTCTGTCTGCGCCCGGTGCGCTACTTCAAGGGTGTGCCGTCGCCCGTGAAGGAACCCGAGAAGACCGACATGGTCATCTTCCGTGAGAACTCGGAAGACATCTACGCCGGCATCGAGTTCGAAGCCGAGAGCGACAAGGCCAAGAAGCTCATCAAGTTCCTGCAGGAAGAGTTTGGCGTCAAGAAGATTCGCTTCCCCGATACTTCCGGCATCGGCATCAAGCCCGTGTCGCGCGAGGGCACCGAGCGCCTGGTGCGCAAGGCGCTGCAGTACGCCATCGACAACGACAAGCCCAGCGTGACCATCGTGCACAAGGGCAACATCATGAAGTACACCGAAGGTGGCTTCCGTGACTGGGCCTATGGCCTGGCTCGGAAGGAGTTCGGTGCCGAGCTGATTGATGGTGGTCCGTGGTGCAAGTTCAAGAACCCGAAGTCGGGCAAGGACATCATCGTCAAGGACGCCATCGCTGACGCCTTCCTGCAGCAAATCCTGTTGCGCCCTGCCGAGTACAGTGTGATCGCCACGCTGAACCTCAACGGCGACTATATCTCGGATGCCCTGGCTGCCCAGGTGGGCGGTATCGGCATTGCGCCCGGTGCCAACCTGTCTGACACCGTGGCCATGTTCGAGGCCACCCACGGCACCGCGCCGAAGTACGCTGGCAAGGACTACGTGAACCCTGGTTCCGAAATCCTGTCTGCCGAAATGATGTTGCGCCACATGGGCTGGCTGGAAGCGGCCGACCTGATCATCTCGTCGATGGACAAGGCCATCCAGAGCAAAAAGGTCACGTACGACTTTGCCCGCCTGATGGAGGGCGCGACCCAGGTGTCGTGCTCGGGCTTCGGTCAGGTCATGATTGACCACATGTGATCAGCTGATCAGTCCCGGTGTCCTGCCGGGACTGGCCCTGAATAAAAAAAACCTGCCCGAGAGCAGGTTTTTTGTTGGGCTGCACGCTTTCAGTGCGGCAGACTGTGACCGCTGGCGGTGCCCGCCTCGCGGAAGTGCATGTCTGACAGTGCGTCGGTGTGCTCATCGGCTGCGCCTGGGCCCTCGAGTTGCTGGATGTTCTGCGCCAGCATCCCCTTGGGGCCCGCGACCAGGTCGTAACTCACCTTGGCGCCTTGCTTGAGCGTACGGAAGCCGTCCATCTGGATGGCTGAAAAATGTGCGAACACATCACCACCACCTTGGTCTGGTTCGATGAAGCCGAACCCCTTGGCGTCGTTGAACCATTTGACAGTGCCTGTGGCCATGTCTTTCCTCCTGTGAATTTCTGCACATTCTTCGCCTGCTTAGGACAGATGTCAAGAACTGCGATCTCCGTGTTATCGAGTATTTCGGTCGTTCGGAGTTGTTTTGACGCAAGGCGTCATGGCTTGTTGCATTACTTACAGCCGATGCAATGTCGGGACGTCGCCAGCCCGCGTCGGGCATGAATCGAATAACTGTGGTGGCGGGGGCGTATTTGCACCCTTGCAAGTCGCATGGAGACCCCAAGATACGCTGCAAGAGCACGGGGGCTCCCGTAGAATCAACTGCATGTTTGAACCGATTCGTCTGAACGAACCCAAGTCACCCACCGGCCCTGGCACGGAAGGTGACGGCGCAGTGGTCGTTGACAAGGAAGAACTGGCGGTTGAACCCCCCAAGCTCTATCAAGTCGTGATGCTCAACGACGATTTCACGCCGATGGAGTTCGTGGTATTCGTCTTGCAAGAGTATTTCCGTCATGATCTGGAGACAGCCACCCAGATCATGCTCAAAATCCACCACGAGGGTCGTGGTGTGTGCGGTGTCTTCACCAAAGACGTCGCGGCCACCAAGGTCGAACTCGTTCTTGCCGCCGCCCGGCGTGCCGGGCATCCCCTGCAGTGCATCCTGGAGACCGCATGATTGCGCAAGAGTTGGAAGTGAGTTTGCACATGGCCTTCGTCGAGGCCCGGCAACAACGCCACGAATTCATCACCGTGGAACACCTGTTGCTGGCGCTGATCGACAACCCTTCAGCTTCCGAAGTGCTGAAGGCCTGTGCCGCGAACCTGGATGAGCTTCGCAAGAACCTGGACCAGTTTGTGCGTGACAACACGCCCACCGTGGGCGGCACCGACGAGGTGGACACCCAGCCGACCCTGGGCTTCCAGCGGGTGATTCAGCGCGCGATCATGCACGTTCAGTCGTCCAGCGGGGGCAAAAAGGAAGTCACGGGCGCCAATGTGCTGGTGGCGATCTTTGGCGAGAAGGATTCTCATGCGGTGTACTACCTGCATCAGCAGGGGGTGACCCGCCTGGACGTGGTCAACTACATCGCCCACGGCATCCGCAAGGTGGATCCGCCCGAGGCGGCCAAGTCGGCGTCGTCCGAGAACGCGCCCCAGGATGCGGACAAGGAAGAAGGCGAAAGCCGCGCCTCGCCGCTGGAGCAGTACACCCAGAACCTGAACCAGCAGGCCCGCGATGGCAAGATCGACCCGCTGATCGGCCGCGACACCGAGGTCGAGCGCGTGATCCAGGTGCTGTGCCGCCGCCGCAAGAACAACCCGTTGCTGGTGGGTGAGGCCGGCGTGGGCAAGACTGCGATTGCCGAGGGTCTGGCCTGGCGCATCACGCAAAACGACGTGCCCGACGTGCTGGCCGACGCGCAGGTGTACGCGCTGGACATGGGCGCCTTGCTGGCCGGTACCAAGTACCGGGGCGACTTCGAGCAGCGCCTGAAGGCCGTGATCAAGCAGCTCAAAGAGCAGCCCAACGCCGTGCTGTTCATCGACGAAATCCACACCTTGATCGGTGCGGGGGCCGCCTCGGGTGGCACGCTGGATGCGTCCAACCTGCTCAAGCCTGCGCTCAGCTCGGGGCAGCTCAAGTGCATCGGTGCCACCACGTTCACCGAGTACCGGGGCATCTTCGAGAAGGACGCGGCCCTGTCGCGTCGTTTCCAGAAGGTCGAGGTGGTCGAGCCCACCGTCGAGCAGACGATTGAGATCCTCAAGGGTTTGAAGTCGCGCTTTGAAGAGCACCACAGCGTCAAGTACGCCCTGGGCGCCCTGCAGGCGGCGGCCGAGCTGTCGGCCAAGTTCATCAATGACCGTCACCTGCCGGACAAGGCCATTGACGTGATTGATGAGGCGGGGGCTGCGCAGCGCATCCTGCCCAAGAGCAAGCAGAAGAAGACGATCACGCGCGCCGAGGTCGAGGAAATCGTGGCGAAGATCGCCCGCATCCCGCCCACCAGTGTGTCCAACGACGACCGCAGCAAGCTCAAGAACCTGGATCGCGACCTCAAGAGCGTGGTGTTTGGTCAAGACAACGCCATCGACGCCCTGTCGGCCGCCATCAAGATGGCCCGCTCGGGCCTGGGCAAGCCTGACAAGCCCATCGGCGCCTTCCTGTTCAGCGGCCCCACCGGTGTGGGCAAGACGGAAGTGGCCAAGCAATTGGCCTATATCCTGGGCATTGAGCTGATCCGCTTCGACATGTCGGAGTACATGGAGCGCCATGCCGTGAGCCGCCTGATTGGTGCGCCTCCGGGCTACGTGGGCTTTGACCAGGGTGGTTTGCTGACCGAGGCCATCACCAAGAAGCCGCACGCCGTTCTGCTGCTGGATGAAATCGAGAAGGCCCACCCGGATGTCTTCAACATCCTGCTGCAGGTGATGGATCATGGCACGCTGACGGACAACAACGGCCGCAAGGCTGATTTCCGCAATGTGCTGATCATCATGACGACCAACGCGGGTGCCGAGACGCTGCAAAAGTCGACCATCGGCTTCACCACCCAGCGCGAGCTGGGTGACGAGATGGCCGATATCAAGCGCATGTTCACGCCCGAGTTCCGCAACCGGCTGGACGCCATCGTGGGCTTCAAGCCGCTGGACGAAGAGGTCATCCTGCGGGTGGTCGACAAGTTCCTGCTGCAGCTCGAAAGCCAGTTGGCCGAGAAGAAGGTCGAAGTCACCTTCACCGATGCCCTGCGTCGTCACCTGGCCAAGCGCGGGTTCGACCCGCTGATGGGTGCGCGTCCCATGCAACGCCTGATCCAGGACACCATTCGCCGCGCCCTGGCCGACGAACTGCTGTTTGGGGCGCTGGTGGACGGCGGGCGCCTGACGGTGGATGTGGTGCCCAACGCCAAGGGCGAGGACGAGGTCAAGCTCGACATCCAGGCTAAGCGCAGCGACAAACCCAAAGCGGAGCCTGCCACCGCTGAGTAAGCAGTCCGTGCTGCGGCACGCCCATCAAAACGCCCGGCTTGCCGGGCGTTGTTCATTCTGCTGCCGCGAATTCGTGTGGCGATTCCAGGAAATAGCGACAAAGCAGGGCATACACCGCAGGCTGCTCGGCCCGGAGCTGATGCGGAGCGGTGAAGAAGGCTTCGCACACGACGGGGAAGAACTCGACCAGACCTTGACTGGCAGCATAGGGATCGAGCCAGGTGGGGTCGCCATGGGCCAAAGCGTTGCGGTGGGCGTCGAAGCCTTGCCAGAAGGTGTCCAGCCATTCCGCACGAGAAATGTCTCGTGGCAGTGGGGGGCAGCCGTCGGCTTCGGGGCCGTTGTGCATGTCCAGCGCGTGTGCAAACTCATGCACCACGACGTTGTAGCCCTGGTGGCTTTGTGCTCCGTCGTGGATGTCGGTCCATGACAGCATGATCGGCCCGCCAGGCTGAGCCTCGCCGGCCAAGACCTCTTCATGGTGGTGCACCACGCCGGCCTCGTCCACCCATTCTCGACGGGCCACCACCTGATCAGCGCGGATCACCACGCCCACGAAGCTGGCGTAGGGCCCCAGGCCCCAGCGCAGCACCGGCAAGCAGGCCTGTGCCGCGATGGCCACCGCCATCTCATCGGTCAGTGTCAGGCCATCCAGCGGGGTGAATTGCTTACGCGCCAGAAACAGGGTGGCCCATTGGCGCAGGGTGTGCAAGCGCTCCGGCGAGCGCCAACTCAGAAAGGGGTAATCGCGCAAGGTGGCCTGCCACAGCGCCTCAGGGATGGGGCGGTGGCGCAGCACCCAGGCGTCGGGCATCCACGACACCGGCCACCACCGGCTGAGCAGAGCGGACAGCGGGCCCATGGGCGATGGCAATCAGCGCATGCCCGTGTTGCAGGGCGTCAATCGGGTGAGCCCGGCGGGGCTGAGTCGCAGCACTTCAGCGCGGGGCGACGCCGCATGATCGGCATCCCAGTCGCTCAGCACCTCTCGGTGAGCGGTGGTGGTTTGGGCTGGCGTGCTGCCATCTGCGGAGTGCAAGGGGGAGCGCCCTGGGCGGTGGGTGTGGCCGTGGATGAGTTCCTGGCAGTTCGTGGCCTGAAGCCACGCCAGCGCCCGAGCGGGGTCGACGTCCGCCCAGTCGGCAGGGCTGCTGTGTTCTCGCTTGCGCGCTTCGCTGGCCTCGCGCATCTGCCGGGCCGTGGCCAGCCGGTGATCCAAGGGTTGCTGTAGAAACGCTGTTTGCCACGCCGCCTGGCGCACTTGCTGCCGGAAAGTCAGATAGGGCCGGTCGTTCAGGCACCATGCATCACCGTGGGTGATGAGGCGGCGCAGGCCAAAGGCATTCAGCACCAGGGGATCGGGCAGGGCGTGGGCATGGCAATCAGCCATGAGCTCATGGCCCATCAGGAAGTCGCGGTTGCCCACCATGATGCCCAGCCAGCAGCGCTGCCCCAATTGGCGCAAAGCGGCCACCATCTCGGCTTCGAAGGCTTGATGGCGCATGTCGTCGCCCACCCAGGCCTCAAACAGATCGCCCAGGATCAGCACCGCATCGGCACAGGTGGTGCCTGTGTAGCGAACGAAGCTTTGCGCGGTCTGGGGGTGCGAGGGGTCCAGGTGCAGGTCAGAGATCAGCTCGATCGTCTGCCAGTGCACTGGTGCCGTGAGTTCGGCGCAGTGGGCCGCGATGGGCCACTGGCCGGCGTCTGCCACGGGGTGAGGCACCCGCAGCGGGGCGGGTGTCCCCGTGGTCATGATCAGACCTCGACGGCCTTGGTGATCACCACATCTTCCAGCGGCACGTCGTCGTGGAAGCCGCTGCGACCGGTGCGCACCTTCTCGATGGCATCCACCACTTCGGTGCCAGCCACCACCTTGCCGAACACGGCATAGCCCCAGCCCTGAGGCGATTCCGACTTGAAGTTCAGGAAGTCGTTGTCGCTGCCGTTGATGAAGAACTGGGCGCTGGCCGAGTGCGGAGCGCTGGTACGGGCCATGGCGATGGTGTACTTGTCGTTCTTCAGGCCGTTGTTGGCCTCGTTCTGAATGGGCTCGCGGGTGGGCTTTTGCTTCAGGCCGGGTTCAAAGCCGCCGCCCTGGATCATGAAACCCTTGATGACGCGGTGAAACACGGTGCCGTCGTAGTGGCCGGCCTTGACGTATTCCAGGAAGTTGGCCACGGTGACGGGGGCCTTTTGCTCGTCCAGTTCCAGACGGATCACGCCTGCGGTGGTGTGCAGTTCAACAGTCTTGCTCATGGTTATTTCTCGATGGTGGCTTGTTTGATGACGATGGGTTCGGTGGGCACATCACCGTGCATGCCGCGCTGGGTGGTACGCACTTTACGGATCTTTTCGACCACCTCCATGCCCTGGACGACCTTGCCGAACACGGCGTAGCCGTTGCCGTCCTGTGCATTGGCGGCGTCCAGGAAGTCATTGTCCTTCACATTGATGAAGAACTGCGCCGTGGCCGAATTGGGGTTCATGGTGCGGGCCATGGCGATGGTGCCGCGCTGATTGCTCAGGCCGTTGCGGCTTTCCAGAGGGATGGGGGCGCGGGTGGGCTTTTCGCCCATGTCGGGGGTCATGCCGCCGCCCTGGATCATGAAGTTGGAAATCACGCGGTGGAAGATCGTGCCGTTGTAATGGCCGTCTCGCACATATTGCAGAAAGTTGGCCGCCGTTTTGGGTGCGCGGTTGGCGTCCACCTGAATGACGATGTCGCCCATCGTGGTGCTCAGCCGAACGTTCTGGGCCTGAACCGAGCCCATCATCAGCATCGCCATGGCGGCTGCAACTACATGACGCATCATCCGATCACTCCTTCGTAGAAGATTTTCCAGAGGCCACCCTCTTTGCCCCAGTATTGACGTTTGATCACCCCGGTGCGTTGACCTTCGCGCACTTCACCAAAGGTGACCACCAGCAACTCGTTCTGATCGCGCCAGTTGAGGATGGCGAGGTCTTTGAGCTCCACCGGGCGTTGTCCAGCCTGTTCGATGTCCCGGGTCAGGACTTGGCGCCATTGCGCCAGATCGCGTTGCCCGCTGGCAAATTGGGGGGAGTAAAACGACATCAGGCGGTTGAGGTCTCCGCTGTTGCGAGCTGCGCGCCAGCCCTCGATCAGGTTCTGCAGTGACCGGCGCTCGGGTTCGGCCTTGGCAGCGTTGACCCACTCCAGTTGCCGGGCAATCACCACCGGGGTGGTGCGTGGCTGAACCAGGCGAAGAATGGGCTCCAGCTCGACGTTCGCCAGGGCCACGCAGCCGTCGGTGCTTTGTGGCGGGCGCGCATAGCTGTCGCTGGGCACGCCGTGCAGCCAGATGCCGCTGCCGGTACGGCCCAGTCGCCGGTCGTACTCGTTGGGGTAGTTCAGGGGCAGGGCGCCGGCGCCGTAGAAGTCAATGAGTTGTCGGTCTTCCAGTCGGCTGGTGATGTAGTAAATGCCCAGCGGGGTACGCTGGTCGCCTTCGACCCGCTTGTCGGCGCCCAGCAGGCCAATGGAGGCATAGTGGTCCGAGATCAGCCGCAGCCCCTGGGCGGTGTTTTCGAACAGGTACAGACGTGAGCGACTGATGTCGACGGCAATGGCGTGTCGGCTGGTGAGAGGCAGCTCAACAAACGGTGCCGGGATGAGGCCGGGCTGAGGGCGCTGGCGGAAGGCCTCGATGCGGCGGTTGGCCTCCAGACGGAGCTGTTCCAGGCGTTGTCGAGCCGCCGGGCCGAAGGAGGATGCCCCGCTGCCTTTGGCGCTCAGCGGCTGCGAGCGCGCCAGCAACATGTCGGCGTACACCAGCTGCGCCAGCTGAAAGTTGGGGTGGTCTGCCACCAGAGACTCGATGCGCTCCAGCGCTTCACGGCCCTGGCCCCGGCTGATCAGGCGGTAGACCTCCAGCAGCCGCGACTCGGCGTCGCGTTTGGGTGTTTGCCCCTGCCAGAGCGGTACCGCAGGCGGCGTCGACAACTCCGCCCGGGTGCGCACGGTTTGCGCCTCGCTCGTGACTGAAACGGCCAGGCATGCACAGACCGCCAGGTTGGTCAGGATTTTCTTCAACATCAAGAACATGGCACCTGGGGTCGAGTGGCCCGGGCTGGCAAAAGCAAACAGGGCGGAATCAGGAACCGGTGGTTTCCTTCTCGATCAGCCACTTGTTGCCCGAGCGTACCAGCTCGAGGCGCTTGTTGCTGTTCACGCTGAGGCTGTCCGCACGGTACTCCTGGCGGAAGCGCACGATGGCCTTGTCGCCATTGATTTCGATGCGGGGGTTCACCACGCGGACTTCGATGCTGCGCTTGCTGACGATGCGCTGACGGCGCTCGTCTTCCCAGGCCTTGCGGCTGTCTTTGTCACCGCGGAAGTTGCGAGTGTAAGCGGCGTAGTAGTCCTTCATGTCGCGGTCGCTCCAGGCCTTGGCCCAGGCGGCCACTGCCGCTTCAACCTGACGCTCTTGGGCCTCTTCACGCGCAGCGGCTGAAGCTGCAGGGGTGGTTTGCGCTGGGGCTGCCGGCGTGGCCGCGGGGGCAGGGGCGGGTGCAGGCGTCGGCGCTGGGGTGGGGCGCGGCGCAGGGGTAGCGGCAGGCGCAGGTGTAGGTGCAGGAGCAGGAGCAGGAGCAGGAGCAGCCGCAGGCGATGGGCGTGCGGCGGGCGTGGTGGCGGCCGGAGTGGCAGCAGGGGTGGCAGCAGCCACAGCGGTGATGCTGTTGCGTTCTTTCGGGAACAACTCGCGGATCATTGCCAGCTTGGGTGCCACGGCCGAGCGGGTGTCGATCTGCAAGGCCTTCGAGTAGGCCTGGCTGGCCAGCTTGGCGTACACATCGCCCAGGTTCTCGTACGCTGTGGCATAGCTGGGGTTGGTGCGAATGGCCATCTCGAGCGCGTTACGGGCTTTGTCGTACTGGCCTTGCTGGGCGTACAGCACGGCCAAGTTGTTGAAGGGCTCGGGCAGCTCGGGGAAATCTTCCGTCAGCTTGGTGAACACATTGATGGCCTCGGCAGTGCGGCCCGATTGCGACAGGCTGATGCCGCGCAGGAAGCGCATCATCGGATCGCGGGGCTTGGCCACCAGGAACTGATCGGCCTTTTGCAGCGCTTCGGCATTGCGGCCGGCCGCCAGCAATTTCTGCACGTCGGCGATGTCATCGGCCTGAACGCTCAGGGCGGTGAATGACAACGCGGCAATGGTCAGGCATTGAGCGGCCAGGCGGGTCAGTCGTGGGCGGATGGAAGGCACGGCAAATTCCATGTGTGTTGAACCAGTGGAGTGGGCAGGGGCAGAACCCTCGACGCTTTTGGCGGCGGTCTTGGGCACCCCCCGTGTCAACCCTTGAGGATATCAGCATGCGGCATCCACTTGACGCAGTAGGCACCCTGAACCGGGGTCGCCCGGTATACTCGGCGAATTGTACTGAAGCGGCACTTTCGCTTAACGCGGTGCATCCAGTTGATGACTGACTCCTGGATGCATCCAGCCCGGGCGTCTTGGTAACCGAGGCGTTGGCGGCCCCCTGATCACACGAATTTCATGAGCTTGCGAGTGTTCAACAGCCTGACGCGTCAGGTTGAATCCTTCGTGCCCCTGGTGCCTGGCCAGGTGCGCATGTACGTCTGCGGCGTGACCATCTATGACCTGTGTCACGTGGGTCACGCCCGCATGATGATGTCGTTCGACGTGGTGCAGCGCTGGCTCAAGGCCAGTGGCTACACGGTCACCTACGTGCGCAACATCACCGACATTGATGACAAGATCATCCGGCGGGCGGTGGAGCGCGGCATCACCATTCGGCAACTGACCACCGAGATGGCGCAGGCCATGCATGAGGACATCGCGGCCCTGGGTATCGAGCCGCCCACGCACGAGCCGCGGGCCACCGAATACGTGCCGCAGATGCTGAGCCTGATCGAGCGTCTGGAGCAACGCGGTCTGGCCTATCGCGCGTCGAATGGTGACGTCAACTACGCCGTGCGCAAGTTCGAGGGCTACGGCAAGTTGTCGGGCAAGAGCCTGGACCAGTTGCGGGCCGGCGAGCGCGTGGCCGTGGACGACGGCAAGCAAGATCCGCTGGATTTCGTGCTGTGGAAGGCTGCCAAGGCCGAAGAGCCTGCCGATGCCAAGTACGACTCGGCGTATGGGGCAGGGCGTCCTGGCTGGCACATCGAGTGCTCGGCCATGAGCTGCAGCCTGCTGGGCGAGCATTTCGACATCCACGGTGGGGGTCTCGATCTGCAGTTCCCGCACCATGAAAACGAAATCGCCCAGAGCGAAGGGGCCAGCGGCAAGCCGTTCGTCAATTACTGGTTGCACAACGGCTTTGTGAACGTGGACAACGAGAAGATGTCCAAATCGCTGGGCAACTTCTTCACCATCCGTGACGTGCTGCAGAAGTACGACGGTGAGACCATCCGTTTCTTCATGCTGCGCACGCACTACCGCAGCCCCTTCAACTACAGCGATGTGGGTCTGGACGATGCCCGCGCCGGTCTGCGCCGTCTGTACACCGCCCTGGGGCCCCTGGGCGAGGTGCCGGTGGCTCCGGTGGATTGGAATGATCCGCACGCGGCACGCTTCAAGGCGGCCATGGACGAGGATTTCAACACGCCCATCGCCTTGGCCGTGCTGTTCGAGCTGGCGGCTGAACTGAATCGCTCGGGTTCTCTGGCGGTGGCCTCGCTGTTGAAATCTCTGGCGTCGCATTTGGGCCTGTTGCAGCAATCGCCCCAGGCTTACCTGCAAGGCGGTGGCGCCTCTGACGGGGTGGATGTGGCGCGCATCGAGCAGTTGATTGCCCAGCGTGCTGAGGCCAAGAAGGCCCGTGACTTCGCCACCTCGGATCGCATCCGTGACGAACTGGCTGCGTTGGGCATCGTGCTGAAGGACAGCCCGCAGGGGACGACCTGGGTGAAGGCCTGATCAATGCCGAGCAGCAAGGCGTCTGAAGACGCGCTCACCCCCCAATTGGTCACCCCGCCGTACTGGGATGAGGCCTGTCGCCATCTGAGCAAGCGTGATCGCGTCATGCGCAAGCTGATTGCCGACCACGGCAGCGCCCGTCTGTTCAGTCGGGGCGATGCCTTCACCACGTTGGCGCGCTCGATCGTGGGGCAGCAGATTTCGGTCAAGGCCGCCCAGGCGGTCTGGGAGCGCCTGGTGGCCCTGCTGGAGCCCGACTTGGTGGACGCCCGGGGGCCGGTGTCGGTGGCCGCCATGTTGCAGCAGCCGGTGGATGCCTTGCGCCAGGTGGGGCTGTCGGCCCGCAAGGTGGACTACCTGATGGATCTGGCGCGCCACTTCGATGACGGCCAGGTGCATGTGCAGCAATGGCAGCAGATGGACGATGAGGCCATCATCGATGAGTTGGTGGCCATCCGTGGTATCGGGCGCTGGACGGCCGAGATGTTTCTGATTTTCCACTTGATGCGGCCCAATGTGCTGCCGCTGGACGACCTGGGGCTCATCAAGGGCATCAGTCACAATTACTTCAGTGGCGAGCCGGTGTCTCGGGCCGAGGCCCGCGAGCTGGCTGAGGCGTGGTCGCCGTACCGCACCGTGGGCACCTGGTATCTGTGGCGCAGCCTTGACCCCGTGCCGGTGGAGTATTGATACTGCGCGCACGGCCCTGGGCCTTGCGCCAACGAGAGAAGGATGTTTGTCATGAGCAAACGACACTTTCTGGACTTCGAGCAGCCGATCGCTGAACTTGAATCCAAGATCGAAGAGTTGCGTTACGTTCAGAGCGAGTCGGCGGTCGACATCTCCGAAGAGATCGAGCGACTGAGCAAGAAAAGCCAGCAGCTGACCAAGGACATCTACGCCAGCCTGTCGCCGTGGCAGGTCACGCAGATCGCGCGGCACCCGCAGCGGCCCTACACCCTGGATTACGTCAACGAGCTGTTCACCGACTTCCAGGAAATGCATGGCGACCGCCATTTCGCCGATGACCAGTCCATCGTGGGTGGTTTGGCCCGCTTCAACGGCCAGCCCTGCATGGTGGTGGGACACCAAAAGGGTCGTGACACCAAAGAGCGTGCTGCGCGCAACTTCGGCATGTCGCGGCCTGAGGGCTACCGCAAGGCCCTGCGCCTGATGCAGACCGCCGAAAAGTTTGGCCTGCCCGTGTTCACGTTCGTGGACACCCCTGGTGCCTACCCGGGCATCGGGGCTGAAGAGCGTAACCAGTCCGAGGCGATTGGCCGCAACATCTTCGAGATGGCCAAGCTGGAGGTGCCCATCATCACCACCATCATTGGCGAAGGCGGCTCGGGCGGTGCCCTGGCCATCAGCGTGGCCGATCAGGTGCTGATGATGCAGTACTCGGTGTACTCGGTCATTTCGCCTGAGGGCTGCGCGTCCATTCTCTGGAAGACGTCCGAGAAGGCGCCTGACGCAGCCGAGGCGCTGGGCATCACCGCCCACCGTTTGAAGGCCCTGGGTCTGGTGGACAAGATCATCAGCGAACCCGTGGGTGGGGCGCACCGGGACCACAAGCAGGCTGCGGCCAACCTCAAGCGCGCGCTCAACGACGCTGTGCGCCAGGTCAGCGACCTGAAGGTCAAGGATCTGCTGCAAACGCGATACGAGCGTCTGCAGAGCTACGGCCGTTTTAACGACACCACCGAGCGTTGATGCGCCGTGGCGCAGGCTGATGGGGCTGGGCCCCTTCGGGTGGCGGTGGCGTGCAGCGGCGGGCGGGATTCGCTGGCTTTGCTGCTGGCCACCGTGCGTGCCGTGCGGGCCCTCCAGGCTGAAGGTTGGTCAGGGCCGGCGCCTGATCCGGGCATCGAGGTGTGGGCACTGCACGTGCACCATGGGCTGAGTGCTCACGCCGATGGCTGGGCGCAGCATGTGCAAGAGCTTGCGCAACGGTGGGCACAGCGTGGCTGGCCCGTGAGGGCCATGGTTCAGCGTGTCTTGGTTGACCGAGATTCTCCCCACGGCATCGAGGCCGCAGCCCGGCAGGCGCGCTATGACGCGCTGGCCCGCATGGCCCAGGGCCTGGGGGCGTCAATGGTGCTGCTGGGGCACCACCGCCAGGATCAGGCCGAAACTGTGCTGCTACAGGCCCTGCGCGGCGGCAGTGTGGCGGCGCTGGCCGCCATGCCACTGAGCCGTGAGAAGGGGGGCATCTACTGGGTACGTCCTTGGCTGCACCAGCCACGCTCGGTGATTGAAGACTATGGGCGCCTGCACGGGTTGGTGCACGTCGATGATGACAGCAACTGCGATGAACGCTTTGCTCGCAACCGCTTGCGCCATCGGGTGTGGCCCGTCTTGTTGGGCGCCTTTCCCCAGGCGGAGCAGGCGCTGAGTCAAACAGCCGAACGCCTGGCCGATGCCCAAGTGGCCGCCCGGGCCTGGGCCGAGTCGCAGGTGCCCGCGGCTGGCGAGCGCGTCTGGCCCCTGCGCGACTGGGCTGGCTGGCCTGCCGCTTTGCGCCGAGAGTCTCTGGCGCACTGGGTGCGGCGCGAGGGGGGGCGGCGGCTTACCCGAGGGCAGCTGTGTCGCCTAGCCGACGAACTGCCCCGACTGGTCGAGGCCGGGCACCCCGGCCAATGGCCTGATGCGGGGCTGAGCCTGTACCGAGGTGTGTTGCACCTCCGGCCCGACCAGGCTGTGGTGGCGGATGAAACCCCGATGGACGCGCGGTGGGCGCGCCCGTGCATGACGGGGGCTGGGCGGTGGCGGTTTGAGGGGGTGCCTGGCATCTGGTGGGTGACACCGGTGGTGGAAGGCGGCCTGGGGGATGACACCTTGCGCCAACTGCGCCCTTGTGTGCGACAAGGGGGTGAGCAATGGCAGGCCGGCCCCGGCCGGCCCCCCAGGGCCCTTAAAAAGCAGTTTCAGGCCGCCGGGGTGCCCGCGTGGATGCGGCGGGCCCCCATGCTGGGGCTGCCAGAGGGTGTGGTGGTGGTGCCTGGCCTGGGGGTGGATGCCCGATGGCGGGCGCCGGCTGGGCAGCCTCAGTGGGATGTTCAGTGGCAGCCCGTCGCCCCTGGGGCGTCGGACGAGGGTGCGGCCACATCTGACCACGGATGATGTCGGCCGGCACGCCAGGGTGCTGACGGGATAGAATGTTGGGCTAGACGGCGCGCGATTGTTTGTTTTTTACAGCGCCGCACATCATCCAAACATCCAACATGGCACTGATCGTTCACAAATACGGCGGCACGTCGATGGGCTCCACCGAGCGCATCCGCAACGTGGCCAAGCGCGTGGCCAAGTGGGTGCGGGCGGGTCATCAGATCGTGGTCGTGCCCTCGGCCATGAGCGGTGAAACCAACCGCCTGCTGGGCCTGGCCAAAGAACTGTCCGACCGGCCGAGCCCCCGCGAGCTCGACATGATCGCCTCCACGGGCGAGCAGGTGTCGGTGGGCCTGCTGGCCATTGCCCTGCAGGCCGAGGGCATAGACGCCGTCAGCTACGCTGGCTGGCAGGTGCCCATCAAGACCAATTCCGCCTTCACCAAGGCCCGCATCGAGAACATCGACGACGCTCGTGTGCGCGCTGACCTGAACGCGGGCAAGGTGGTCATCATCACCGGCTTCCAGGGCGTGGATCCGGAGGGTCACATCACCACCCTGGGCCGTGGTGGATCCGACACCTCGGCCGTGGCCGTGGCGGCAGCCCTCAAGGCCGATGAGTGCCTGATCTACACCGATGTGGACGGCATTTACACCACCGATCCGCGCGTGGTGCCTGAGGCCCGCCGCATGAAGTCCATCAGCTTCGAAGAGATGCTGGAGATGGCGTCGCTGGGCTCCAAAGTCCTGCAGATCCGCTCGGTGGAATTTGCCGGCAAGTACCGCGTGCCCACCCGCGTGCTGTCGAGCTTCACGCCCTGGGACATCAACCTCGAAGAAGAGGCCAAGTCCGGCACCCTGATCAGTTTTGAGGAAGACGAAGACATGGAACAAGCCGTTGTTTCCGGCATCGCGTTCAGCCGCGACGAAGCCAAGATCACCGTCGTCGGCGTGCCCGACACCCCTGGCATCGCCTACCAGATCCTGGGCAAGGTGGCTGACGCCAACATCGATGTGGACGTGATCATCCAGAACGTCTCGCACGATGGCAAGACCGACTTCTCGTTCACCGTGCCGCGTGGCGACTACGCCAAGACCATGGAGCTCCTGCAGGGCCAGGTGCAACCGGCCTTGGGTGCGCGCGAGATCGTGGGCGACCCCAAGATCTGCAAGGTGTCCATCGTGGGCATCGGCATGCGCAGCCACGTGGGCATTGCCTCGACGATGTTCAAGACCCTGTCTGACGAGGGCATCAACATCCAGATGATCACCACCTCGGAGATCAAGACCTCGGTCGTGATCGATGAGAAGTACATGGAGTTGGCTGTTCGCGCCCTGCACAAGGCCTTTGGCCTGGACGAGGCCAAGGCCTGAACGCTGCTGGGTGGCAGGGCGTTGTTTTGAGTACAACGCCCGGTCTTGGGCTCAAACTGGGCTAGAATGCTCGCTGTGCTGGAGACGTGACCGAGAGGCCGAAGGTGCTCCCCTGCTAAGGGAGTATGTGGGCAAAACCTGCATCAAGGGTTCGAATCCCTTCGTCTCCGCCAAGATCAAAGCGCCCCTGATTCGTCAGGGGCGTTTTCTTTTGTGCCGGGTTTGTGCCGGGCTTGAGGCTTGGCCTGCTGGTTGAAGGATTGTTGTGTTCAAGAACCTGACCGTCTACCGTGTGGGGGCCGACAGTGCTCCTGATCTCTCTGCCGTGGAAGAAGCCCTCTCACGCGGGCGTTTCGTGCCATGTGGGGCCACTCAGCAAAAGTCCATGGGCTGGGTGGAGCCGCGCGGCGAAGCTCACGCACCGCTGGTGGAGTCGATCGACGGGCAGTGGGTGATGCGCCTGCAAACCGAACAACGCGTGGTGCCCGGTTCGGTGGTCAAGCGCCGGGTGGACGAGATGGCCCGCGAGATCGAGCAGACCACGGGCCGCAAGCCGGGTAAGAAGCTGGGCAAAGAGCTCAAAGAACAGGCCTTGCTGGAGTTGCTGCCCCGCGCTTTCACCAAGCAATCGAGCACCTGGGTGTGGTGGTCGCCGCGTGAGCGTTTGCTGATGCTGGACACCGGCAGCCAGGCCCGGGCCGACGAGGTGGTCACGCTGCTGATCAAGCAGATCGATGGCTTGTCGCTGTCGCTGCTGCACACCGAGATATCGCCAGCGGTGGCGATGGCTCATTGGTTGGGCACGGGCGAGGCCCCACAGGGCTTCACGGTAGACCGCGAGTGCGAGTTGAAGGCACCCGATGCGATGAAGTCGGTGGTGCGTTACGCCCGCCATCCGCTCGACATTGATGAGGTGCGTCAGCACATCACGGCTGGCAAGGTGCCCACACGTCTGTCTCTGACCTGGCGTGACCGTTGTTCGTTCACGCTGACCGAATCGATGCAACTCAAGAAGGTTGCGTTGCTGGATGTGGTGTTTGAAAGCACCGCTCAGCAAGCCGATGCGCAGGGCTTTGATGCCGATGTGGCCATCGCCACGGGCGAGCTGATCGAGCTCATCCCCGACCTGGTGGACGCCTTGGGCGGTGAGCAAGCCATGGGGGTGCCCGCCGCCGAGGCGGTGGCTCTCAAGCGCGAGGCTGCCAGCCCGTCACCTGCTGGATCACCCACTGAGGGTCGTCCAGTGGAAGATCATGCCCCGCCGTGGGATGCCTGAGCAGGGGGCAGTGCCAGGCTTGGGCCAACTGCGCCGAGCAATCCGGGTGCACCAACTGATCACCCAGTCCATTGAGCAGCAGCAGGGGCACTGAGGGCGCGTCAATCGGCGCACGGTAGCCGATGGCGGCCCGCAGTTGGGCCCAGGCGTTGGACGTGCTCACGGGGTGCTGTTCGCGCAGCGCGACCCATTGCGACAGCACCGTCTGTGTTTGAGGCGTGTGGCGGCTGGTCATCTGCAGGATGGTTTGCTCCCACATGGCAGGCTCGGGCTGTGTCAGCAACAGGCGCAGGATGCGCGGATATTGTCGTGGCCGTAACCGCTGCCAGAAGTGGCTGAACGGCCGCAAGCTGGTGTTGATGAGCACGGCGCTGTGCAGCTCATGCGGGTACTGGTGGGCCCAGTGGGCTGCCATCATCGCGCCCAGCGACATGGCTACCACCCTCAAAGGGCCATTGCCCACCTGAAGCTGGGCACGCACATCATCCAGCAAGCCAGCCACCGTGGCCGGACTGGGCTCTCCACAACGGGCTCCGTTGCCTGCGATGTCCGGCGTCAGCACCACGCTGCCGGGTGGCAGTGCCGCAGACAGGCGGGCAGGGAAGTCGCCCCAGTGGCCTTGTTCGCGCGTGAGGCCGCGCAGCAGCACCCAGGTGTGAGAGTGTGGTGTCATCATCAACCTTTGCGCGGTGTCGGGCGGGCTGCCTCGGTGTACCAGCGCGCCACGGCTTGTCGCTGGTGCAAGGCGCGGTCTTCTTCGGCGGGCAGCCAGCGGGCATGGCTGGCGGCAGCGCGGGTCATGAAGTCCAGCAGGCCCAGGTGACGGCGCAATACCCGCTGTTGCCGGTGTGCCATCAGTGGGTTGAAGATGCCATGCCGACTGAACAACTGTCGTGGGTTCTTCTTGACCCACAGCCATGAGCCCATCTCCAGCGTCAGTGGCAGCAGCCATCGGCCGGGGTGGCGCGCCTGGGCTTCCAGGCACAGGTGATCCCACAAATCACCGTGGGTCAGGTACTGGGTGCTTTGGGGCTCGAAGATGTAGGGGTGGTGGGCGTGGGTTTGCTGAAAGATGCGATGCAGGGCGTGCAGGGCCCACAGCTGGGGCATGGGCTGGCGTGTGTGTGCGTAAGGAAACCACAGGCGGTCCTGGATGCCAAAGCCTGAGTGGCAGTCGATCGCGATGGTCAAGGGTCGGTGCAAGACCTCGTGGTGCATCAGGTTGCAGAAGGCTTGACTCTCGGGCTGCATGGGCTGGTCAGCAGGGCCTCTGTACCAGGGCAGATTGGGGCTAAGGCGCTGGCCGCCCACCAGAAAGGGCGGCGCCTCGTGTGCTTCGACCGGCGCATTGCGCATCAGGTCCACCCCTTGGGGGTTGGCGCGCGTGCCCAGCAAGAGCCCACCCGGGTTGAGCACGGGCACAAACACCATGCGCACCCGCTGCAGCACAGCGTGCAGGGCCTCGTCCCACTTCAGGCGTTGCACCACCTGAGCCAGGTAAGCCAACACCACCTGGGCGCCGATGCGCTCCAGGCCATGCACGCCCCCCACCAGCACCACGGCGGGTACGTGGGGCGCGGGGTTGCCCAAGCACAGGGCATCCACCTGCAGCATGTGTCCCCTGACCACCATCGAGCACAGGGCGCGTGTTTCCACATGCGGCGCCCCCAGTTCAGTCAGCCGTTGAAGTTCATCGAGTTCCGGCAGAGGGCGGTTGGCTTCTGGCAAGGGTGCGCGCGGTGGTGAACCAAACCGCTCAGTGTGTGGAGGCCTTGTGACAGGGGCGTGACGGGGGGGCGACAGATGCTGGCTGTGTGGGAGGCCGGGCGTAGGACAGGGCGGGGGCGTGAAGGGCCGTACGCTTGTCACCAAACTGACATCGGGTCGATTCAGGATGAGGTGTATCCACAGAGGTGCCAGGACCAAGCCATGACGATGAGCCGAGGTGTGCGTCAAAAGATGATCAGTGCGACCGCATTGCTGCTCGCCCTGGTGGTTGGCGTGGCGGAGTGCGTGGCCCTGTTGCGAGCCCGATCCAGTCGGCTCGGTTGAACCACCAGGCCTCACGCAAGGCCTTGCTTGTTTTTCACGCTCACTCAGAAGCCATTTGCATAAGGCATGTGAATGCGCTGATTGATCAGTTCCCTGTACGCAGCCAAGTTTCTACAGTGACCACACATCAACAACATGTGGTTGCCGTTCATGAAACGTCCGCTTGCTCAACGTCGTCGACAAATTGGTCAATGGGCTGTCAGTGGCTTGGCCGCAGCCCTGCTGGGTGTGAGTACTTTGGCGCCTGTGGTCGCCCACGCCAAAGACGTCACGCTGTTGAATGTGTCCTACGATCCCACCCGGGAGCTGTATCAGGACTTCAACAAGGCCTTTGCCGCACACTGGAAGGCCCGCACGGGCGATGACGTCACCATCAAGCAGTCGCATGGTGGTTCGGGGCGTCAGGCGCGATCGGTGATCGATGGTCTGGAAGCCGACGTGGTCACCCTGGCCCTGGCCTACGACATTGATGAGATCGCGGCCAAGGCCAAGCTGCTTCCAAATGATTGGCAGAAGCGCCTGCCACACAGCAGCACGCCGTACACATCCACCATCGTGTTCCTGGTGCGCAAGGGCAACCCCAAGGGCATCAAGGATTGGAATGATCTGGTCAAGCCCGGTGTTCAGGTGATCACGCCCAATCCCAAAACGTCTGGTGGTGCCCGCTGGAACTACCTGGCCGCGTGGGGCTATGCGCTGAAGAAGAACAACAACGACGCTCGCAAGGCTCAAGAGTTCGTCAGTCAGTTATTCAAGAACGTGCCCGTTTTGGATTCTGGTGCACGAGGTGCGTTGACCACCTTCACTGAACGCGGCATTGGCGATGTCTTCTTGTCGTGGGAAAACGAAGCCTTCCTGGCCACCAAAGAGCTGGGACCTGACAAGTTTGACATCGTGGTGCCGAGCATCAGCATCCTGGCCGAGCCGCCCGTGGCCGTGGTGGACAAGGTGGTCGAGCGCAAGGGCACCGCCGCTGTTGCCAAGGCCTATCTGGAATTCTTGTACAGCAAGCAGGGGCAGGAGATCGCCGCGCAGAACTACTACCGTCCCCGTGACCCGCAAGTGGCAGCCAAGTTTGCCAAGCAGTTCACCAAGGTGGATTTGTTTGACATCCAGCTGTTCGGGGGCTGGACGCAAGCTCAAAAGACCCACTTCAACGATGGTGGGGTGTTTGATCAAATCTACACCCGGCGTTGAACGTTTGCATCAGGGCCGCGCCATGCGCGACCTGAGCGACTGAGGACTTCTCATGATTTTGCGTAAGACGCTGCTCAAGCGCCATTCGGTGCTGCCAGGTTTCGACCTCGCGCTGGGCATGACCTTGTTGTACCTGGCGCTGATTGTGCTGATCCCGCTGAGCGCCACCTTCCTCAAAACCACTGAGCTGAGCTGGGCTGAGTTTGTAGACACGGTCACCTCACCCCGCGTGGTGGCCACCTACCAGCTCACCTTCGGCTCGGCCTTGGCTGCCGCCCTGCTCAATGCGGTGGAGGGCTTGCTGGTGGCCTGGGTGCTGGTGCGCTACACCTTCTGGGGCAAGCGCATTGTGGATGCCCTGGTGGACCTGCCATTTGCGCTGCCCACGGCCGTGGCTGGCATCACGTTGACGGGGCTGTATGCCAGCAATGGCTGGATTGGCCAGTACCTGGAGCCCCTGGGTATCAAGGTGGCGTTCACGCCGCTCGGGGTGTTTGTGGCCATGACCTTCATTGGTCTGCCGTTTGTGGTGCGCACGGTTCAGCCGGTGCTGCAAGACGTCTCTGCCGAACTGGAAGAGGCGGCCGCCACGCTGGGCGCCAGCCGTCTGCAAACCTTCATCCGGGTGATTTTCCCGACCCTGGTGCCGGCCTTGCTGACCGGGTTTGCGCTGGCGTTTGCGCGCGCACTGGGCGAGTACGGCTCGATCATCTTCATCGCGGGCAACATGCCCATGGTGTCAGAGATCACGCCGCTGATCATCATCACCAAGCTGGAACAGTACGACTACGCCGGGGCCACGGCCATCGCGGTGGTCATGCTGGTGGCCTCGTTCATCCTGCTGCTGGCCATCAATGGATTGCAGGCCTGGGCGCGCCATCGCCAGGGTAAGGTCTAAGGAGTACGCACATGAGTGCTGCAATGACAGATAACCGTGCGTCAGTGGTCAGCCGTGAGCCCGCATGGGTGAAATGGCTTCTCATCAGTCTGGCCCTGACGTTCCTGAGCCTGTTTTTGTTCCTGCCGTTGGTCTCGGTGTTCTTCGAGGCCTTCAAGCGTGGCTGGGACGTGTACCTGGCCGCCATCATCGAGCCCGATGCCGTGTCGGCCATCAAGCTGACCCTGATCGCAGCCGGCATCTCGGTGCCCTTGAACCTGGTGTTTGGGGTGGCGGCTGCGTGGGCCATCGCCAAGTTCGACTTCAGGGGCAAGAGCGTGTTGCTGACGCTGATTGATCTGCCGTTCTCGGTCTCGCCCGTGATCGCCGGCTTGATCTACGTGCTGGTGTTTGGTCTGCAGGGCTGGTTCGGGGCCTGGTTGATCGAAAGCGACATGAAGGTCATCTTTGCGGTGCCCGGCATCGTGCTGGCCACCATCTTCATCACCTTTCCGTTCATTGCCCGTGAGCTGATTCCGCTGATGCAGGCCCAGGGGCAAGAGCAGGAAGAGGCGGCCGTGGTGCTGGGGGCCTCGGGGTGGCAAACCTTCTGGAAGGTGACTCTGCCCAACGTCAAGTGGGCCCTGCTGTATGGCGTGATTCTGTGTAATGCACGGGCCATGGGCGAGTTTGGTGCCGTATCGGTGGTGTCAGGCCACATCCGTGGCATGACCAACACCATGCCCTTGCACATCGAGATCCTTTATAACGAGTATCAGTTCGCTGCGGCCTTCGCGGTGGCGTCCTTGCTGGCCGTGCTGGCCCTGGTGACACTGGTGCTCAAATACATCGTTGAACGCCGGGTGCAGCAGCAACTGACCCAGGTGAAGTCTGCTGGAGTTGCGTCATGAGCATTGAAATCAAGAACCTGGTCAAACGCTTCGGGTCGGTCACGGTGTGTGACCATCTGAACCTGCAGGTGCCTTCGGGCGAACTGGTGGCCTTGCTGGGGCCGTCCGGCTCGGGCAAGACCTCGCTGCTGCGCATCATTGCCGGTCTGGAGCAGCCGGATCAAGGCTCGGTGCTGTTCAATGGCGAAGACGCCACCGATGTGGCCGTGCGCGAGCGCCAGGTGGGCTTTGTGTTCCAGCACTACGCGCTGTTCGGCCACATGACGATCTTCGAGAACGTGGCGTTCGGCCTGCGTGTGCGCCCCCGACAGCATCGCCCGTCCGAGTCCGATATTCGCATGAAGGTCACTGAGTTGCTGAAGCTGGTGCAACTCGACTGGATCGCCGACCGCTACCCCCACCAGTTGTCAGGCGGTCAGCGTCAGCGCATCGCCTTGGCCCGCGCCCTGGCGGTCGAGCCCAAGGTGCTGCTGCTGGATGAACCGTTTGGTGCGCTCGACGCGAAGGTGCGCAAGGAGTTGCGCCGCTGGTTGCGCCGCCTGCACGACGAGATGCACATCACCAGTGTGTTCGTGACCCACGACCAGGAAGAGGCCATGGAAGTGGCCGACCGCATTGTGGTGATGAACCAGGGCCGCATCGAGCAGGTGGGTTCACCTGACGAGGTGTATGACCACCCGGCCACGCCCTTTGTGCTGGAGTTTTTTGGCGATGTGAACCTGTTCCATGGTCGCGACCATGCGCCGGGTGAGTCGGCGAAAGACACCAGCGATGTGGCCTACGTGCGGCCGCACGAGATTCAGGTGCTGGCCCATGCCGAGGCAGGCAGCGTTGCCGTCACCCTGGTGCATGCCCTGACGGTGGGCGCCAACACGCGGCTGGAGTTCCGCCGTGTAGATGCCAAGGGCGAAATCGATGTCGAGTTGCCCCGTGGCGAATACTTCGCTCTGCGCGATAGCGGTGTCTTGGCAGCGGGCGCTCAGGTTCATCTGAAGCCGCGCCGTTTGCGTCGCTTTGGCGAAGCAGGCGAGGGCGCCAGCGACTTTGCGCCGTCGGATCCCGCGACCGTCATCTGAGTTCGACAAGTCACAAGTAAAAAGCCCGATCCAAGGATCGGGCTTTTTGTTGGGGCGCGGTGGAATCAGCCTTGGCCCTGGTCAATGGCCTGCTGAACCACCGCCCGTGTCAATGGTGGTGCAAAGGCCTCGATGAAGGCATAGACATAGCTGCGCAAGAAACGTCCACGCTTGAAGGCCAGGCGGGTGGTGTTCACCGCGAACAGATGCCCAGCATCAATGGCGGTCAGGTGCTGGTCGCGCTGCTCGTCGTACGCGATCGAGGCCACGATGCCCACACCCAAACCCAGGTCCACATAGGTCTTGATCACGTCGGCGTCCATGGCGCTGAGCACGATGGAGGGCACCAGCCCGGCCTGCTCGAAAGCATTGTCGATGTGTGAGCGCCCCGTGTAGCCGGCGTCGTAGGTGATCAGGGGGTAACGACTCAGGCGCTCCAGCGTCAAGGCTTGACCGTCGGCCAGGGGGTGGTCTGGGCGCATTACCACACTGTGCGTCCATCGGTAGCAGGGCAGGGTGACCAGTTCGTCGTACTGTGTGAGCGCCTCGGTGGCGATGCCGATGTCGGCCTCGCCGCTCAAGAGCATCTCGGCGATGTGTCGTGGCGAGCCTTGGTGCAGGCTCAGTGTGACGGCGGGGTACAACTGCCGAAAGTCGCGCACAGCCGAAGGCAGGGCGTAGCGGGCTTGCGAGTGGGTGGCGGCAATCGACAGGGGACCGGCGTGGGTCGAGGCAAAGTCGCTGGAGGCACGCCTCAGGTTGTCCAGGTCTTGCAGCATGCGCTCCACAATCGGCAGCACATGCTGGCCCGGTTCGGTCAGGCCCAGCAGGCGCTTGCCCGAGCGCACGAACAACTCCACGCCCAGTTCATCTTCCAGTTCGCGGATCTGCCTGCTGACCCCTGGCTGAGAGGTGTGCAGTGCTTGCGCCACCTCGGTGAGGTTGTAGCCCTGGCGGACGGCTTCACGCACAGAACGCAGTTGTTGAAAATTCATGGCCTACCTTTTGATGCAAGCCCCGCATTGTTGGGCGGCTGGATTATAAAAAAAACAATTATTGAGTGATATTGATATTCGGTTTTCGATGAAAGGGCGTGCTTCATCGCTGGGCGCATACGCCAGAGCGTGGGAACCCGCGTGGGGTGTGTGACAAACACCACCGGTGCGCGAGCATCCCCTGCGCACACCGTAGACTGCACACGTCTGTTGACCCGCCCTGTTCGGGCGCATCCTGGGGTGTGCTGTGCACGAAGATGTTTCTGATTCTGTTGACCAACCGCAGTCCGTGCTGGTGTACAGCCCGGCGGGCGTGGTGCCGAAAGCCGCTTCGGCACGTCGGGCCATCAAGCGTCTGACGGCCCTGGGCTTCAAGGCGTCGCTGGATGAGTCTGCCTTGGCCCGTCATCAGCGCTTCGCCGGCGATGACGACACCCGCCTGGCCACGATCCACCGTGTGGCCACCTTGGCGCCCGATGTGGCCCTGGCCACCCGTGGCGGCTATGGCCTGACCCGTCTGCTGGACCGCATAGATTGGCCCCTGGTGGCGCGCAGCATCGAGCAAGGCACCGCCTGGGTAGGCTACAGCGACCTCACTGCCTTCCACCTGGCGGCCATGGCGCACAAGGCCTCTGGCCCGGTTCGCGTGGGGCATGGCGTGACGGCTGGCTTGTGGGCCGGCCCCATGGCCTGCGGTGATTTTGGCGATGCCGACCAGGCGGACGGGGGCGATGACGTCACCCAGGCCTGTTTCACCGAGGCCGTCACGGGGCTGCTGGAAGCCACGGGGTTCCGTACCGAAGCCGGGTTTGATGGCCTGGACGTGCAAGGCACCTTGTGGGGTGGCAATCTGAGCGTGCTGGTGTCGCTGCTGGGCACGCCGCACTTTCCCAAAGTCAAGGGTGGCATTCTGTTTCTGGAGGATGTCAACGAGCACCCCTACCGGGTTGAGCGTTGTCTGCTCCAGCTGCAGCAAGCCGGCGTGCTGGATGCCCAAAAGGCCGTGCTGCTGGGCCAGTTCACGGGCTACCGCAAGTCGCCGCTGGACCGGGGCTACACCCTCAAGAGCATGGTCCACCAGGTGCGACAGCACACCCGCACCCCCATCCTCACCGGGCTGCCCTTCGGCCATGTGCCGGTGAAGGTGACCCTGCCCGTGGGCCGCCAGGTGCATCTGGTGGTCGAAGCGCGTGACGCGCTGGTGCTCTGGTAGTCTTCGTGACCATCAGCACGGTACGACACCTTGGAGGAATGGGCTTGATCATCAGCAGACTGGTGGTGCAGCAGTCAGCACAGTCACAGGGGCAACAAGGCCGACAGGGCTGGTCCTGGGCATGTACCCTGGCCGGGCTGTTGCTGGGCCTGTACCTGGCCTGGATGCCCCGGGTATCGGTGGCGGCCCACGCCTATTCGCAGTTTGGCGACATCAAGTACCCCGCCGGCTTCAGCCACTTTGATTACGTCAATCCCCGGGCTCCCAAGGGTGGCGCGATGGCCCTGGTGGCCCCGTTGATCGCCAACAGCTTTGACAAGTACAACCCGTTCACCCTGAAGGGCACCGCGCCACCCGGCTTGGAGGCGCTGGTGTTCGAGACCCTGCTGGTGGGCACCATGGACGAGCCCGCCACCGCCTATGGCCTGTTGGCCGAGGATGTGAGCGTGGCGCCCGATGGCCTGAGCGTGACCTTCAGGCTCAACCCCCGGGCCCGTTTCCACAATGGCGACCCGGTGCTGGCCAAGGATGTGAAGCACTCGTTTGACGTGCTGACCAGCAAGGCCGTGTCGCCCCAATACCCGGCGTACTTTTCAGGCGTCAAGCGCCTGGTGGTGACGGGCGAGCGCACTGTGCGTTTCGAATTCCACCAAAAGGATGCGGAGCTTCCCCTCATCGTGGGCGGCCTGCCGGTGTTCAGCCACCGATGGGGCATGGTCAATGGCCAGGCCAAACCTTTTGACCAGATCATCGCCGAGCACCCCATCGCATCGGGCCCGTACCGCATCGGGCGTGTGGTCAACAACCGCGACATCACCTACCAGCGAGACCCCAACTACTGGGGGCGCGACCTGAACGTGCGCAAGGGCTTGTTCAACTTCGACCGCATCACCTACCGGATGTACGCCGACAACGTGTCGGCGTTTGAAGCGTTCAAGGCCGGCGAGTTCGATTTCATCCAGTCCTACATCGCCAAAGACTGGGTGCGCCAGTACAAGGGGCGCAAGTTCGATTCGGGCGAGTTGGTCAAGCAAACCTTGCCCCACGGCAACCCGGCCAACTTCCAGGGCTTCATCTTCAACACACGGCTGGACAAGTTCAAAGACCCTCGTGTGCGCCAAGCCATCGGCATGGCCATGGACTATGAATGGATGAACCGGCAGTTGTTCTACAACATCTACACCCGGCTCAACAGCTACTTCACCAACACCGAATATGAAGCCAAGGGCTTGCCCGGCGACGACGAACTGGCTCTACTGAACCCGCTGCGGGCGCGCCTGCCCGCGGCGGTGTTCACCCAGCCGGTGCCCCAGCCGGCCAACACCGCGCCGCCCAACTCCTTGCGCGGCAACCTGCGCCAGGCCCGCGATCTGCTGGCCCAGGCGGGTTGGCGCTTGCGCGAAGGCAAGCTGGTCAATGACCGCGGACAGCCGCTCACCATCGAGTTTCTGGACAACTCGCCCAGCATGGGGCGCGTGGTGGCGCCCATGATCCGCAACCTGCAGAAGCTGGGCATCCAGGCCAGCTACCGGGTGGTGGACTACGCCGTGTACGAAAAGCGCATGAAGCGCTTTGAGTTCGAGGCCGTCAGCCTGGCCCTGCCGGCACGGCTCATCCCCGGGGCCGAGTTGCGCCAGTACTATCACTCGTCTATGGCCCAGGTTGAGGGTTCATCCAACCTGATGGGTGTGTCCGACCCGGCGGTCGATGCCTTGCTGGACCGCATCCCCAGTGTGCAATCGCGGGCCGAACTCGCCGTGCTGACCCGCGCGCTGGACCGCGTGCTGCGCCATGGGCATTACACGATCTTCCACTGGTACTCCAACACCTACCGGGTGGCGTACCGGGGAGGGCGCTTCGGCATGCCCGAGGCGCCGCCCAGTTATTACCGGCCCGACATCTGGGCCATGGCCACCTGGTGGAGCCGCTGATGTGGGCCTACATCTTCAAACGTCTCTTGCTGATGGTGCCCACCTTGTTGGGGGTGCTGTTGCTCACTTTCACCGTGATCCAGTTCGTGCCGGGCGGGCCGGTGGAGCAGGTGCTGTCTCAGCTGAACGCGCGTAGCACGGGCGGCGAGAAGGCCGGCCCAGCCTCTGACTATCGTGGGCGTCAGGGGGTGGACCCAGCCCAGGTGGAAGAGCTCAAGAAGCTGTATGGCTTTGACAAGCCGGCCCACGAGCGGTTCATGGACATGGTGGTGTCGTACGCCACCTTCGATCTGGGGCGCAGCTTTGTGCATCACAAGGATGTGTGGACGCTGATCAAGGAAAAGCTGCCCGTCTCCATCAGCCTGGGGCTGTGGACCTTCTTTCTGAGCTACCTGGTGTCGGTGCCGCTGGGCATCGCCAAGGCGGTGCGGGCAGGCTCACGCTTTGACATGACGACCAGCCTGCTCGTGCTGGCGGGCTATGCCATCCCAGGCTTTGTGCTGGGTGTGGCCTTGCTGGTGCTGTTTGGGGGCGGATCGTTTCTGCAGTGGTTCCCGCTGCGCGGGCTTACCTCGGCCAACTGGGAAGAGCTCAGCCTGTGGGGCAAGGTGGTGGATTATCTGTGGCACATCACCTTGCCGGTCACGGCCAGCGTGCTGGGCAGTTTTGCCGTGGTCACCATGCTCACCAAAAACGCGTTTCTGGACGAGATCCGCAAGCAGTACGTGCTCACAGCTCGCGCCAAAGGCCTGGCCGAGCGCCGCGTGTTGTGGAAGCACGTGTTCCGCAACGCCCTGATCCCGCTGGTGACGGGCTTTCCTGCGGCCTTCATCGGCGCCTTCTTTGCGGGCTCGCTGCTCATTGAGACCCTGTTCACCCTGGATGGCCTGGGCCTGTTGGGGTACGAGTCGGTCATGCGGCGCGATTACCCCGTGGTCATGGGCACCTTGTACCTGTTCACCCTGATCGGCCTGTTCACCAAGCTCATCAGCGATCTTTGTTATGTGTGGGTCGACCCCCGTGTGAAGCTGGACGGTTGAGCATGAGCAGCGCAACGATGCCTACCCCTTCCACTTCTGTGGCCCCGGCCGTGCCCTTGGGCCTGTCGCCATCCCGGCGCGCCTGGCTGCGGTTCAAACAAAACCGCCCGGGTTACTGGAGCATGGTGCTGTTTGTGATGCTGGTGGTGCTCAGCCTCGTGGCCGAGTTGATCTCCAACGACAAGCCCTTGCTGGTGCGCTACCAGGGCCAGTGGTTTGTGCCCGTGGTGCAAGACCTGCCCGAAACCACCTTTGGTGGTGATTTCGAAACCTCGACCGACTACCTCGACCCCTTCATCCTTGAGCAATTCCAGCAGCCCGGCAATTGGGCGTTGTACCCGCTGAACCGATCGCACCACAGCACCATCAATTACTTTGCGTCCTCGCCCAACCCGGCGCCGCCATCGGCCGAGAACTGGCTGGGTACCGATGATCGCGGCCGTGATGTGTTCGCGCGCCTGCTGTATGGCTTTCGCGTGTCGGTGCTGTTTGGCCTGGCGCTGACGGCGATTGGCGTGCTGCTGGGCGTGGTGGTTGGGGCCATCCAGGGCTTTTATGGTGGGCGCACCGACCTCTTCATGCAGCGGGGCATCGAGATCTGGGGCTCCATGCCCGAGCTGTACCTGCTCATCATCTTCTCGGCGGTGTTTTCGCCCAGCCTGGGCCTGCTGCTGCTCTTGCTAAGCCTGTTTGGCTGGATCAGCCTGTCGGATTACGTGCGCGCCGAGTTCCTGCGCAACCGCCAGCTGGATTACGTGCGTGCCGCCCGTGCCATGGGCCTGAGCAACTGGCAGATCATCCGCCGCCACATCCTGCCCAACAGCATGACGCCCGTGGTCACCTTCCTGCCGTTCCGCATGAGTGCGGCCATTTTGGCGCTCACGTCGCTTGACTTTCTGGGCCTGGGCGTGCCGCTGGGCACCCCCAGCCTGGGCGAGTTGCTGGAGCAGGGCAAGAACAACCTTGACGCCTGGTGGATTTCGCTGTCCACCTTCGCGGTGCTGGTGAGCACCTTGCTGTTGTTGACCTTCATGGGCGATGCCCTGCGTGATGCGCTGGACCCCCGCAAGGAGCAGATGTGATGAGTGGCCCCGTGCCTTTGCTCGATGTGCGTGGCCTGCAGGTGGGCTTTGCCGGCAAGCCCGTGGTGCACGGGCTGGACCTGCAGATCGCCCCCGGCGAAAAACTCGCCCTGGTGGGGGAGTCGGGTTCGGGCAAGAGCATCACGGCGCTCAGCCTGCTGCGCTTGCTGCCCCAGGCTCAGGTGAGCGGCCAGGCCTGGCTCAACACGCCCGAAGGGCAGCGCGACCTCCTGGCCCTGGACGAGCCCAGCCTGCGCGAGGTGCGCGGCCGCGACGTGGCCGTCATCTTTCAGGAGCCCATGACGGCGCTGAATCCGCTGTACACGATTGGCGACCAGATCGCTGAAGTGATCGAGTTGCACCAGCTCACCACCCGCAAGGAAGCCTGGCGCCGTGCGGTGGAGTTGCTGGCCACCACCGGCATCCCGGAGCCGGCGCGCCGGGCTCAGGCCTACCCCCACCAGTTGTCGGGTGGGCAGCGTCAGCGGGCCATGATCGCCATGGCACTGGCCTGTCAGCCCAAGCTCTTGCTGGCCGACGAGCCCACCACCGCGCTGGATGTGACCCTGCGCGGCCAGATCCTCGATCTGCTGGCCGATTTGCAGCGTCAACATGGCATGGCGGTGCTCATGATCACGCACGACCTGCACCTGGTGCGCCACTTTGCCGACCGCGTGGCCGTGATGGAGCGCGGTGTGCTGGTGGAAACCGGCCCGGTGCAAACCGTGTTTACCACCCCTGAGCACCCCTACACCCGCAAGCTGCTGGACAGCCGCCCATTGCGCGACACCGCTTACCAGCCCCCTGCCAACGCGGCCGTGCAGGTGCAAGGGCAGGGTGTGGACGTGGGCTACAAGGTGCCACGCCCCGGTGTGGCGGGTTGGTTTCGCTCAGGTCGGTTCGATGCCGTGCGCGGCGTCAACTTCCAGCTCAAGGCCGGTCACACGCTGGCCGTGATCGGTGAATCAGGCTCTGGCAAATCCACACTGGCGCTGGCCGCGCTGGGTTTGCAGCCCGCAGAAGGGAGGCTGACCGTCATGGGCCAGGCCTGGCAGCACCAGCCCCGGCGCGACAAACCTTTGCGGCGGCAGGTGCAGGTGGTGTTTCAGGACCCGTTCTCGTCACTCTCACCCCGCATGACGGTGGAAGAACTGGTGGGCGAGGGGCTGCTCATTCACCACCCGGAGGTGGATGCGGCGCAACGTCGCGCACGCGTGGAGGCCATGCTGGCCGAGGTGGGGCTGACCGAGGCCCAGTTTCCTCGCCTGTTGTCGCGCTACCCGCACGAGTTCTCGGGTGGACAGCGCCAGCGTCTGGCCATGGCGCGGGCGCTGATCGTCGAGCCCCAGGTGCTGGTACTGGACGAGCCTACCAGCGCCCTGGACGTGACCATCCAGAAACAGATCCTGGCCCTGTTGCAGCGTTTCCAGCGCGAGCGGGGCCTGAGCTACCTGCTCATCACCCACGATGTGGAGGTAGTGGCGGCCATGGCCCACGACGTGATCGTGATGAAGTCCGGCCAGGTGGTCGAGCACGGGCCTGTGCAGCAGGTGCTCACGCAGCCGCAGCACGCCTACACCCGCACCCTGGTGGCCGCCAGCCTGGCCGATCTTGGCCAGGCCTTGGCTCAGTGAGCGCGGACCAACTCAGATCCCCATCTTGCCCAGGCGGTCCATCAGATCGCGCAGGGTACCCACCAGCACCGGGTGCTCGGCCTCCAGGCGGGCCTCCAGGGTTTGGGCCAGCACCGTCAGGTCGTCCTGGTCTCCCGGGCCTTGCGGATCATTGGCCGCATCGCCGCTTTGCGCCAGCACGCGCTGGATGTCGGCGTCCAGTGCCTCCAAGGCCTCACGCGTCGCGTTGTCCACCTGAGGGCGGGCGGCCAGTTCGCTGTGCAGGGTGTGCAGCAGGGCTTTCAGTTCATCCTGGTTCATGGCAGCGTCTCCTTCACTCGGTGATATCGCCCAGACCGCCCATCACGTGGCTGAAACCGCCGTCCACGTGGGTGATTTCAGCGGTCACGCCCCCAGCCAGGTCGGACAGCATGAATGCCGCCACGTTGCCCACATCCTCAATGGTCACATTGCGGCGCAATGGCGCGTTTTGTTCCACCACACTCAAGATCTTGCTGAAACCCTTGATGCCTGAGGCGGCCAGGGTCTTGATCGGGCCTGCCGAGATGCCATTGACCCGGATGCCCCTGGGGCCCAGGCTGGCGGCGGTGTAGCGCACCGAGGCCTCCAGCGAGGCCTTGGCCAGGCCCATGGTGTTGTAGGCGGGCACGATGCGCTCGGCGCCCAGGTATGACAGGGTCAGCAGGGCCGACTTGGGGTTCAGATAGGGCAAAGCCGCCTTGGCCATGGCCGGAAAGCTGTACGCCGAGATGTCATGGGCCACCCGGAACGCCTCGCGAGACAGCCCATCCAGAAAGTCGCCGGCGATGGCCTCACGCGGTGCAAAACCGATCGAGTGGACGAATCCGTCAAACGTGGGCCACACCTTGGCCAGATCGGCAAACATCTGGGCGATCTGCTCGTCGCTGCCCACGTCACAGTCAAAAATCAGGTCGGAGTTGAATTCCTTGGCGAAGTCGGTGATGCGGTCCTTGAAGCGCTCGCCCACATAACTGAAGGCCAACTCGGCCCCTTCACGGTGGCAGGCCCGGGCAATGCCGTAGGCGATGGAACGGTTGGACAGCAGGCCGGTGATGAGCAGGCGTTTGCCAGCAAGAAAACCCATGGGCACTCCATATGAATGGTCGGAATCAACCCCGGATTCTGGCACGGGTGTCGCATGCCAGAGGAATTTCAAGCGCGAGCCTTGATTGCCGCCTTTCCTCAGGCTAAAATCTGTGTTTGGCTCTTTGGTAGTCTTCGCGCAGTCTGATGGCTGCGTGTGGTGCTTTCAAAGCAGTTCGTCTCGTGTATGTACGTGTGGGCGGATTTTTCCAGCCCATTTTTTTTGCGCAACTGTTTTCTGTCGATTACCTACGCTGGATGTCATCCTGGTTGAACCTGATCGAGAG
Source organism: Aquabacterium sp. (assembly GCA_046295615.1). Classification (GTDB taxonomy): domain Bacteria; phylum Pseudomonadota; class Gammaproteobacteria; order Burkholderiales; family Burkholderiaceae_C; genus Aquabacterium. The sequence continues at coordinate 104,279 of JBKBMV010000007.1, forward strand.
CACCGTCACGGGGCTCGGCTTTGAGCTTGTGGATTGCGAACGCAGTACACAGGGCTTGTTGCGCGTGTACATCGATCGCCTGCCTGATCAGGTCTACGACCTGCCCGGCGACCTGGTCACGGTGGATGATTGCGAAAAGGTCACCCGGCAGTTGCAGTACGCACTCGAGACGGTCGATGCAGATTACGCCCGGCTGGAGGTCTCCTCGCCTGGCGTTGATCGCCCCCTGAAAACGCCGGCGCATTTCGCGCGTTTCCAGGGCGAGCAGATCGAGATCGTGCTCAAACACCCCTTCCAGGGACGCAAGCGCTACACCGGCACCCTGTGCGCCTCGCCCGACGGCACGGCCGAGCAGGTGGAAGCCGGCCAGGCTTGGGGCTTGGTACTGCCGCCGGCCCAGCCGCGTGCGCCTTTGTCGCGCACCGCCGCCAAGAAGCAGGCCAAAGCGGCTGCCAAGGGTGAGCCTGTGGCGCCGCAGGAAGTGGATGAAGTGATGGGTTTCACGCTCGATGAAATTCGCGAGGCACGGTTGGTGCCCGTGGTGAGTTTCAAGGGTCGCAGAGCCGCAGCCCCTGCTGCGGCAGGTCAGGTTGCCGTAGATGAGGCGGAAGAACTCGGAGGTCAGAATAAATGAATCGCGAATTGCTGATGTTGGTGGACGCCATTTCCCGCGAAAAGAGCGTGGAGCGCGATGTGGTGTTCGGTGCGGTGGAACTGGCGTTGGCCTCGGCCACCAAGAAGCTCTACCAGGGCGAAGTGGACATTCGTGTCTCGATCGACCGTGAAACGGGCGAGTACGAAACCTTCCGCCGCTGGCTGGTCGTGCCCGATGAGGCGGGCTTGCAGAACCCCGATTCCGAAGAAATCCTGTCGGATGCCCGTGACCGCATCGAGGACATCGATGTGGGCGATTACATCGAAGAAAGCGTTGAGTCGGTGCCCATCGGTCGCATTGGCGCCCAGGCGGCCAAGCAGGTCATCCTGCAAAAGATCCGCGACGCCGAGCGTGAGCAACTGCTCAACGACTTCCTGTCTCGCGGCGAGCGCATTTTCGTGGGCACCGTCAAGCGACTAGACAAGGGCGATGTGATCGTTGAATCCGGTCGTGTGGAAGGTCGCCTGAAGCGTACCGAGATGATCCCGAAGGAAAACCTGCGTTCGGGTGACCGCGTTCGTGCCTACATCCTGGGCGTGGACCCCACTCAGCGTGGCCCTCAGATCATGCTGTCGCGTTCAGCCCCTGATTTCATGATCGAGCTCTTTCGTCAGGAAGTGCCCGAGATCGAGCAAGGCCTGCTCGAGATCAAGAGCTGCGCCCGTGATTCAGGCTCGCGCGCCAAAATCGCCGTGCTGTCGCACGACAAGCGCGTCGACCCCATCGGTACCTGTGTGGGGGTGCGTGGCTCTCGCGTGACCGCCGTCACCAACGAACTGGCTGGCGAGCGTGTGGACATCGTGCTGTGGTCTGAAGATCCCGCTCAGTTCGTGATCGGCGCCTTGGCCCCTGCCAACGTGCAGTCCATTTTCGTGGACGAAGAAAAGCACGCCATGGACGTGGTCGTGGACGAAGAAAACCTGGCCATCGCCATTGGGCGTGGTGGCCAGAACGTTCGTCTGGCCTCGGACCTGACCGGCTGGCGCATCAACATCATGACGGCCGAAGAATCGGCCCAGAAGCAAGCGGTTGAAAGTGAAAGTGTGCGTAAGCTCTTCGTCGACAAGCTCGACGTGGATGAAGAGGTGGCCGACATCCTGATCGCCGAAGGCTTCACCAGCCTGGAAGAAGTTGCCTACGTGCCCATCCAGGAGATGCTGTCGATCGAAGCGTTCGACGAAGACACCGTCAATGAACTGCGCACCCGTGCCAAGGATGCGCTGTTGACGATGGAAATCGCCAAGGAAGAAGACGTGGAAGCACTGTCCGAAAGCCTCAAGGGCATGGACGGTCTGACACCTGAACTGATTGCCAAGCTGGCCGAAGCTGGCATCCATACCCGTGACGACCTGGCTGACCTGGCGGTGGACGAGCTCACCGACATGACCGGGGTTTCCGAGGAGCAGGCACGTGCTCTGATCCTCAAGGCACGCGAACACTGGTTCGCCTGATCAACCTCGTCCCCCTGACGCCGCCACAATTTTTACGTAAGCTCATCGCAAGGATCTGAACAATGGCCGTGACCACCGTCGCACAATTTGCCGCGGAATTGAACCGCCCGGCAGCGACACTGCTGGAGCAGCTACAGTCTGCGGGCGTGCCCAAGGCATCGCCCGAAGACGTGCTCACGGAAGCCGACAAGGAGCGCCTGCTGGACCACCTGCGCACCGCTCACGGCACCGCCGGCGGTGATCGCAAGAAGATCACCCTGACGCGCAAGTCGACGTCTGAAATCAAGCAGGCCGATGCCTCCGGCAGGGCCCGGACCATCCAGGTCGAGGTCAAGAAAAAGCGGGTCTTTGTCAAGCGTGATGATGCGCCTGAGGGTGCGCCCGTGGCCGTTGACGCCGAGCTGCTGCGCCGCGAAGAAGAAGCCCGCGCCCAGGCTGAGGCCCTGCGACAGCAGGAGGCCGAGCTGGCGGAAGCCCGCCGCCTGCGCGAAGAGCAAGAGCGTCGTGAGCGGGAAGAAGCCGAGGCCCGTGCCCGCGAACTCGCCGAGCGCGCCGCCCGTGAGGCTGCTGAGCGTGAAGCGGCCGCCAAGGTCGTCGCTGTTGCGCCCGCTGGTGACGTGAGCGAAGATGACAACGAGCGTGAGGCCGTTGCAGCCCGTCGCGCTGCAGCCCAGCAGGCCGCTCGGGCAGAAGCTGCTGCGTTGACGGCCGCCGCTCAGCGCGTGGCCAAGGGCGGCACCTTGCGTGCACCTGAAGACAAGGCCGAGGCCAAGCCGGTCGCAGAGGCGGCCTCTGAGGTCGCGCCGCAGGCCGAACCTGCCAAGACCGCGGAGGCTGACAAGGCCACAGACGCCGTAGAGGCGCCCAAGGCTGCGCCTGCCGTTCGAGTGCTCAAGGCTGCCGACATTGAAGCCGAGGAGCAAAAGCGCTTGGCCGACCTGGAGCGTCGCCGCAAGGCTGCCGAGGCCGAGGCTGCGGCCATTCGCGCCATGATGAACGCACCCAAGAAGGTGCTGACGGCCAAGAAGCCCGAAGAAGCCAAGCCCGCCGACGCGGCTGGCATCAAGGGCACCATCCATAAGCCCAAGATGGCAGCGGGTGACTCCGGGGCCACGGCTGGCGCTGGCGCCAAGCCGGGCGACAAGAAGTCGGTCAAGTCCGAGAAGCTGTCGTCCAGCTGGGCTGATGACACCAAGAAGCGCGGCGCGCCCGCCAAGGGTCGCGCCGATGCTGCTGCAGGCGCTGGCCGCAATGGCTGGAAGGCCCCCGGTGGCAAGGGCGGTCGTCGTGGCGATCGCAACGACAACGCGTCAACCTTCGTCCCGCCGAGCGAACCGCAGATCCTGGAAGTGCACGTGCCTGAAACCATCTCGGTGGCCGATCTGGCGCACAAGATGTCGGTCAAGGCCACCGAGCTGATCAAGCAGCTGATGAAGCTGGGCCAGATGGTCACCATCAACCAGCAACTGGATCAGGAAACCGCCATGATCCTGGTGGAGGAAATGGGCCACAAGGCCTTTGCCGCCAAGCTGGATGATCCGGATGCCTTCCTGGAAGAAGAACACGCCCAGCAAGACGCTGAGGTGTTCCCCCGCGCGCCGGTGGTCACCGTCATGGGTCACGTTGACCACGGTAAAACCTCGCTGCTGGACTACATCCGCGCCTCTCGTGTAGCGGCAGGCGAAGCCGGCGGCATCACGCAGCACATTGGCGCCTATCACGTCGATACGCCGCGCGGCATGATCACCTTCCTGGACACCCCGGGTCACGAAGCCTTCACGGCCATGCGTGCTCGCGGTGCCAAAGCCACCGACATCGTCATCCTGGTGGTGGCGGCCGACGACGGCGTCATGCCGCAAACGAAGGAAGCCATCCACCACGCGAAGGCCGCTGGCGTGCCCATCGTGGTGGCGGTCAACAAGATCGACAAGCCTGGTGTGAACCTCGAGCGCGTGACGCAAGAGCTGATCGCCGAGGAGGTGGTGCCTGAGGCCTACGGTGGTGAATCGCCGTTCTGCCCGGTGTCGGCCAAGACCGGCCAAGGCATTGATGAACTGCTGGAAAACGTGCTGCTGCAAGCCGAAGTGTTAGAGCTGAAGGCACCCAAGGACGCCATGGCCAAGGGTCTGGTGATCGAAGCCCGCCTGGACAAGGGGCGTGGTCCGGTGGCCACGGTGCTGGTGCAGTCCGGTACGCTCAAGCGTGGTGACGTGGTGCTGGCCGGGGCTTCGTATGGTCGCGTTCGCGCCATGCTGGACGAAGATGGCAAGCCCGCCAACGAGGCAGGCCCGTCGATCCCGGTGGAGATCCAAGGCCTGACCGACGTGCCGTTGGCTGGTGATGAGTTCATGGTGCTGGCCGACGAACGCCGTGCCCGTGAAATCGCCACCTTCCGTCAAGGTAAGTACCGCGACGTCAAGTTGGCCAAGCAACAGGCTGCCAAGCTGGAAAGCATGTTTGAGCAAATGGGCCAGGGCGGCGACGTCCAGACCCTGCCGCTCATCATCAAGGCCGATGTGCAAGGTTCTCAAGAAGCTCTGGCCGCGTCGTTGCTCAAGCTGTCGACCGACGAGGTGCGTGTGCAGGTGGTGCACGCGGCCGTGGGCGGCATTTCCGAATCCGATGTCAACCTGGCCATCGCGTCGAAGGCGGTGCTCATCGGCTTCAACACCCGTGCGGATGCCAATGCCCGCAAGGTGGCCGAGCACAACGGCGTTGACATTCGGTACTACAACATCATCTACGACGCTGTGGACGATGTGAAGGCAGCGATGGGCGGCATGCTGGCTCCCGAGCAGCGCGAAGAGATCATCGGCTCGGCCGAGATCCGTCAGGTGTTCGTGGCCTCGAAGATTGGCACCATCGCGGGCTGTATGGTCACCGGCGGTGTCGTGCGTCGCAGCGCCAAGCTGCGCCTGCTGCGCGACAACGTGGTCATCTACACCGGCGAGTTGGAGGGCCTCAAGCGCTTCAAGGACGATGTCAAGGAAGTTCGCGAGGGCTTCGAGTGTGGTCTCAACATCAAGGGCTACAACGACATCAAGGAAGGCGACGTCCTTGAGTTCTTCGAAATCAAGGAAGTGGCCCGTACCCTGTAATCCGGTTACGACGCCATCCCCTGCAGCCCCGCCTGACCCCAGGCGGGGTTTGTGCTTGAAAGGGGGGCGGCCTGAGCCCACCGATGCAGCCCTGCTGGAGTTCACCATGCGCCATAAACGATCCATTCCCAACCGCGGCCTGCGTGTCGCTGACCAGATCCAGCGTGATCTGGCTGAACTCATCCGTGAATTGAAGGATCCGCGCATCGGCATGGTCACCCTCAACAGCGTAGAGGTGACGCCGGACTATGCGCACGCCAAGATCTATTTTTCGCTGTTGATTGGCGAGCCCAACGAGTGTGAAGCCGGCTTGAATGAAGCGGCGGGGTTTCTGCGCAATGGCCTGTTCAAGCGCCTGCAGATTCACACCGTGCCCACGCTGCATTTCCACTTTGACCGCACCACCGAGCGGGCGGCCGAGCTCAGCGCGCTGATCACGCGGGCCGTGGCCGACAAGGCCAAGGACGACGGGGAGGCCCCCTCAGCCGCCCAGGGCGGTGAGCCGTCCCCCAGAGACCAGGGCACGCACTGACATCCTCATACCGTGAACAGCCCGACCGCATCGTCCCCTACACGTCCTGCACGGTTGCCCCGGCGCCAGGTGCACGGTGTGCTGCTGCTCGACAAGCCTCTCGGCCTGTCGAGCAACGATGCCTTGCAGAAGGTCAAGCGCTTGTTCCGAGCCGAGAAGGCCGGTCACACGGGCACGCTGGACCCTCTGGCCACGGGCCTGCTGCCGCTGTGTTTTGGTGCCGCCACCAAGTTCTCGCAGGTGTCCTTGGACGCTGACAAGCGCTACACCGCCACGCTGAAGCTGGGCGAGACCACCACCACCGGCGATGCCGAGGGCGAGGTGCTGAGCCGCCGCGATGTGCTGCCCGAGATGCGGGCCATGGAGCGGCTGATGCCCGCCTGTCAGGCCTTCGTGGGCCCCATTGATCAGGTGCCGCCCATGTACTCGGCCCTCAAGCACGCTGGTCGCGCGCTGTATGAATACGCCCGAGAGGGCATCGAGATCGGGCGCGAGCCCCGCCGAGTCACCATTCACTCGATTGACATCCTTGCGGTCGATGATGACCGGGTGGTGATCGACGTGCGCTGCAGCAAAGGCACCTACATCCGCACCCTGGCCCAAGACATCGGTGAACACCTGGGCTGCGGTGCGCACCTGGTGGGCCTGCGACGTACCGGCAGTGGCGGGGTGTCGCTGGACGCCGCGGTCACCCTGGACGCCCTGCAAGCCATGAGCGAGGCTGAGCGAGACGAATGGCTTCGGCCTGCCGATGTGCTGCTGGCCGACTGGCCCGATGTCAACCTGCCCGAGGCCGAGGCGGCCCGCTTTCTCACGGGATTGCGCCGCCGGGTGTCCTTGGGCAATATGCCGCAGGTTCGGGTTTATGGCCCGCATCCGGCAGCCCCACAAGATTCCTCACGTCGCATTCTGTTGGGCAGCGCCCATGTGCAAGGCGGCGAGTTGATTCCCAACCGCCTGCTGAGCCCGGCGGAGATCCAGGGCCTGCTCGTCCAGGCCAGCACCGCGCCCCCCTGATTCCAGACCAGAGAGCTTTTTCATGAGCACCCAGATTCGCAACATCGCCATCATCGCCCACGTGGACCATGGCAAAACCACCATGGTGGATCAACTCTTGCGCCAAAGCGGCACCTTCGCCGAGCACGAGAAGGTCGTCGATACCGTGATGGACAACAACGCCATCGAACGTGAGCGTGGCATCACCATCCTGGCCAAAAACTGCGCCGTGAGCTGGAAGGGCACCCACATCAACATCGTCGACACCCCGGGCCACGCGGACTTCGGCGGTGAGGTCGAGCGTGCACTGTCCATGGTGGACGGCGTGGTGCTGCTGATCGATGCGCAAGAAGGCCCGATGCCCCAAACTCGCTTCGTGACCAAGAAGGCGCTGGCCCTGGGCCTCAAGCCCATCGTGGTGGTCAACAAGGTCGACAAGCCAGGTGCCAAGCCTGACGCTGTGATCAACGCCGCCTTCGACCTGTTCGACAAGCTGGGCGCGACCGACGAACAGCTGGACTTCCCCGTGGTGTACGCCTCGGGCATCAACGGCTGGTCGTCGCTGGAAGAGGGCGAGCCGGGCGCTCAGTGGGGCCCTGACATGTCGGCCCTGTTCGAGACCATCCTCAAGCACGTGCAGCCGCACAACGGCAATGCTGATGCCCCTCTGCAGTTGCAGATTTCGGCACTGGACTACAACAGCTTCGTCGGCCGCATCGGTGTGGGCCGTGTCAACGCTGGCAAGGTCAAGCCCGGCATGGATGTGGTGGTCATGGAAGGGCCGGACGGCCAGGCGGTCAAGGGTCGCATCAACCAGGTGCTGACCTTCCAGGGCCTGGATCGCGTGCAGGTGACCGAAGCGGGCCCCGGCGAGATCGTGCTGATCAACGGCATTGAAGAAATTGGCATTGGTGTGACCGTCACCGACCCGGCCAACCCCACGCCGCTGCCCATGCTGAAGGTGGACGAGCCCACCCTGACCATGAACTTCTGCGTGAACACCTCGCCGCTGGCGGGCCGTGAAGGCAAGTTCGTGACCAGCCGTCAGATCTGGGATCGCCTGCAGAAAGAGCTGCAGCACAACGTGGCCCTGCGCGTGAAGGAAACCGACGAGGATGGTGTTTTCGAGGTGTGTGGTCGCGGTGAGTTGCACCTGACCATCCTGCTGGAAAACATGCGCCGTGAAGGCTATGAGCTGGCCGTATCCAAGCCGCGCGTGATGTTCAAGGAGATCGACGGCGTCAAGTGCGAGCCCATGGAGCTGGTCACGGCTGACGTGGAAGAAATCCACCAGGGCGGCGTGATGCAGGCCTTGGGGCTGCGCAAGGGCGAATTGATCAACATGGAGCCGGATGGTCATGGCCGCGTGCGCCTGGAGTACCGCATCCCGGCGCGTGGCCTGATCGGCTTCAACAACGAGTTCATGAACCTGACGCGTGGCTCGGGGCTGATCTCGTCGATCTTTGACGGCTACGAGCCGCACAAGGGCGAAATCGGTGGTCGCAAGAACGGCGTGCTGATCTCGATGGACGATGGCGAAATCTTCACCTACGCCCTGGGCAAGCTGGACGATCGCGGCCGCATGTTCGTGAAGGCTGGCGACCCCGTGTACGAAGGCATGATCGTGGGCATCCACAGCCGCGAGAACGATCTGGTGGTGAACGCTACCCGCACCAAGCAGCTGACCAACTTCCGCGTCTCGGGCAAGGAAGATGCCATCAAGATCACGCCGCCGATCGAGTTGACGCTGGAGTACGGCGTGGACTTCATCGATGACGATGAGCTGGTGGAAATCACCCCCAAGAGCATCCGTCTGCGCAAGCGTCACCTGAAGGAGCACGATCGCAAGCGTGCTTCGCGTGAAGCCAACGCCTGATCGACTGCGTTCTTCCTCTGGCGCGTTTTCGCGCTCACCGTCGGCCGTGAGTCCCGGGGCTTACCCGAGAGATGGTTGCCACGGTGAACAGATGGCCCGCACGGCACATGCCGTTCGCGGGCTTTTTTCTTATGGTTGCCCGCTGTTGAACCAACCTCGTCAAGAGAGGGCGCCATGAGCCACAGCAAGCAGATGAGTCGACGGGCCTGGGGACAGCGGGTGCTGGCCATCGGGGGGCATTTGGGATTGCGCAGCGTGGCCTTGCCCGGCAAGCTGATGTCTGCAAGCGTGATGCCCTCCGCAGCGCTCATGGCGGGCCTGATGACCGACGAGGCCTACGCCGCGCAGGCGGATGAGCATGTGCGCCATCTGGTCGTAGGCACAGGTTATGGGGGCGCGGTGACCGCCCTGCGTTTGGCGCAGGCCGGCCAGCCCGTGACCATGCTGGAGATGGGCCGGTTGTGGAACACCCCAGGCAAGGATGGCAACATCTTTTGCAAGCCGTTCTCGCCCGATGAGCGGGCCATGTGGTTCAAGGACCGCATCACGGCGGTGTTTTCCACCATCGGCGGGGTCATCCCGGTCAGCAGCCTCTTGAAGGTACCGGTGTCGGCCGGCATCCTGGACGTGGTGTCGTCGCCCAACATGGATGTGTACCTGGGGCGTGGTGTCGGTGGTGGCTCGCTGGTGAATCTGGCGATGCTGATCACGCCCTACCGCGACACCCTGCAGCGAATCATGCCCGCGAGCATCGACCTGGATGAGATGTACCGTGTGTACTACCCGCGTGCGCTGGCAGGCCTGGGGGCCAACAAGATTCGTGCTGGCTACCTGCAGTCGAGCGCGTATCACCGCTATGCGCGGGTGGCATGTGCTCAGGCCGCGAAGGCAGGCTTTCAGTGGCGCACGCTGGATTCAGGCTACGACATGGCCTACATGGAGCAGGAAGAGGCGGGGTTGGTGCCCAAGTCGGCGTTGGGCAATGAGGGGGGCTTTGGCAACAACCATGGCAAGAAGAGCCTGGACAAGACCTATCTGGCCGAAGCGGTGGGCACGGGCCTGGTGCGTATCCAGCCCCTGACCGAGGTCACTGCCGTGACCCAGGCGCCTGATGGGCGTTATCAGGTCTCAACGCGCCAGATCGATGTGAGTGGCCAGGTGCTGGCCACGCGGGTGATCAGTTGTGATCGGCTGTACCTGGCCGGAGGCAGCATGGGCAGCACCGGGCTGCTGGTCAAGGCCCGCGCGACAGGTACTTTGCCCAAGCTGAATGAGCACGTCGGCACACGCTGGAGTTCGAATGGCGAGATCTTCATGGTGCGCAATGTCTACACGCCCACAGGCAGCAAGACCTCGGTGCTGCCGGCCACTGGCATTGATGCCTGGGACCACCGAAACCAGCCTGTCTATTCCATGAACATCGCGATTCCGCTGGGAATCGACCTGTTCAGCACGGCCCACATCACCATGACGCAAACCCCCGAGTTGGGGCAGTTTGCCTACGACACGCAACAGCAGCAGTCGGTGTTGCAGTGGTCGGCCACGGCCAAGGAGGAGCCCGTCAAAAGCGCCCGCGCCGTGTACGACAAGATCAACCGGGCCAACTGGTCCACCTACAGCCGCAGTTGGTTCGGTGGCAAGACGGTGGGCGACAACGCCACCTACCATCCCTTGGGCGGATGCCCGATTGGTTTGGCCACGGACGATGTGGGGCAAGTGAAAAACTACCCCGGACTCTACGTGATGGATGCGGCCCTGTTCCCGGATTCCTTGGTGGCCAACCCGGCGCTGTCGGTGGCGGCGCTAGCCGAGCGCAACATCGAGCGCATCATTCAGCGGATGCCCGCCTGATGCCAGCCCGATGCCCGCCTGAGAGGCCCTGGCAGGCGGGGTTTGGTCTATGCTTTGACGGGCACTGCAGGTGGTCTGCCGTGCGTTGACCAGGCAGGGTGGGCCATGAGCCAGAAAAGTGCGGTGCTGACCGAGGTCGTGGGTGGCCTGGGGCTGATCACCCTGAACCGTCCGCAGGCGCTGAATGCGCTGACGCTGGAGATGGTGCGCGAGTTGAGCGTGGTGCTGCGCGGCTGGGCGCAGGACGCCGCCGTGCATGCTGTCTTGCTTCGAGGCAGCGCGCGTCCTGCGGTGGACGGCAAGCATCCAGCCACGCACTTTTGCGCGGGTGGCGACATCCGCTTCATGCACGACGCGGCCCTGGCGGGCGATCTGGCGCTGGATGACTTCTTCACGGAAGAGTACGCACTGGATCACCTGATCTATGTCTATCCCAAACCCACGGTGGCCTGGATCGAGGGCGTGTGCATGGGCGGTGGTATGGGTTTGGCTCAGGGCTGCCAGTGGCGCGTGGTGACGGAGTCGACGCGCATGGCCATGCCCGAGACCCGTATTGGCTTGTTCCCGGACGTGGCGGGCGGCTACTTCTTGTCGCGCTGTCGCGATGCGGTGGGCGAGTACCTGGGGGTGGTCGGGCCGCATCTGCATCTGACGGATGCACTCACCCTGGGGCTGGCCGACGAGCACGCCCACGGTGCCAGCCTGTCCATCTTTCTGTCAGCCTTGCGTACCCACCCGGCAGCCGATGCCGATGAGCTGATGGCTCGCCTGGGCAGTCATGTTCAGGCGCACGGCCTGCAGCAACTGCCAGAGGCCACCATCACCCAGCATCTGGAGCAGATCAACCGGCACTTCAGCCTGCCCACGCTGGCTGAGATTGAGGCCAGCCTGCGCACCGATGTCAGTGAGTGGGCTCAGGTCACCCTGCGTCAGATGGAAGGGCATTCGCCATTGATGATGGCCGTGACGCTGGAGCAAATTCGCCGTGCGCGTAGTATGCCCCTGGCCGAGGTGTTCCGCATGGAGCGCACCATGGTTCGGCACTGCTTCCAGCTGCGCAAGGGGGCGGCCAGCGAGACCGTGGAGGGGGTGCGTGCCCTGGTGGTGGACAAGGATCATGCGCCTCGCTGGCAACCGGCCCGCGTGGCCGAGGTGACGCCAGCGATGGTGGAGGCTTTTTTCGAGCCGGTGTGGCCCCTGCATGCGCATCCGCTGCGCGATCTGGCTGAACCCCTGTGATGAGCCCCTCCGGGATGCGTACACTTCGCTCCTCATGTCTGATCTGCCCTTGATGTCGCCTGCCCCTGGCGCCGAACTGCGCCCCACCCACCAGCCTGCACGGGATCCGGTCACGGGCCTGAGCCCCTGGCGCGCCTGTGTGGCGCCCATGCTCGACTGGACCGACCCGCATTGCCGCTACTTTCACCGGCTGCTGAGCCGCCATGCGCGCCTGTACACCGAGATGCTGACCACCGGCGCGCTGGTGCATGGCCGGATGCACCGCTTTCTGGACTACAACGCCGAAGAGCATCCGGTGGCCTTGCAACTGGGCGGCAGCGAGCCCGCTGATCTGGCCCACTGCGCCCGACTGGCGCAACAGTGGGGCTATGACGAAGTCAACCTGAACTGTGGTTGCCCCAGCGAGCGGGTGCAGCGCGGTGCGTTTGGCGCCTGTTTGATGAGCGAGGCCACGCTGGTGGCCGACTGCGTCAAGGCCATGATCGACGCGGTGGGCGGCGACCCCAAGGTGCCCATCACCGTCAAGCACCGCATTGGCATCGACAAGATCGAAAGCTACGACTTCGTGCGCGACTTTGTCGGCACGGTGGCCAACGCGGGCTGCGAGGTCTTCATCGTGCACGCACGCAATGCCTGGCTCAAAGGCCTGAGCCCGAAAGAAAACCGCGAGATCCCGCCACTGCGCTACGGCTTCGTGCATCAGCTCAAGCGCGACTTTCCGCACCTGACCATCGTCATCAATGGCGGGCTGGCCGACAACGCGGCCTGCCTGGCGCAATTGCAGCCCGGGGCCGTGCTGGACGACGTGGCCCTGGATGGGGTAATGGTGGGGCGGGCGGCGTACCACACGCCCTGGATGCTCAGCGAGTGGGACGAGTTGTTCTTCGGTCAGCCGGGGCGCAGTGAGCCCCTCACGCGCGAGGCCGTCGAGGCGGCCATGGTGGCCTATGTGGAGCACCAGATGGCGCGCACCAAGGGCTGGGAACACGGCGAGGTGCGCTGGCCGCAGGTCATTCGCCACATTCTGGGGCTGTACCACGGCCTGAAGGGCGCGCGGCGCTGGCGCCAGGTGTGGTCCGACCACACCCTCAAGCACCACCTGCCCAGTGAGGTGATGCGCCTGGCGCATCAGCGGCCCCACGTGGGGGATGAGGTGGCATGATCCAGCGGGGGCAGCTCACCCAGCCTACCACGGCGCTGGTCCTGGCCTTCCTGGTGGCTGTGCTGGTGGGGACCGGGTTGCTGATGTTGCCCATGTCGCGGGTGGACGCCAGCGTTGACATCAGCGTCATGACGGCATTGTTCACCGCCACGTCAGCTGTCTGCGTGACGGGTCTGGCGCTGGTGGACACCGGAACCTACTGGACGCCGTTTGGGCAGGTGGTCATTCTGGCGTTGATTCAGTTGGGGGGCTTCGGCATGATGACCTCAGCGGCTCTGCTGGGCTTCCTGGTCAACCGTCAGATGCGGCTGAGTTCCAAGCTGCTTTTGCAGGCCGAGACCCATTCCTTGTCGGTGGGTGACGTGAAAGGCGTGGCGGCCATCGTTTTAGTGATCACGGTGGTGGTTCAGACCCTGGCGGCGCTGGTCCTGACCATGCAATGGTGGATCGCCTACGACGAGCCCTTGCCACGAGCGGCCTGGCTGGGGCTCTTTCATGCGATATCAGCGTTCAACAACGCAGGCTTTTCGACCTATGCCAACAGCATGGTGGGCTTTGCCACCGACCCGGTGATTCTGTTTCCGCTGATGCTGGCCATTGCGATTGGCGGTTTCGGGTTTCCGGTGCTGCATGAGTTGATCCTCAAGAGGCGCTCGAATGTCCGACTGTCGATGCATGCCTCGCTCACCTTGTGGGGCAGTGTGGCGTTGCTGGTCATTGGTATGGTGGGTGTGTTCGCGTTTGAGCGCGGCAGGGATGAAACCCTGGGCGCCATGTCCACCCTGGATGCCTGGCTGGTTGCTCTTTTCACCTCGGTGTCTGCCCGCACGGCGGGGTTCAATGCCATTGATATCGGGGCCATGAGCATTCCGTCGATGACCCTGCACTATCTCCTGATGTTCATCGGGGGGGGCAGCGCGGGCACGGCGGGCGGGGTCAAGGTGACCACTTTCTTCCTGCTGCTGCTGGTGGTCTGGAGCGAGGTGCGTGGCCGGGCCGATGTCGAGTACCGCGGACGACGGGTGGCGGAGTCTGCTCAGCGGCAGGCGCTGACCATTCTGGTGCTGAGCTCGGCCGTGATCGTGCTGGCCATGATGCTGTTGTTACCTATGACGGATCTGCCTTACCACGTCGTGTTGTTTGAGGTGATTTCGGCGTTTGCCACGGTGGGCTTGTCGACGGGCATCACGGCTCAGTTTCCTCCTGCGGGTCAGTTGGTGCTGGTGGTGTTGATGTTTGTCGGGCGCGTGGGCGTCGTGACGCTCGCCGTTGCCCTGGCCATGAACCACACGCGTCGTCCTTACCGTTATCCTGAGGAGAAGCCAATTGTTGGGTGAGAAAAGACTGGCCGGTGACAGTGTGGTCGTGATCGGCCTGGGCCGTTTTGGTTCGTCGGTAGCGCTGGCGCTCCATGAACTGGGCCATGATGTGCTGGGCATCGATGACAATGCGGATGGCGTTCAAGCGTTGGCCGGCAAACTGCCGCACGTGGTGCAAGCCGACACCACCGACATCGAAACGCTCAAGCAACTGGGCGTGCAGGATTTTGCCCATGCAGTGGTCAGCATCGGTACCGACCTCGAGTCGAGCGTGTTGACGGTACTCAACCTCAGCCAGGTGGGGGTCAAGGACATTTGGGCCAAGGCCACCACCCCTCAGTACGGGCGCATCCTGGAGAAGGTGGGCGCCCACCATGTGGTCTATCCGGAGGCCGACATGGGTCAACGTGTGGCCCACCTGGTGACCGGCAAGATGATCGACTTCATCGAGTTCGAAGACAGCTTTGCGATTGCCAAGACACGCTCCATGCGTGAAAGCCATGGCAAGCCTTTGTCAGAATCCAATATCCGACAGAAGTACGGTATCACCGTGGTGGGCATCAAGCGCCGTCACCAGGATTTCATTTACGCCAAGCCGGACACCGTGATCCAGGTGGGCGATTTGCTGGTGGTGGCCGGCCCCACGAAGGCCATCGAGCGATTTGCCGCGCGCATCATCTGAAGCGGCTGGGCTGGTGGGCGAGACCATGCGCCCACGAAAAAGGCACCCGAAGGTGCCTTGATCGATCAGCAGGACCGGCCTCAGGGCTCAGACGCGCTTCTTGTATTCGTTGGTACGGGTGTCGATTTCGATCTTGTCACCCGACTCCACGAACAGGGGCACCGAGATTTCGAAGCCGGTGCCGACGATGCGAGCAGGCTTCATGACCTTGCCCGAGGTATCGCCCTTGACGGCGGGTTCGGTTTCGATTTCGCGCACGATGGTGGTGGGCAGTTCGACCGAGATGGCCTTGCCGTCGTAGAACACCACTTCCACCTCCATGCCGTCTTGCAGGTAGTTGACGGCGTCACCCATGTTCTCGGCTTCCACCTCGAACTGGTTGTATTCGGCGTCCATGAATACATACATCGGATCGGCGAAGTAACTGTAGGTGCACTCCTTCTTGTCGAGGATGATCTGGTCCATCTTGTCGTCAGCCTTGAAGACCACTTCGGCGCCAGCGCCGTTCAGCAGGTTCTTCATTTTCATGCGAACGGTGGCTGCGCCACGGCCGCCACGGCTGTATTCGGTCTTGAGCACGACCATCGGGTCCTTGCCCTGCATGATCACGTTGCCAGCGCGGATTTCTTGTGCGAGTTTCATGGTGGATTCCCGTTCGGGTCGTCTGAGTCGGTCTGAATCTGGAACTGCGCGTGGCGTGCTGGGGCGCCCCAGACAGGGCGCGCGCCATGATGGCCTGCGCAAAGCCTGAGATTCTACCCTGGCCGGGTGCCAAAACCACGCGCAAACTCCATCAGCTGACTGCACAGATCTGACTGATTCAGGGCGATCTCGCGGCTGAGGCGGCTGTGTTGCGCCCAGGCTGTGGCCTCACCCCGCCAGTCGGGCAAGGGCGGCAGCGCTGGGGGGAGGTCGCCTGGGTCTCCAGCCTGGTCCGTCAGGCCATTCCAGGCAGTCCACCAGGCGCCCACGCTGTCTCGCAGTTCGGTCGGCCAGTCCTGCATCCAACGAGTCATGAATGCCCGCAGCTTGTCGGCATGCACGCCGTCATCCTGGGGGTAGATGTGCCATACATGCGGACGGCCTGCCCACAAGGCCCGCACGGCCGAGTCCTCTCCCCGCACCAGGTTCAGATGGCAGGTCCACAGCAGGGTGTCGAACTCGGCCTGGGGCAGCGCGGGCAGGTGGTGGAGGTGCAGCCCCGGGGCGTGGTCGTGTTTGGGGCGGCTCCAGGCGCCGGTGTCAGCCCAGGCCTGAGCCAGTCGGCTGGCGTGTCCCGGTGTGAGCAGCACCCGGGTACGCTCCGCGTTCGCCAATGCGCGGTGTTGTAACTGCTGCAACAGCGCACCCACGGGGGCCTGGGCGTAGCAGAACACGGAGACCAGGGCGTCAGCCGGGGTGGCAGGCACCCCCAGGCGGTGCAGCCAGGCCATCCGTGTGTCGGTGCTCAGGGCTTGTTGAACTTTTATCAGGGCTGGCTCGCGCAGCAGACCGCCGGTTCGGGGCGTGAAGCCGGGGTAGAAAAAGCGCTTCACCAGCCCGGCGCCTGCGCCAGTGCTGATGGGAGAGGGCAGGCCGTGGCAGCGTTCTACATAAGCTTCGGCGCTCAGGTACTCCAGATTGATCCAGGCGGGTGGGGTGGGGCGCTGCATGCGCTGAACGAAGGGCTCAGGCGGTTCGCAACCAAAGGCCTCGATCACGACCTCGCCGGGCTGGATGGCGGTGTCAATGGCCAGGGCTTCGGCCTCGGCCCAGTGGTGCACGGTCACCCCCGGGCATCCCACGCCCCGCTGAAAGACGGATCCGGCGGCGTCTGTCCAATGCACCTCGGGCGCCATCCACGTCAGGGCCGAAGCATCATCCACCCACAAACGCACGGCATGGCCACGTTGGCCCAGGTCGCGCGCCAGGCGCCAGCACACGCCAATGTCGCCAAAGTTGTCGATGACCCGGCAGAAGATGTCCCACAGCATCGGCGGATTATGCGCACAATGCGCGCCATGACCACGGTGCCTGATTTGCCTCCCACTCCTTCTTCCTCGGCCGACCATCAGGCCGGCTTGCCTGCTGCCACGCCTGCCCCTGACGCCCCAAGAGACGCTCTAGGGGCCCAGAAAGAGGCCCAACGAGAGCTCATCTGGCAGCGCCTGCTCAAAGAGGTGGCCACTTTGCCGAGCCTGCCCGGGGTGTACCGCTACTTTGACGCCCAAGGCGATGTGCTGTACGTGGGCAAGGCGCGTGATCTGAAGAAGCGGGTGTCCAGCTACTTCCACAAGAACCACGGCGGCACGCGCATTGGCCATATGGTGTCGCGCATCGCGCGGATGGAAACCACCGTGGTGCGCAGCGAGGCCGAAGCGCTGCTGCTGGAAAACAACCTGATCAAGACGCTGAACCCGCGGTTCAACATCCTGTTTCGGGACGACAAGAGCTATCCCTACCTGAAGATCGCCTCACACGAGTTTCCGCGCGTGGCCTATTACCGGGGGGCGGTCGACCGCAAGCACCGGTACTTCGGCCCGTACCCCAACGCCTGGGCCGTCAAGGAAACCATCCAGTTGCTGCAAAAGGTGTTCTTGCTGCGCACCTGTGAAGACTCGGTCTACAACCACCGCACTCGGCCTTGCTTGCTGTATCAGATCAAGCGCTGCAGCGGGCCGTGCGTGGGTTTCATCACGCCCGAGGATTACCGCCGTGATGTGGCCCAGGCCGAACGCTTCTTGCTGGGTGACACCGATGCCGTGCTGAGCGATTTGCAGGCCCAGATGATGGCGCACGCCGAGCAACTGGCCTACGAAAAAGCGGCGGAGGTGCGCAACCAGATCTCGGCCCTGTCACGCGTGCTGCATCAGCAGACGGTGGACACCGTGATGGACAAGGACGTGGACGTGCTGGCCGTGAAGGTGCATGGTGGCCGTGCGTGTGTGAACCTCGCCATGGTGCGCGGTGGCCGCCATTTGGGCGACCGGGCTCACTTTCCCGTGCATGTGCAAGACCACGTGCTGGAGCCCGATGCCCAGGCGCAGGACGTGGAAGTGGTGGTGCTGGAGGCCTTCCTGGCTCAGCACTACCTGGATGGCGCCGTGCCGAACGTGCTGATCTTGTCGCACCCCGTGGACGAATCACTGGTGGCGGCGCTGGAAGAGCACAGTGGCCGCAAGGTGCACGTGGTATTGCAGCCCCGAGAGCAGCGGCGCAGCTGGCTGGACATGGCCATCAAGGGCGCCGAATTGTCGCTGGCCCGCCTGCTGAGCGAGGAGGGCTCGCAGCAGGCCCGCACCCGTGCCCTGGTGGAGGCACTGGACCTGGCACCCGAAGCACCCGAGGGCGAAGACCCCTTGACCCGCCTGCGCATCGAATGCTTTGACATCAGCCACACCGCGGGTGAGGCCACACAGGCCTCGTGCGTGGTCTACGAGCAGCACAAGATGCAGGCCGGTCAGTACCGCCGCTACAACATCACCGACATCACCCCGGGAGACGACTACGCCGCCATGAAGCAGGTGCTGGAGCGTCGCTATGGCGTGTCGGGCTTGAAGGCGGCACGCCTGCCGGACATCGTGCTGGTGGATGGCGGCAAGGGGCAGGTGGCCATCGCGCGCGAGGTGTTCGAGCGCCTGGGGCTGCCCATCGGCGTGATCGTGGGGGTGGAGAAGGGCGAAGGCCGCAAGGTGGGGCTGGAAGAGTTGGTGTTTGCCGATGGGCGCCCCAAGCTGCAACTGGCGCCCACATCGGCCGCGCTCATGCTGGTGGCGCAGATTCGTGACGAAGCCCACCGCTTCGCCATCACGGGCATGCGCGCCAGGCGGGCCAGTGTGCGCACGGGGGGCAGCAAGCTGGAAGACATTCCCGGCGTGGGGCCCAAACGGCGTGCGAAACTGCTGCAGCGCTTTGGCGGGGTGCGTGGCGTGGCGGCAGCCAGCGTGGACGACCTGGCGGGCGTTGATGGCATATCCCGAGAACTGGCTGAGGAGATCTACCGTGCCTTGCGATAAGCGTTCGGTTGGCTGGCGTGTGTCCACCCGCGCCATGAGTGTCATGAGCGCGCTGGGGGTGCTGGTGGCGCTCGGCCTGTCGGCCTGTTCAACCTGGCCTGGGTTGGGCGGTACATCGGGCTCCGCTACGGGGCCTGACGGGGCGCGTCAGCCCACGCCGGTGGCGCCGGCCCACCGTGGCGAGGCCTCGCCATCTGCCACCAAAGACCGTGCGAGCGCAAGCGAGCGCTTGGGCCCTGTCAAACTGCCCCCGCCAGCCGTCCCCCGTAGTTGGGCTCAGGCCCGACAGCAGGCAGCCCAGCGCATGGTGGCCGCCAATCCGCACCTGGTGTATGACGGCCGCACGCCCGACATCCTGTTGGCCATCCCGGTGATGAGCATCGACCTGAATGCCGATGGCAGCATTCGCCGCATCGAGGTCATGCGCTACCCCGGGCAGGCGCGCGACACGGTGCAGTTGGCCATCCAGGCCATTCGCAACGCCGCTCCCTTCGGCGATGTCTCGAAGCTGCCCAAACCCTGGCGCTTCAATGAGACATTTCTCTTCAATGACGCGCGCAAGTTCAAGCCCATGACGCTGGATCGCCGCTGACCTCACCGCTTCACGGCACAATCCACCCATGTTTTTGACCTTGCCCACCTTGCTCACCTGGGCGCGGATCGTTGCGATTCCGCTGATTGTGGGCTTGTATTACCTGCCTTGGCCCATGGCCGAGCTCAACACCCTGGCTGCGATCTTGTTCGTGGTCGTGGCGCTGACGGATTGGGTCGATGGCTGGCTGGCGCGCCGGCTCAACCAAACGTCTTCCTTCGGTGCTTTCCTGGATCCGGTGGCCGACAAGTTTTTGGTGTGCGCGTCGCTGCTCATCTTGCTGCAGCTAGATCGGGTCAACGCCCTGGTAGCGCTGGTCATCATCGGTCGAGAAATTGCCATTTCCGCATTGCGGGAATGGATGGCGCAGATTGGCGCGTCTCGCAGCGTTGCCGTGCACATGTTGGGCAAACTCAAAACGGCCTCGCAGATGGCCGCGATTGTGTTTTTGCTCTACGACGCTCCCTTGCCCCTGATCGGGCACGCCAGCCTGTGGGGCACGGGCTTGATTTACATCGCCTGCGCGCTGACCATCTGGTCCATGGTGTACTACCTGAAGAAGGCCTTGCCCGACATCCGGGCCAAGGCCAAATGAGCATCGCCTGTGGCACAGGGGTGCCTGCCTGCCAAGCGGGCATCAACTGAGACTACAATGCACACTTGACGCGACGCTGCCAAGCGTCAACCCAGACCGGGTGCTTAGCTCAGTTGGTAGAGCGGCGCCCTTACAAGGCGTAGGTCGGGGGTTCGAACCCCTCAGCACCCACCACCGGTCTTGCTCCTCCCTCAACTCGTCCAAGCCACCAGCGGTGCCAATCGCACGCCGAGTTGGTGACCCTCAGGTGGTGTGCACCGGGGCGGGTTTTCCTGCGGCAGGCATCAGCCCATCAGCGCAGTGCGCCAGGTAAACCTGGGTAGAATGAACTTACGCAGGCGAACCCCGGTTCGCCTTTGTCTTGTCTGCCCGCCGGCTGCGTCCGGCATTGCCCGATCGCTGTGCGCGGTCCTGTGCCATGTTTGATTTCGTTCGCAACAACACACGCATCCTTCAAGGCATTCTTGTTCTGCTGATCCTGCCATCCTTTGTGCTGTTTGGCATCGAGGGCTATTCCAGTTTCATGGACAAGGATGGCGAAGTGGCCGCCGTGGGCCGTCAGAAGATCAACAAGGTCGAGTGGGACAACGCCCATCGCCAATTGGTGGAGCGTGCACAGGCTCAGCAACCTGACGTGGATCTGGCCCTGCTGGATTCGCCCGCCGCTCGCCGCGAGTCGCTGGAGGCAGTGGTGCGACAGGTGGTGCTGGCCCGTGCAGCCCGGGATCAGCGCCTGGTGGTGCCGCCGTCACGCGTGGTGCGAGTCTTTCAGACCGATCCGAAATTTGCAGCGTTGCGCAACCCGGATGGCACCCCCAACAAGGCCTTGCTGGATGCCCAGGGCATGAGTTCGGCCCAACTGGAGGCCATGCTGCGCCAGGAACTGGTGCTGGGCCAGGTGCTGGGCGGTGTCAGTAAAACAGCCTTTGCCCCGGCCACCTCCAACCGCATGGCGGTGGACGCCCTGTTCCAGGTGCGTGAGGTGCAGTGGCTGCGCCTGGACCCCAAGGCCTACTCCGCAGGCTTGGCGCCCACGGATGCGCAACTCAAGGCGTTCTATGACGCTCCTGCCAATGCCAAATGGCTCATGGCCCCCGAGCAGGCCGATGTGGAGTATGTGGTGCTGGATCTGGATGCCCTGAAGCAAGGCGTCTCGGTCTCGGACGACGATTTGCGCACCAGCTACGAGCAGAACAAAGCCCGCTTCACGGCGGCCGAAGAGCGTCGTGCCAGACACATCCTGATCATGGCCGCCGCATCAGCCTCTGCCGAGCAGAAGGCTGCCGCTCGCAAGAAAGCCGAAGGCATCCTGGCCGAGGTTCGCAAGAACCCGGCCGCCTTTGCCGAACTGGCCCGCAAGCACTCGGAAGACCCGGGCTCGGCCGCCAACGGTGGCGATCTCGAGTTTTTTGGCCGTGGCGACATGACACCGCCGTTTGATGCGGCGGTGTTCAAGCTGAAGCAAGGCGAGATCAGTGATCTGGTCGAAACCGATTTTGGTTTCCACATCATCCAGGTGACGGGTGTGCGTGGCGGCGAAGTTCGCCCCTTCGAGTCGGTGAAGGCTGAACTCGAAGAGGAGGCCCGGCGCCAGCTGGCGCAGCGCCAGTACGTTGACGCGGCAGAGAAGTTCACCAACATGGTGTTCGAGCAGCCCGACTCCTTGAAGCCGGTGGCCCAAGAACTGAAGCTGACGGTGAAAACGGCTCAAGGCGTGCTGCGTCAACCGGCCCAGGGTGACACCAGCGTGCTGGCCAACCGTCGCCTGCTGGAGGCCTTGTTCGACCCCACCAACCGCAGCAAGGGCCGCAACACCGAAGCCATCGAAGTGGGCGCCAACCAGATGGTGTCGGCTCGCGTGGTGCAGTACCGTCCGGCCGCCAAGCGGCCGCTGGAGTCGGTGAAGGCCGAGCTGACCGAGCGTTGGATTCTGGCCGAGGCCCTCAAGCGTGCGCATGCGGATGCCAAGCAGCGCATGGAGCTGGGCCAGAAGGATGCAGCAGCGGCAGGTCTGCCCGCGCCGGTGAAGATGTCGCGACGCACGATGTTCTCGCAACCTCCGGCCGTGCTGGACGAGGCCTTGCGCCAGCCTGCCAGCAAGCTGCCGAGCTGGTCCGTGGTGGATCTGGGCAATGACGGCGTGGTGTTGATGCGCGTGAACAAGGTGCTGCCGCTGGAGATTTCTCCCGAGGAGCTGCGCGAAACACGCAATCAATTCGGTTCGTACTGGGCGAAGGCCGAGGAAGATGCCTATTACCGTGCGCTCAAGCGTGCGCAGAAGGTGCGCTTCCTGAATGATGGCGCCAAGGTGATGGATGCCACCAAGGCAGATTCGCAACAAGCAGCCGCTTCTGCTGCTTCACGCTGAAAAACTGCTATACTCTATGTCTTTCCAGAGGTGGCTGTAGCTCAGTTGGTAGAGTCCCAGATTGTGATTCTGGTTGTCGTGGGTTCGAGTCCCATCAGCCACCCCACCAAATCAATAACTTAGCGCGCATCGGGATGGTCTGGCCAACGCCGGATTTTCCCAAGTTTCCCAAGTTGGGAAAATCCAGACGGATAGCAGCGCGCCAGTTGCCAATGAAAAAGCCCCCGGTGCAGTGCGCATCGGGGGCTTTTTGTCGTTTGGATCGTCAGCTTTGTGATCCGGCTGCCATCCGCCTGACGATCCGGTAGACCTGCCGCGTCATGCACGGGCCCGCCAGATCCCACGCCGAGTCCTGCAGCCGCGTGCGCACATCCAGCATCGTCAACACGGTGTGAAACAGGTGGTCGTGACTGGCCGGTTGCCGGGCCCGTTCGCGCAGGCAAGCCATGGAGGTGCCCGTGGCGTGCGCCCAACCGTCAGAAAGCCACATCACCATCGGCACGCGGGTTTGCTCTTGTGGGGCGATGGGGTAGGGCATGCCGTGCAGGTAGAGGCCCGACTCTCCCAACGACTCACCGTGGTCAGACACGTAGATCAAGGCGCTGTCAACGCTGGCCTCATGGGCTTTCAGTTGAGCGATCACGCTGCTCAGCACGTGGTCGGTGTACAGCAACGCGTTGTCGTAGGCGTTGATGATTTCTTGCGGGCTGCAGGCCTGCAGGTCGTCTTTTCGACAATCGGGCAGGAACTTGGCGAAGCGTCTGGGATATCGACGGTGGTAGGCCGGGCCGTGATTGCCCAGTTGGTGCAAGACCAGCAGTTGCACCCCGCTTGCCTTGTTCAAATAGGCGGGTAACTGCGTGATCAGCGCTTCGTCCAGGCATCGCCCGTCTTCGCACAGCGTGGGCGAGTCCCGGGGGCTGGGGCGCTCGGTGGGCAGTCCATCGCACACGCCCTTACAGCCGGATTGGTTGTCCCGCCAGGTCACCTTGACGCCCGCACGGGCCACCACGTGCAATAACGACTCCTGCCGACGGATGCGGTCTTCGTCATAGTCTCGTCGCCCGATGGCCGAGAACATGCAGGGCACCGATACCTCGGTGTTGGTGCCGCATGATTGCACCGAGGCGAAGTTCACCACCTGGTGCCGCGCCAATTGTGGAGTGGTGGCTCGGGCGTAGCCGCTCAATCCCCAATTGGCGGCCCTGGCGGTTTCACCCACCACCAGTACCAGCACCCGTGGCTTGCCCGCGGTGCGCCAACTGGGCCCGGGCTGGGCATCCTGGCCCATGGGCTCGCGCGGCAGGCTGGCTCCCTGAGCCTCACGCGACAGGCTTCGGCCCAGGGACCAGACCACGTTGGCGGGCGTGATCAGGTACCGAGCCTCCTTGTGGTTACGCATCCAGGACGACAGCGGCTGGAACACGGCATAGACCGACACCAGCAAGATGGCCAGGGCGATCAGCAGTTGCACGGCCCTGCTACGCCATCGCGTTCCCCAGGGCGCCGGCTGAAAGGGCGTGAGCCAGATCAGCGCCAGAGGAGGCCCCGCATGGAGGATCAGGTGGCGCAGCAGCGCCACGTTCATCAACTCAGCAGCCTCGTGCGGGTCGGTTTTCAAGGCATTGCGCAGCATCGACGGGTCGAGATACACACCATACTGCTGCATGAAATGACTGGCGATGGCGGTGCTCAAGACCATCAGGGCCAGCATGGTGCGAAGGGCTCGCCCGTGGCACACCAGTGCCAGCAAGAACCAGTGCAAGGCGGTGACGGCGCTGGCCAGGGCCAGGCCGTAGGCCCAGGTGTGTGGGTCGGTGGCCTGGCGACCCTCCAGCGCTTGCTTCAAGAACAGCCCATTGGCGCTGAATGTCCAATAAAGCGCCACGATGAACAGCAGGCCATCCTGGCGATAGCGTGCGAAACGCGAGAAACGCGCGAAACGTGAGAAGCCCGAGCCCGCACCAGAGGCGCGCGACAATAGCGTGAAGGTCGTCATGACCTCATTGAATCCGCCCAAGCTGAAGCCTGCCTGAAGACCTTTTCCACCCCCACGACCATGCGGCTGCTGTTGATCGAAGACGATGACATCCTGGGCGACGCCTTGAAAGACTTCCTGCAGGGAGACGGGCACCGCGTGGACTGGTGCCGAATCCTGTCCGCTGCCCGCAGCCTGTGTGGTGAGCCGTTTGATGCCTACCTGGTGGACTGGCAGTTGCCGGATGGCGAGGGCACCACCTGGTTACGGGCTCGACGAGCAGCGTCGGACGCCACCCCGGCGTTCATGTTGACGGCCCGTGATCTGGTGGCCGACAAGATCGTGGGTCTGGACAGCGGCGCTGACGATTACCTGGTCAAGCCTTTCCCACCAGAGGAACTGGCGGCGCGCTTGCGCGCTTTGCAGCGCCGCCTGGCCGGGGCGCATGGTGCGCCGCTCAGGCTCGGATCGGTGGCGCTGGACGTGCCGGGGCGACGGGCCTGGGTGCAGGACCAGCCCGTGATGTTGACGGGGCGAGAGTGGGCCTTGATCGAATCCTTGAGTTTGCGTCGTGGCCGTGTCGTGCCCAAGGCCGATCTGGAGCGCCTGGTCATGGGCATGGATCATCTGGTGGCCAGCAACGCGCTGGAGGTGCATGTGTCAGGTTTGCGTCGCAAGCTGGGCCCCGAGGTGATTGAAACAGTGAGGGGCGTGGGTTATCGATTGGGGGCGTCATGAGCGCGGCGCCATCCTCATCTGCTCGCGTACCGTCGATCCGACAACGCCTCTCGCGTGCCTTGCTGAGCTGGTCACTGGTGTGGGGCGCTTTCGTGCTGGCGGCCATTGCGCTGACGGTGCCTGAAGAAGTGCATGAGTTGCTGGACGACACGCAGGTGGCGTCGGCCGAGGTGCTGGCTGGGGCCTGGGCCGCCACGAATGCCGCGTCTCTCACGGACACGCCCACGGTGGTGGCCAGCAGCGGACGATTCTCGTGGCAGGTGGTGGGTGCAGAGGGGGCGCTGATTCGCCGCTCGGAGGTGGCGCCTGACCAGGCGTGGCATCGGGCGCCGCTACCAGGTTTCTCCAACGTGGGGGCGTGGCGTGTGTATGGCGTCGCCCTGGGCCCTGAGGGCCACATGCTGTACGTGGCCCAGACCCTGACAGAGCGACGTGAGGCGTCGCTGGAAACCGGCATGAGCGCGGCCGGCACGGCCGCCTTGCTGGGCTTGATGGGCTGGGTGTGGCTGCGGCAGCGCGTGCAGCAAGAGCTGAAGCCCTTGGCGTGTCTGGCCGAGAAGCTCACGCACCTGGACCCCGCGCGCCCGGGCCAGGGGCTGGGGCCTGCTGAGCGTGCCGAGTTGGTGCCTGTGCATGAGGCTGTCACGGCCTTGGGCCGTCGCCTGGCAGACCGCTTGGCCAGTGAGCGCGCATTTTCCGCGCATGCGGCGCATGCCTTGCGAACACCGCTGGCGGGCATGGATGCCCAGTTGGCCGTGGCCATGAGGGAGGCCATGCCCTCCGTTCAGCAGCGACTGCAGAAGACCCGCCTGGCCGTGGTGCGCATGCAGGGTGTTCTGGCGTCCTTGCTGGTGTTGTTTCGGGGCGAGGCTCAGCCACAACGACAGCGCATCCACCTGCCCGAGTGGGTGGCACAGGTCCCCGTGTCGGGGGTGACGGTGACCACCACGGACGGCTGGGTGGAGGCCGATCCGGCCTTGCTGTCGGCCGCGCTCATGAACCTGCTGGACAACGCTCAGCGCCATGGGGCGCAGCATGTGCACATCAGCCTGCCGCGCGAGCAGGTGATACGGGTTCAGGATGACGGGCCAGGGGTCACGCCCGAGCGGCGGCATCAGATCCAGCAAACGCTGGCAGACGCGGAAGGCGGCGGACTGGGGCTGCGCCTGGTCAGCTTGATTCTGCAAGCCCATGGCGGAACGCTGGGCTGGCCAGAGGTTCAAGACGGCTGGGCGGTGGAGCTGGTGTTGGGCCCCGACACCACCCCAAGCGCGGGGGTGACGCCGGCTTGAACCCGCCATGACGTGCGTTATGCTCGGCCGCGCGGCCTGGCGTCGTTGTTTCCCTCGAGAGGTTTTTCTTGAAACTCTTTTCACCCCTGTACGAGCGCGCCATGCGCTGGTCTCGCCATCCCAAAGCCAGTTGGTACCTGGGGGTGTTGAGCTTCACCGAGTCGTCGTTCTTCCCGGTGCCCCCCGATGTGATGCTGGCCCCCATGTGCCTGGCGTCGCCCCGCCGGGCTTGGTGGTTTGCCTTGTTGACCACGCTGATGTCGGTGGCCGGCGGCCTGTTGGGCTATGCGATTGGCTACTTTGCGCTGGACGCGGTCATGCCCTGGTTGCAAGACAGCCGCTATTGGCCGGCGTTTCAGCAAGCCAGTGCATGGTTTGACAAGTGGGGTGTCTGGGCCATTTTCATCGCTGGTTTCTCGCCCATTCCCTACAAGGTCTTCACGGTGGCGGCCGGGGCCTTGTCCATGGCCTTGCTGCCTTTCACGTTGGCTTCCTTTGTGGGGCGCGGTCTCCGTTTCTTCATGGTTGCGGGCTTGATGGCCTGGGGCGGTGCGCGCATGGAAATGTTCCTGAAGCGCTATGTGGATCGCATTGGCTGGGCCACGGTCGCCTTGATCGTGGTGGGCGCCATCGTGTACCGCACCATGGGCACCAGCTAAGCGAAGCGCCGCGAGGAGCTTTTTTGATGTGCGCCCAGCATGGGCGCACTCCTGCGGGTGCAAGTCCCGCCGTAAGTTGGTCACAGCGAACGAAGCGAAGCGCAACTGCACGAGGGCGACCAAGTGTGGGAAGGAAGCGTGGAGCGT
>JBKBMV010000008.1:0-128753 GCA_046295615.1 Aquabacterium sp.
GGGCGGGACCGCGGACGTGGCGCGACAAGTGGCGGGCAATAACCGTCGCTGGTGGCGCAACAGCGACCGACTGCTCAAAACGGTGCTGACCATCGCCTACTTCGACAGGCTGGGTGTACCCCGACTCTCTTGACCTCAAGCCCTCGAACCGCCCGGTGCGGACCCGCATGCCGGGTGGTGTGGCAGGGGTGCCTCCGAGACGGAGGCCCCCTATGCCGATGTGAGCAACCTGCCCTGGGGTGCCGTCCGGGGCGGGTGCTTGTCATCAGGCCAGATCGAAACGATCGGCGTTCATTACCTTCACCCAGGCGGCCACGAAGTCGTGGACGAACTTCACCTTGTTGTCGTCCTGGGCGTAGACCTCGGCATACGAGCGCAACACCGAGTTGGAGCCGAACACCAGGTCCACCCGCGTGGCGGTGAACTTGGTGGCGCCGCTGGCACGGTCCACGATGTCGTAGCTGTTGCGGCCCGTGGGCTTCCAGCTGTAGGCCATGTCGGTGAGGTGCACGAAGAAGTCGTTGGTGAGGGCCCCCACGCGGTCGGTGAACACGCCATGGGCACTGCCACCGTGATTGGTGCCAATCACGCGCAGTCCACCCACCAGCACGGTCATCTCGTGGGCGGTCAGGCCCATGAGCTGGGCACGGTCCAGCAGCATTTCTTCGGGTGTGACCACATAGTGCTTCTTCTGCCAGTTGCGAAAGCCGTCGGCCAGGGGTTCGAGCACCTCGAACGACTCGACATCCGTCTGCGCCTGGGTGGCGTCACCACGACCGGGGGCGAAGGGCACGTTCACGTCCACGCCCGCCGCCTTGGCGGCCTGCTCCACGCCCAGATTGCCGCCCAGCACGATCACGTCGGCCACGCTCACCCCGGTATCGGCCGCTATCTTTTCGTACACGGCCAGCACCTTGGCCAGGCGGGCGGGCTCATTGCCCTCCCAATCCTTTTGAGGTGCCAGGCGGATGCGGGCGCCATTGGCACCGCCACGCTTGTCTGAGCCCCGGAAGGTGCGCGCGCTGTCCCAGGCGGTGGTGACCAGCTCGCTGACGCTCAGGCCCGCCGCGGCGATCTTGGCCTTGACGGCGGCCACGTCGTAGCCTGTCTTGCCAGCCGGGATGGGGTCTTGCCAGATCAGGTCTTCTTGCGGCACGTCCGGACCCACGTAGCGGCTCTTGGGGCCCATGTCGCGGTGGGTCAGCTTGAACCAGGCGCGGGCGAACACCTCAGAGAAGTAAGCCGGGTCTTGGTGGAAGCGCTCGGAGATCTTGCGGTAGACCGGGTCCATCTTCAGGGCCATGTCGGCGTCCGTCATGATGGGGTTGTGGCGGATGGAGGGGTCCTCCACATCCACTGGCTTGTCTTCTTCCGCGATGTTGATGGGCTCCCATTGGGTGGCGCCGGCCGGGCTCTTCTTGAGATCCCAGTCGTACTTGAAGAGCAGGTCGAAGTAGCCGTTGTCCCACTTCGTGGGGTGGGTGGTCCAGGCCCCTTCGATGCCGCTGGTGACGGTGTCACGGCCGATGCCACGGGTTTGGTGGTTGTTCCAGCCCAAGCCTTGTTCTTCGATCTCGGCACCTTCAGGGGCAGGGCCCAGGTTGGCGGGGCTTCCATTGCCGTGAGCCTTGCCCACGGTGTGACCGCCAGCGGTCAGGGCCACGGTTTCTTCGTCGTCCATGGCCATGCGGGCGAAGGTCACGCGCATGTCATGGGCCGTCTTCAGCGGGTCGGATTTGCCGTCCACGCCTTCAGGGTTCACGTAGATCAAACCCATCATCACGGCGGCCAGGGGGTTCTCCAGGTCGCGTTGGCCCGAATAGCGACTGCCTTCGCTGCCAGTGGGTGCCAGCCATTCCTTTTCAGAACCCCAGTAAATGTCCTTCTCGGGGTGCCAGATGTCTTCGCGGCCAAAGGCAAAGCCAAAGGTCTTCAAGCCCATGGATTCATAGGCCATGTTGCCGGCCAGGATCATCAGGTCGGCCCAGCTGATCTTATTGCCGTACTTCTTCTTGATGGGCCACAGCAGGCGCCGCGCCTTGTCGAGGTTGGCGTTGTCCGGCCACGAGTTCAGCGGCGCAAAGCGCTGACTGCCCGAGCCACCGCCCCCACGGCCATCGGCGATACGGTAGGTGCCGGCCGAGTGCCAGGCCATGCGGATCATCAGACCACCGTAGTGGCCCCAGTCGGCCGGCCACCAGGGCTGGCTGTCGGTCATCAGGGCCTTGAGGTCTTTTTTCAGGGCGTCCACGTCCAGCTTCTTCAGCTCTTCACGGTAGTTGAAGTCTGCGCCCATCGGATTGGTCTTGGTGTCGTGCTGGTGCAGGATGTCCAGGTTCAGCGTCTTGGGCCACCAATCGGTCTTGCCCTTGCTGGCAGAGGTCATGCCGCCATGCATCACGGGGCATTGGCCGGAAGGGGGGGTGTTCTGGGGCATGTTCAGCTCCTTGTTGTCGGTTCGACAGCGGGGTTGTTGGCAGCGGGTGATCGCCACACTTGTGGTGCGGCATCGCGTTCAAGTCCATGTCAGTGTAGGCACGCCTCGCGGATGGTGGAAATTGATGTTCTTCATGGTGGCGATGGTTTTTTTCCAAGTTCATCAGGGTTTCACCAGGGGGTTGGCTACACTGCGGCGCCATGGCGGCCCGAGGTGGCCCGAAGCGCACGAGGTACAAGGTCATGATTCATCGATTGCATGTGGGCCCTCGGCTCAGCGAAGCGGCCATTGCCGGCAATACCGTCTACCTGGCAGGGCAGGTGCCCGTGTTGAATCCCGAGGGTGACATCACGGCTCAGACGCAAGAGGTGCTGGGGCACATCGACCGCCTGTTGGCGGAATGTGGCTCTGACAAGGCTCACTTGTTGAGCGTGCAGATTTTTCTGGCGGACATCGGCGACATCGAGGCCATGAATGCCGTGTGGGATGCCTGGGTGGTGCCAGGACAGACACCACCGCGCGCCACCGTTCAAGCCCGACTGGCGGACCCACGTTGGCGCATTGAGGTGATGGTGGTGGCTCGTCAGCGGGCCGATGTATTGGGCTGAGCCGCGTCAGGTCTGATGCATGTCTGCTCTGTTTGTGATACCCTGCGGGGTATATTGTATGAACCCATGATTGAGTGAGCACAAGGAGCACGCATGGACATCATCAACTTCACGCCCCTCACCGCTGTGGCGGGCGGCGCCTTGATTGGTCTGGCCGCTGTCGTTTTGATGGCGGCGCTGGGGCGCATCGCCGGCATCAGCAACATCACCTACACCCTGCTGGATGAACTGCGGAACTTCAGCGTGACCGGCTGGCGCCTGATGTTCGTGGTGGGCATGGTGGCGGGGGCCGCCGTCTGGTACCTGGCCACGGGCTCGGAGGCCGCTCCGGCACGCACCATGCACCCGGCTGTGCTGGTGGCGGCCGGCCTGCTGGTGGGGTATGGCACCTCGCTGGGCAGTGGGTGTACCAGCGGGCATGGAGTGTGTGGCTTGAGCCGTCTGTCGGTGCGTTCGCTGGTGGCAGTGTGCGTGTTCATGGCCACGGCCGGGCTGACGGTGTTCGTGGTTCGCCACGTGCTGGCCTGAAGCAGAGTCCACTTGATCAAGGAGATCACATGACGGCATTGATGGGATTGATCGTGGGCCTGTTGTTCGGCCTGGGGCTGGCGGTTTCGGGCATGACCGATCCGCTGAAGGTACAGAACTTTCTGGATGTGACCGGCACCTGGGACCCGAGCCTGGCCTTGGTCATGGGTGGCGCTGTGGTGGTCACGTTCATCGGCTACCGGCTGGCATGGAAGCGCGGCCAGCCCTGGTTGGACCAGGGCTTTCACCTGCCCACGGCCACAGCCATTGACCGCAAGCTGGTGGTGGGGGCGGCCATGTTCGGGGTGGGCTGGGGCCTGGCCGGGTACTGCCCGGGGCCTGCCCTGGCCACGGTGGCCTTGGGCAACACCGAGGTGTGGTGGTTCGTCCCGGCCATGCTGGCCGGGGGGTGGGTGCAACGCTGGCAGGCCCAGCGCTCAGCTTGAGGCCAGACCTGCAGCCGGGCTACGGCCCCGGCGTCACACCTGGGCCAAGGCCTGATCCAGATCGGCCAGGATGTCGTCGATGTGCTCGATGCCCACGCACAGGCGCACCGTGTCTTCCGTCACGCCGGCCTTGGCCAGCTCGTCGGCCGACAGCTGACGGTGGGTGGTCGAGGCCGGGTGGGTGGCCAGCGAGCGCACATCGCCAATGTTCACCAGGCGGGTGAACAGCTGCAACGCATCCAGGAAGCGGGCACCGCCTTCGCGGCCACCCGGCACGCCGAAGGTCAGCAGGCCCGAGGCCCGACCGCCCATGTACTTCTGGGCCAGGGCATGATCGGCATGGTCGGGCAGGCCGGCGTAGTTGACCCATGACACGCGTGGATGCGCCTTCAGGTGCTCGGCCACCTTCTGGGTGTTCTCGCAGATGCGGTCCATGCGCAGGCTCAGGGTTTCGATGCCCTGGATGATCTGGAAGGCGTTGAAGGGCGAGATGGCCGCACCCATGTTGCGCAACGGCACCACGCGGGCACGCCCGATGTAGGCGGCCTCACCCAGGGCCTCGGTGTAGACCACACCGTGGTAGCTCACATCCGGCTCGTTCAGGCGCTTGAAGCGCGCCTTGTGCTGGGCCCACGGAAACTTGCCCGAATCCACAATGGCGCCACCCAGGCTGGTGCCGTGTCCGCCCATGTACTTGGTCAGCGAGTGCACGACGATGTCGGCCCCGTGCTCGAACGGGCGGCACAGGTAGGGGCTGGGCACGGTGTTGTCCACGATCAGCGGCACACCGTGTCGGTGGGCGATCTCGGCAATGCGGGCGATGTCGGTGATGTTGCCCGCAGGGTTGCCCAGCGACTCCACATAGATGGCCTTGGTGCGCTCGTCGATCAAGGGCTCGAAACTGGCGGGGTTGCGGTGGTCGGCAAAGCGGGTGTCGATGCCATACTGGGGCAGGGTGTGCGCAAACAGGTTGAAGGTGCCGCCATAAAGGGCGGTGGCCGACACGATGTTGTCGCCCGCCTCGGCAATCGTCTGGATGGCGTAGGTGATGGCGGCCTGGCCCGATGCCAGTGCCAGGGCGCCGATGCCGCCTTCCAGGGCGGCCACGCGGGCTTCCAGCACGGCCTGGGTGGGGTTCATGATGCGGGTGTAAATGTTGCC
Organism: Aquabacterium sp.; assembly: GCA_046295615.1. Classification (GTDB taxonomy): domain Bacteria; phylum Pseudomonadota; class Gammaproteobacteria; order Burkholderiales; family Burkholderiaceae_C; genus Aquabacterium. The sequence goes on from JBKBMV010000008.1 coordinate 5,181, forward strand.
CGCTACCTTCAGGTCGAACAGGTCGGCGCCATGCTGCGCGCTGTCGAACGAGTAGGCCACCGTCTGGTAGATGGGCACGGCCACCGCCTTGGTGGTGGGGTCGGGCGAGTAGCCGGCGTGCACGGCCAGGGTGTCGAATTTCCAGTTGGTTTGGCTCATGGTGTCCTCAGCAGTTGGTCTAGATGGCGCCACTAATTCACGCTTGTGCGTGACAGCAGAGGTTATAGCCGTCTTTTGGCGCGGTTTTGGCGGGCAAACCGCCCCCAACCCTGCAGACAAGCCGGCCCGCTTTGTCGTAGATTGGGTGCGTTGTCGGTTCCTGCTGTGCGGCGAACTCGTTCACAAGACGGCGTGGTGCGCGCACGGCCAACCCTCGGGAGCTTGGTATGAATGCGCCTCTGCCTGCCGATGTGCTCAAGGCCCTGTCCAGCGTGACGCTGGACGACAAGTACACCCTGGAGGCTGGTCAGGCCTTCATGAGCGGCATCCAGGCCCTGGTGCGCCTGCCCATGCTGCAGCGGGTTCGTGATGTGCGTGACGGGCTCAACACCGCAGGCTTCATCAGCGGTTATCGGGGCTCGCCCTTGGGGGCCTATGACCATGCCCTGTGGCAGGCGCAAAAGCACCTGGCGGCCCACCACATCAAGTTCCAGCCCGGCGTGAATGAAGAACTGGGGGCCACCGCCGTGTGGGGCAGTCAGCAGTTGCACCTCACGCCTGGCCCGCATCGTTATGACGGGGTGTTTGGCCTCTGGTACGCCAAAGGCCCGGGGGTGGACCGCAGCGCCGACGCGCTCAAGCACGCCAACATGGCCGGCACGGCCGCGCGGGGCGGTGTGATCGCCGTGGCGGGTGACGACCACGCGGCCAAGAGTTCGTCCCTGGCGCACCAGAGCGATCACATCTTCAAGGCCTGTGGCATCCCGGTGTTCTTCCCGTCGTCGGTGCAAGAGATCCTGGATCTGGGCTTGCACGCCTATGCGCTGAGCCGCTTTGCGGGCGTGTGGGCAGGCATGAAAACCATCCAGGAGGTGGTGGAGTCGTCCAGCACGGTGTGCGTGGACGCCGACCGTGTGCGCATCGTGCTGCCCGATGACGTGCTGTTGCCCGAGGGCGGGCTCAACATTCGCTGGCCAGACACCCCGCTGGCGCAGGAGGCCCGCCTGTTGGAGCACAAGTGCTATGCCGCGCTGGCCTACATCCGGGCCAACCGCCTCAACCAGACCGTGCTGGATGCGCCCGATGCCCGCCTTGGCCTGATGGCCAGCGGCAAAGCCTACAACGACCTGCGCCAAGCCCTGCACGACCTGGGGCTGGACGACGATGCCTGCCGCGCCCTGGGCCTGCGCATCCACAAGGTGGCGGTGGTCTGGCCGCTGGAGGCCAGCATCACCCGCGAATTTGCCACCGGGCTGCAAGAGATCCTGGTGGTGGAAGAAAAGCGCCAGATGATCGAATACCAGCTCAAGGAAGAGCTGTACAACTGGCGCGAAGACGTGCGCCCCAATGTGCTGGGCAAGTTCAGCGAGCCCGATGGCGACTTCACGGGCGGCGAGTGGTCGATGCCCAACCCGGCGCGCAACACGCTGCTGCGCGCCAAGGCCGACCTGACGCCCGCCTTGATCGCCCGGGCCGTGGCGCAACGGCTGGAGCGCCTGGGGTTGCTGGCCCGGCTGGACGCCGACCTCCGCGCCCACGTGGCCGAGCGCCTGCGCATCATCGAGGCGAAAGAGCATGCTCTGGCCCGCAGCGGCGCCGAGGCCGAGCGTGCGCCCTGGTTCTGCAGTGGCTGCCCGCACAACACCTCCACCAAGGTGCCCGAGGGCTCGCGGGCCCTGGCCGGCATCGGTTGCCACTACATGGCGCAGTGGATGGACCGCAACACGGGCATGGTCTGCCAGATGGGCGGCGAGGGCGTGACCTGGGTGGGTCAGGCCCCCTTCACCGACGAGCCCCATGTATTCGTCAACCTGGGCGATGGCACCTACTTCCACTCGGGTTTGCTGGCCATACGCCAGGCCATTGCCGCAGGGGTGAACATCACCTACAAGATCCTCTACAACGACGCCGTGGCCATGACGGGTGGCCAGCCGCTGGACGGCAACCTGTCGGTGTCGGCCATGACGCGCGAACTGCACGCCGAAGGTGCGCGGCGCATCGTGGTGGTGAGTGATGCGCCCGACAAGTACGCGGCCATGGACGATCTGGCCCCGGGGGTGGAGGTGTTTCACCGCGACCGGCTGGACGAAGTGCAAGGGCAGTTGAAGGCCATCGCCGGCTGCACGGTGCTGATCTACGAGCAAACCTGCGCCACCGAAAAGCGCCGCCGCCGCAAGCGTGGCAAGCTGCCCCAGGCCACCACCCGCGTGGTGATCAACGAGCTGGTGTGCGAAGGCTGCGGCGATTGCTCAGTGCAGTCCAACTGTCTGAGCGTGGAGGCAGTCGAAACCGACCTGGGCCGCAAGCGCCGCATCAACCAGAGCAGCTGTAACCAGGATCTGTCATGCGTGAAGGGCTTCTGTCCGTCGCTGGTGACCATCGAGGGCGGCACCTTGAAAGCGCCCGCCGTCGGTGCCGTTCAGTCAGCCGCCCCCTCCTTGGACTCCATGGGCGAGCTGCCTCACCCAGCTTTGCCCGCGTGCGACCAGGCCTATGGCATCGTCGTGGCCGGCATCGGGGGCACCGGGGTCATCACCATCGGGCAGTTGCTGGGCATGGCGGCCCACATCGAGGGCAAGGGCGTGATCACCCAAGAGGCCGCCGGTCTGGCCCAGAAGGGCGGCGCTACCTGGAGCCACATCCAGATCGCCGAGCAGGCCGAGGCCATCCGCACCACCAAGGTCGGCGTGGCCGAGGCCCACCTGGTGCTGGCCTGCGACCCGATCGTGGCGGCCCACAGCAACACCCTGGCAGTGATGCATGCCTCGCGCACGCATGTGGCGCTGAACACCCACCAGACCCCCACGGCGGCCTTGGTGAAAGACCGCGACTGGCAGTTCCCGAGTGCTCATTGCGATCAGGTGTTGGCCGAGCAGGTGGGCAGCGGCCGCATCCGCCGGCTGGATGCCGTGCGCCTGGCCGAGCAGATGCTGGGCGATGCCCTGTACGCCAACCCGCTGATGCTGGGCTTTGCCTGGCAGATGGGCTGGGTGCCACTGAGCCTGCAGGCCGTGCACCAGGCCATCGAGCTCAATGGGGTGCAGGTGGCGCGTAACCTGCAGGCCTTCACCTGGGGGCGCTGGGCCGCACACGACCCCGTGCGTGTGGCCCGGCTCAGCGTGCCCACACAAGCGGTGCAGTGGGCGGGCAGGGCGCCCAAGGCCACCCAAGAGTCGCTGGCCGAACTGGTGGCACGCCGCGCTGAATACCTGCGCCAGTATCAAGACGAGGCTTATGCCGAGCACTATCGCCAGTGGGTGCAGCGCGTACGGCACGCCGAGCAGCCCCTGGGCAGCGAGCGCTTGAGCCGCGAGGTGGCCACGCAGCTGTTCCGGCTCATGGCCATCAAGGATGAGTACGAAGTGGCCCGCTTGCTCACGGCGCCTGAGTTCAAAGCACAACTGGCTCAGCAGTTCGAGGGCGAGTGGCGCATCGCTTACCACCTGGCGCCTCCACGGTGGTGGCCCTGGGGGCAGGGCTCATCCGCAGAAGGGGCAGCCCGACCCGCCAAGCGGCGTCATGGGGCCTGGATGGGCCCGGTATTGGGCCTGCTCGCACGCGCCAAGGGCCTGCGCGGCACCTGGCTGGACCCGTTCAAATGGTCGATGGACCGGCGCGAGGACCGCGCCGTGCTGGCCGAGTACGAGGCCCTGTTGAACCGCTGCCTGCCGCACTTGCGGGCCAGCAACCTGGCGCAGATTTGCGACATGGCCCGCGTGCCCGAGAACATCCGTGGTTACGGCCCAGTGCGGCATGCTGCCATTGTGCAGGCGCGTCAGCGCTGGCAGCAACTGTGGCTGAAGTGCTTTGGAGGCAGCATGGGTGCCTCGATCGAGTGGGACTGAGCAGCCCTGCCGATGGGGTGCGGCAAGTCCTCCATCAGGCCCGGCCTCAGCGTAGGCGCTTCAGGCGCGCGGCGCAGTCCAGGCCATAGCGCGATTTCATCTCGCTGAGTTCTTTGGCGGGCGCCTTCTTCATCAGGGCGCAGGTGGTGTAGTGCCCATGCATGATCTTGGTCTTGGTGTCCTGGTACATCCAGTCCACGATGTCGGCACGCTTGAACGTCACCTCCTGGGCCAGCGTCAGGGTCTGGATGCGCCGCGGCACATCATTGAGCTGCCCTTGGAACTTCTGTCCGTCGGCCGTGCCCACGGGCATCACCCACAGGTATTCGGTATGGGGGCCCACCGTGATGCGGGCGCGCACGCCCACATTGTCCAGATTCGGGTTGTCGCCCGACGTGGCCATCAGGAACTGATCCAGCGTCCGCTGGGCCTCCTTGAAAGCGCGCTGCATGGTGGGGTCCTTGGGGTTGAACTCCACCACCTCGACTTTCGTGTCCTCTTTCGGGGTCGTCGGCTTGGCGGCGGCGCCCTGGGCCTGCAAGCCAGATGAGGCGGCCACCAGGCTCAGGACCAGCAAGGCCGTGACGGTGCGGCGGGTGAGGAAGGCGAGGGGGCGGGTGGTGAAATGCATGAAACGGCCGAGTCGTTGAACCAGATCTTGGACCGAGTGTGCGGCAGAAAGTGCCATGACTGGCCTCGGGGTTAGTGCTAGGCCTCCCCAAGCCAAGGGGCTCAGCGGGTCACCAGGGCCGTCAAGCAGGCGACCTGGGTCTTGATGGGCTCGGGCACCCCTGCATGCCCTGCCAGGGCCTCGTGAATCCAGGCAGCGGTCACGTCGGCCGCCATGGATGCAGGCAAGGCGGGCAACTGGGTGAGCACGCCCTCGGTTGGGACCAGGCTCAGGTCATCCAGTCGCACCCCTGCTGCGAACGCCACAAAGCGGGGTTGCCGCCGTGGATCGGCCACCGGCTCGCCCTCGGTGCCGCGCATCAGCAGGGCGCGGGCACCCGTGTGGGCCAGGTAGGCGCTGAGCGAGGTCGCGTACTCCGGGTGGGTGTGGTTCACCACGCGCACGGATGCGATGGCAGCATGATGCTGTGCGAACGGGTCCAGCAGCTTGGCCACGGTGTGGCCGGGGTTGCGCAGACCCACCGTCCAACGTACGTCCAGCAGCCGCGCCAGGCCCGGACACAGCACATCCACGGGCATCATGGCCGCGCGCCCGGCCTGCCAGGCGGCAGCCACTGCCTCTGCGGATTCGCAGCAGCCCCAATCCAGGGCCTCGAACACCTGAGCGGTGGTGACACGGGTGGGGTCACGTCGAGGACCGTGCACCAGCACTCCCAGTCTTTCCCGGGCCAGCAAGGCGGCCAGCAGTGGCGTCAGGTTGGGCAGGCGCCGCGCCCCGTTGTACGAGGGCAGCACCACCAGGCCACGCAGGCCCAGTGCGCGCGCGGCCTCCGTGGCGGCTGTCAGTGGCAGGCAGCGGGCCAGCGTGGCCTGCACAAAGCCGTCCAGCTCGGGCACGGTTTCGCCCTTGATCCGCATGGCCAGGCAAAACGCCCCCAGTTCCAGGTCTGTCACGACGCCGTCCAGCACCTGACTCATCAAGTCCAGGGCCTGTTCGGTGCTCAGCGCGCGGGCGCCGTCTTTGCCCCGGCCAATTTCCTTGATGTAGGTGGCAATGCTCATGGCGTCATTATCCTTGAGCCCACCCACAATCAAGCACAATCACGCCTGTCACACAGGAGCACGCATGAGCATCAAGTCCGATCGCTGGATCCGCCGCATGGCCGAAGAGCACGGCATGATCGAACCCTTTGAGCCGGGGCAGGTTCGTGCAGCCGCCGACGGCACGCGCATCGTCAGCTATGGCACCAGCAGCTATGGTTACGACATCCGCTGCGCCCCCGAGTTCAAGGTGTTCACCAACATCCACTCCACCGTGGTGGACCCGAAGAACTTCGACGAGAAGAGCTTTGTGGACATCAACAGCGATGTCTGCATCATCCCGCCCAACAGCTTTGCGCTGGCCCGCACGGTCGAGTACTTCCGCATTCCGCGCAACGTGCTGACCATCTGCCTGGGCAAGAGCACCTACGCGCGTTGCGGCATCATCGTCAACGTCACCCCCTTCGAGCCCGAATGGGAGGGCTACGTCACCCTCGAGTTCAGTAACACCACGCCGCTGCCGGCCAAGATTTACGCTGGTGAAGGTTGCGCCCAAGTGCTGTTCTTCGAGAGCGATGAGGTGTGCGAGGTCAGTTACCGTGACCGAGGTGGCAAATACCAGGGCCAGCGTGGGGTGACCCTGCCTAAAACCTGACGGCGGGCGGCCGATAACACAGGGGAGATTTTCGCGCTGGGCACGGTGCGCGTCGTCACCCGTTACAATGGGGGATTGACGCCGGGCATGCCCTCAGCCTGGCCACCTGGAAGTTGACGGTGGACACGGAGCCAGCGCGTTGACGTCAGATCACAGAAGAATCAGGTGGTCACGGGGCATGTGCGCACCCACAGAGTTCTCATCGCTGAGAACAGGGAGGGGATGGGTGGCATGGGCGTCAACCTTGTAGTACCAAATTCCGTGGGTTCCCCCCCTTATGCGTCGCCCCCTTCAATCACCCGCACTGATCAACGCTTTTTTCGACAGCCTTCGTCCTGATCAGGCCGAGACGGCTCAAATCATCCATCGCGCCATCCTGGCGGCTGCCCCCCAGCTCCGTGCCGAGGTCAAATGGGGCAATCTTTGCTACCTGAACGACAACGACAACCTGTTGTCGCTGGTGCTGCACAAGGTCAACGCGCACGTTCAGGTGTTCAACGGCGTCATGCTGGTGGCCGAATTTCCTGAGTTGGAGGGCGCCGGCAAGGGCATGCGCCACATCAAGATGCGCTATCGCCGTCCGGTGGACGAGCAACTGGTGCGCGAACTGGCCTTGGCCAGCGTGCAAGCCTGGGCCCAGACCCAGATGCGGCGGCAGCATGCCCCCCGTTGGGGCGGATGACCCTGCAGTGACAAGGTGTGGTGCCCGCGATAGGATGAGCCGATGCACCTGTTGAACGCCGATCTTCACTCGCATTCGACGGTTTCGGACGGCACCTTGAGCCCCGAGGCCGTGGCGGCACGCGCCCATGCCAACGGGGTGGTCTTGTGGTCACTGACCGACCATGACGAGGTGGGCGGTCAGGCGCGCGCGCGCGACGCCGCCCTGGCCTTGGGTATGGACTACCTCACGGGGGTGGAGATCTCTGTCACCTTTGCCGGTGAAACCGTGCACATCGTCGGCCTGGGTTTTGACGCCGAGCATCCGGCCATCATGCAGGGGCTGGCCGACACCCGAGGCGGCCGCGAACGCCGTGCCCGTGAAATGGCCGAGGGCCTGGCCCGCGTGGGCATTCATGGCGCCTACGAGGGGGCCCTGAAGTACGTGGGCAATCCTGATCTGATTTCTCGCACGCACTTTGCGCGGTTTCTGGTGGAGCAGGGCGTGTGCCAGGAAACCCACGAGGTGTTTCGGCGCTACCTGACCGAAGGCAAGCCCGGTTATGTCGAGCACCGATGGGCACGCCTGTCGGACGCCCTGGACTGGATCCACCAGGCGGGTGGGGTGGCAGTGATTGCCCACCCGGCGCGTTACCGCTTCACGCCCAATGAAGAGTACGCCCTCTTCACCGATTTCAAGGCCTTGGGCGGTGTGGGTGTGGAGGTGGTCACGGGCAGTCACACCGTGGCCGAGTATCAGCGCTATGCCGATGTGGCGCGCGAGTTCGACCTGCTGGCCTCGCGGGGCTCTGATTTCCACGATCCGGCCGAGAGTCACACCGATCTGGGCTCGCTGCCGGACTTGCCTGGCGCCGTCACACCGATCTGGGAAGCCTTGAGCCACCGCATTGTGCGCGCCTGAGCCTGCGGTAACCTGTCAGGATGGCTCAGTATTTCGAGGTTCACCCCGACCACCCTCAGGCTCGTCTGCTGAAGCAGGCGGCCGACCTGCTTCGCACCGGCGGCATCTTGGCCGTTCCCACCGATTCCAGCTACGCCCTGGTGTGCCACCTGGATGACAAAGCGGCGGTTGACCGCTTACGTCGCATTCGAGGGGTGGACGAACGCCACCACCTGACCCTGCTGTGCCGGGATTTGTCCGAGTTGGCGACATACGCCCGGGTGGATAACCAGCAGTACCGCCTGCTCAAGCTGGGCACGCCGGGGCCGTACACCTTCATCCTGCAAGCCACGAAAGAGGTGCCCCGGCGGTTGTCACACCCGTCGCGGCGCACCATCGGCTTGCGTGTGCCCGATCACCGGGTGCTGCAGGCCTTGCTGACCGAGCACCCGCAGCCCTTGCTGGCCACCACCCTGATCATGCCGGGCGAGAGCGAGCCGCTCAATGACGCCCACGACATCCGCGAACGCCTGGAGAAACAGATCCAAGCGGTGGTGGATGCGGGCTCATGCCCCATGGAGCCCACCACGGTGGTGGACCTCAGCCAGGGCGAAGCCGTGGTGGTGCGTCAGGGGCGTGGTGACCTATCGGCCTTGGGGCTGGACTGAAGTGCCTCACCCACCCAGACGGGGTCAAAACCCAGCCGCCATTGGCCGTTGACGTTCATCAATGGCACCCCGGGTGCCCCGCGCGCCTGGAAGATCTGGGCGCAGTGCGCGCTCTGATCGATGTTGCACTCTTGCCAGCGGGCCCCCTGGCTGTTCAGCCAGCGTCGTGCCTTGTCGCAAAACGGACAAGCGTCGGTGGTGAACATCACCACTGCCCCGGTCTGGCTGTGCACGCGCACCATCTCGGCGGCGCGGTGGTCACGCCACCACGACCAGGCTTCACTGCCTCCCACCACGGTCGCCAGAATCACCACCAGCGCCAGCCACGAGTGCTTGCTGGGGGTGGGGGCGGTGGGTGGCGGGGTCATGTCAGGCTTTCTGGCCGATCTTGCTTTCCTGGCCGGCCATCAGCTTGCGGATGTTGGCGGCATGGCGCCAGATCAGCAGCACGCTCATCACGGCCACGGCCAGAGACATGGTGCTGGGGCCTTGCAGCCACACCTGCAGCAGGGGCGCAGCGATCGACGCGGTCAGTGCTGCCAGCGACGAGTATCTGAACACCACGGCCATGCCCAGCCACACCAGCAAGACCAGGCCACCCAGGGCCGGGTCGATGCCCAGCAGCACGCCTGCGGCGGTGGCCACGCCTTTGCCGCCTTCAAACTTGAAAAACACGGGCCACAGGTGGCCGATGAAGGCCCCCAGACCAATGGCGGCCACCACCTCGGCGGGGAAGCCGGCCATGACGGCCAGGGCGACGGGCACGTACCCCTTCAAGGCATCGAACACCAAGGTCAGTGCCGCAGCGCCCTTGTGCCCTGAGCGCAGCACATTGGTGGCGCCGGGGTTGCCCGAGCCATAGGTGCGTGGGTCGTCCAGGCCAAAGATGCGGCTGACGATCACGGCAAAGGACAGGGATCCGATCAGGTAGGCCAGCACGGCGCCAATGGCCAAAAATGCGGGCAGGGGCAGGTCGTTCGGGTTCATCCGGGGCGGCTCAGTGACATCGCAAAGCCGGCAGTGTAGTGCCTGCCAGGCCTCCCCATGGGGCCGGCGGGCCTTCATGGTGGGGGCGGGCGATGCCAGTGGGGGTTTGTCCCACCTGAGCGCAGGCGCATGCATCCTCCACAATGCCGCGCATCGTCTGCCCAGACTTGGCCCCTACGGACACCTCAACATGATCACCTGCCAAACCCCTTCACCCTTGAAACGCGGCTGGTTGTGGATGGTCGTGGTGGGCGTGGCCGTCGGCGGGGCGGTGTGGTGGTGGCAAGGGCGCAGCGCCCAGAGCCCTGAGGCGGGCTCCGATCAGCCGGCAGCCCAGGGCATCATCCGCGACCTGCCCGCCACCGCTGCGCTGGACAGCCTGCCGCCAGCGTCGCTGTCTGGCGGCAAGCCTGCTGACTTCACCGATGAGGAGTGGTCGGCTTTGAAAGACGCCATGGCCCGCACCGACAACCCCGAACAGGAACTGGTGCGCGTGGTGGATTACCTGCGCTTTCAGCGCAGCTTCGAGCAATGGCAGGCGCTTCAGGACAGCCCCGATGCAGCCACGCGGCGCCAACTGGCGCAGCAATTGTTTGATCGTGTGCCGGCACGGTTGAAGAACGGCGAGTTGAGCATGGGGGAGGCGGTCTTGATCCAGTCGGCCCTGATCAATGACCTGGAGTCAGACGATGCAGCCCGCCAGCAGCGCCTGAAAGAGGCTCAAAAGGTGCTGGCCGAGGCCGCGCCGCGCCCCGACGAGGAGCAGCAGGCCCGCGAAGCCGCCCTGTTGGCCGAGTACAAGCGGCGTGAAGCGGCCATCGTGGCCGACTACCAGGCCCGCCCTGAGTCGCAGCGCAATCAGAGCCAGCTGGAAGAAGCCCTGGAAGCGGCCCGTCGGGCGGTGTACAGCGCTCAGTGAGTCGCAGGCGAGGGCCGTTGGGGTGGTCGGGGCCGATAGAATCGGCCCCACATGACAAGACACGACGCGTTCCGATCTCTGAGCTGGCAGGCCTGGCTCGTCCTGGCCCTGACCTTGTTCGCCATCTGGGTGCATGCGGCGGTGCTCGCACCCTTCGTGCTGGCAATCGTGTTGGCCTATGTGTTGATGCCCTTGGTGGATCGCCTCCATCGCTGGCGTGTGCCGCAGGGCGTGGCGATTGCGCTGTGCCTGCTCATGGTGGGTTTGCTGGCGGCCACCTTGCTGGTGCTCTTGGTGCCCATCGTGTCAGAGCTGGTGCCCATGTTGCGCACGCAACTGCCCGACCTGCTCGTCAAGGGGTGGGCGGACGTGGCCCCTCGGCTGATCGAGCTGGGGCTGGAAGTCCCTGTCAGTGCCGATGATTGGCGCCTTCAACTCACCCGGGTCCTGCAAGAGCACGTGCCGCAATGGAGTGGTGCCGTGTGGCAGTCGCTGGTGGCCGGGGGCAGCAGCGTGCTGGGCATGGTGGGGCTCGCGGTGCTGGTGCCCATGCTGGCGTTCTATTTCATGGCGGATTGGACGTGGTTCACCTCGCAGGCGCGCAACCTCTTGCCAATGTCGTGGCGGGGCATTTCTGACGAACTGGTCCAGGAGATCGATGACATCATGGGTCAGTACCTGCGTGGTCAGGTGATGGTCATGTTGATTCTGGCCGTGTACTACAGCGTTGGCCTGGCGCTGGCGGGCTTTTCCCTGGCACTGCCGATTGGTGTCTTCACCGGCCTGGCCGTGTGCATTCCGTACATTGGCTTTGGGCTGGGCCTGGTGCTGGCCTTGCTGGCCGGCGTGCTGCAGTTTGCCGCCAGCGACACCAGTTGGTGGTACCCCCTGGCCGCCGTCGGTGTGGTGTACGGGGTGGGCCAGTTTGTTGAGAGCTTCCTCCTGACACCTCGATTGGTGGGCGAGCGCATCGGGCTGCACCCCCTGGGCGTCATTCTGGCGCTGATGGTGTTCGGCCAGTGGCTGGGTTTCTGGGGCTTGCTGATTGCATTGCCTTGTACGGCGTTGATCACCATCCTGGCCCGTCGCGGCCTTCAGGTGTGGCGCAGCAGCCGTACCTACCTGGGCACCTGAGGATCGACCGTGAGCGCTGAACGGCTCCGTGCCGCGCTGCCCATTGGTGGTAGCCCACGCCAAATGCTGCTGGATCTGGGCTTTGAGCACCAGCCCTCGCTGGATGATTTCCTGCCCGGCGCCAACAGCGCTGTGCTGTCGCACCTGTCGGCTTGGCATGCGCAGGCCGTGCCACAGTCGCCGGTGTACCTGTGGGGCCCCTCAGGCTGTGGCAAAACCCATTTACTGCGCGCCATGCTGATGCGTGTGCTGCACTGGGGCTGGGGCGGCATCTGGCTGGCCCCGGGCAGTTGTCAGATGTGGGCCCCCCAGGTGGCGGCGGCGCCCACCCTGGCGCTCATGGACGACGCGCATGCCCTGCACGCCGATGAGCAGCACCTCGCCTTCAACCTCTTCATCGAATCGGCCCAGGCCGCGCGCACCGATGGCGACGACCTGGACAGCGGGCCTCTGCGCATCCTGGCAGCGGGCAACGCGCCGCCTGTGGACTTGCCGGTGCGCGATGACCTGCGTACCCGCTTGGGCTGGGGGCTGGTGTTTCAGCTTCAGGCCCTGGATGACGCCGGCCTGCAACTGGTGCTGCAACACGAGGCCCGTCGTCGCGGCATGCACCTGCCCGACGAAGTGCTGACCTACCTGCTGGCCCGCGTGAGCCGAGATCTGGGCTCGCTCATGCGCTTGCTGGATCAACTCGACCACGTGGCGCTGGAACACCACCGCCAGATCACCGTGCCCCTGGTGCGGCAGGTGATGACCCTGGAGACCTCATGAACCTGTGCCTGTTTGACCTGGACCACACCCTCTTGCCGCTGGATTCTGACCACGAGTTTGGCGAGTTCCTCATCCGCCAGGGCCTGGCCGACGGCGACGACTACCGCCGTCGCAACAACGAGTTCTACCAGCAGTACTGCGACGGCACCCTGGTGCTGGACGACTACATCAACTTCACCACCAGCATCTGGCGCCAGATGGACGACGCGGCCCAGCAGGCCCTGCAGCAGGCCTTCATGGCGCAGGTGATCCTGCCAGCGGTGCGGCCCCAGGCGCGTGAACTGGTGGAGCGCCACCGAGCCCAGGGCGACCTGCTGGCCATCGTCACGGCCACCAACGAGTTTGTCACCCAACCCATCGCTGACGCGTTTGATGTGGAACACCTGCTGGCGGTGCGTTTGCGTCGTGATCCCCAGGGGCGCGTCACGGGTCAGATTGACGGCGTGCCGTCGTTCCGTGAGGGCAAAATCACGCGTGTGGAACAATGGCTGGCCAGTCTGGGCCGGCAGTGGTCCGATTTCGGGCGCATCAGCTTCTACAGCGACTCCCCCAACGACCTGCCTTTGCTGGAGCGTGCCACGCATCCGGTGGCCACCAACCCCAGCCCCTCGCTGGAGGCTGTGGCCCAGGAGCGCGGCTGGCCCATCCTACGTTTGTTTGCATGATCAAGACCCTCATCAACAAGATCCTGGGCAAGCAGCCCGCCGCCAAGCGTGCTGCGGCAGGCTCGGCCCGAGGCGCCAAAGCCCCGCGCATTCCCACCGGCAAGCGCGTGGAGGTGCCCGCCAGCGAGCACGGCATCGACCCCACCTGGGTGGACGATCGGGCCCGCAAGGTGGTCGACACCCTGCAAGATGCCGGCTACGAGGCCTACATTGTCGGAGGCGCTGTCCGTGATCTGATCCTGGGTCACCGCCCCAAGGATTTCGATGTGGCCACCAACGCCACGCCAGAGCAGGTCAAGGCCTTGTTCCGCCGGGCCTTCATCATCGGCCGACGCTTCCGCATCGTGCATGTGGTGTACGGGCGCGGTCGCGAGCATGAAGTCATCGAGGTCTCCACCTTCCGCGCCTACTTGGATGCCAGTGCGGCCGAGCAGGTGGCCGGCAACGAGAAAACCTCGAAGAAGGAACTGGCCGACAAGACCCACGTGGTGGATGCCAGTGGCCGCGTGCTGCGGGACAACGTTTGGGGCCCGCAAGACCAGGATGCCGCCCGACGCGACTTCACGGTCAATGCCCTGTACTACGACCCCAACACCGGCATCGTGGTCGACTACCACGGTGGCATCAAAGATGCCAAGAAGCGCGTGCTGCGCATGATTGGCGATCCGGTGGCCCGCTACCGCGAAGACCCGGTGCGGATCATCCGCGTGGTGCGCTTTGCCGCCAAGCTGGGCTTTGACATCGAGCCCCACACCCGCGAGCCGCTGCGCGAGATGGCCAAGCTGTTGAGCAATGTGCCGCAGTCTCGTCTGTTTGATGAAATGATCAAGCTGCTGCAGACGGGGCACGCCGAGGCCTCGCTGGCCGAGTTGCGCAAGCAGGGGTTGGAGCACGGCGTGTTCCCGATCCTGGATGCGGTGTTTGATGAGGCGCGCCGTCACCCGGGGCGCGAGCAGTTCGTGCAACTGGCCCTGGCCGATACCGACCGCCGTGTGGGTGAAGACAAGCCAGTGGCGCCCAGCTTCCTGCTGGCCTGCCTGCTGTGGCACGACGTGCTGGCCCACTGGCAGCGTCACCAGCAACGCGGTGAGCCCGCCTTCCCGGCCCTGCAGCAGGCCATTGACGAGGTGTTCAATGCCCGCGTGGGCGACATCTCTGGTCGCGGCAAGCTGGGCGCCGACATGCGCGAGATCTGGTCCATGCAGCCGCGTTTTGACCGCCGCGTGGGCAACGGCCCCTTCACCCTGGTGCAACAACCGCGATTCCGGGCTGGTTTTGACTTTTTGCGCCTGCGTGCCCAGGTGGGCGAGGTGGACATGGCCTTGGCCACTTGGTGGGAAGACTTCTCACTGGCCGACCCGGCCGAGCAGCGCCGCCTGATCGAGCAGGCCCGAGACGAAGAGGCGGCTCGTCGTGCCAATGCCGCGCCCGCCCGCAAGACCCGCGGGCGTCGCCCGGCGGCTAACAGCCCCCGTGATACCGACGACAGCGCTGCTGTGAACAGCAGCGATGCTCACGATGACATGGATGCTCACCCGTCGGCCCATGACAGCGATGTGGGTGAAGGCGGGGAGGGCACGGCCCCGGCTCGCAAGCGCCGCCGCCGTCGCAAGTCGGCAGGCTCATCCTCTGCTGGTGTAGGTAGTGCACCGGGGGGGGAGGGCTGAACCTGTGGGCGTACGTGAGGCAGATCACGCCGGTCAGCCCGCCTGGCAGGGCCTGCCAGAGGGGCAGCCTGTCTGGACGGCCTACATTGGCATGGGCGGCAACCTGGGTGATGTGCCTGCAGCCCTGCACCGCGCCCGGAATGGCCTGGCCGCACAGCCTGGCGTGCACGTGGTGGGCATGTCCCCCTTGTTCCGCAGCGCTCCGGTGGATGCTCAAGGGCCGGATTACATCAACGCCGTGGCCGAAGTGCGCACTTGCCTGGGCCCGCACGAGTTGCTGGCCTGCCTGATGCGGCTGGAGCGCGAGGGTGACCGACAGCGCTCTTACCGACATGCGCCCCGCACGCTGGACCTGGATTTGCTGTGGTTGGGCGGGCATGTCTGCCACGATGAACGGCTTACCCTGCCGCATCCTCGCATGCTGGGTCGGGCCTTTGTGCTGGCGCCCTGGATGGCGTTACTGGCGCAAGATGGTCGCCAGTTATCCCAGGCCTGCCCCGATGTGACCTGGCCAGACGCCGCAGCGGTGGCTGAATTGGTAAAAATTCAAGGCCTCTGGCCAGTTTGAGAATATCTGGGTATAATCTTTGGCTTTGTTGGTTGGGCCTGAGCATGATTGCATGCACCGCCTTTATCAGCACACTGAAAGCCCCTGGCGTCGCTGAGCAAACTTCTGGTGTCTCAGCCTCAATGACAGAGTTTTTCAGCGGGCTGATGGGCCTTGCTCAAGCCTGTTGAATGCATTCAAATTGAAAGCGAATCCGAATGACGACCATCCGTGTCAAGGAAAACGAGCCGTTTGACGTGGCCCTGCGCCGCTTCAAGCGCACCATTGAAAAGCTGGGCCTGCTGACCGAGCTGCGCGCTCGCGAGTTCTACGAAAAGCCCACCTCCGAGCGCAAGCGCAAGAAGGCCGCCGCCATCAAGCGCCACTACAAGCGCGTGCGCAGCATGCAGCTGCCCAAGAAGCTGTACTGATCAGTTTCTGGCCGTCAGGCTGTTGAGGCCTCCCGGCCGCACAACACCGAAGCCCGCGCGGGGACGCCCATGCGGGCTTTGCCGTTTTCAGCCCCCTGATTTTTCAGCCCTGCTTTTTGCTTGCAAACACCATGAGCCTCAAACAACGCATCAACGACGACATGAAGGCCGCCATGCGCGCCAAGGAAGCTGAACGCCTGGGCACCATCCGCATGCTGATGGCCGCCATGAAGCAAAAGGAAGTGGACGAGCGCGTCGAGCTGGATGACACCTTGATCGTGGCCATCGTGGACAAGCTCATCAAGCAGCGCAAAGATGCCGCCCAACAGTACGAAGCTGCCGCGCGTGCTGACTTGGCCGACAAGGAAAAGGCCGAGATCACGGTGCTGGAGGCCTACCTGCCGGCCCGTCTGGGCGCTGACGAGATCCTGGCCCAGGTGAAGGCCATCGTGGCCGAGCTGGGTGCTTCGGGCCCCGGTGACATGGGCAAGGTCATGGGCGTGGCCAAGCAGCGCCTGAGTGGTCAGGCTGAAATGGCCCAGGTGTCGGCGGCGGTCAAGGCCGCGCTGGCGGGTTGAAGCGGGCGGAACTGCGCTACGCTGTCGCCCCTGACGATTGCACATCTTGAGGACCGCGCCATGAGCAACCAAATCACCCTCCAGCCCATTGCCGAAGACGTCTATGCGGCACCCCAGCTCACGGCAGAGGCCATGGCTGCGGCCGCCGAGGCTGGCTTCAAGTCGGTGATGAACAACCGCCCCGACATGGAAGGTGGACCGGATCAGCCCAGCAGCGCCGAGATCGAAGCCGCCGCACAGGCGGCTGGCTTGGCCTACGCCTACCTGCCGGTGCAGGGCGGCTACCAGTCTCCTGAAGAAATCGCACGCTGTGCCGAGTTGCTGAAATCGCTGCCACGGCCCTTGCTGATGTTCTGCCGCAGTGGCGCGCGCTCGACCAAGCTGTACATGCAGGCCGTCGCCCTGGACGATTGAACCCACAGAGCGCCGCAGTATGCAGTGGTTTGTGCGCTGGATGGACACCCTGTCTCGCTGGATGGGGCTGGGCGCGGCCTGGGCGCTGTTTGTCGCCTGCCTCATCAGTGCCGGTGCCGCCGCCGCACGCTATGCCTTCAGCATCGGCTCCAACGCCTGGCTGGAGGTGCAGTGGTACTTGTTCGGCATGGCGGTGTTCCTGGGGGCGCCGCTGTTGCTGCGCCTGAACGAGCATGTGCGGGTGGATGTCATCTATGGCAGCCGCCAGCCGCGCACCAAGGCCTGGATCGATACGCTGGGGCTGTCGCTGGTGCTGATTCCCCTGTGTCTGATCATCGCCTGGTTGGCGTGGCCCTATGCCTGGGATGCCTATGTGCAGCACGAGATGTCACCCAGTGCAGGCGGCTTGATCCGCTGGCCCATCAAGCTGGCCATCCCGGCAGGTTTCTTCATGCTTGCACTGCAGGGGCTGGCCGAGTTGATCCGCCGTATCCATTACCTGCGCGGTCAGGCCGACCTCGACCTGCACTACGAAAGACCCCAGCAGTGATGTTCACGAGGTCCGTTCCATGAGCGGCATGGAGATGCTCGCCCCGGTCATGTTTGGCTGCCTGGTGCTGGCCATGGTCATGGGTTTCCCGGTGGCCTTCACCCTGGGGGGGGTGGGTATGGCCTTCGGCTATTACGCCGTGGGCCAGGGCTACTTTCCTGAGGCCTTCATGGCCAATCTGCCGCTGAGGCTGTTTGGCATCGTCTCCAACGAGTTGCTGCTGTCCATTCCCTTTTTCACCTTCATGGGGGCCATCCTGGAGCGATGCGGCCTGGCTGAAGACCTGCTGGAGGGCACGGCGCAGCTGTTTGGGCGCTTTCCGGGTGGCATTGCCTTTGCCGTCATCGTGGTGGGGGCGGTGCTGGGGGCCATCACTGGCACCGTGGCTGCCAGCGTGATCGCCATGGGGGTGATTGCCTTGCCCATCATGATGCGGGCGGGCTACAACATGCGGTTTTCCACCGGTGTGATCGCCGCCTCGGGCACCATCACGCAGGTCATTCCACCGTCCTTGGTGCTGATCATCCTGGCCGATCAGTTGGGCCAGTCTGTGGGCGACATGTACCTGGGTGCCATCGGGCCGTCGTTGCTGCAGATTGCCATCTTCATGCTGTTCACCCTGGCCGTGGCCCTGATGCGGCCGCAGTGGGTGCCGCCGCTGCCCGAAGAGGCCCGCACCGAGCGCGGCTGGCCGCTGGTGCAGCGGGTGTTGCGCGGCATGGTGCCCTCGATGGCCCTGATCATTCTGGTGCTGGGTACCTTGTTCATGGGCTTGGCCACGCCCACCGAGGCCGGTGCCATGGGGGCCATGGGCGCCATGGGACTGGCGGCCCTGCACAAGCGCTTGAACACCACCTTGATCTGGCAGGCCATGCAGTCCACCATGCGCGTCACGGTCATGGTGATTTTCATCCTGCTGGGTGCCAGCGTGTTCTCGCTGGTCTTCCAGGGCGTGGATGGCCATGTGTGGATTGAAGGCATGCTGGGCGACTTGCCGGGCGGCCCGATTGGCTTTTTGATCGCCGTGAACATCTTTGTGTTCTTCCTGGCGTTCTTCCTGGATTTCTTTGAAATCGCGTTCATCGTGGTGCCCCTGCTGGCCCCCGTGGCTGCTGCGCTGGGCATCGACCTGGTGTGGTTTGGCGTGCTGCTGTGCGTCAATATGCAGACCAGCTTCATGCACCCACCGTTTGGTTTTGCGCTGTTCTACCTGCGCGGCGTGGCCGATCAGGTGCACAACAACAAGGCCATTCCACGGCCGGTGTCCACGAAAGACATTTACCTGGGCGCCATTCCTTGGCTGGGTTTGCAGTTGCTGCTGGTGGCCGTGCTGATTTTCTGGCCCGAATCCGTGACCTACTGGCTGGAGAAAGAGCCCCAGGTCAACCTCGATGAGGTCACGATCGACATGCAGATCGAAGACATGGGGGCCGATGTGCCGGTCATTGAGCCTGATGAGGTGCCGCTGGATGTGCCCACGCCATGATCAGCGCCACGCTCACCGCTGAGTGCAGCTGAACCGGGTCAGTTTGGGCGTCATCAAAACGTCAGGCTGACCACCGCGTCAGGCGGCGGATGCCTCAGGCTCTGATCGGGTGGCCAGGTAGGTGCACAGCAGCCCCAGGCCCCCCACGATGCCCCACATCAGCGGACGTGGTCCCAGGGCATAGGCCGTGAGGCTGGCGCTGGCGGCGATACCCGTGATGGCCGCCGCCTTGCCTTTGCGTGAAATCTGCCTTTTCTCCACCCACAGGCGCAGGCTGGGGCCAAACTTGGGGTGCGCCAGCAGGCGTTCGCGCATGAGCGGATCACCCTTGCCGTAGGCCCACAGGCCGATCAACAGGAACACCGTGGTCGGCATGACCGGCAAAAAGGCATTCACCAGGCCAATGCCGAAGAACAGTGCCCCCACGCTGCGCCAGGTGCGTTGCAGTGCCCGTTCACCCCAGTCCTGCCCCTGGCTGTAGGCGGCAGGCGCCTGGGCCGGCTTGATGCCATGGGGCCGCCGCGAGCGACTGGGCTGTGAGTGCATGAAGGCCGATGCCATGGGCTGCTCCGATCTGGGACTGGCGGGTTGACGATCCCTGCTCATTCGTCGTTATCGACGCCAGGGCGGCCAGACTTGAATGCCTCCAATGTATCGGTTTGGGGCAACGTGGTCCAATATGGAAAGCCTTTGGCCGGGATTGCGGCTCTCAATCTGTGCTCGGCAGGTTGTTGGCGTTGAATGCCTCATGAGCAGTCCTCAGCTCCGCGTCAGCACCACCGCCAACTCATGCGACAGGCTCGGGTGCGGCACCTGAGGGTAGGGCGGTTTGGGCCATATCCATGACTTTTCAGGAAAGAGGGCGCGCATGCCGTTGATGTCGCAGTGGTAGGGCGGGCCCTCGATGCGCCCCTCGGTCACGGCTTCAAGGCGCGGGCGCTGCATGAACAAGGCCCACAGCCTGCCCTGCGGTCGCAACCAGCGCCTGAGTTGCGCTGCGTAGTCCGCCCAGTGCTCGGGGTGAATGGCGCACAAACAGGTTTGCTCATACACCGCGTCGTAATCGCCGTCAGCATCATGCTGCAGCACGTCGGCCTGCAACACGCGGGCAGTCAGCCCTACGCTGGCCAGGCGGTGGCGAGTTTCTTCCACGGCCGCGCTCGTGTAATCCAGGGCCGTCACCTCAAACCCCCGGCGAGCCAACTCTGCCACCTCCCAGCCGCGGCCGCAGCCCGGCACCGCAATGCGGCAGGGTTGCAAATCACCGGAGTCCAGCCAATGCAGCAACTGCGGGCTGGGTGCGCCTCGGTCCCAGCCGGTTTGCTGGGACTCGAAGCGCTCTTGCCAGAATTGGGGGGTGGGACCTGCCATGGGGGCTCTCTCTTTGGGCTCGATGATGTGCAGCATACCCGCCCAGGAGCGGCATGTATGGGCGGCAGTGTCTCGCGCCCGCACGTTTTGCCGGACAATTCACCCCCATGAGTTCTGAACACGCCCCCACTGTGGCCCCTGCCGGCGCGGCAGCCCACGCCCCCAAGATCGGATTTGTCAGCCTGGGCTGCCCCAAGGCCCTGACCGACAGTGAGCTGATCCTCACGCAGTTGCGCGCCGAAGGCTACGAAACCAGCAAGACCTTCGCTGGCGCCGACCTGGTGATCGTCAACACCTGCGGCTTCATCGACGACGCGGTCAAGGAAAGCCTGGACACCATCGGTGAGGCCCTGGCCGAAAACGGTAAGGTCATCGTCACCGGCTGCCTGGGCGCCAAGGCGGGTGCAGGCGAGGGCAGCAACCTCGTCAAGGATGTGCACCCCAGCGTGTTGGCCGTGACCGGCCCCCATGCCACCCAAGAGGTGATGGACGCCGTGCACCTGCACGTGCCCAAGCCCCACGACCCGTTCATCGACCTGGTGCCCGAGGCACGTGGCGTGGCTGGCATCAAGCTCACGCCCAAGCACTACGCCTACCTGAAGATCTCTGAAGGCTGCAACCACCGCTGCAGCTTCTGCATCATCCCCAGCATGCGAGGTGATCTGGTCTCGCGCCCCATTGGTGATGTGCTGAGCGAAGCCAAAGCGCTGTTCGAGTCGGGCGTCAAAGAGTTGCTCGTCATCAGCCAGGACACCAGCGCCTATGGCGTGGACGTGAAGTACCGCACCGGTTTCTGGGACGGCAAGCCCGTCAAGACGCGCATGCTGGACCTGGTGGCCAAGATGGGCGAAATGGCGCAGGCCCATGGTGCCTGGGTGCGCTTGCACTATGTGTACCCCTATCCGCATGTGGACGAGGTGATCCCGCTGATGGCCGAAGGCCTGGTGCTGCCTTACCTGGACGTGCCCTTCCAGCACGCCCATCCGGATGTGCTCAAGCGCATGAAGCGCCCGGCCAATGGCGAGAAGAACCTGGATCGTCTGCGCCGCTGGCGTGAGCTGTGCCCCGAGATCGTGGTGCGCTCCACCTTCATCGCCGGCTTCCCCGGTGAAACCGAAGCCGAGTTCCAGTACCTGCTGGACTTCATGAAAGAGGCCGAGATCGATCGCGCAGGCTGCTTCGCCTATTCGCCGATCGAGGGCGCGCCGGCCAACGCCCTGGAAGGCGCCTTGCCCGACGAGGTGCGCGAAGAGCGCCGTGCCCGTTTCATGGAAGTGACCGAGGCCGTGTCGATTGCCAAGCTGCAGCGCCGCCTGGGTGCCACCATGCAGGTGCTGGTGGACAGCGCGTCGGCCCTGGGCCGCAAGGGTGGGGTGGGGCGCACGTATGCGGACGCGCCCGAGATCGATGGCACCGTGCGCCTGCTGCCGCCCGAGAAGGCCAGCAAGACGCTGAAGGTGGGCGAGTTCACCCGCGCTCGCATCGTGGCCGTGGAAGGCCACGACCTGGTGGGCCTGCCGATCTGATTGCCGATCTGATGTCTGCTGACAAGGCCACCCAGCTCATCCACCATCCGTACCGGGCCCCGGGCGGGTTCGACGCGGTGGTGCCGGGGGTGCACAAGGCCTCGACTGTGATCTTCGAGAACACGGCAGCCCTGGCCACCCGGCAGTGGAAGGACAAGAGCGGCTACACCTACGGCCTGCACGGCACGCCCACCACCTTCACGCTGGAAGAGCGCCTGGCCACGCTGGAAGGTGGACTGCAGACGCTGCTGGCCCCATCAGGCCTGTCGGCGCTGGCACTGGTGAACATGGGCCTGCTGCGCGCGGGCGATGAGGTGCTGCTGCCCGACAACGCCTACGGCCCGGGCAAAGACCTGGCCCGGAGCGAGCTGGCGCATTGGGGCATCACCCACCGCTTTTACGACCCGCTGGATGCGGAGTCGTTGCAGGCGGTGTTGAGCGAACGCTCGCGCCTGCTGTGGCTGGAGGCGGCGGGCTCGGTCACGCTGGAGTTTCCGGACCTGAGCGGCTTGATGCAGGTGGCCCGACAGCAGCCCGGCCTGGTGGTGGCCATGGACAACACCTGGGGCGCCGGCCTGGCCTTCGATGTGTTCACGCTGGGGGTGGATGTGTCGGTGCACGCCCTGACCAAATACCCCTCTGGCGGTGGCGATGTGCTGATGGGCTCGGTGGTGACCCGAGACGAAGCCTTGCACCAGCGTTTGAAGCTCACTCACATGCGCCTCGGGCTGGGCGTGGGAGCCAACGATGCCGAGGCCATTTTGCGCGGCCTGCCCAGCATGGCCTTGCGCTACCACGCGCATGACGCCGCCACCCGTCAGGTGGCGCAGTGGCTGACGCAGCGCCCCGAACTGGCCCAAGTGCTGCACCCGGCCTTGCCAGGGTCACCAGGGCATGCGCACTGGGCTGAACATTGCACGGCGGCTGGCGGCCTGGTGTCGATGGTGTTTGATGCCAGCCGCTACCCCACCGACCGTGTCCATCGCATGGTCGACGCGCTCAAGCTGTTCAAGATCGGTTATTCATGGGGCGGCCCCATGAGCCTGGTGATGCCGTATGCGCTCAAGGGCATGCGCCAGTTTGGCGCCCTGGCAGGCCGTGAGGGCACCGTGGTGCGCCTGGCCATCGGGTTGGAATCACCCGATGACCTGATTGCCGATCTGGCCCAGGCCTTCAACCAACTTTGAATCTGGGCTGGCCCTGAGGCCAGCCAGAGGGGCGTTTCAGCGACCCGCAGCGTGCAGCGCGTTGCCCGCGGCAATCGCATTGCCCGTGGCCTGGTAGGTTTCCAGCCATGTGCCATAGCTGGGCATCTCTTTCACCTTCCAGGGGTGGAAGCCGGGCTTGTAGTACGCAAAGTAGTAGCCCAGCGTCGGCGGGAACAGGCCACCGGGCTTGTAGAACCACCACAAGCCCTTGGCCCACAGTTTCACGCGCTCCATGAAGCTGAAGCCATCCACCTTGAACATGTGGTTCATGATGGTGGCCACCGTGATCGGGAAGCCGAACGTCACGATCAGCATGGACAGCACGCGTCGAGGGTAGGCCACCTTCGCCACCTTGGTCAGTACGTCATAGGCCACGGCCTTGTGCTCCACCTCTTCAACGGCGTGCCAGGCGTACATGGCGCGCACGCGTGGGTCGCTGGTCTCCAGCAGTTCCTTGCGCTCGAAAAAGCAGGTGCACATCATGGCCGTCAGATGCTCCAGCGCCGCCGTGGCCGACAAGCGCTGGTAGCGACTCGTGAAGCGGGGCATGCGCTCGAAAAAGTGCTTTTCCAACTCGCGGTTGATGTAATCAATGTCCACACCCTGGGCCGCCAGCCGGTCGTTGAACTGACGGTGGATCATGCTGTGCTGCGCTTCCTGGCGCGTGAAGTCGCGCACCTCTTGCTGCAACTGCGGGTCGGTGATGTCGTCCTTGAACTCGCGCACGCTGGTGATGAAGAACTTCTCCCCTTGCGGGAACAGCGTCGACATCGCGTCAAAAAAGCGAGTCTTGAACGGATCGTTGTCCATCCAGTAGCGGGGGATGTCCGCATCGTCCAGCCCAAAGTCCAACTTTTCGCGGGGCACGATGCGCACGTGTTGATCGTGGCGTGAAGCGTGGGCAGCAGTCATGAGACCTCCGGTACGTGAACGTACCGACACTATAGACATTTGGTTCGGGATGTCTACAGACCTTGATGCCAGTCAGGGTATGCAGGGCGACAGGCCGCCACGCTGCGCGCTCAGTCCTTCGGACTGGATGAGACTTTGTGTCTCATCAGGCGGCCCTTTTAGCGAAACGACCGCCACGCTGCGCGCTCAGTCCTTCGGACTGGATGAGACTTTGTGTCTCATCAGGCGGCCCTTTTAGCGAAACGACCGCCACGCTGCGCGCTCAGTCCTTCGGACTGGATGAGACTTTGTGTCTCATCAGGCGGCCCTTTTCTCGCTCCCACTCGCGTTCTTTCACGGTGTTGCGCTTGTCATGCTCTGCCTTGCCCTTGGCCAGGGCAATCTCGGCCTTCACGCGGCCGCCTTTCCAGTGCAGGTTCAAGGGCACCAAGGTGTAGCCCTTTTGCTCGATCTTGCCAATCAGGCGGCGGATCTCGGCCTTGTGCATCAAGAGCTTCTTGGTGCGGTCGGCCTCGGGCTTGATGTGGGTGGACGCCGAGCGCAAGGCGTTGATGCGCAGCCCGATCAAGTACAGCTCGCCATCCTTGATGACCACATAGCCGTCGGTCATCTGCACCTGGCCCTCGCGAATGGCCTTCACCTCCCAGCCCTCCAGCACCACTCCCGCCTCGAAGCGCTCTTCGAGGTGGTAGTTGAAGTGGGCTTTTCGATTTTCTGCAATGCTCATGAGAGGCCGGGGCTTCCTTAAAATAACGACATTCTATGAAGCACGTTCAAAAGTCTGTCTTGCTCTGGTACTCGCCCCGTGAAATGTATGGGCTGGTGACCGCGGTGCAAGACTACCCTCAATTCTTGCCCTGGTGCGAGCGCGCTGAGGTCTTGCAACAGCATCCTGATGGCGTGACGGCCCGTTTGCACATCGCCTTTGCTGGCGTGCACCAGGCCTTCACCACCCGTAACACGCACGACGAAGGCCGCAGCCTGCACATGGCGCTGGTGGACGGGCCATTTTCTCAGCTGGAAGGCACCTGGCGTTTCCTGCCCTTGCAAAAGCCAGGGGTGGAGCCCAGTGCCGACCCGCTGGACGCACCTGCATGCAAGGTCGAGTTTTCTCTTCAGTACGCGTTTGCCAGCCGTACCCTGTCGATGGTGGTCAGCCCGGTGTTCGACCGCATCGCCAACACCTTTGTCGAGGCTTTCGTGAAGCGGGCCGAGCAGGTTCATGGCCCACGCTGACATGACGCCTCCATCAGCAGCTGAACACGGCCCTGTGGCCATCGAGGTGTGGGTGTCACTGGCGCCTCGGTCAGTGAAAACGACCACGGTGCACCTGCCCTTGGGGACACCGGCGGGCCAAGCTCTGGAAGCCACGGGCTGGATCGGTCAGCTGGAGGGGCTGGATGCCACGGGGCTGCATGATGGCCTCAAGGATGGCCGCTGGGCGCTGGCCATCTGGGGACGCAAGGTGGCATGGAGCCATCCGCTGCGCGAGGGTGACCGGTTGGAGCTGCTGCGCGGCCTCAAGGTGGACCCGAAAGAGGCGCGCCGGCAACGCTACCGAGCCCAGGGCGAGAAACTGCCCAAAGGCATCCACCGCAGCCCCAAAAAATCAGGCCCTGCACCGGCAGCCTGAGGTTCAGGGCCGGGCAAAGCCTGGGTGTGCGCTGGGGTGTTCAGCGGCAGTTGGTGTTGATCAGCTCTTGTGTGCGGCGCTGCTCAGCCGCGCGCGCGCCGTCATCCAGAATTTCACGCTCGCCCTGCGCATTGACACGGGCAATGCGAATGCCGTCGTTCAGCGACCGCATGTAGGAGCGTGCTCGTTCGCAGTTTTCGGCCTTGGTCTTGGCAACACGCTCCTCTTCGGCCTTCTTCTGAGCGTCGGCCTTGGCTTTTTCTTCCTGCTCGGCCTTGCGCTTGCGGGCCTCCAGGTCGGCGGCCTGCTTCAGTTCGGGATTCGCCGCGGCAGGTGCTGAGGCGACTTCAGGCGCGGGCGCTGCACGACGCATGCCGCTGGGGCGGCTCAAGATGGATTGATCGGGCGTGCCGTTGGGCGGTGGGCGGTCGCTGTATTGCACCACGCCGTTGGCGTCGCGCCACTTCCACTGGGCCGATGCATCAAGCGGGGTCAGACCGGCCAGCAAGGTGGCCACAGAAAGGGCGGCTGCGGACAGCCCACGAAAGTGCGCAGATTTCATGAAGTGCAGTGTAGCGAAGGCCGGCCGGCTTGGGTGTGCGGTATTGCCCAGGATGTTCGCCTATCGAGCGACATACGACGCCAAGAGCGGTCATGGCACTCCGCGTATAATCCGCTTTTGCGTCTGGAGCCCGTTCATGCGCCTGCTTGGAAAAGCCCTCACGTTTGACGACGTGCTGCTGGTGCCAGCTTACTCTGAAGTGTTGCCTCGCGACACCTCCCTGGCCACCCAATTTACCCGCAACATCCGCCTCAACCTGCCCCTGGTGTCTGCCGCCATGGACACGGTCACCGAGTCGCGTCTGGCCATTGCCATCGCCCAAGAAGGCGGCATCGGCATCATCCACAAGAACCTCACGCCCAAGCAACAGGCGGCCGAAGTGGCGCGCGTGAAGCGCTACGAATCCGGCGTGTTGCGCGACCCCATCACCATCTCGTCGGGCGTCAAAGTCCGCGACGTGATCGAGCTGTCCAAGCAACACGGTATTTCTGGCTTCCCGGTGGTCGACGATGGCAAGGTCGTGGGCATCGTCACCGGCCGCGACCTGCGGTTCGAGACCCGCCTGGATGCGCCCGTGCGCGAGATCATGACCCCGCGCGAGCGTCTGATCGTGGTCCATGAAAGCGCCTCCCCGGCCGAGGCCAAGGCCCTGATGCACCAGCACAAGCTGGAGCGCGTGGTGGTGGTCAACGATGCCAATGAACTGTGCGGCCTCGTCACCGTCAAGGACATCAACAAGCAAACCAACTTCCCCAACGCGGCACGTGATCCGCACGGCAAGCTGCGAGTGGGCGCGGCCGTCGGCGTGGGTGAGGGCACCGAAGAGCGCGTCGAGTTGCTGGTCAAAGCCGGTGTCGATGCCATCGTGGTCGATACCGCCCACGGTCACAGCCACGGCGTGATTGAGCGCGTGCGCTGGGTCAAGAAACATTATCCCCACGTGGATGTGATCGGCGGCAACATCGCCACCGGCGCTGCGGCGCTGGCGCTGGTGGAAGCGGGCGCTGATGGCGTCAAGGTCGGCATCGGCCCAGGCTCCATCTGCACCACCCGCATCATCGCGGGCGTGGGCGTGCCCCAGATCACCGCCATCGACAACGTGGCCACCGCGCTGCGCGGCACGGGTGTGCCTCTGATCGCTGACGGCGGCATCCGTTACTCTGGCGACATCTCCAAGGCCATCGCTGCTGGCGCGAGCAGTGTCATGATGGGTGGCATGTTCGCGGGCACCGAAGAGGCACCTGGCGAAGTCATCCTGTACCAGGGGCGCAGCTACAAGAGCTACCGGGGCATGGGCTCGATTGGTGCCATGAAGGCCGGTTCGGCCGACCGCTACTTCCAGGAAAACGACGAAACCACCAATCCGAACGCCGACAAGCTGGTGCCCGAGGGCATCGAAGGTCGTGTGCCGTACAAGGGGTCGGTGCTGACCATCATCTACCAGATGGCGGGCGGCTTGCGGGCGTCGATGGGTTACTGTGGTTGTGCCACCGTTGAGGACATGCACAACAAGGCCGAGTTCGTCGAGATCACGGCCGCAGGCATTCGCGAAAGCCACGTGCACGACGTGCAGATCACCAAGGAAGCCCCGAACTACCGCATGGAGTGACCGGGTCTGTCGGTCATCACCTGCGCCCGGCTCCTGGCCGGGCGTTGGTGTTTTAGGCCTTACCCCCTTCTCCAGCCCTTGTCCCTCAGTCCACCGTCCGATGAACGCCGACACCGCCACCACCCAACCTGCTGCCTCCACGGGCGGCCGGGTAGCGGCCATGCGTTTCATCATGATCACCGTGGTGCTGGACATGATCGCCATTGGCCTGATCATTCCAGTGCTGCCAGCGCTGGTGGGCACCTTCACCCATTCGCAAACCGAGCAGGCCCAGGCCTATCGCCTGGTCATGCTGGCCTTTGGGGTCGCCAACTTCCTTTGTTCTCCTTTGCTGGGGGCGCTGTCTGATCGTTTCGGGCGCCGCCCTGTGTTGCTCATCGGTATGACGGGGCTGTCCATCAGTCTGTTCACCACGGCCTTGGCCACGGCGCTGTGGATGCTGGTGGCGGTGCGTCTGGTGTCGGGCGCGATGCAGGCCAACATCGCGGTGGCCAACGCCTATGCTGCCGATGTCTCCACGGCCGAGAATCGCGCCAAACACTTCGGCATGCTCGGTGCCATGTTCGGCGTGGGCTTCATGCTGGGCCCCATCCTGGGCGGTGTGCTGGGCGCTATTGACATCCATTTGCCGTTTTTTGTGGCCGGTGGCCTGACGGTGCTCAATGGCTTGTATGGCTATTTCGTGCTGCCCGAGTCGCTGCCCAAAGAGCGCCGCAGTCCGCTGAGTTGGTCCAAAGCCTCGCCCTTCACGTCCTTCAAAGCGCTCAACCGCCTGGAGGGCATGGGCCCGCTGGTGTTGATCCTCGCCTTGTCGGGCCTGGCCCAGTTCACGCTCAACACCACCTGGGTGCTCTACACCCAGATGAAGTTCGGCTGGGGCCCGCTGGAAAACGGCGTGTCGCTCTTCGCCGTTGGGCTGATGTCCGTCATCGTGCAGGGCGGGCTGATGGGCCGCTTCACGGCCGTGTTCGGTGCTCGCCGGCTGGCCATTGCTGGCCTGCTGTCCTCATCGCTGTGTTTCCTGGGCTGGGGCTTGGCCTGGGAAGGCTGGATGATGTTCGTCATCGTGGCCTTGAACGTGCTGGGCTTCACCGCGCAGCCGGCCATGCAAAGCTTGATCTCCAACTCGGCCGCACCCCATGTGCAGGGCCAGACCATGGGGGCCGTGGCCGCCGTCAACAGCTTGATGGCGGCTGTGGCCCCGGTGGTGGGGCCGTCCATGCTCGTGTGGGTGGGCCACTTGCCTCAAGGTGACTGGCGCATCGGCGCACCGTATTACCTCTGCTCGGCGCTGCAACTGGTGGCTGCCATTCTGGTGTGGCGCCATGTGCGTCAATCGCTGTTGCACACCACCGCTGCAGCGACCTCTCGTTCATCCGCACATGGGGGCCCTGGCGCCCATGCCCACGACCCCGTTGATTCCTCCGTGAGCGCCCCGACGCGCTGAAGCACCATGCACGACAAGATCCTCATCCTCGATTTCGGCTCCCAGGTCACCCAGCTGATCGCGCGTCGCGTGCGCGAGGCCCAGGTCTACTGCGAGATCCATCCCAATGACGTGTCGGATGACTTCATCAAGTCGTTTGCACCCAAGGGCATCATCTTGTCGGGCAGCCACGCCTCCACTTACGAAGACCACCAGTTGCGCGCTCCACAAGCCGTGTGGGACCTGGGCGTGCCGGTGCTGGGCATCTGCTACGGCATGCAGACCATGGCCGTGCAACTGGGCGGTGAAGTCAGCTGGTCCGACACCCGCGAGTTCGGTTACGCCGAGGTGCGCGCTCATGGCCACACCAAGCTGCTCGACGGCATTGCCGACTTCACCACGGCTGAAGGCCATGGCATGCTCAAGGTGTGGATGAGCCACGGTGACAAGGTCACCAAGCTGCCCGAGGGCTTCAAGCTGATGGCCTCGACGCTCAGCTGCCCCATCGCCGGCATGGCGAATGAAGAGAAAGGCTACTACGCTGTTCAGTTCCACCCCGAGGTGACGCACACCGTGCAGGGCCAGGCCATGCTCAAACGCTTTGTGCGCGAAATCGCGGGCTGCCGGGGTGACTGGATCATGGGCAACTACATCGAAGAAGCCGTGGCCAAGATCCGCGAGCAAGTGGGTGATGAGGAAGTCATCCTGGGCCTGTCGGGCGGTGTGGACTCGTCCGTGGCTGCAGCCCTGATCCACCGTGCGATTGGCGACCAGCTGACCTGCGTGTTCGTGGACCACGGTCTGCTGCGCCTCAATGAGGGCGACATGGTCATGGACATGTTCGAGGGCAAGCTGCACGCCAAGGTCATTCGCGTTGACGCGTCGGATCTGTTCCTGGGCCAACTGGCCGGCGTGACCGACCCCGAGCGCAAGCGCAAGATCATCGGTGGCCTGTTTGTGGATGTGTTCAAGGCCGAGGCGGAGAAGCTCAAGCAAAGCGGTCAAGGCCACAAGGGCGCCACCTTTTTGGCGCAAGGCACCATCTACCCCGACGTGGTGGAAAGCGGCGGCACCAAGACCAAAAAGGCCACCACCATCAAGAGCCACCACAACGTGGGCGGCCTGCCTGAGCAGCTGGGCCTGAAGCTGCTGGAGCCGCTGCGCGAGCTGTTCAAGGACGAGGTGCGCGAGCTGGGCGTGGCACTGGGCCTGCCGCCCGAGATGGTCTACCGCCACCCGTTCCCGGGCCCCGGCCTGGGTGTGCGCATCCTGGGCGAGGTGAAGAAGGAATACGCCGACCTGCTGCGCCGCGCCGATGCCATCTTCATCGAAGAGCTGCGAAACACCATCGATCCTGCCACCGGCAAGAGCTGGTACGACCTGACCTCGCAAGCCTTCGCCGTGTTCCTGCCGGTCAAGAGCGTGGGCGTGATGGGCGATGGTCGCACTTACGACTACGTCGTGGCCTTGCGCGCGGTGCAAACGTCTGACTTCATGACCGCTGACTGGGCCGAGCTGCCGTACAGCATGCTCAAGCGTACCTCCGGGCGCATCATCAACGAAGTCCGTGGGATCAACCGGGTCACCTATGACGTCAGCTCCAAACCCCCTGCCACCATCGAGTGGGAGTGATCTGAGTCATCTAGGCCCTTTGCGACGCGGGGGGGCAAGGGACTTAGCTCACCAGCGCAGCAACCGCGCCCCCAGCCACGCTCCCACCACCGCAGACAGCGCCATGCCCAAGGTGTACCACAGGGCCACGAAGGGCAACGACGACTCTGGGCATGACAGGGCGTAGCCCAGGGCGCCCACGGCGCCAGCCATCCAGCCTGCGGCCATGCCGGCCATGAGCGGGCGGGTCGGGGCCAGTCCACGCAAGGCCCAGATCGCAGCCCCCAGAGCGGGCAGGGACAAGGCCAGCACGCGGATCGGGCACAGCCACCACGATGCGCCCAGCGCATCGCTCCAGCGCGCATCTGCAGGCGTGTTCAGGATGGATATGAACCCCAGCGCGAGCATGGTGGCCAAAACAGCCATGGTCAGCCGTTGCGCGTTCTCAAATGGGGCACCCGGTTTGGCCAATCGGGCGGTCAACCAGGCGGCCGACAGACCCACGCCCAAGGCATAGCCGATTTTCATCCAGGGCACGCTGGTGGAAAACATGGCCGGTGGCAGCAGGCCGAACAGCATGATGGCCACCACCACACTGATCGGTAAACCCAGCACGGCCACGACCAACAGGCGCCTGGCCACCAGGCCTTGCGGTGCGGGGCCCGCCTCACGGGCCAGCAGGTCGATCAGGGTATCGGTTTTCATGTGTTGCCTCCTGTGTGGCGACGAACCAGTTCAGCCAGGCGTTTCAGACCTCGGTGTACCTGCACCTTGATGGCCGATTCGCTGGCCCCTGTGCTGGCGGCCGCTTCCGCCACTGACAAGCCCTCCAGCTTGGTCAGCACAATGGCCTGACGCTGCGCCTCAGGCAGGTCGTTGAGCAGCACCGCCAGATCGCGCCGAGCACCCCCATCGTCAGGCTCGCTGGCCAGCAGGGCCTCGTCGACATCATCGATGGCGTCGTGCCAGGCGTCGCGTCGGCCGCGACGTCGCCACACATCGATCAGTTTGTGGCGGGCAATGGCCACCGCCCAGGCACTGACGGGCAGGCTGGGGTCGTAGGTACCCCGTTGCAGGTGAAGCGCCAGCAGGGTTTCTTGCACCAGGTCTTCCACCTCGTCAGGCTGGGCTGACAGGCGCCGCCTCAGGTAAGCGCGCAGCCTGCCGGCCAGCAGGGACAGACTCTGCCGATAAGCGGCCTCATCCCCATCTTGGGCTCGCAGCCAGAGGGGCTTGAGGGTGTGTTCCAGGTCGCTGTGGGCGGCATCGACGGACATGGGGGGCGTGATGGGCGTGATGCGGGCTGACCGGGTGGCGCTCGTTGGCCTCGGCGCCACATGGTGCACCTCTGGCGTTGGAGCGTTGCTGAGTGTGCAGACCATCATGCCTGAAAATTCCTCGCCCATTCGTCAGCTTCGCCCACTCAGGCCTGTGCTACCAAGCCTGGGGCGTACAACGCACTGAACGCAGCGCGGCCTTGCCACGTACGCCATAGCGACAGCCCGAAAATCGCAGAGGCGATGGCCAACATGCCCCATTCGGCGTTCAGGATGTGCGTGCCCACGGCACCCATCATGAGCATGTTCAGTCCAATCGATGCCCATGCTGACATGCGCGACCACCACAGCGCCAAACCGCCTGCAATCTCGGCCACGCCGATGGCATACATGAACCACAGGGCATAGCCCCAGCGGTCAAAGGCCTGAATCTCGAATTCCAAACCAGCCAGCTTGGCGCTGCCGGACAGCACAAAGATCAAAGACAGCAGTGCGGTGATGTAGGTCATGGTGAATCACTCCGGTGGATCAAAGGTGGCCCGTGTCAGGCGCATGACTGTTCATTCGCCCCAGACAGCAGCTTGGTTACACCCGTGCTTCAGAAAAGCATCCGAACTTGGTCGCGCATCTGAGTTGGCTGACCTGACGTAAGGCGACTGGGTGCTGCATCGAAAAAAGATTCGCCTTGCTGTAACCCATCGGCCCCAACGCGCGAATGACCTGTTGTCGGTTGTTTTCTTCATTCACTATTTAAGGAGTTCTCATGATTCGTCGTACTTTCACGGCCTTGATCGCGGTGTCTTTGATGGGATTGGGTGCTGCCGCCCATGCGCTGGATGTGCAGCCTTACAGCGCAGCGTCGCTCAGCGGCCTGCAGGGCGCTGGCAAGCCGGTAGCTGTGCATTTCCATGCCGACTGGTGCCCCACCTGCGTGAAGCAGCAGCAATCGCTGGAGCAACTGAAGGCCCAAGGCCAACTGAAAGGCATGACCGTGCTGGTAGCCGACTATGACAAGGAAAAGGACCTCAAGCGCCAGCACAAGGTGCGCTCACAGTCGGTGCTGATCGTTTTCAAGGGCGAGCAGGAAGTGGCCCGTCTGGGTGGCCAAACACAGCCCGAGCCCATCGCTCAAGCCCTGTCCAAGGCCCTTTGATCACCTTGTCACCCCCAGCACACCACATTCCATGATCTCTGTCACCGACATCGGCCTGGCCTGGGTGGCCGGCAGCCTCACCACGCTCAACCCTTGTGTGTTTCCGCTGTTGCCCCTGGTGCTGGGCGGTGCAGTGCAAGAAAATCGCCTGGCACCGGTGGCGATGGGTGCGGGCATGGTGTCAGCGTTTGCACTGTTGGGGCTGCTGGTGGGCGTGGCGGGTGATGCCCTGGGCCTGGACCCTGATCACATCCGCATGGCCGGTGCGGTGCTGCTGATCTGTTTTGGTGTGGTGATGCTGGTGCCTTGGTTGAACGAGCGCTTCACCAACCTCATGGCCCCGATGGCTTCAGGGGCGAACCACGCCTCATCACGCTTCAATGCGGGGTCCTTGGGTGGGGCGTTCGCAGTGGGAGGCTTGCTGGGCATGGTCTGGAGCCCGTGTTCGGGCCCCATGCTGGCCAGCGCCCTGACCATTGTGGCTACCGAGGGTGGTGCCCTGCACGGCACCCTGGTGCTGGGCACCTTTGGCTTGGGGGCTGCCACGGTGCTGGTGGCGGCCGCCTACGCCTCTCGCGCTGGATTTGGCCGTGTGCGTGGGTGGGTGATGGCCCACATGGACCGCGTCAAGCGGGTCTTTGGCGTGCTGGTGTTGGTCTTGGGGATGGCCATCCTGGCCGGGGGCGACAAGTGGCTGGAAGCCCGCTTGCTGCCGCTGATGCCTTCAGGCTGGATCGACCTGACCACGCGCTTTTGAGGTCTGGCTGATCAGTCATGCGCAGTCGATCAAGGCAGGGGGCCCACCGATCCGCCTACGACATCTTGCTGAAGATCTTGCACCCAGCGATATCCCAAATGGCCTTGTCGCTGTGTCACGATCACGTGGCCATGGATGGAAACGGCGTCATACAGTCGCTTGCTCACCTTCACTGAGGTGACCTGCTCAGGGGTGTTCCAGTCCACAACGTCAAGGTAATGGCTGGTCGAGCGTCTGGATTTCTTGATGTGCTTGTTCAGAACCTGAACTTGATAACGGTTGGCGCTGGAGGTGTCGAACTCCATGTTCAACTCGCGAAGCTCAAACAAGGCGCTGCCCATGGCCCCTAGGGATCCGACCAGCACCAATTCAATCAGAACGAGATGCGTGCGTGCGCTACGACCCAGCACCAGCAGGGTGACCATCACCAACACGGCGATGGCGCCCAGTCCCCATCCGATGGCATCTGCAATGAGCAGATCTTGATCAACGGTGAAAGGCACCTCTGACCAGATGATGCGCATCATATGAACCGTGGCGTTGATCGCCAGGGCCGTGCTGAGTCCGAGTATGACGGCGGCTTTCAGGACGAATGGATCTCTCCAACCACCCGTGGCGTGATGGGGGATCTGGCGTAGTTCGCCGGCAATGCCCTCCAGCGCAGGCACCACTTGCCGCGCAAGTGCCTGCAGTTGCCCAGGCTCTGGTCGTTTGTTGGTGGCGTATCGGATCCACAGCATGCCATGCCGGTGGTGCAGCTCTTTGGGCGTGCAATCCATGCCTTTGCCTAGGCCAAACAACGTCTTGGTGTTGCGCGAGATGAGCGCGTTGGTCGCCACGGCGCGGTGTACATGGTGGTCGTCCGACACGATGTACACCAGCTTGTCGAACTCAGGTTCCCCGATCTGGTACTCAACCGACAAACCAATGGCCTTGCAGAGTCGGTCGATCCAGCTTTCGCGCTTCAGCGTGTAGTTCGGGCCTTCTGGCGCAGGGATGCCGAGTAACAGCCCCCGGACACCGTTCTTGGTCTCCAGCAACTGATACTGAAAATACCGCTGAGATTGCTCCAGCGGCGTCGGAGATGCTGTCAGGCGGTGCTGGAAGCGCTGATACCCGAAGTAAACGGCAAAGCAGATCAGCGTGATGAAACCAAACGCAAACCACATGGATGCTGACGGCAGCCGGAGCTACTGCTTTCAAGTCTCAAGCAAACCATCCGAGGATATCTTTGGTACGAGCCATGCCATACATGTGCGCGAAACACAGCAGGGCCGCCACGAAGGCCAGCGCCTTACCCGAACGGGTCGGGGCGCGCTTCAGGGCCAACATGCCCAATACCACATAGGCCACCAGCAGCAGCAGCTTCAGTTGCAGCCATGGCATGCCCAGCATGTTGAATTGCAGGGCCACCAGCAAGGCGATGGCGGTGGCCAACAACAGGGTATCGATCACCATGCTGCTCACACGCAGCCAGGTTTTCATGGGCCATTGCATACCCGCCAAGACACCCAAACCGCGAATGGTGAACACCATGATGGTGAGCATGGCAAAGCCGGCGTGGCTGGCCTTGAGCTTGGGATAAATCTCGATGAGTGTCATGACAGTGAAGTTCGGGAGTAGTGACGCCGAACGCACTT
This sequence comes from Aquabacterium sp., assembly GCA_046295615.1. Taxonomy (GTDB): domain Bacteria; phylum Pseudomonadota; class Gammaproteobacteria; order Burkholderiales; family Burkholderiaceae_C; genus Aquabacterium. Next base: position 40,574 of record JBKBMV010000008.1, read on the forward strand.
TACCTCGCGAACCAGACGGGTGCTGAAATGCCCCCACGAACGAAAACAGGCCAGCAAGGCCGGCCTGTTCAATGTGTGGGGCTGCGAGGACTCAGGCGGCCTTACGACGCTTGGCGACGACACCCACCACGCCCAGGCCTGCCAGCAGCAGGGCGATGGATTCAGGTTCCGGCACCGGGGCGGTGTGGAGAGCACCCACCAGGGACAACGAAGGCACGGTGCCGCCAGAAGCTTGCGTGCTCAGACCCAGAGTTTGATAGGGCAGATTGGCGCCTTCGATGATGCCAAAGTCAGAGAAGTCCACCAGTGCCACATTCAACTGGTAGCCGCCGGCCATGAAGCCGGTAGAGGTCGTCAGATACGACTTGGTTTGCGCACCCAGAGACACCGTGATGGTGTCGGCGACGCCCAACTCGAAGATCGCCAGGTCAGCACCAGCGAGGTTGTACACGTCGTTATCGGTGAAGCCCAGCATCACTGTGGCGCCCGAAGTGAACGAGAAAGCGTAGGTGCCAGCGTCCTTGTCGGTCAAAACTGACGCGAGCGAGCCACCCGATGTGGTGTACGAACCGCTCGAGAAATACAGAGCGTCCGCGAAAGCGTTGTCGGCAAAATTGATGCCACCTACGGTGGTGACGGCTTGGGCACCCGAGGTGGCCGCAGCCAGAGCCAGCGCGGCGGTGATGGATTTGAGGAACATGAGAACTCCTGAATTCGGTGTTAGAGCGTATCGATCGGATCAAAAAGTCAAACTCTGACCACGGTTTGACTCTAGCAGGGCTTGATCATTGGACCATCCCTGAAACTAGGGGGATGATGTGCAGCCGCCCTTACACTTCACGCGCACGGTTTGAGTGTTCTGACCCGTTCCATGATTCCCGAGCCCATCACCGCCTCAGACGAATTCGCCATGCGCCTCGCCCTGGATCAGGCCCACAACGCCTGGCTGGCGGGCGAGGTGCCTGTGGGCGCCGTGATCATGCGAGCGGGCCAGGTGATTGCCACGGGGTACAACCGCCCCATCACCACGCACGACCCCACCGCGCATGCCGAGATCGTGGCGCTGCGCCATGCCGCACAGTTGCTCGAGAACTACCGCTTGCCGGAGTGTGAGCTGTACGTGACGCTGGAGCCTTGCGCCATGTGCGCCATGGCCCTCATGCACGCCCGGTTCAAGCGGGTGGTGTTTGCCGCGCACGATCCCAAAACGGGGGTGGCGGGCTCGGTGACTGACCTGTTTGCCATTCGCCAGCTCAACCACCACACGCAGATCGTGGGTGGTGTGTTGGCTGAACCTGCCAGCCAGTTGCTCAAGCAGTTTTTTGCCGAGCGGCGCGCCCAGATCAAGGCCGAGCGCGATGCTCGCCTGGCCTTGAATGCACGTCAGGCCCTGCAAGGGCTGGACGTGACAGAGGCCGATGTGATCCCGGTGGGGCAGGTGATCGACACCCCACCTGAGCACGGGGCCTGACAGGGTACGTGGAGCGTAGCTTCACTGAGGAGGGGCCGCCCGGTGCTGTAACTCAGCGACCGGGGCCAATTGCGCCTGAACCCAGGCCAAGTACGCGTGGTTGACCGACTCCACGGCTGTCCAGACCAACTCAGGCACCTCGTAAGGGTGTTGGGCACGCACTGCGTCTTCCAGCGTGACCTGGTGGGTGCGCAAGGTCTTGAAACTGATGCGCCACTCGGTGTCCTGGTGCAGTTCACCTTGCCAGCGGTAGACGGACTCGATGGACCCAATCTGAGCGCAAGCCGCCCAGCCTTGATCCACCATCGCCGTGGCCAGTGAACGCGCCTGCTCTGGATTAGCAACGGTGGTGTGCAGGATGATCAGTTCGGCGGTCATGGTCGGCGTGCGGGGTGGGGCATGGTGACAGGTTTGGGTGGCATGCCCAGGGCCGCTCGTGCCAAGGCATCAGCCTGTCCCGTGCGGTGGCGTGGCACCCACTTCAGGGTCAGCGCCGTGTGCTCGGCCAGAAGGCTTTGGGCGCGGGACACCAAGTCTTGCAAGCGAGGATGGGGGGCTTTACCTCCTGGCGTCACATGATCCACCAGCAGACGGCTGTCTGTACAGATCAGCAGATTGCAGGCCCCCAGCGCCACAGCCCAGGGCAGGGCGGTCAGCAGGGCACGCAGCTCAGCCTCGTTGTTGCAACCACCGCCAGGCAGTAGCCTTGAGAGTGTGTGTTCGTGCCCATCGGGTGCACGCAGCCAGGCGCCGACGCCCATGCGCCCCGGATTGGGTGACGCACTGCCATCGATGTGCAGCGTCCACTGATCGTCAGCGTGGTCGGTCATGATCGGGGCAAGAAAAAGGGGCCCGAAGGCCCCGTGGGTTGGCATGAATCACATGCCGGCGTAGTTCGGACCACCACCGCCTTCAGGCGTGACCCACACGATGTTCTGCGTCGGATCCTTGATGTCGCAGGTCTTGCAGTGCACGCAGTTCTGCGCGTTGATCACCAGCTTGTCCTGGTTGTCATCCGTTTTCACGAACTCGTACACACCGGCGGGGCAGTAGCGCGACTCGGGGCCGGCAAACTTGGACAGATTGATCTGAACGGGCACCGAGGCGTTCTTCAGCGTCAGGTGGGCCGGCTGGTGCTCGTTGTGGTTGGTGTTGGAGACAAACACCGAGCTCAGGCGGTCGAACGTGATCTTGCCATCAGGCTTCGGATAGTCGATCTTGGCGCACTGCGCGGCCGGCAGCAGACGGGTGTGGTCGGCCTCGGTGCGGTGGATGGTCCAAGGGGCTTCCTTGATGCCCAGCTTGGGTAGCAGCCAGTGCTCGATGCCGGTCATCAGCATGCCCACGTACATGCCCTTCTTGAACCACTGCTTGAAGTTCTTGGAGGTATTGAGCTCCTCCTTCAGCCAGCTGTTTTCGAAGCCAGTCACATAGGCCGTCAGCTCGTCACCCTGACGGCCGGCGGTGATGGCCTCGAACAGGGCTTCAGCGCACAGCATGCCGGTCTTCATGGCGGCGTGTGAGCCCTTGATGCGGGCCGCATTCAGGAAGCCAGCGTCACAACCCACCAGGGCGCCTCCGGGGAACACGAACTTGGGCAGCGACAGGATGCCGCCAGCCGTGATGGCGCGGGCACCGTAGCTCAGGCGCTTGCCGCCTTCCAGGTACTGCTTGATGCTGGGATGGGTCTTCCAGCGCTGCATTTCTTCAAACGGGGACAACCAGGGGTTCTGGTAGTCCAGGCCGGTCACAAAGCCCAGGGTGACCTTGTTGTCTTCCAGGTGGTACAGGAAGCCACCACCGTAGGTCTGGGTGTCCATGGGCCAACCAGCGGTGTGCACCACCAAACCAGGCTTGGCCTTGGCGGGATCGATTTCCCACAATTCCTTGATGCCGATGGCGTAACTTTGCGGATCCTTGCCCTCGTCCAGCTTGAACTTGGCGATCAGCTGCTTGCCCAGGTGGCCACGCGCGCCTTCGGCGAAGATGGTGTACTTGCCATGCAGTTCCATGCCCAGCTGGAAGTCGCTGGTGGGCTCGCCAGTTTTGTCGACGCCCAGGTTGCCGGTGGCGATGCCTTTGACCGAACCGTCGTCGTTGTAGAGCACTTCAGCGGCGGCAAAGCCGGGGAAGATTTCCACGCCCAGGTTCTCGGCCTGCTGACCCAGCCAGCGGACGACGTTGCCCAGGCTGATGACGTAGTTGCCCTTGTTGTGGAAGCAGTTGGGGATCAGGGCCTGTGGGGTGGCCATGGCACCGGTTTCGCTCAGCACCAGCACCTGGTCGCCGGTGACGGGCTGGTTCAGCGGGGCGCCCAGCTCTTTCCAGTTGGGGAAGAGCTCGTTCATCGAGATCGGGTCCATCACGGCGCCCGACAGGATGTGTGCGCCAGGCTCGGAGCCCTTTTCGATCACGACGACGGAGATCTCTTGGCCGGCCTTCTTGGCCAGTTGTTTCAAACGGATGGCGGTGGACAGACCGGCGGGGCCTGCGCCCACGATCACGACGTCGTACTCCATCGACTCGCGGGGGCCAAACTGCTCAAGGATTTCCTGGGGCGTCATCGTGATTCCTTCTTCTGTGCTGGGCAACAGGATGCGGGGTGTTTTTGAATCAAGTCCGCGATTCTATGTCGATGCGCGTTCAAAATCACGCAAAAAATAGCACGACCGTTCGCAATGGGCCCGCGTCGTTGTCGATGCAAGCGATCTGAAGATGAAGTGGTGTGGTCAGGCTGCTTTCCCGGCGTTTCACCTGGTGAAGGCACGTGCTAAGGTGCCAGCACATCAGAAGAGGAGTTGCACGCATGAGTTACACCCTGGACCTCTCGGGCCGCGTGGCCCTGATCACTGGCGCGTCCAGCGGCTTGGGCAAGCAGTTTGCCTTGACGCTGTCACGAGCGGGCGCCGCCGTGGTGCTGGGCGGCCGTCGCATCGAGCGGCTCAAGGATCTGCGCTCCGAGATTGAAGCCGGCGGTGGCGATGCACACGTGGTGGGGCTGGACGTGACGGACTTGGCCGGTATCCGCTCGGCCGTGGCCCACGCCGAAACCGAGGTGGGCCCGATCGACATCCTGATCAACAACTCAGGCGTGAGTACCACCGAGCGTCTGGTGGATGTGTCGGAAGAAAGCTACGACTACGTGTTCGACACCAACACCCGTGGGGCCTTCTTCACGGCCCAGGAAGTGGCCAAGCGCATGTTGGCCCGGGCCAAGGGTGCTGCTCCCGGCACCTTCACGGGGGGGCGCATCATCAACATCGCCTCAGCTGCTGGCCTGCGCACGCTGCCTCAAATCGGCGTGTATTGCATGAGCAAGGCGGCGGTCATCCACATGACCAAGGTGATGGCGGCAGAGTGGGGGCGTTTCGGCATCACCACCAATGCCATCTGCCCGGGCTACATCGACACCGAGATCAATCACCACCACTGGCAAACCGAAGCGGGCCAGAAACTGGTGAACATGCTGCCGCGCAAGCGCGTGGGCCATCCCCGTGACCTGGACGCTCTGCTGGTGATGCTGTGCGCGGCCGAAAGCGATTTCATCAATGGCTCGATCATCTCGGCTGATGATGGGATCGCGGCCGCTTGAGTGCGCGGGTGGTCGAGGCGCCATCAGTGGCCCTGCGCATGGGCTGGCCCCTTGAAATTCAGGCTATCGGACTCATGTGACTTTCAGCCCTGTTTGATTTGATGCTTTTGGTGTGCTGCCATGCGCCTCGACATTCCTGATCACAAGATTTTGGTTCACCAGATTCAGTTGCCCATTCTGTGGGGCGACATGGATGCCCTGGGTCACGTCAACAACACCATGTACTTCCGTTACATGGAGCAAGCCCGGGTGGATTGGATCAATGCCATCCGTGGCGAGGTGAGCAATGCCGAAGATGGCCCGGTGATTGCCAATGCCTTTTTCAATTTTTACCAGCCGCTGGTGTTTCCGGGCGATGCTTTGGTCAAGTTGTATGTGGGCGACCCCGGGCGCACCAGCATTGACACCTACGCTACGGTAGAACGGGCGGACCAGCCGGGCGTGGTATACGCGGCTGGTGGCGCCACCCTGGTGTGGGTGAGCACGGCCGAGGGGCGACCGGTACCACTGCCAGAGCCCATCCGCGCCCTGAAAGGCACCTTGGCCTTGCCGCCGTCAGACAAGCCACCTGCCTTGCCCGAGCATTGAGGTGGCGTGGTGGTACCGCGCTGACCCATACGCTACACCTCGTCACGTCGCACACCACACTGGTGTGCGTTTTTCATGGGGTGGGCTGGATTTTTGCTTGGCAGCTGGTGTACGCTGACTCATGCTGCAGTGCAGCGAACATCCTTTTTTGCCAAGGAGTGTGCGGATGAACAAAGTCTATCCCGATGCCGCCAGCGCACTGGCCGGGATCGTCAAGGACGGCCAGTTGATGGCCGTGGGGGGCTTCGGCCTGTGCGGGATCCCGGAGGCCCTGATCGATGCCCTCCAGGCCAGTGGCGTCAAGGACCTGACGGTCATCTCGAACAACGCGGGCGTGGACGGCTTTGGCCTGGGCAAGCTGCTCAATACGCGCCAGATCAAGAAGATGATCTCCAGCTACGTGGGCGAGAACAAAGAGTTCGAGCGCCAGTACCTGGCGGGCGAGCTGGAGCTGGAGTTCACGCCCCAAGGCACGCTGGCCGAGAAGCTGCGTGCGGGCGGTGCCGGCATCCCGGCCTTCTTTACCAAAACGGGCGTGGGCACGGTGGTGGCCGAAGGCAAAGAGCTGCGCGAATTTGACGGCGAAACCTACGTGATGGAGCGCGCCCTGGTGCCTGAGGTGGCGCTGGTCAAGGCCTGGAAGGCCGACAAAAGCGGCAACCTCATCTTTCGCCGCACGGCGCGCAACTTCAATCCGGCGGTGGCCATGGCCGGCAAGATCACCGTGGCCGAGGTGGAAGAGATCGTGGAGACCGGTACCTTTGATCCGGACTCGATCCACCTGCCGGGCATCTACGTGCACCGTCTGGTGCTGAATGCCACGCCCGAGAAGCGCATTGAAAAGCGCACCACCCAACAGAACCCGAAGGGAGCCTGAGCCATGCCCTGGACCCATGACGAGATGGCGGCCCGTGCGGCCAAGGAGCTGGAAGACGGCTTCTACGTGAACCTGGGCATCGGCTTGCCCACCCTGGTGGCCAACCACGTGAGCCCCGACATCGATGTGTGGTTGCAGTCCGAAAACGGGATGCTGGGCATCGGCCCGTTTCCTGATGAGACCGAGGTCGATCCTGACCTGATCAACGCCGGCAAGCAAACCGTGACGGTGCTGCCCGGCAGCTCGATCTTCGGCAGCCACGAGAGCTTTGCCATGATCCGTGGCGGCAAGATCAACCTGTCCATTCTGGGCGCCATGCAGGTGTCCGAGAAGGGCGATCTGGCCAACTGGATGATCCCGGGCAAGATGGTCAAGGGCATGGGTGGCGCCATGGACCTGGTGGCTGGCGTCAAGCGCGTGGTCGTGCTGATGGAGCACGCCGCCAAGAATGGCGAACACAAGCTGTTGCAGCAGTGCACGCTGCCGTTGACGGGCGTGGGCGTGGTCGATCGCATCATCACCGAGCTGTGCGTGCTGGACGTGACGCCGAAGGGCTTTGTGTGCATCGAGATGGCCCCGGGCGTGACCCAGGAAGAAATCCGCATGAAGACCGGAGCCCACGTCGAGTTCGCCTGAATCGCGCATTCAGAGCAGCCGCCCTTGGCCTCACGCAGGCAGGGCGGCTTTTTTGCGCCCTGAGATGTCCCCTCGACACCAGCGACAATCACCCCCATGACCTGGATACTGATCGGGCTGAGCGCCCTGAACCTTTTGTTGCTGCTGTGGTTGCTGCTGCGCCCAGCCCCCACCAACGATGCGGCCCTGGCGTCGTGGGCGCAAGACCTGAAGGCGCACGCCGAGATGCGCCAAGCACAGATGGAGCGTGAGCTGCGTGACGAGCTGCAGCGCAGCGCCAGCGGTACGCGGCAAGAACTGGGGCAGGGCATGGCCCAGTCCATCGGTCTGTTGCAGCAAACCTTGTTGACGCAGCAGGGTGATGCCACGCGCACGCAGAACGAACAGCTCGACAGCTTTCGGGTGCAGTTGGCCAGCATGCAGCAAGGCCTGGCCGATACCCTGCGCGACAGCGCGCATCAGTCGGCGCAGCAATCCAACACCCTGCGCGAGGCGCAAACCCAGGCCCTGGCGCGCTTCACGGAAGCGCAAGAGTCGGCCCTGAAGCGTTTGAGCGATGCCATGGCCGAGCAACTGCGCACGGTGTCCGAGGCCAATGATCGGCGCATGAACGAGGTGCGGCAGACGGTGGAGCAGCGCCTGCAGTCCTTGCAGGCCGACAACGAGAAGAAGCTGGAACAGATGCGCCAGACCGTGGATGAGAAGCTGCACGCCACGCTGGAGCAGCGCCTGGGCGAGAGCTTCAAGCAGGTGGCCGATCGCCTTGAGCAGGTGCACAAGGGTCTGGGCGAAATGCAGCGCCTGGCCAGCGATGTGGGCTCGCTCAACCGTGTGCTGAGCAACGTCAAGACGCGCGGCATTTTTGGCGAGGTCCAGCTGGCCGGCTTGCTGGACCAGGTGTTCACGCCCGAGCAGTACGAGGTGAATGTGGAAACGGTGCCCGGTAGTGGTGCACGGGTGGAGTTTGCCATCCGATTGCCTGGGCGTGGGCCCGCCGACCAGGGTGATCAGCCACTGTGGCTGCCCATCGATGCCAAGTTTCCGCGTGAGGACTACGAGCGTTTGCTGGAAGCACAAGACCGTGCCGATGCGGCGGCCGTTGAAGCGGCCGCCAAGGCCATCGAACAACGCCTGCGCCTGGAAGCCAAGTCCATCCACGACAAGTACATCGCGCCGCCGCACACGGCGGACTTTGCCATCCTGTTCGTGCCCACCGAGGGGCTGTACGCTGAGGCGTTGCGCCGCCCGGGGCTGGTGGAGGCCCTGCAGCGCGAGCACCGTGTGATGTTGGCAGGGCCCACCACCTTGCTGGCCACGCTCAACAGCCTGCAGATGGGGTTCCGCACACTGGCGCTGGAGAAGCGCTCGGCCGAGGTCTGGCAGGTGCTGGGCGCCGTCAAGACCGAGTTCGGCAAGTTTGGCGATGTGCTGGCCAAGACCAAAAAGAAGCTGGAAGAGGCGGGCAACACCATCTCGTCCATCGAGACCCGCACCCGGGTCATGGGCCGTGCCCTCAAGCAGGTCGAGGCCCTGCCCGAGACCCAGGCCCAGGCCTTGCTGCCCGGTGGCGATATCGCCGATCCTGAGTCCGAGAGCGGCGGCAGCTTACTGTGACGCACCCATGGCGCGGGCCCGCTGGGCTTGCGCCTCCAGCTGGGCAGCCGATGGCCCCTCAGCCAGGCGTGTGGGCCAGCCTTGCAGGTGACGCTCGATCAGATCGCACAGGGCGCTGATCCAGGCCGGCTGGTCGTTCAGGCAGGGGATGTAGTGGAATTCCTTGCCGCCGTGGGCCTTGAAGGTGTCTTGGGCCTCCATGGCGATTTCTTCCAGGGTCTCGATGCAGTCCGAGACAAAGGCCGGGCACACCACGTCTACCAGTTCGGTGCCACCTTCGGCCAGGGCCTTCAATGTGGGTCCGGTGTACGGCTCCAGCCATTTGGCCTTGCCGAAGCGGCTCTGGAACGTGACGACATACTGCTCGGGCTTGAGGCCCAGGGCTTCGGCCAGCAGTCGGCCGGTCTTGTGGCATTCGCAGTGATACGGGTCGCCCAACAGCAAGGTGCGGTGTGGCATGCCGTGGAAACTCATCACCAGCTTGCCCTTGGGGCCCACGCCCATGCGGCCTTCACGCTCCCAATGCTCACGCACCGAGGCCGCCAGGGCTGCGATGTAGGCCGGGTCGTCATGAAAGTGGTTGATGTGGCGGATCTCCGGGATCAGCCGGGTAGTCAACCCCCAGCGGAAGACCTCGTCCATCACGCTGGCGGTGGTGGCGCCTGAGTACTGGGGATACATGGGCACCACCAGCACCCGGTTGACGCCCTGGGCCTTCAGCTCGCTCAACACGCCACCCACACTGGGCTGGCCATAGCGCATGGCATGGCGAATGACCAGCTGATGTCCTCGTTCGCCCAGGCTGCCTTCGACCCGTTTGGTTTGCCGCTCGGTCCAGTAGCGCAAGGGCGAGCCTTCGGGCATCCAGATGCTGGCGTACTTTTCGGCCGACTTGCGGGGACGCACGCGCAGGATGATGCCGTGCAGGATGGGCTTCCAGATCAGCTTCGGGATCTCGACCACGCGGCTGTCGCTGAGGAACTGGCCCAGGTAACGGCGCAATGACGGGGTGTCCGGCGCTTCAGGGGTGCCGAGGTTGACCAGCAGCACCGCAGTGCGTGGCGCCGTGCCGTGTCGGTAAGGAGGTTCTTTGGCTACGCTCATGGGGCGCGATTGTCCGCCTGAGCAGCCAACCTTCGCAGCTCTGTGGTCACCGTCAGGATGTCGATGGGTTTTGTCCAGTAGCCCACGAAGCCTTCCTGACGAGCGCGCTCGATGTCCTCAGGCATGGCATCGGCCGAGCACATGTACGCGGGCACCTGAGCCAAGCCAGGCAAGGCACGCAGCACGCGTAGCACTTCAAAGCCGGTCATCCCAGGCAGGTGAGCATCCAGCACCAGCACGTCCGGCACCTCGTCTTGCGCCATGCTCAAGGCCATCTCGCCGTCTTCGGCCACGCTCAGTTGCAGCTCGTCGAAGGGACGCAGCGCCTCCTCAAACAACATGGCGTTGATGCGGTTGTCTTCGACATACAGCACCTTCAGCACCCGGGTGGGGCGATGAGGGGCGGCCGGCGTGGCGGTATCGTGCAAAACAGCGGCAGGCGCGTGGCCTGATGAGGCAGGGTTGTGGGGTGATGGCACGGTGGCAGGCGCCGCACAGGGCAGCGACAGCAGGGCGCAGGTGCCATGACGCACCTCGCTGCTGATCTCCAGGGTGCCACCCATGGCCTCGACCAGCGACCTCGCGATGATAAGGCCTAGGCCCGTGCCCGAGATATTCGAGGTTTCGCGACCCAGCCGCTCAAACGGCTGGAACAAGCGGCTCAATTGTGCCGGGCTCATGCCCGGGCCATCATCCTGAATCTGCAGTTGCACCTGCTGATCGCTGATGGGCTGGGCCACGATCACCACCTGCCCCCCCTCGTGGTTGTACTTGATGGCATTGGAGATCAGGTTCAGCAGCACCTGATCCAGCCGCTGTCGGTCGGCTCGAACCACCCAGTGGGCTTCGATGTCGGCCTGCAAGGTCACCGAACGCTGTTGCGCCAGGGCTTGCAGCATGCTGACCATGCGTTCAACGGCTGGCGCCAGAGGCACGTCCTCCAGCTGAAAATGCATGCGGCCGGCCTCAACCTGCTGCAAGTCCAGCACTTCGTTGATCAGGCTGCCCAGGTGTCGACTGGCTTGCAGGATCTGATCAACATGCTCACGGATGGCGGGCACCTGCCCCGACTGCACGGGTGGCTGCAACTGGAGCAATTGAGCAAAGCCGTGGATCGCGTTCAGAGGCGTGCGGATCTCATGACTCATGCGTGACAAGAAGGCCGTCTTGGCGGCACTGGAGGCCTCTGCCAGCTGCTTTTCGGCCAGGTTGCGTGCGGCCTCGCGCAGCAAGGTCACATTCGAGTGGGTGCCCACAATGCGGGTGGGCATGCCTTCATCGTTGCGCTGCATGACCTTGCCCCGAGACAGGATGTGCAGCACCTCTCCATCGCGTCGCACCATGCGAAACTCGGTCTGGTGCTCGCCCTGGCCGTGCTCCACGTAGTCCTGCAGGCTTTCGGCCACCCGGGCTCTGTCGTCCGGGTGCACATGGTCGAAAAAGCTTGGGGCCACGCTGGGCAATTCGGTGTCCTGGTAGCCCAGCATGGCCTTCCAGCGGCTGGAGAAAAACACCTGTCCGTTCCCCAGGTCCCAGTCCCATACGCCATCGCCAGCACCCTCGAGCGCGAACTTCCAGCGCTCTTCAGATTGCGCCAGCTGCAGCAGCGCCTGGCGCTCTTGCGTGACGTCACGCAGCCGCGTGAGGATGGCGAACGGCTCGCCCTGGACGTCGGTGCGCAAGGGGTGGCACGACAGCGTCACCCAGACGATGTGCTGGTCGGGGCGACGCAAGGGCAGGGTGAGGTCGTCCACGATCTGCCCGTGCCGACAGGCGCGCAGCACGGGGTGGTGTTCGGCAGACAGGGGAGTGATCAGATCCTCGTCCAGCAAGGTCACGCCACAGGCGGGATCATCAATGCGCTGCAACTGCCCCCGCTCTACCCCCAGGATGCGACAGCCCGCCGGGTTGAGGGCCACCACCCGCCCGTTGGGCTCCAGGATCAGCAAACCGTCGGTGATGGTGGCCGCCACTGTGCGATAGAGCGTCTCACTGACCTGCAGCTTTTCAAGGGCAATACGCCGGTCGGTGATGTCCATCACCACATGCACGGTGCTGCCGTTGCCCAGGTGGGTGTCGCGCAGTTGCGTCCAGCCCTGGCGGAAGCGCCGCTCATGGGTGGCGTCGGTGTGACGCAGCCCCAGCATCCATTGCACGAAATCCTGAGGCGCTGCCGCGGCATCAGGCCAGTCGCCATGCTCCACCATGCGTTGCAGTGTGGCCGGCCAGGATGGGTCCTCAGCCCGGTACGCAGGCCCTGCCCATTGTTGCCATTGGCGGTTGCAGATCACGATGCGGCCATCGGCATCAGACACCATCACCCCGAGGTGAAAGCCTTCAACAGCCTGTCTCAGCAGCTCGTTGATGCGGCGAGCCTGTTGTTCGGTCTCGATCTGTCGGGTCACATTGCGGCTGGCGCCACGGTAGCCCATGAACTGTCCGGCACTGTGGAACACCGGGATGCCTGACACGCTCACCACCAACTGACCGCGTGGCGTGTCTCGCACCCCCACCATGTTCGAAAACGGTTCACGGCGAGCCCGCGCCTGGCTGAACTGCTGCCAGTTCTCCAGGTAATCGGGGTGAGGGCGGTAGATGTCGGCACCTTTGTGGCCCAACTCGGCTGAAGGATCCAGCCCTGTGTGGTGCACCAGCGATGCCGAGACCCAGACCAGCCGGCCCTCGGCATCGGTTTCCCACAGCCAGTCGCTCCCGGCCTGGCTGGCGGTGCGCACACGCGCTTCCATGCGTCGGGCCCGCTGGCCTTTCAGCTCGCCTTCGATCAGCGCCGCAGTGGCTGCGGCCATGTCTCGCATGCAGGCCAGATCGGCGTCGCTCCAGTGCCTCGGGCCGTGGTCCAGCACACACACGCTGCCCAGGGCCAGCCCTTCCACCATAATGGGGATGCCCAGGTAGGCTGTCCAGGTGGGGGGCGGCAGACTGGACAGCCGCGCCTGAACGCGGGTGTCGGTGAGCAGGTCTGCCACCGCCAACTCTTGTCGGTGATCGACCACCCAGCCACACAGCGACACCTGGCGACCATGCTGGCGGTGAGTAAAGCCCAGGTGGGCCAGAGCGACCACGCTGTGCTCCGCCACCAAGTTGATGACGGCCACAGGGGCGTGGGTCATGTGCGCGGCCATGCGCACCAGTGATTCGTAGGCCGGGCGGGCACCGTCCTTCAGCAAGCCGGTGGCGTGCAGCAGGGCGAGTCGTTCGGCATCAGCCTGTGGCGTCACGGCGCTCATCGGGATGGAATGTGTTGCGACAGTCTCGACTGTAGCGGCCCCGGCAGCGCGCGGGCGCCATGGTCAATACTGAGGCAGCGTGTCAGAAAAGCTCAAAACCTCAAAATGAATCTGGGTGCTGGTGGGGTCGCTGGGGGGCGCTCCCAGGCAGATCACGCCGCTGCCGTGCAGGGTGCAGGTGCCTCGTCGCAGGGTCAATACCTGCTCGTCGTTCTCGAAGCGCACGTGGGTGCCGTTGTAGCTGAGGTCGGTCAGGTAGATCTGGCCGCTGTGGGACTCGATGCGCGCGTGCGAGCGTGACACGCGGCTGTCGCTGACGCAAAACGACGCCTGTGGGCTGCGCCCCAGCACCACGGGCATGTTGCTGGTGGAAAACACTCGCTCCGTGCCCAGCCAGGACAGACGCAGACCCTCCGGGAAATCCGTCGGGGGCGACTCCAGCATTTGGGTGGAGAGGGTGTCGCCAAAGCGACGAGCCTCCATGCGCAGCACCGGCACCGGCTCTTTGCGTCCGCGAAGATGCAGTTTGTCAATGCTGCGGAATCGTTCTTGCTGGTCCGAGGGCAATTGCCGCTGCAGGGGGGCGGTGATGAGTGTTTCGCCTTCACCGGCCAGATCCAGCAGGCGTGCGGCCACGTTCACGGCATCGCCGAAGCAGTCACCATCGACCTCGACCGTTTCACCCCAGGCAATGGCCACCTTCAGCTTGATCGCAGGTGTACGGGCGGGCAGGCCGTCGACGTCGGGAAGCACCTTCTCGATGGCGTCATGCAGCGCCAGGGCGGTCTCGACCGACTGGTCGGCATCGTCAAAAGCTGCCATCAACCCATCGCCCAGGGTCTTGATGACGCGGCCGCCGCCCACGGCGATGTGCTGCCCCAGGCGCGCCAGGCTGTGGGTGACCACGGTGGCGGCTTCGCTGTTGCCCATTTTGAGGTAGAGGGCCGTGCTGCCGCGCAGGTCGGCAAAGAGGATGGCCCGGTCCTTGGTGTCGCTCATGGGTGCGTATCTTCGCTGCATTTGAAGCCAAATGCGTGATGAATTGCACGGGGTTCAGGAGCGAACTGTCGCATCTGCCCACAAAAAACCCGGCCAGAGCCGGGTTGGTGTGCCGTCAGAGGTTGTCCAGATACGTGCGCAGTTTGTCGCTTCGGCTGGGGTGCTTCAGCTTGCGGATGGCCTTGGCCTCGATCTGGCGGATGCGCTCGCGGGTGACGTCGAACTGCTTGCCCACTTCTTCCAGTGTGTGGTCGGTTGACATCTCGATGCCGAAGCGCATGCGCAGCACCTTGGCCTCGCGCGGCGTGAGGCTGTCGAGGATGTCCTTCACCACGTCACGCAGGCCGGCCTGCATGGCCGCTTCGATCGGCGCGGTGTTGTTGGTGTCCTCGATGAAGTCGCCCAGGTGGCTGTCGTCGTCGTCCCCGATCGGCGTTTCCATGGAGATCGGCTCTTTGGCGATCTTCATGATCTTGCGGATCTTGTCCTCGGGCATTTCCATCTTCTCGGCCAGCGTGGGGGCATCGGGCTCGAAGCCGAATTCCTGCAGGTGCTGACGCGAGATGCGGTTCATCTTGTTGATCGTTTCGATCATGTGAACCGGGATGCGGATGGTGCGGGCCTGGTCGGCGATCGAGCGCGTGATGGCCTGACGGATCCACCAGGTGGCGTAGGTAGAGAACTTGTAGCCGCGGCGGTATTCGAACTTGTCCACCGCCTTCATCAGACCGATGTTGCCTTCCTGAATCAGGTCGAGGAACTGCAGGCCGCGGTTGGTGTACTTCTTCGCGATCGAGATCACCAGACGCAGGTTGGCCTCGATCATTTCCTTCTTGGCGTCGCGGCTGGCCTTTTCGCCTTCGTTCATGCGCTTGTTGATCTCTTTGAGATCTTCAATGGGCACCACGGCCTTGGCCTGCAGGTCGATCAGCTTTTGCTGCAGCTCTTGGATGGCTGGCAACTGGCGGCCCATCACCGGCGAGTAACTCTTGCCGGCTTGCGATTCCTTGACGGCCCAGTCCAGGTTCAGGGCGTTGGGTGGGAAGGTCTTGATGAAGTGCTCTTGCGGCATTCCACACTTGTCGACCACGATCTTGCGCAGTTCGCGTTCGCAGCGGCGCACGTCGTCCACCTGTGAGCGCAGCACGTCGCACAGGCGTTCGATGGTCTTGACCGTGAAACGGATGGTCATCAGCTCGTCGCTGATGGCCTGCTGGGCCTTGTTGTACGCGGCCGACTTGTAGCCGTCTTTCTCGAAGGCCTTGGCCATCTTGTCGAAGTTCGTGCGCAGGGCATCAAACTTCGCCAGGGCAGCATTCTTCAGCTCTTCCAGCTTTTTGGTCAGGGCCTTGGAGCCGCCATTGCCGTCGTCGTCTTCTTCTTCGTCGAATTCGTCGAAGTCTTCTTCGGCCACGTAGTCATCGGCTTCGTCTTCAGCCACGAAGCCGTCAACCACCTCGGAGATGGCCATTTCACCGGCACGAATCTTGTCAGCCAGGGACAGGATTTCGGCGATGGTGGTGGGCGAGGCCGAGATGGCCAGCATCATGGCTTGCAAGCCACCTTCGATGCGCTTGGCGATCTCGATTTCACCTTCGCGGGTGAGCAGCTCGACCGTGCCCATTTCGCGCATGTACATGCGGACGGGGTCGGTGGTGCGGCCAAACTCGGAGTCCACCGTCGACAAGGCGGCTTCCGCCTCTTCTTCGGCTTCTTCTTCGGTGGCGGTGTTGGTGGCCTGGTTGGTCAGCAACAGGGTGGCTGCGTCAGGCGCTTGCTCGTAGACCGCCACACCCATGTCGTTCAACATGGAGATGATGGCCTCCAGGATTTCGGCTTCGACCAGCTTTTCGGGCAAGTGGTCGTTGATTTCCTGGTGGGTCAGGTAGCCGCGCG
Source organism: Aquabacterium sp. (assembly GCA_046295615.1). Taxonomy (GTDB): domain Bacteria; phylum Pseudomonadota; class Gammaproteobacteria; order Burkholderiales; family Burkholderiaceae_C; genus Aquabacterium. Next base: position 56,599 of record JBKBMV010000008.1, read on the forward strand.
TCTTGCCCATCTTGATGAGGGTCTTGAGCTCCTGACGGCGCCTGTTGACCTCTTCTTCCGACAGAGCGGTGTCGTCGATGCCAAACTCGCGCATCAGGGCGCGCTCTTTGGCGCGCGACACCTTCATGCGCAGGGGCTTGGCCTTAGGCTTGTCTTCGCCCGCCTCGTCGGCGGACTCGCCCTCGGCCTCGACCGGCTCTACCTCGGCTTCGAAGTCGGCTTCCAGGTCAGTCACGTCATCTTCGTCAAAAGAAGCCGCTTTGGCAGCACCCTTCTTGACCGTGGCCTCGGTGGTGGCAGCCTTGGGCTTGCGGCCACGCTTTTTGGGTTCAGCAGCGCTGGCGCCCTTGTCTTCAACCGGCTCAGCTGTCTTGGCTGCACGGGGCTTGGTGGCTTTAGCGACCTTTGCGTCGGTCAGGTCGGCCACGTCGGCCTCAACAGCGGCAGTCTTTGCAGCAGATTTCGCGGTTTTTTTCGCGGTCATGCGCTTCCTCGAAAGAGATTCTTAGGGCTGATCGAACCCTCCATTATCGCGCAAGCGACGGATGGCGTCAAAAATGAGCCGATCAAGCGTGTAGAGCGTTTAACTGGAAATGGGTCGTCGTTGGCTGATTTCAAGTTTCATGGCCCGGGTTTGGCGCAGCAGTTCCAGCTTGCGGGCCTCGGCGGTTTCCGACAATTCGCCAGATTGCAGCAGCAGATTGAGCTCTTCTCGAAGGGCATCCAGCTCCAGCGGGCGAATCAGGCCGATCAGGTTCTCGGCCGTGTCCTGGTTATCGGGCAGATCGTGGAATTGCTGAATGCGATCCGCCAAGGAGGTGAACAAGGGCTCGCTCGATGAGTCGCCGCCTGAGGGGTGCCGCATTTCATTCAGCAAGGCGTCGCGCTCGATGGGGCCCTGCTCCAGTACCAGTCGATCCAGCCAGCGGAAAAACTGACCATAAGGCAGTGGTTGATCGCACAGCAGATCGTGTGTGTTGGGCGGCAATTGTTCCCACAACGCGCTGCGGCTGACGAGGGCCCAGACCACGCGGTCCAGCGGGGTGACGGCCTGGGGAAGGGGGCGTCGTGGCAGGGGGGCGCCTCGCGCATCCCAGCGGGACCCCTGCCAGCGCCCTCGGCGGTCATACCCCCTGGCGCCCTGGCGTCGGCCAGAAGAGCCGCCTTGCTGAAATGAGCCCGACACATAGGCCTGGCCTTGCGACCAATCATCGATGGACGGCTCACCATACCCGTCAGGCTCGCTGTACCAGGGGCCTGGGTCGGTATCCGGGGCTCCCGCGCGAACGTCACGAGCGGGCGCACCGTGGCCTCGCGCAGCCCCCGGCAGCTGTTGTTGTCGTTGGGCCTGCAGGCGACGCCGCACCTCCTCGGGGGCGGTGCGGGCCATCTGGGCCAGTTCATCGGCGATCAGGCCCTGCAGGGCGCCTTCAGGGAGCTGCGCCAGCAAGGGGATGGCCTGCACGAGCAGTCGGGCGCGCCCTTCGGCGCTGTCCAGATCGCAGTCGGTGGCGGCATGCTCCAGCACCTGGCGCGACAAGGGAATGGCCTTCTGCACACAGGCTTCGAAGGCCTCGGCCCCATGCGCGCGGATGTAGCTGTCAGGGTCGTGCTCGGCCGGCAGGAACAGAAAGCTGATGCGTCGGGTGTCGGTGGCAAAAGGCAGGGCGGCTTCGAGGGCCCGGCCGGCAGCGCGGCGGCCCGCGGCGTCACCATCGAAGCTGAACACCACCTGATCGGTGAAGCGAAACAGCTTCTGCACGTGTTCGGCCGAACACGCCGTGCCCAGGGTGGCTACCGCATTGCCAAAGCCCCATTGGGCCAAGGCCACCACGTCCATGTACCCCTCGGTGACGATGGCATAGCCCTTGTTACGCAGGGCGGCGCGGCCTTCATACAGACCGTACAGCTCGCGCCCCTTGTTGAAGACCGGCGTTTCAGGCGAGTTCAGGTACTTTGGCTCGCCCTTGTCCAGCACGCGGCCGCCAAAACCGATCACCTCGCCTTGCGGGTTGCGGATGGGGAACATGATGCGGTCGCGGAAGCGGTCGTAGCGCTTGCCTTCGTGCTCCCCGGGCACAGCCTCGTGCACGATCACCAGGCCGGACTCTTCCAACAGCGGGTCGTCGTAGGACGGGAAGACGCTGGCCAGGCCGCGCCAGTTGTCCGGGGCATAGCCCAACCCAAACCGGGCCGCGATCTCGCCGGTCAGTCCGCGCCCCTTGAGGTAACTCACGGCGCGCGGTGTTTGCTTGAGCTGTTGCTTCCAGTGTTGTGCCGCCCGTGCCAGCACGTCGTTCAGCGTGCGCTGCTTTTCCTTCAGTTGTCGCTGCTTCTCGCGGTCTTCCGGACGGCTGCGGTCATCAGGCACCTGCATGCCATGCTGCTGGGCCAGGTCTTTGACCGCCTCGACAAAGCTCAGGCCGCTGTACTCCATCAGGAAGCCCACGGCATTGCCGTGCACACCGCAACCAAAGCAGTGATAGGTCTGCCGGCTGGGGCTGACGATGAAGGACGGCGTTTTCTCGCCGTGGAAAGGGCACAGGCCCTTGAAGTTGATCCCGGCCTTTTTCAGCGTGACGTAGCGGCCGACCAGATCAGCGATGTCGGTGCGGGCCAGTAGGTCCTGAATGAATGAGGGTGGAATCACGTTACTGCCATGAAAAACGGCCCCGACGCCGGTGCGGCGGGGCCGTCGAACACAGGGCTGTCAGGGGCGTTGGGCTTACTTGGACAAGGCGTCCAGCGCACGCGCCGTGATGTCGTCGACCGATCCCACGCCGCTGATCTTGCGGTACTGCGGGGCGTTGGCATCGCCGGTGGCGGCCCACTGGCCGTAGTAATCCACCAAGGGGCGCGTCTGCTGGTGGTAGACCTCCAGGCGCTTGCGCACGGTTTCTTCCTTGTCGTCGTCGCGCTGGATGAGGTCTTCGCCCGTGACGTCGTCTTTGCCTTCCACCTTCGGCGGATTGAAGGTGACGTGGTACGTGCGGCCAGAAGCCACATGCACGCGGCGACCGCTCATGCGCTCGATGATCGATGAGTCAGGCACGTCGATTTCCAGCACAAAGTCGATGTTCACGCCGGCGCTCTTCATGGCCTCGGCCTGAGGAATGGTGCGAGGGAACCCGTCGAACAGGAAGCCCTTGGCGCAGTCCGCTTGCGCGATGCGTTCCTTGACCAGGCCGATGATGATGTCGTCACTGACCAGCTGGCCAGCATCCATCACCTTCTTGGCCTCCAGCCCGAGCGGGGTGCCGGCCTTGACGGCCGCGCGCAGCATGTCGCCGGTCGAGATCTGGGGGATACCGTAGTGCTGGCACAGAAATGCAGCCTGGGTGCCTTTGCCGGCGCCGGGGGCGCCCAAGAGAATGAGTTTCATGGGTCTCCTTGAGTCGCGGCGCTCGGCTTTGGAGGTTGTGCCCCCGAGCGCTGCCGCATGACAAGCGTATGAGAATACCATGCCGCCCCCTCGAAGAGAGGGAGGGCGATCACGGTGTGGTGTGCATGCCCCGAATCAGTGCGCGCACGCGGGCCAGGTCTTCCGGGGTGTCCACCCCAGGGCCCGGCGCGTGGGCGCTGCGGTGCACGGCGATGCGCTCGCCATGCCACAGCACCCGCAACTGCTCCAGCGATTCCACTTGCTCCAGCGGGCTGACGGGCAACTCCGGAAAGCGCCGAAGGAAGCCGGCCCGGTAGCCGTAAATGCCGATGTGGCGCAGCACGCCGGCAGCATCGGGGGGCAAGGCATCGGTGGTGGGGGCGTCACGCCACCACGGAATCGGGGCCCGAGAAAAGTACAACGCTCGATCCTGAAGATCGGTCACCACCTTCACGACGTTGGGGTTGCGCCAGTCGGCGGCCGAGTCCACTGCATGGGCCGCAGTGCTCATCACGCAGTCGGGGCGATCCTGCAGCATGCGGGCGCAGGCATTGATCAGCTCGGGGTCGATCAAGGGCTCATCGCCTTGCACATTCACTACGCAGTCATCGCCATCCAGGCCCAGGTGTCGGCAGGCTTCGGCCAGGCGGTCACTGCCCGTGGGGTGGTCGGCCCGGGTCATCACCACAGGCACATGATGGGCCTCACACGCGGCGGCAATGCGGGCGTGATCGGTGGCCACCACCACCTGGTGTGCATCGCTCAGGCGGGCGCGTTGGGCCACGCGAACCACCATGGGGGCGCCATGCAAGTCGGCCAAGGGTTTGTTGGGCAGGCGGGTGGAGGCCAGTCGGGCGGGAATGAGGACGGTGAATCCGTGTGTCATGCCAGGTCCCTGGGTCAGTCGGCCGTGGTGTCAGCGGTGGTGGGCGCCACAGGCTGATCCTGGTCGTCCAGGGGCAGGGCTTCGCTTTCCAGCATCACCGGGATGCCGTCGCGGATGGGGTACGCCAGTCGGTCTGCGGGGCAGATCAGGTGGTCAGCCTGTGCGGGGCGGTGCAGCGGGCCCTTGCAAATGGGGCAGACCAGCAATTGAATGAGGCGGGTGTCCATGATGGTGTCGGGCAATCAGGGTGTCGAGGGGCAGTCAGCGCTGGCGGGCCAGTGCGCGGTTCAGTGCTTGCCAAAAACTGGGCTCAGGCTGGAAGTCTAAGCCGACCACCCAGATGTGCGTCAACGGACGTTCGGCCTGGCAGCGCGCCGGATCCAGTTTGACCGCGTCTTTCTCGGTGATGAACAGGTGGCGAACCTGCTCAGGCCATGGCAATTCGCCCTCCAGTGAGGCGTGATCGCTCAGTGGCAAGGGGGTCAGGCGCCATCCCTGCTGGCGCAGGCTGTCAAAAAATCGTTGAGGGTGGGCGATGCCTGCCATGGCCCAGCAGGTGTCGGCATGAGATTGCGCTGGCGAGGGCAGCTCCGATGCGGTCGACGCCGGCAGCGAGGTGCCAGGCGATGTACTGCGCCCCCACCAGTCTGACAGGCTGATGGGCGCGGCCAGTTGACGTGAGCCCACATGGCCCGGCAAAGCGGTGCTAGGGGTGGCGGCGTTGTACAGCACGAGCGGCGGCACCCATAGACCGCGCGGCGGTAGGGTAAGGAGTGGCTCGCGCAGCGGGCCGGCAGGCAGCAGCCAGCCGTTGCCTGCGCCGCGTTCGTCAAACACGATGATCTCGACATCGCGCTCCAGGGCCAGGTGCTGCAAGCCGTCATCGCACACCAAAATGTCGATCTCGGGGTGCTGGGCCAACAAGGCGCGCCCGCACGCCGCACGATCAGCGCCAATCGCCATCGGTCTACCGGTGCGGCGCCAGATCAACCAAGGCTCATCGCCGGTATCCGCCGCGTCCAGTTGGGGGGCGGTGCCAGCATTGACCAGCAGCGGTTGGTTGTTGGGTCGAGGGCGGGTGGCGCCATAACCCCGGCTCAGCACGCCGGGTTGCCAGCCCGTTTGTGACAGCCATTGCAACACCGCCAGGGTGACGGGTGTTTTGCCCGCGCCGCCCACAATGCGGTTGCCCACCACCACCACGGGAACGGGCAGCCGGGTTTGGCGCAAGAGCCCCAGTCTGTAGGCCTGGCGGCGCAAGGCCACCACCAGCCCCATCAGGCAGGACAAGGGCCACAGCGCCATGGCCAGAGGGCCGCGACGCAGCCAGGCCGCCTGCAGCGTGTGGGCCAGGTGTCGCAAGGTCAGATCACCGTGCGGGGCCGCCCTCGGCCTGCCCCTGGGTGGCGAAGGTGAGTTGAGACAGCCCGGCTCGTCGAGCAGCGTCCATCACGTTGATCACGCTCTGGTGCGAGGCCGAGGCATCGGCATTGATCACCACGATCACGTCGCGGCGACCATTGGTGGCGCGTTGCAGGCCGGCCGCCAGCAACTCCACACTGCGACCTTCCACGAATTGCTGATTGACCAGGTAGCGGCCATCAGGCGTGACCGTGACCACGATTTCCTGTGGGCGGCTTTGGGCCTGCTTGGCGTTGGCCGTGGGCAGGTTGATGGGCAGTTCGGTGTACTTGGTGTACGTGGTGTTGAGCACCAGAAAAATCAGGATGACCAGCAGTACGTCGATGAACGGGATCAGATTGATCTCGGGTTCTTCGGCGGCGCGACGTTTGCGAAAATTCATCGCCATGAGGCTCTCCTGGGGCGGACGCGGGCCCCGGGGGTCAGCGTCGACCTCCGCTGGTCAGGCGCAGCAGGTGGGGCACCATGCGCTCGGCGGCCTGTTCCATGGTCAGGATGTAAGCGTCCACCTTGGCGCGGAAGTGCCGGTAAAACATCAAGGCCGGAATGGCCACCATCAGACCGAAGGCGGTGTTGTACAGGGCCACCGAAATACCGTGTGCCAGTTGCGTGGGATCGGTGCCTCCGCCAGCGCCAGTGCCCGAAGCGGCAAAAATCTCGATCATGCCCACCACGGTGCCCAGCAAGCCCATCATGGGCGCCGCGCTGGCGATCGTGCCCAGGGCGTTCAAGTAACGCTCCATGGCATGCACGGCATCCCGCCCGGCCGATTCAAACACCTGCCGCAGGCGAGCCTCCTGAACCCGTGGGTCTGCGGCGGCGGCCTTGAAGCCTTCGGCCAGCACCCAACCCAGCAAGGAGTTGTCGGCCAGCTTGCTGATGGTGTCTGCGGTGGGCAGATGACTTTTGGTGACGCCGATGACTTCGTCCACCAGGCTGGGCGGCGCAATGCGTTTGACGCGCAGGCTCAACAAGCGCTCCGCGATCAGCGCCAGGGCCACAATGGACACCAGCAGCAGCGGGATGATGGGCCAGCCGGCGGCTTGTAAGATCGACAGCAAGGGAACTCCCTCCGGGTCAGGTGCATGGACAATGAACGCGGCCGATTATGCGTGCGATTGCATGTCCGGCGCGTCGGTCGTCACCCTGAGACGACGTGGCGGGCGGTTCCGGCGGCTTGATGAAGGCATCCCCATGAGCAGCCGTACAAGGTATCCACCGAAGCTGTGGATAACTTTGTGGGCAAGCTTGGGACGCGGGCTCAAAGTGCCCGTCTGATCGGGGGGTACACTGGTTTGCTGCTTTTTTGAGCAGCTTTTTTTCCTTGTTAATCAAGCACTTAACATATTTTGGCAGGCTCGTGACAGGGCTTGGTGACCGGAGATCTGGAGTGCGCATGCTGTGGATGCCTCAGGGCTCGAGGGGCCGAACATGAACGATTCCGCGAGGATGACGCCCCGTGTCTGGAGCGTGTCGGCGCTGGTGCATGCCATTGGTGACACGTTGCAAGCCCGCTTTGCCACCGTGGCCTTGCGGGGTGAGATCAGCGGCTTCACCCGGGCTGCCAGCGGGCATGCCTACTTCACGCTCAAGGATGAGCGCGAACCGGCATCCGTTCGCTGCGCGATGTTCCGCCGGGCTTTTGCGCAATCCACCCAGGGTGGCTTTCAGCCACGTGATGGTCAATTGGTCGAAGCGGTGGGGCAGGTGGCCGTGTACGAGGCCCGTGGTGAACTGCAACTGGTCATCGAGCGACTGCAGCCCGCAGGGGCAGGGGCCTGGTACGAGCAGTTTTTGCGCTTGAAAGCGCGGCTGGAGGCTGAGGGCCTGTTTGACCCGGCGCGCAAGCGGCCTCTGCCGCAGCACCCGCAACGGGTGGCCGTGGTCACCTCGCCGGCCGCGGCGGCCTTGCGCGATGTGCTGCAGGTGATGAGCCGCAGGGCGCCTCATGTCGAGCTGATTCTGGCACCTTGTCTGGTGCAAGGCGCCGAGGCGCCAGCACAGATTGTGTCGGCGTTGGCCCAAGTTCAGGCGCTGCACCGATCAGGTCAGACCGTGGATGCGGTGATCCTGTGCCGTGGCGGTGGCAGCATCGAAGACCTGTGGGCGTTTAATGACGAACGCGTGGTGAGGGCGGTGTCGGCCTGCGCCTTGCCCCTGGTCTGTGGCGTGGGGCACGAAACTGACGTGACCTTGTCGGACTTTGCCGCATCGGTGCGGGCCCCGACCCCCTCCGCCGCGGCCGAGATGGTGTGCCCCGACCGCATGGATTCACTGCGTGGATTGCAGGCCTTGGCCACGCAGATGCACTTGCGAGTGCATCGGGCACTGGATGCGCATGGGCAACGCGTGGACAGGGCGGCTTCTCGCCTGGGGCGGCCTGGTCGCATGGTTGCAGATGAGCAACAGCGCCTGAATGCGCTGGCCACCGGCATGCGGCACGCGTTGCAGCACACCAGCCTGCGGCAACTGCAGGCCCTGGATCATGCCCAGCAGCGATTGCAGCGGGCGGCGCCCGCCTTGATGCACCGTGCCGATGCCCGACTCCAGGCGGTGGCCACCACGCTGCAGGCGCTGTCGCCGCAGCGCGTGCTGGAGCGCGGCTACGCGTGGTTGAGCACGCCCGAGGGGCAGGTGGTGGCTGGCGTGACCCAGGTCGAGCCAGGGCAGGCGCTTCGCGCGCAATTGCATGATGGCCATCTGATCGTGCAGGTTCAGGCCGCCGAGGCCCACGAGCCTGATGGCCGTCCCTGAGTCATCGCACATGCCCCTGATGGCAGGCGGGCTCCCGCCTAAGCCGGTCACAGGTCCTCTCCGCCATGCCTACAATGCGGCAGCGTGACACTTTCGTCCCAACCAACCTTCAGGAACACCACATGGCACACACGCTTCCCCCACTGCCGTATGCCCAAGACGCCCTGGCGCCCCACATCAGCAAGGAAACCTTCGAGTTCCACTATGGCAAGCACCATCAGGCCTATGTCACCAACCTGAACAACCTGATTGCCGGCACAGAGTTCGAGAGCCTGTCGCTGGAAGACATCATCAAGAAGTCCAGCGGCGGTATCTACAACAATGCGGCCCAGGTGTGGAATCACACCTTCTTCTGGAACTGCATGAAGCCCAACGGTGGCGGCGCTCCGAGCGGCAAGCTGGCTGACGCCATCAACGCTAAGTTTGGCAGCTACGATGCTTTCAAGGAAGCCTTCACCAAGTCGGCTGTGGGCAACTTCGGCTCGGGCTGGACCTTCCTGGTCAAGAAGGCCGATGGCTCGGTGGATATCGTCAACATGGGCCCGGCCGGCACCCCGCTGACCACGGGCGACACCGCGCTGCTGACCATCGATGTGTGGGAGCACGCCTACTACATCGACTACCGCAACGCCCGTCCCAAGTTCGTGGAAACCTTCCTGAACAGCCTGGTGAACTGGGAATTTGCCGAGAAGAACTTCGCCTGAGGCCTGTTCTCTGCCCGCCAGTCACGCTGACAGGGCAGCCACCTCAGTCACAAAAAAAGCCGGGTCATGCCCGGCTTTTTTCTGGCCTGAGCGCGACGGGCGACGCGTCCAATCGAACGCTCGAATGTCTCCAATCGGAGAAATTCATGCCAACCGTCCGCGAGCCGTTCTTTCGGTGCTACAGTGACGTAATGATGTAACGGCCCTTTCCGCCGACCTGCCATCCCTCGGGTTGTCAGGCACGTCGCAATCCGCTAACCGGTCAAGCCGTGTCGCGGAAGGTTGATCAACCAGCCAACAACTCGGGAAACCCGAGAGTGAGGTGAGCGAAATGATGCAGCAGTTCAGGTCGAACTCGTACCTGTTCGGGGGTAACGCCCCCTACGTTGAAGAGTTGTACGAGGCCTATCTCGACAACCCCGGCTCGGTGCCAGACAACTGGCGCGCCTACTTCGACGCCCTTCAGAACGTTCCAGCCGCTGACGGCACTGACCACCGCGATGTCGCTCATGCGCCGGTGGTGGAATCGTTTGCACAACGCGCCAAGGCCAACGCCTTCATGGTCAAGACCAGCTCGGCTGATCTCGACGTGGCGCGCAAACAGGTTCACGTGCAAACGCTGATCGCTGCCTATCGTTTCCTTGGCTCTCGCTGGGCTGACCTCGACCCCCTCAAGCGCCAGGAGCGCCCCAAGATCCCCGAACTCGAGCCCTCGTTCTACGGACTGAACGAGTCGGACATGGATATCACGTTCTCGGCCGCGAACACGTATTTCACCAAGTCCGAGCACATGACCCTGCGCGAGATCGTGCAGGCTCTGCGTGAAACGTACTGCGGCAGCATCGGTGCCGAGTACATGCATATCACCGACCCGGCTGAAAAGCGCTGGTGGCAAGAGCGCTTAGAAAGCATCCGCTCCAAACCTACCTTCTCGGCTGAGAAGAAAAAGCACATCCTGGACCGCCTGACGGCCGCTGAAGGCCTGGAGCGCTTCCTGCACACCAAGTACGTGGGGCAAAAGCGCTTCTCGCTGGAAGGCGGCGAGAGCTTCATCGCGGCCATGGACGAGCTGATCCAGCGCGCCGGCGAAAAGGGCGTACAGGAAATCGTGATCGGCATGGCCCACCGCGGTCGCCTCAACGTGCTGGTCAACACCCTGGGCAAGCAGCCCAAGGACCTGTTCTCTGAGTTCGAACACACCGCACCCGAAAACCTCCCATCGGGCGACGTGAAGTACCACCAGGGTTTTTCGTCGGACGTGTCGACGCCTGGCGGTCCGGTTCACCTCTCGCTGTCGTTCAACCCGTCTCACCTGGAGATCGTCAACCCGGTGGTGGAAGGCTCGGTGCGGGCCCGCCAGGATCGCCGTGGCGACAAGGAAGGCAATCAAGTGCTGCCCGTGCAGGTGCACGGCGACGCTGCCTTCGCCGGCCAAGGCGTGGTGATGGAAACGCTGGCGCTGGCCCAGACCCGTGGTTACTACACGGGCGGCACGGTGCACATCGTCATCAACAACCAGATTGGTTTCACCACCTCTGATCCCCGCGACAGCCGCTCGACGCTGTACTGCACGGACGTGGTCAAGATGATCGAAGCCCCCGTGCTGCACGTGAACGGCGACGATCCCGAAGCCGTGGTGTTGTGCACGCAGCTGGCGCTGGACTACCGTCAAGAATTCAACAAGGATGTGGTGGTGGACATCGTCTGCTTCCGCAAACTGGGTCACAACGAGCAGGACACCCCCTCGATGACCCAGCCCTTGATGTACAAGAAGATCGCCAAGCACCCTGGCACCCGCAAGGTGTACGCCGATCGCCTGGTGGCCGGTGGCAGCATTTCGGCGGATATCCCAGATGCCATGGTCAAGGCCTACCGCGAGGCGATGGAAGCCGGTCGCCACACGGTGGACCCGGTGTTGACCAACTTCAAGAGTAAGTACGCGGTGGACTGGACGCCCTACCTGGGCAAGAAGTGGACGGACGCGGCCGACACCGCGGTGCCGCTGGCCGAGTTCCGTCGCCTGGCCGAACGCATCACCACGATCCCGAACACGTTCAAGCTGCACCCGCTGGTGCAGAAGGTGATCGATGATCGTGCGGCCATGGGTCGTGGCGAGATGAACGTCGACTGGGGCATGGGCGAGCACATGGCGTTTGCCACGCTGGTGGCCTCAGGCTACCCGGTGCGCCTGTCGGGTGAAGACTGCGGCCGCGGCACCTTCACGCACCGCCACGCCGTCTTGCACGATCAGAACCGCGAGAAGTACGACGAAGGCACCTATGTGCCGCTGCAGCACATCGCTGACAACCAGGCCCCGTTTGTCGTCATCGACTCCATCCTGTCGGAAGAAGCGGTGCTCGGCTTCGAGTATGGCTATGCCGGCTCCGACCCCAACAGCCTGGTCATCTGGGAAGCTCAGTTTGGCGACTTCGCCAACGGCGCTCAGGTGGTGATCGACCAGTTCATTGCGTCAGGCGAAGTGAAGTGGGGCCGCGCCAACGGCCTGACACTGATGTTGCCGCACGGGTATGAGGGTCAGGGCCCCGAGCACAGCTCGGCCCGTCTGGAGCGCTTCATGCAGTTGGCCGCCGACAACAACATGCAGATCGTGCAGCCCACCACGGCCAGCCAGATCTTTCACGTGTTGCGTCGTCAGATGGTGCGGATGTTCCGCAAGCCGCTGGTCATCATGACGCCCAAGTCGCTGCTGCGTCACAAGGACGCCACCTCGCCGCTGACCGAGTTCACCCGTGGAGAGTTCCGCACGGTGATCAGCGAGACGGACGAGGCCATCCAGGCCGCCAAGGTCAAGCGCATCGTGTGCTGTTCCGGCAAGGTCTATTACGACCTGGTCAAGAAGCGCGCAGAGAAGAAGCTGGATGATGTGGCCATCATCCGCGTCGAGCAACTGTATCCCTTCCCGCACAAGGCGTTTGCCGCTGAGGTGAAGAAGTACGCCAACGCCACCGAGCTGGTGTGGTGCCAGGACGAGCCGCAAAACCAGGGTGCCTGGTTCTTCGTGCAGCACTACATCCACGAGAACATGGTTGAAGGCCAGAAGCTGGGGTATGCCGGTCGGCCGGCCTCGGCCTCGCCAGCGGTGGGGTACTCCCACCTGCACATCGAGCAGCAGAAAGCGCTGCTGGATCAGGCTTTCGGCAAGCTCAAGGGTTTCGTTCTCACCAAGTAATGCACTAGGCGACGCCGGCGGGTGTTGTCTGGGTCAGCATGGGGCCACAAGGCCTCTGACCTGCAGCAGCCTCGCCTGGTGAGCGCGAATGGAGATACACATCATGGCAATCGTTGACGTCAAGGTTCCCCAACTCTCTGAATCCGTGGCCGAGGCCACCCTGCTTCAATGGAAGAAGCGCCCCGGCGAAGCTGTCGCCGCCGATGAAATCATCATCGAGATCGAAACCGACAAGGTGGTTCTCGAAGTGCCGGCCCCGGCTGCTGGCGTGATGGCCCAGATCATCAAGAACGACGGTGATTCGTGCGTGTCTGACGAGGTCATCGCCCGCATCGACACCGAAGGCTCCGAGGCGGTCAGCCCGCTGCCGTTGAAGGCGATCGAGACCCCGGCGGCGCCCCCCGCTGCTGCGGCGCCTGCGGCCGCCAGCGGTGGCAGCAAGTCGGACGTGGCCATGCCGGCTGCGGCCAAGCTGATGGCCGACAACGGCCTGAGCGCAGCCCAGGTATCCGGCACCGGCAAAGATGGTCGCATCACCAAGGGGGATGTGCTGTTGGCCGTGGCCTCAGGCGCCAAGCCGGCCGCGGCTGCGGCACCGTCGCCCACCGCTGGCATTCCCACCGGTGTGCCCACCAGCAGCCTGCCGCCTGTTCAGGCTCCGGTACCCCGCGTGAACCTGGGCGAGCGCCCGGAGCAGCGCGTGCCCATGAGCCGCCTGCGTGCCCGCGTGGCCGAGCGCCTGCTGCAATCGCAAGCCACCAACGCCATCCTGACCACGTTCAACGAAGTGAACATGGCCCCGGTGATGGAGATGCGCAAGAAGTTCCAGGAGAAGTTCGAGAAAGAGCACGGCGTCAAGCTGGGCTTCATGAGCTTCTTCGTCAAGGCTGCCGTGCACGCCCTGAAGAAGTACCCAGTGCTGAACGCCTCGGTGGACGGCAACGACATCGTGTATCACGGCTACTTCGACATCGGCGTGGCGGTGGGGTCGCCCCGTGGCCTGGTGGTGCCCGTGCTGCGCAACGCTGACCAGATGACCTTCGCCGAAATCGAGAAGAAGATCGCCGAGTTCGGGGTGAAGGCCCGCGACGGCAAGCTGGGCATCGAAGAGTTGACCGGCGGCACCTTCTCGATCTCCAACGGCGGCGTGTTCGGCTCGATGCTGTCCACGCCCATCATCAACCCGCCGCAGTCGGCGATCCTGGGCGTGCACGCCACCAAGGACCGTCCGGTGGTGGAGAACGGCCAGATCGTGATCCGTCCGATCAACTACCTGGCCATGTCGTACGACCACCGCATCATCGACGGCCGCGAAGCCGTGCTGGGGCTGGTGGCCATGAAGGAAGCGCTGGAAGATCCGGCGCGCCTGCTGTTCGACATCTGATAAGTTTTGCGGCCGGGCGGGCCCCACAAGGGCCCGCTCCGGACCTGCATCCCTGACGGAGACCTGACCCATGCCCCTCCTGGCCGATGAACTGGAACGCCTGGCCGCCCTGCGCGATAAGGGCGTGTTGACCGATGACGAGTTTGCTCGTTTGAAGGGCCAGTTGATCGACAGTGGTGCTCTGACGGCCTCTGCTCGCAGCCATGTGGCGGTGAATCGCCTGCGCCGTTCGCGAGCAGACCGCTGGCTGGGCGGCGTGTGTGGTGGCCTGGCCGAGCAGACCTCGCTGGAGTCTTGGGTCTGGCGCCTGGTTTTTGCAGGCCTGTTTCTGTTCTGGGGTGTCGGGTTCCTCTTTTACATCCTGCTGTGGATTTTCGTCCCTGACGAGTCGTCCCCGGCACAACCTTGACCTCACAAAGGCAGGCAAGCATGTCCCAACAATTTGACGTGGTCGTCATCGGCGCCGGTCCCGGCGGTTACATCGCAGCCATTCGCGCAGCCCAGTTGGGCTTCAAGGTGGCCTGCATCGACGAGTGGAAGAACGCCAAGGGTGGTCCTGCCCCCGGAGGCACCTGCACCAACGTCGGCTGCATCCCCTCGAAGGCGCTGCTGCAGTCGTCCGAGCACTATGAGCAAGCCGCCCACCACTTCGTGGACCATGGCATCACCGTGGAAGGCTTGTCGATTGACGTGAGCAAGATGGTGGCCCGCAAGGACACCGTCGTGAAGCAGAACAACGACGGCATCCTGTACCTGTTCAAGAAGAACAAGGTGAGCTTCTTCCACGGGCGTGGTTCGTTTGCCAAGGCCGCAGACGGTGCTTACGAGATCGCTGTGACGGGCGACAAGCCTGACACGCTCGTGGCCAAGCACGTGGTGGTGGCCACGGGCTCGAGCGCACGCCAGTTGGCGGGCGCCGAGTTCGATGAGAAGTTCATCCTCTCCAACGAAGGTGCGCTGGCCCTGACCGAGACGCCCAAGAAGCTGGGTGTGATCGGCTCAGGCGTGATCGGCCTGGAGATGGGCTCGGTGTGGCGCCGCCTGGGCGCCGAAGTGACCGTGCTGGAAGCCATGCCCACGTTCCTGGCAGCGGTGGATGAACAGGTGGCCAAAGAGGCCCAAAAGCTCTTCACCAAGCAGGGCCTGAAGCTGCAGTTGGGTGTCAAGATTGGCGACATCAAGGTCACGAAGAAGGGCAAGGCCACGGGTGTGAGCGTGGCCTACACCGACGCGGCGGGTGCAGCCCAGTCGCTGGACGTGGACAAGCTGATCGTGTCCATCGGCCGGGTGCCCAACACGCAAGGCCTGAACGCCGATGGCGTGGGCCTGAAGCTGGACGAACGCGGCGCCATCGTGGTGGACGACGACTGCAAGACCAACCTGCCCAATGTGTGGGCGGTGGGTGATGTGGTGCGCGGCCCTATGCTGGCCCACAAAGCTGAAGAAGAAGGCGTGGCCGTGGCCGAGCGCATCGCGGGCCAGCACGGACACGTCGATTTCAACCTCATCCCCTGGGTGATTTACACCAGCCCGGAGATCGCCTGGGTCGGCAAAACCGAACAGGCTCTGAAAGCGGAGGGCCGGCCCTACAAGGCCGGTTCCTTCCCCTTCATTGCCAACGGGCGCGCCCGTGCGCTGGGTGACACCACCGGCTTCGTCAAGTTCATTGCCGATGAGAAGACGGACGAGATCTTGGGCGTGCACATCATCGGCCCCTTTGCCAGCGAATTGATCGCCGAGGCTTGTGTGGCCATGGCCTTCAAGGCCAGCGCTGAAGACATTGCCCGCATCTGCCATGCCCACCCCAGTCTGAGCGAGTCGACCAAAGAGGCCGCGCTGGCTGTGGACAAGCGGACGCTGAACTTCTGAATGGTGCAGACCACGCGATAATCACCGCACCTGAGCACAGGTGTGATCGAGCAAGGGGCGGCTGAGCTGCCCCTTTTGCTTGATGTGCCCGAATCACCTCTTCAAACCCGCGTCATCATGCCCGCTTACACGCAATCCGTCACCCAACTCTATGAGCAGAGCCTGGCCGAGCGGGGCTACAAGGCTGATGACGCCCAGCGCAAGGGTATCGCAGCCCTGCAACGCTGCCAGGACGAGTGGGCCAACTACAAGGCCAAGCGCAGCAACGCCCTGACCAAGATGCTGCGCTACCCCGATCTGCCCAAAGGCGTGTACATGTACGGCGGGGTAGGGCGGGGCAAGAGCTTCATCATGGACTGCTTCTACAACACCGTTCCGCTGGAGCGCAAAACCCGTTTGCACTTTCACGAGTTCATGCGCGAGGTGCACCGTCAGTTGCACGAGCTGAAAGGCCAGCAAGACCCGCTGGAGGTGCTGGCCAAGCGCATGTCGCGCAAGCACCGCCTGATCTGCTTTGACGAGTTTCACGTGGCCGACGTGACGGACGCCATGATCCTCTACAAGCTGCTGGACGCGATGTTCCGCAACCGCATGAGCATCGTCACCACATCCAACTTTCACCCCGACGGGTTGTACCCCAACGGGCTGCACCGCGACCGCATCCTGCCAGCCATCGAGCTGTTGAAGAGCCAGTTGGAGGTGATCAATGTGGACAGCGGAACCGACTACCGCCGCCGCACGCTGGAATTGGCGCGACTGTACCTGACCCCCTTGAACGACCAGACCGATGCCGAGATGGCCGCCATCTTCGAGCAATTGGCCGAAAGCGCTGACGAAGACCCCGCGTTGAACATCGAGCACCGGGTGCTGCAGGCCCGCCGTCGTGCGGGGGGTGTGGTGTGGTTTGACTTTCAAACCTTGTGTGGGGGGCCGCGTTCACAGAACGACTATCTGGAGCTGGCGTCGCGCTTTCACACGGTGATGCTGAGTAACGTGCCACACATGCCGGTACGCCTGGCCTCGGAGGCACGGCGCTTCACTTGGTTGGTGGATGTGATGTATGACCGGCGTTGCAAGCTGGTGGTGTCGGCCGAGGTGCCGCCCGAGGCGCTCTACACTGAAGGGCCCATGTCGCATGAGTTTCCGCGCACGGTGTCTCGCCTGAACGAAATGCAGTCGAAGGAATACCTGAGCGAACAGCGCCGGGTGGTGGACACCTCGCTGACGTGAGTCAGCGGCGGTGACTAGGGCCATCAACTCAAGGCTTCAACGCGCACCAGGGCCAGCGACAGGTTGTCGCCACCCCCACGGGCACGGTGCCGCGCCTTGGTGACCAGCATTTCGGCCGCTTCACGCGGGGCCAGGGTGTGCACGATGGCGCCCAGTTCTTTGGGCGTGAAGTAGTGCCACAAGCCATCCGAGCACACCAGTAGCGTGTCACCCACCGCCAGGCGGCTGATGCGGTGGATGGGCAGCAGGGGCTCGAGCTGGGCGCCCAGGCAGGCGGTCAGCAGGTTGGATTGAGGGTGAACGTTGGCCTCTTCCTCGGTGAGCTGGCCTTCATCCACCAGGCGCTGCACGAACGAGTGGTCGGTGGTGCGAAACACCATGTCCGGACCACTGAAGTGGTAGACGCGGGTGTCGCCCACGTGGATGACGCAGGCTGATCGGTCAGGATTGACGATGAAGGCACCCACCGTGCTGTGGGGCTCTTCTTCAAAGGCCATGGCCGTCAGCCGGATCATCAGGTGGCTTTCTTTGACCAGTTGCATCAGCGTCTGGTCGGTCTCTTCCTGGGTGGGCACATAGCGGTCGAACACCTGTCGGGCGGTCAGGACCACCTGGTCGGCGGCTTTTCGGCCACCGCTTTTGCCCCCCATGCCGTCGGCCACCACGGCCATCAGGCAGCCCGGAAACCGGGCGTGGCTCAGCACCGCCACCTGGTCTTGCTGGTAGGGGCGGTCGCCTCGGTGGATGCCAGTGGCCGCAACCAGGCGAAAAGGGGTGGTGTCGAGCATCTGAAAACTATAATCGTGAAAGCACCCGCTGCCAGGTGGGGGCATCACCACCGCAGTCCCCCGTTTGGGGCGTCTGCCGATCAGCTTCGTTGCTTTTTTGGTTCATGCAAGACAATCTGCACTCTCCCCAGCGACGCTTGATCGAACTCCGCATGGAGCACGCCGACCTGAACAGCCTGATCGACCGGGCCGCCGAGCAAACGCCGCCGGACGAACTGGCCCTGCGCCGGCTAAAGAAGCGCCGCCTGCTCTTGCGCGATCAGATTTCTCGTCTGGAATTGCTGCTGGACCCCAAAGAGCCCGCCTGAGCCGTTTTGGGCGGCTGGTGCGAGGTACTCAAGCTGCCAGGGCTTGAAGCAGTTCGGTTTCGATGGCCAGTTGCGCGCGGTCTTGCCGCAGGGATGGGCCCGTGACGAGGAAGGTGTCTTCCACCCGCTCGCCCAGGGTGCTGACCTTGGCCAGGTGCACGCTGATCTGGTGGCGCGCCAGGATGCGGGCAATCACGTAGAGCAGGCCTGAGCGGTCGCTGGCCGACACGGTCAGCAGCCAATGCTGCGCTCGCTCGTCTGGCCGCAGGCTGACACGGGGTGTGACCGGGAAGGATTTCACCCGGCGCGACACGCGGGCCTTGCTGGGCTCGTGCAAGGTGTCTTGCGCCGACACGGCGTCGGTCAATTGGGTCTCGACCAGGGCGATCATGTCGCGGTAGTGCACACCGTCGAACTGGTGGTTGTCGGCCGCCATGATCTGGAAGGTGTCCAGCGCGTAGCCGATGGCCGAGGTGTGCACGCGGGCATCCTGGATGCTGAAGCCAGCGCGGTCAAAGTAGCCGCAGATGCGCGCGAACAAATCCGCTTGGTCTGGGGCATACACCAGCACTTGCAGACCTTCCCCCACCGGCGACAGCCGCGCCGCCACGATGGGCTTGGGAGTGTGCACATGCTCCCAGAGCATGCGGGTGTGCCAGGCGATGTCCTGGGCGTCATGGCGTGCAAAGTAGCGCATGTCCAGGGTGTCCCACAGAGGCTGCTCCACGTTGGCGGGCAGGAAGTGCAGCGCCAGGGTGTGACGAGCCTGCTGTCGTCGGGCCTCGATTTCGGCATCCATGTGCGGACGTTGTCCGCCCAGGGCACGCAAGGTCAGCTTGTACAGGTCTTCCAGCAACTTGCCTTTCCAGGCGTTCCAGACCTTGGGGCTGGTGCCACGGATGTCGGCCACGGTCAGCAGGTACAGCGCTGTCAGGGTGCGTGGATCGCCCACCCGACGCGCGAAGGCCTGGATGACGTCCGGATCGGACAAGTCTTCCTTCTGGGCCACGCGGGACATGGTGAGGTGCTCGGAGACGAGGAATTCGACCAGGCGAGCGTCGTCGCCCTGGAGTCCATGGTCTTTGCTGAAGCGACGAACCTCAAGCGCGCCGAGCTCGGAATGGTCACCACCGCGGCCCTTGGCCACATCATGAAAGAGCGCTGCGATGTACAGCAGCCAGGGTTTGTCGAACTCGGAGGCCAGTTGCGTGCAGAAGGGGTACTCGTGCGCGTGCTCCGGGATGAAGAAGCGGCGCACATTGCGCAACACCATCAGGATGTGCTGGTCCACGGTGTAGACGTGGAACAGGTCATGCTGCATCTGGCCCACGATGCGACGGAAGACCCAGAGGTAGCGACCCAGCACCGAGGTCTGGTTCATCAGGCGAAACAACCGGGTCTGGCCTTGTGGCGCCTGCAGGATGGCCATGAAGGCCGCTCGGTTGACCGGGTCCTTGCGGAAGGCCGCGTCCATTTGGTTGCGGGCGTTGTACAGGGCGCGCAGGGTGCGGGCTGACAAGCCCTTGAGGGTGTTGTCGTCCTGCAGCACACGAAAGGCCTGCAGGATCATGTGCGGCTGTTGCACGAACAGGTCGTCCCGGCTGACCTCCAGGAAGCCGCCTCGGTCAAAGAACGGCCCATCCAGCGGGCGCATGGGGGCGTTCTGCGACCCGCGCACCCGCTCCTCCAGATTGAGGATGAGGATGTGATTGAGCTGTGTGACCGCCTTGGCGGCCCAGTAGTAGCGCCGCATCAGCACCTCGCTGGCGCGCAGGGCAGGGCTGTTGGTGTAGCCAAAGGATTCGGCCACCCCGGTTTGCAGGTCGAACACCAGGCGGTCTTCGCGACGGCCGGCCACCAGGTGCAGGCGGGCGCGGATCAGTTTCAGGGTGCCTTCGTTGCGTTGCAGCTGACGGGCCTCGAAGGCGGTCAGCAGGCCGTTGCGCGACATTTCCTGCCAGGTGCGCCCCAGGCGCGCCGCGCGGGCCAGCCACAGCACCACTTGCAGATCGCGCAGGCCGCCAGGGCTTTCCTTGCAGTTGGGCTCCAGCGAATACGGGGTGTCTTCGTACTTGGTGTGGCGCTGGCGCATCTCCAGCATCTTGGCCGTGAAGAAGGCCGGCACGTCCAGGTGGGCGAAGGTTTCGCGTTCCAGTTCCTCAAAGCGCGAGCGAGATCCACACAAGAAACGAGCCTCCAGCAAGGCCGTTTGCACGGTCACGTCACGCTGAGCTTCTTCCACGCACTCTTGCACCGTGCGCACGCTGGAGCCGATCTCCAGTCCCACATCCCAGCACGCGGTGATCAGACCCTCGATGCAGGGCGCCAGGCTGTCATCCCCGGCCACCGACGGCGACACGGGCAAGAGCACCAGCACATCGATGTCGGAGTGGGGAAACAACTCACCACGTCCATAACCGCCCACCGCCACCAGCGCTGCCCCTTTCGGGGGCTGTGCCGATTCCCACAGCTTGGCCAGGGTGCGATCCACCAGGCGGGCCATCTGCGTGAGCAGCCGGCTGGCTGACGACGTGGTGGGGCGATTGTCCTTGAACTGGGCGAGCAGCTCGGCCTTGGCTGCGCGAAACTCACTGCGCAGGTGGGAAACATCCAGAGACATGGAGGTGTGTGACCTGTCAGTGAGGGCGGGGTTCAGGCTGCTGCCAGGGTGCGGACAAAGTCGGGGGGCTCGGGGCTGCCGGCCGACAGCGTGAGCACCTCATAGCCTGTGTCCGTGACGAGCACGGTGTGCTCCCATTGGGCCGACAAGGAGCGGTCTTTGGTAACGATGGTCCAGCCATCGTACGGTTGGCCGCCTTTGCGGCCTTCCTTGATGTCGCGCTTACCCAGGTTGATCATGGGCTCGATCGTGAAGATCATGCCGGGCACCAGTTCCAGGCCAGTGCCAGGGCGACCATAGTGCAGGATTTGCGGGTCTTCGTGGAAGCGTTGGCCAATGCCGTGGCCGCAGTACTCGCGCACCACCGAATAACCGGCGTTTTCGGCAAAGGTCTGGATGGCGTGGCCGATGTCGCCCAGGCGCGCTCCCGGCTTGACCTTGACGATGCCTTTCCACATGGCCTCGTAGGTGATGCGGCACAGACGCTCGGCGGCAATCGATGGCTTGCCCACGAGGAACATGCGGCTGTTGTCGCCGTACCAACCATCCTTGATGACGGTGACGTCCACATTGACGATGTCGCCCGACTTCAGGGGGGTGTCATTCGGGATGCCGTGGCACACGACGTCGTTGACCGAGGTGCACAACGACGCAGGGTAGGGCACATACCCGGGCGGCTGGTAGTTCAGCGTGGCCGAGGTCGTGCCCTGGACGTTGACCATGTAGTCGTGGGCCAGGCGGTCGATCTCTTTGGTGGTGATGCCCGGCTGGATGTGGGGAGTCAGGTAATCCAGAACTTCCGAGGCCAGACGGCAGGCCAGGCGCATGGCGTCAATCTCGGCGCCGGATTTGATCGTGATGCTCATGGAGCGAATTATCCGCAATTGTGGCGCGGATCGACGCCGACAGGGGCTCGCTGTGTGCACCAGACTGCGAGTTTTCCCTCCCGGGCCCGCTAAAATTTGCGTTTTGCCTGCCGCAGCCCGCTGTGTCCGCTTCCTCGCCCAACGGTACCCCCACCTCCACTGCGATGTCCACCCTGATCCATTTCGAGGGCGGCAACGCCCTGGCGCCCCATCAAGCCACCGCCCTGCTGAGCAAGCTGCAGGCCATTCAGCCCAAGATCACGGCCGTGCATGCCCGTTTTGTGCACTGGGTGGCGCTGGAGCAAGCGCTGCCGGCCGACCAGATGGACAAGCTGGCGGCCTTGCTGACCTACGGTGATGCCTACGATGGTGGCAACGAAGGCGAGTTGATCGTGGTGGCGCCGCGCCTGGGCACCGTCTCGCCCTGGGCCTCCAAGGCCACCGACATCGCCCACAACTGTGGCCTGGGCATCCGCCGTGTGGAGCGCGTGGTCGAGTACCGGGTGGTGCTGAAGTCGGGCGTCATCGATGGGCTGATCGGCAGCCTGACCGGCAGCGCCCCCAAGGTGCTGAGCGCCGCCGAGCGCGCCGCCGTCGCCGCCTTGCTGCACGACCGCATGACCGAAAGCGTACTGAGCAGCCGCGAGGATGGCCGCCACCTGTTTGACGAAAAGCAGGGCGCGCCCATGGCGCACGTGGATGTGTTGGGCCAAGGACGCGCTGCGCTGGAAGCCGCGAACACCGAGTTCGGCCTGGCCTTGTCGGACGATGAAATCGACTACCTGGTCAACGCCTTCACGGGCCTGAAGCGCAACCCGACCGATGTCGAGTTGATGATGTTCGCGCAGGCCAATTCAGAGCATTGCCGCCACAAGATCTTCAACGCGAAGTTCACCATCGACGGCCAGGAGCAAGACCTGTCGATGTTCGGCATGATCCGCAACACCGAGAAGCTCAGCCCTCAGCACACGGTGGTGGCTTACGCGGACAATGCGTCGGTGATGGAAGGCCACCAGATCGAGCGCTGGATGCCGGCCGGCTTCACCAATGCGCCGCAGTACCAGGCTCGCGAGGAACTGGCCCACGTGCTGATGAAGGTCGAGACCCACAACCACCCGACTGCGATTTCTCCTTTCCCGGGGGCCTCGACCGGCGCGGGCGGCGAGATCCGCGACGAAGGTGCCACGGGCCGTGGCTCGCGCCCCAAATCGGGTCTGACGGGCTTCTCGGTGTCGAACCTGCATCTGCCCGGCACCAACGAACCCTGGGAACAAAACCCCATCGGCAAACCCGAGCACATCGCCAGCCCGCTGCAGATCATGATCGAAGGCCCCCTGGGCGGCGCCGCTTTCAACAACGAATTCGGCCGCGCCAATTTGGGTGGCTACTTCCGCGTGTTCGATCAACAGGTGGGAGAAGGTGCTGGTGCCATCCGCCGTGGCTACCACAAGCCCATCATGATCGCCGGCGGCATCGGCACCATCAGTGCCGAACAGACCAAGAAGGTGGTGTTCGGCGCGGGCACGCTGCTGATCCAGTTGGGCGGCCCGGGCATGCGCATCGGCATGGCGGGTGCGGCGGCATCGTCGATGGCGGCAGGCACCAATTCCGCCGAGCTGGACTTTGATTCGGTCCAGCGTGGCAACCCCGAGATCCAGCGCCGTGCGCAAGAGGTCATCAACCACTGCTGGGGCCTGGGCGCACAGAATCCCATTCTGGCCATCCACGACGTGGGCGCGGGTGGCATCTCCAACGCTTTCCCTGAGCTGGTGGACGGCGCGGGCAAGGGTGCACGGTTCGATTTGAGCAAGGTGCCGCTGGAAGAGTCCGGCATGGCCCCGAAAGAAATCTGGTGCAACGAGAGCCAGGAGCGCTACGTGTTGGCCATTGCGCCCGAGAGCCTGCCCATCTTCACCGCCATGTGCGAGCGCGAGCGCTGCCCCTTCGGCGTGATCGGCACGGCCACCGAGGCGCTGGAACTGGTGCTGGAAGACTCCACGAAGCCCGATGCCGACAAGGCCGTGGACATGCCCATGGAGGTGCTGCTGGGCAAGCCGCCCAAGATGCACCGCGTGGTGGAGCGCGTGCAATGGGACGGCGGCCGGCTGGACCTGACCGGCGTGTCGCTCGACAAGGTGGCTTTCGACGTGCTGCGTCACCCCACCGTGGCCAGCAAGCGCTTTTTGATCACCATCGGTGACCGCACCGTGGGTGGCCTCAACAGCCGCGACCAGATGGTGGGCCCCTGGCAGGTGCCGGTGGCCGACGTGGCCGTGACCCTGGCCGACTACAAGGGCTTCGCCGGCGAGGCGATGGCCATGGGCGAGCGCACGCCGCTGGCCTCGGTCAACGCGCCCGCCTCGGGCCGCATGGCCGTGGGCGAAGCCATCACCAACCTGCTGGCTGCCCCCATCGAGCTGCCGCGAGTGAAGCTGTCGGCCAACTGGATGGCGGCCTGCGGTGAAAAGGGCGAAGACGCTGCGCTGTACGACACGGTCAAGGCCGTGGGCATGGAGCTGTGCCCAGCGCTGGGCATCTCCATCCCGGTGGGCAAGGACTCGCTGTCGATGCGCACCAAATGGTCTGACAACGGTGTGACCAAGCAGGTGACGGCGCCTGTGTCGCTGATTGTGAGCGCGTTTGCGTCGATCGCCGATGTGCGCGGCACGCTGACGCCTCAACTGGTCACCAGCGAGAACGGCCAGCCGCTGGACACCAGCCTGATCCTCATCGACCTGGGCCAAGGCAAGAAGCGCATGGGCGGCTCGATGCTGGCCCAGGTGCTGGGCCAGTTCGGCAACGAGGTGCCCGATGTCGATTCACCGGCCATGCTGAAGGCCACGGTGGAGGCCGTGAATGCCCTGCGGGCCCAGGGCAAGCTGCTGGCCTACCACGACCGGGGCGACGGCGGCCTGTGGGCCACTGTGTGCGAAATGGCCTTTGCGGGCCACACAGGCGTGGCGATCAATGTGGACATGCTGGTGACCGAAGGCGCCGGCATTGACGACAGCCGGGCTGAGTACGGAGACTCGAAGAACTGGGCTGCCCAGGTGAGCGAGCGCCGCAATGAGCTGACCCTGCGCGCGCTGTTCAACGAAGAGCTGGGCGTGGTGCTGCAGGTGCGCACGGCCGAGCGCAACGAGGTGATGCAGACCTTGCGCGAGCATGGTCTGAGCGCACACAGCCACGTGATCGGCAAGCCCATCCTGACGGGCGCGGGCAAGCACGAAGTGCAGGTGTGGCGCGACGCCAAGGACATCTTCAAGGCCCCGCTGCAGCAACTGCACCAGGCCTGGGACGAGGTGAGCTGGCGCATCGCCCAGTTGCGCGACAACCCCGCCTGTGCCGACAGCGAACACGCCTCCATCGGTGATGTGGCCAACACCGGCCTGCACGTGGCGCTGAGCTTCGATCCGCTGGAAGACGTGGCCGCGCCTTTCATCAACAAGGCGCGCCCCAAGGTGGCCATCCTGCGTGAGCAGGGCGTGAACTCGCACGTGGAAATGGCCTACGCCATGCACCTGGGCGGCTTCGACACCTTCGACGTGCACATGAGCGACCTGATCGCCGGCCGCGCCCGCCTGGACCAGTTCCAGGGTTTTGTGGCCTGCGGCGGTTTCAGCTACGGCGACACCCTGGGTGCTGGCGAAGGCTGGGCCCGTTCGGTGCTGTTCAACCCGCAACTGGCCGAGCAGTTTGCTGCCTTCATGAACCGGGGCGACACCTTCGGCCTGGGCGTGTGCAACGGCTGCCAGATGCTGGCGGCGCTCAGCCCGATCATCCCCGGTGCCGAGCACTGGCCCAAGTTCACCACCAACCAGAGCACGCGCTTCGAAGCCCGCCTCAGCCAGGTCGAGGTGCTCGAGAGCCCCTCCATCTTCTTCCAGGGCATGGCCGGCAGCCGCATGCCCATCGCCGTGTCGCACGGCGAGGGCTTTGCCAACTTCTCGCAACGCGGGGACGCTGCCAAGGTGCACCGGGCCGTGCGCTTTGTGGACCATACAGGCGCGCCCACCGAGGTCTACCCGTTCAACCCGAACGGCTCGCCCGACGGTCTGACTGGCGTGACCACGCCCGATGGCCGCTTCACGGCCATGATGCCGCACCCCGAGCGCGTGTTCCGCAACATCCAGATGAGCTGGACCAGCGGCGACAAGAGCGCCCCCAGCCCCTGGCTGCGCATGTTCCGCAATGCGCGAAAGTGGGTGGGCTGAGCCACCATCGCCTGGCTTTACCCCTTGGGTTCATGGGCCGAGAGGCCCGTATGCTTGGCGTCAACCCTGAGTCACGGCACAATGCCACTGCGATCGCCCCTGCGGGGGCGATTTTCATGTCCAACACGGAAGCTGGAGTCTCATGTCTCTCACGATTGCTTTGATGTTTTTTGGAGGCCTGGTCTGCTTGGTCTTGGGCGCCGAATCATTGGTGCGCGGCGCGGCCAAGCTGGCGTTGTCGTTTGGTATTTCGCCCTTGGTGGTGGGCTTGACCGTCGTGGCTTTTGGCACCAGTGCACCTGAGTTGGCTGTATCGGCCGGCGCGGTGATGGATGGCAAGGTGGATATCGCCATCGGCAACGTGGTGGGCAGCAATATCTTCAACGTGCTGTTCATCTTGGGCGTCTCAGCATTGATTGCGCCGTTGATCGTGAACGTGCAGCTCATTCGCCAAGAGGTGCCCATCATGATCCTCGCCACCGTGGCATTGGTGGTGATGATGCTGGATGGCACTCTGGCAGCCTGGGAGGCTGGTTTGTTGCTGGTCGCCATGGTGGTCTACACCGTCTTTCTGGTGGTGCAATCACGCCGTCAAGGAGCTGCGGCCGATGCCGAATTTGACGACGAAGTGGACATGAGCAGCACCTGGGACCGTCACTGGGCCATGCAGTTGGTGCTGATTGCGATCGGCCTGGCCTTGCTCGTGCTCGGCAGTGAGTACCTGGTAGAGGCGGCCGTGACGGTGGCCCGCCAGCTGGGCGTGAGTGACATCGTGATTGCTCTGACCATCGTGGCGGCGGGCACGTCGTTGCCCGAGGTGGCCACGTCGATCACCGCTGCCATCCGCGGTCAGCGAGACATCGCCGTCGGTAATGTGGTGGGTAGCAACACGTTCAACATCCTTGGTTGCCTGGGGGTGTCGGGAGTACTGTCTGGCTCGGGTTTGGTGGTGGCCGAATCGGTCATCAACTTTGACGCCTGGGTGATGTTGGCGGTTGCCCTGGCCTGCTTGCCGATTTTCATCACTGGCCGCGAGATCGCGCGCTGGGAAGGTGCCGTGTTCGTGCTGTACTACGTGGCCTACACCGCCTACTTGGTGATGGCTTCGCAGCAGCACGACGCCTTGCCCCAGTTCAGCTCGGTGATGCTGTACTTCGTGGTTCCGCTGACGGTGATCACCTTGCTGGTGTCCGTGTTCCAGCACTCGCGCTCGACGCGACAGGGGTAAGCCCAGCGTGCGGAGGGGGCAGGCCTCAGGCCTGCGCCTGTCCCCAGTAGTGGTAGGACACCACCCGGGGCCCCGGGATGTAGGCTGATTGAAGCTGTGTGTGAAAACCGGCTTCTTGCAACAGCAGCGGGATGTCCCGGTTCAGGTGGCAGCCACCTGCCAGGGGCTTCCACAGGGGTTGCAGGCGGGCTTGCCAGCGTGCCACGTCAGCATCGGGTGCCACGCCGTGTTCCGAGAACAGCAAGCGCCCGCCAGGCACCAGCACCCGCTTCATCTCAGCCAGGGCGGCCAGGGGGTCAGGGATGGTGCACAGCGTATAGGTGCACACCACCGTGTCAAAACTGGCGTCGGCCACGGGCAACTTTTCGGCCGACAGCCCGATCAATTCCACCGGCAAGCCTGTCTCGCGTATGCGTTTCTCGGCCAGGTGGTGCATGCGCAGGGCAGGGTCCACCCCCACAACCTGGCTGACCCGGCTGCGGTCGTAATACGGGATGTTGCGGCCGGTGCCGATGCCGATTTCCAGCACCCGGCCTCGTGCCTGAGGCACCACCTTTTCTCGCTGACGACCCACAGGGCCAATGCCGCAGGCCAGGTCGATCAGGTAGGGCAGGATGTGGCGGTCGTACCAGTTTTCGCTCATGTCGACCTCTGGACACTCATGGCCGGGTGGGTACGGGCTGCGCGCCCAGGAATCGTTGAACGCTGGCGGCGAGCAGCGGGGCCAGAGAGACGGCATTGCTGGCATGGGTCACGCTGTCCGTGCTCCAGACATGATCGACGCCGGCTGCCCTGACGGTGTCCAGGGCATCGTCGTTGAACAGGGCGTGCGTCACAACCACGTCCACATGGCTGGCACCACGCGCCCGCAGTTGCCGTGTCGCCACCGCCAGGGTGCGCCCTGAGCTGGCCATGTCGTCCAGCAAGACCACATGCCGACCAGTCACGTCCAAGGGGGGCAGCTCAATCACCACCTCTCGGTCGCCAAGACGCTGTTTGCTGCACACGCCGTGCTCGCAGCCGATGTGTTGCGCGGCACTGCTGACCCACTGCGCGGACTCGCTGTCCGGGCCGATCAGCAAAGGGTTCTGGATGTGGGCGGCGATGTGCTCGGCCAGCAACGGCGCGGCAGACAGGGTATCGGTCCAGCCTGAGGGCACGGCCTCGGCCAGGGTGGCCACGCGGTGCAGGTGGGGGTCGACGGTGCACACCCCGTCAAACCAGGTGGCCAAGGCAGCGCCCACCTGGCGCTGGCTGATGACCTCGCCTGGGTGGAAGGACACGTCTTGCCGCATGTAGGCCAGGTAGGGGGCCACCAGCAAGAGTCGCTGCACGCCCCAGGCGCGGGCCTGGAGGGCCAGCAGCATCAGCTCGACCAGCTTTTCATTGGGCTGGTGCAGGGAGCGATACACCACCACACAGCGGGGCACCGGGCCCTGCTCGGCAAAGGGCAACTGAAGCCGCAGTTCGCCGTCAGGAAACCGATGGCGCTGGACCACGGCCAGCGACAAGCCACAGGCCGATGCCAATGCCCCAGCCTGGGCTGCCTGGTCGTCAAAGCTCAGCAGGAGGGTGTCGGGTGGCATCACAACTCCAACTTTTGAGTGGGCACATCATCCGGGTGACCCACCAGCACACCGCTGGCGGCACCGCAGGCTGCTTGCGCAAAGCTCAGGTCGGCCGGGAAGGCCGCATGAACCCGGTACAGGGCCTGACCAGCCTGGACAGGGTCACCCAGCTTGCGCAGCAAGTCCACGCCGGCTCCTTGAACTTTGGGGGCGCCCGCCAGACGTGCAATGCGTGCCAGTTGCAGGTTGTCCACCTGGCACACCACGCCGCTGCGGGGCGCCGGCACCTCGAAACTCAACGGCGCCAAATCAGGCTGATCCGGATCGAAATCACGCCGTCCCTGGGCCTCGATGATGGCCTGCATTTTTTCCAGCGCGCGGCCGGATTCCAGAATGTCGCGGGCCATGGCGTAGCCGTCACCGCCCCGCACGTCGGGATCGAACTCCAGCATGCGGCCCGCCAGACGCAGGGCTTTCTGGCGAAGATCTACCGGTGCTCGGGGGTCATTACGCAGCACCCACATCACATCGCGGGCCTCCAGCACCGGGCCAATGCCCTGGCCGATGGGCTGGCGGCCATCGGTGATCAACACCTCGATGGTCAGGCCCAGACGCCGTGCCACGTACTCGAAGAGCCGCCGCAGGCGTTGGGCCTCGGGCATGGAGCGCACCTTGGCCGTGGGGCCCACCGGGATATCCAGCAGCAGATGGGTCGAGCCCGCGGCCACTTTCTTGGACAGGATCGAGGCCACCATCTGGCCGGCCGAGTCGATGGACAGCGGACGCTCCACCGAGATCAGCACATCATCAGCGGGCGATAGCGAACTGGTGCCGCCCCAGGCCAGGCAACCCCGGTGCGCGCGCACGATATCGCGAAGCCGTTCAAAGCTGGGCTCGACATGCGCCAGAACCTCCATGGTGTCGGCCGTGCCGGCGGGCGAGGTGATGGCGCGTGATGAGGTTTTGGGACACAGCATGCCGTGAGCAGCCACGATGGGCACCACGAGCATGGACGTGCGGTTGCCCGGGATGCCACCGATGCAGTGTTTGTCCACCACCGGGTGGGCCTGCCAGTCCAGCTTGCGGCCCACGCGGGTCATGGCTTCGGTGAGGTAGTACACCTCTTCGCGGTCCAGTTCGTTCTGGTTGCAGGCCACGACGAAGGCGGTCAGCTCGATTTTGGAGTATCGGTGCTCGGCGATGTCACGGATGATGGCCCGGTAGTCTTCATGGGCCAGGCGCTCTCCTGCGATCTTGCGGTGCAAGGCAGGGATGGAGCCTGGGGGCTCGGCCTGACGGATGGAGGCCGGATGACCATCGACCACATCCAGTTGAGCGAAGGCGTCCTCAGACAGCCCCAACTGATCGCGATCAACGATGCAGGTGTCGTCCACCACGTTCAAGCTGGCCAGGATGCGACGACCATTGGCGCGCACTTCGACCTTGGACAGGGCCTGAAAGCCTTCGGCCCGGTAGATCGCGCAGTCGCGGTGCAGATAGGCCACGTTTTCGCGGTAGGTGTCGATGGCCACCCGTTTGAGCCGCAACGCTGGCGGCGTCTCGGCTGGTGCTCCGGTGGTGGGCGGGCTGGTGGTGTCAGGCAGTGAGTCGGGCAGTGAGTCGGGCATGAGGAGTGATGCTGGGGGCGTGATGCCGCAGGCTGAGCTGTGCCTGCACCCGCTCGGCCGTCAGGGGCGACAGGACGCCACCCTGGAGGATCTGACCGTCGTGCAGGTGTATGCGCATCGCGCCTACCGCAGTAGCATACATCGACAGCCGATCCATCCATCCCAGGTCTTGCCATGCCAGCAATTGCACTTTGCGCACCTGCTTGCGCGGCCACGCATGCTCCAGCGTGCGACGGCCCAAGCCTTGCACCTTGAAGACGAGCAGCCGCTGGTTGGTCAGCACCAGCCAGCGTGGTCGCCACCAGTGTCGCAACAACCAGGTTTCGCGCACATGCTCATCTGGTAGCGCCACACGAGACCAATCGGCATGACGCAGCAGCCAGCGAACGGGCAGGGCGTTGAGCACTGCCTCTTGTTCAGGCTGGCGCGCAAGCCGGCGCCACCACCACACCTGGAGCACCATGAGGGCCAGACTCAAGAACGCGAGGCCCGTGAACACGACCAGAAGCATGGTTTTGCCCAGTGTCACGGCCACGCCCGGCGTGATCACCACGCGAAGCGCCATGAGCAACAACACCGCGCCCATCAGGGGAGCCATGAGTCGCAGGCCACGCCAGATCAACTGACGCGTGGTCAACACCGGTGTTCCCAGGAATCGGGCCTGGGTCTGGGTGCCCGCCACCAGCGGTGCGTCGTGTCGCCAACGAGAGCCGACCAACCAGATCACCCCCATGGCCAGCAGCACGATCGAGGCCCTCAAGCCCGTCTGGTGCACGTCATCCAGCTGCTGTTTTTGGCGCTTCAGTTGGGCCAGCGCATCGCGCACCGCCTCGTCGCCGAAATCGGCCAGGGCCTGGTTCAAGGTGTCGAAGCGGCGGATGCGCCAACTGTGCCCATCCACCACCAACAGTTGATCCGAGGCCCAGGCCAGGTCCACCGGCTCGGCGTCAGGGCCCAAGGGCAGGGCTTCTTCGCGGCCGTCGGCCCAGACCTGCACCACGCGGCCGTGTTTCATCTGCCCGTCCAGACGGCACAAGGTGGCCAGGGGCGCCATGGCCGAGATGCCGGCGTGGGGGTGCGGTTTGGCCAAGGCGGTGTAGCGCCAGGGGTGTTCATCACTCAAGGGCAGCCGCTGCAGGGGTTGCAGATTGCGGCCATCCAGCTTCACCAGGGCCTGACCGTTCATGTCGGTGGTCCACACCTGGTCTTGCTGCCACCACAGATCATTGGTGTAGCGATAGGTATCTGGCGGTGTGGTGGCCAGGTGGCGGCCTTGTGCGTCGAACAAGAGCACGGCATGCCCGGCGCCAGTGGCCACGGCCATGCGCCCATCATCGTGGGCAGCCAGCCACAAGGCACCCGTCAGCTGCGCTTGGGCCTCAATGGGCCATTGCAGCGTGATCTGCCGCAGGGGCTGGGCCGTGCGCGGGTGCAAGACGTGCACCACCGCTTGACCACGCGTCATGGCCAGCAGCTCTTGCTGGGCGGGTTGGTAGGCCAGGGTGGCTGGGGCGTGGCTCAGGCCACTGTGCCGCCAGGGGTGCTTGAGCAGGGTCTGGCCGCTGGGGCTCATCAGCCACAAGGCGTCGTCCACCACCAACCAGACCGATCCATCGGGCAGGCTGCTGAGGGTGGAGGGGCCCTGGATGCGGCTGCTGCGCTCGCCTGCCCACAAGGCCAGTGCGGCACACAGGATGGCCAGGATGACCCACAACCACGCGCCGCGTGACGCCGGGCGTGGCTTGACGCTCAAGTCCGCCATCGGGTGAGGGGCGTCAGGCCGCGCGTTCGCGAACGGTCAACACCAAAGACTGGCTGACCACGTTCAGCAGTCGGTCGATGTTCGGGTGCTTGCCAGGATTGGTGCGCGCATCGGCCGTGTGTTCGGCATAAATGTCCAGGGCCTCCTGGGCGGCTGCCGCATTGATGGCGCCGTGCTTGGTGGCCATGGCGGCGTACACAGCCAGGGAGCCCGCTTGACCGGGCTTGTTTTCAATGGTGGCGACCACGGCGCCCGTGGCATCCAGCAGGTCGATGGCGGCCAGGTGGGCCACCGAAGGCAGTTGTTTCAGGTTGTCGGCAAACGCCATCACAAGGCTCCAGCACCGGGGCCACAGCGAGCCCCACAGTCAACAGGAGCGTCATTGTGCCCGAGGCTCGTCAGCCCACGGCACAGGCGGGATCAAGGCACGACAGGGCGGGTGCGGTAGAACTGTACCGGCGAGGCCGGAACCTGGTTGAGCACCGAGCGCTTGATCTTGCCCACCACGTGCATTTCGCAGGGCTTGCAGTCAAAGCGCAGGGTGAGCTTTTCCTTGCCGTTGATGAGTTGCAGCGGCTCGGCCTTGACCTGGCCCTGCACGCCCGTCACGCCCTTGGCTTGCTTGGGGCACAGGCTGAGCGAGAAGCGCACACAGTGCTTGGTGATCATCAGGCTGACGTCGCCTTCTTCCTCGTGGCTCTCGTAAGCGGCGTCGATCACCTTCACGCCATGTTTGGCATAGAAGTCGCGGGCTTTGTGGTTGAAGACGTTGGCCAGGTAGCTGAGGCTGTCCTCCGGATAGGCCACCGGGGGCTGAACAGCCACGCCGGGCACGAGGCGCGGCAAGCTCGCCACGCGAACGGCCTCCAGCGCGGCCACGGCATCGCGCCGCAGGGCATTGATGACCGAGGCAGGCACAAACCAGGGCTGGGCCAGGTTCAGTTGCACCTCAAGGGCCGACAGGATGGTCGTGCCCAGCTTGCCCAGGTGTTCGCGCAGGTTGGCCTCGGCCTTGTCCGGGTGCTGAGCGGCTTGCTTGTCGCAGGCCACGGTGGCCTCGCCCACATGGCCGTCTTCGTCGGTGATGCTCAGGCGCAGGCCATCGGTGGTGTCGCTCAGGCTCAACCAAGCACCAATGCGGCGTTCGGCCGACTTGCCCGCCATGAGCTTGTCCCAGGCGCGGTCGCGGTTGCGGTTGATGGCCACGCCGGGCTTCAGGTCCTTCAGCGCCGCGATATCTTCGTTGGGGAACACGCGCCACAAGCGGCCCGATTTGCCCACAGGCTCGGCGGTGTTCACCTGCACGCCCACGATGTCTTTGAGCAGGGTCTGGTAATTCAGGCCGTCACCGTTGTGGATGCCGTCGATACCGACCGATCTCTCGCCTTGGGCCAGGGGCTCATCGGCCGCGCTCAACACCACGTCAAACCACCTGTCGCCCACGCGGGCCACCTCTCCAATGTGCAGGCCGAGGTACTTGGGGCTGTCAAAGGCGCCGATGTCGTCCTTGCGGCCGTTAACGAAGTAGTCGGTCTTGCCCCGGTTGAAGTTGCGATCGGGGTCGGGCTGGAAATAAAAGGTGCATTCGCCGGAGGATGCCCGGGCCAGCTCGGGGCGCTCTTCCAGGATCTCGTCCAGCAGCAGTCGGTAATGGGCGGTGATGTTCTTCACATAGCCCATGTCCTTGTAGCGGCCCTCGATCTTGAACGAGCTGACGCCTGCGTCGATCAGAGCGCGCAGGTTGGCGCTCTGGTCGTTGTCCTTCATGGACAGCACATGCTGCTCAAACGCCACCACCTGGCCGCTGCCGTCCATCACGTTGTAGGGCAGGCGACAGGCCTGCGAGCAATCACCCCGGTTGGCGCTGCGGCCTGTGTGCGCATGGCTGATGAAGCACTGGCCGCTGTAGGCTACACACAGGGCACCGTGGATGAAGAACTCGATGTTGCAGTGGGTGTGGGCGGCGATGTCGCGGATTTGCGGCAGCGTCAACTCGCGGGCCAGCACGATCTGGCTGAATCCCACATCCTGCAAAAACTTGGCTTTTTCGACCGTGCGAATGTCGGTCTGGGTGCTGGCATGCAGCTGGATGGGGGGCAGATCCAGCTCCAGCAGGCCCATGTCCTGGATGATGAGGGCGTCGACGCCCGCCTCGTACAGTTGCCAGATCTGGCGGCGGGCCGCTTCCAGCTCGTCGTCGCGCAAGATGGTGTTCATCGTGACGAAGATGCGCGCGTGGTAGCGGTGGGCGTGCTGGACCAGGCGCTCGATGTCGGCCACCGCGTTGCTGGCGTTGGTGCGGGCGCCGAAGGATGGGCCGCCGATGTACACGGCGTCCGCGCCATGGTTGATGGCCTCGATGCCGATATCGGCAGTGCGGGCAGGCGACAACAACTCAAGACGGTGGGGGCGCAAAGACATGGCGGCAAAACGGAGGCGGGGGAGGGCCGATACTATCGCGATGGACGCACAAAAAGGCAAGCTACTTCGCCCCCCCGGTTCGCGGCTGGACTGTGTGGACGCCCTGCGGGGCGCTGCCCTGGTCTGGATGGCCGTGTTCCATTTCTGCTTTGACCTGGCCACCTTCAAGCTGATCGAGGCCGATTTTTACCGCGACCCGTTCTGGACCATCCAGCGCACCTGGATCTTGTCCATGTTCCTGGTGTGCGCAGGCGCCGGCCAGGCGCTGGCTGTGGCTCAAGGGCAAAGCTGGGGCCGGTTCTGGCGGCGCGAGGGGCAGATCCTGGCCTGTGCGCTGCTGGTGTCGGCTGCCTCGTACGTGATGTTTCCGCGCAGTGTCATCACCTTTGGCGTGCTGCACGGCATGGTGGTGATGTTGCTGATCGCCCGCTTGAGCGCGCCGCTAGGCGCCTGGTTGTGGCCACTCGGGCTGCTGGCGGTGTGTCTGCCCTGGTGGTTCAGTCACCCCTGGTTTGACACGCGGTGGACGAACTGGGTGGGCCTGGTCACCCACAAACCCATCACCGAAGATTACGTCCCCATCCTGCCCTGGCTGGGCGTGATGTGGTGGGGCATGGCAGCCACGCAATGGGCCCTGAAGCACCGCCCCGAGTGGCTCAGCACTGCTGTGAGCCCTTCGGCTTCGGGCGACAATGCCGGGGTGTCGACCCTGACACCCGCCTGGTGGCGAGGTCTGGTGCACCTGGGCCAGTGGAGCCTGACGTTTTACATGGTGCACCAGCCGGTGCTGATCGGTGGCCTGCTGGCCTGGATGAGCCTGTCAGGCCGAGGCCTGCCGTCGTGGTGAACGCCGCGCTCGAATCCTTTTTGCAAGACTGACTTCTTTCCAACATCATGACCCAAGACGAACTGAAAACCCTGGTGGGCCGCGCCGCCCTGGACCATGTACCCCACGGCTGCATCGTGGGGGTGGGCACCGGCTCGACGGTGGACAAGTTCATCGATGCGCTGGGCGAAGCCTTGAAGGCCGATCCTCAGCGCGTGACCGGTGCAGTGTCAAGCTCGGTGCGCAGCACCCAGCGCTTGGAGGCCCTGGGGGTGAAGGTCTTGCCCGCCGAATCGGTGACTGGTCTGGACGTGTATGTGGACGGGGCTGACGAGATCGACCCCGCCGGCTTCATGATCAAGGGCGGCGGCGCAGCCTTGACGTGCGAGAAGATCGTGGCGGAGCTGGCCAAGCGCTTTGTGTGCATTGCCGATGAATCCAAGCTGGTGCAGACGCTGGGTGCCTTCCCGCTGCCGGTGGAGGTGATTCCGATGGCGGCAGCCCAGGTGATCCGTGCCTTTGCCGCCATGGGTGGTCAAGCGCAGGTGCGCGCCGGCGTGATCACCGACAACGGCAACATCATCGTCGATGTGAAAGGGCTGAAGATCAGCGCTCCGGCCGAGTTCGAAGCCCAGGTGAACCAGTGGCCCGGCGTGGTGACGGTGGGGGTGTTTGCCCGTAACAAGGCCTCGTTGTGCCTGTTGGGCACCGCTCAGGGCGTGAAAACCTTGTCCTTCTGAGCTTTGGAGGGGGCCGCAAGAGGCCCCGGTGTCAGAACCGGATGCCTGGCGGTGGCTTGACCGGTGGGGCCGCAGGGGGCGTGTCAGCGCGTGAAGACTCCGCCGTGGCGGCGCCGGGGCGCGAGGCAGGGCGCCATGGACGGGCATCTGCCTGTCGATAGGTGGAGGGTAGTTGCGAGCTGGCCGGGTAGCCGGCGGCATCCAGGTAACTGCGCCATTCCTGCTCGTTGAAGCCGGTCATGTTCTTGCCGCCCACACGCAGCAGGGGCAGGGCGTCGACCTTGAACTGCTGCCGGAAGGACACCTGGTCAGCGTCCCCATTCACTGTGAATTCGACGAAGGGCACGCCGCGGCGGTTCAGGTACTGCCGTGCGGAGCTGCAAGGGCTGCAGTCACTGGTGGTATAGAGCTGCACCGGAAACCGCTGTGCGGCCTGGCGCACATCAAAGGGCACACCGGTCAAATTCGCCCCATCTCCACCAGAGGCGCCAGACACGGTGCTGACGGGGATGTTGGCCTGCGCGGTGGGGGGGCGGTCGGTGTACGTGACCTTGCCATCCGGGCCCACCACCTTGTAGAGCGCCCACGCTGGCCCCGCGAGCATCAACAAAGCCGCTGCGGCCCAGGGCAAGAGCGAGTGAGGACGACGATGTGCCAGATACATCAACGAACTCCAGCGAAAATCAGTGTCACAGGGTCAAGCCATGCCTTGATGGCGCAACAGGGCGTCAATCTGAGGCTCACGTCCACGGAAGGCTTTGAAGCTCTCCATCGCAGGGCGACTGCCACCGGCCTCCAGGATGGCCTCGCGGTAGCGGCGGCCCACCTCCGGGTTGACCACGCCTGCGCCTGCGGCAGCCTCTTCAAATGCCGCATAGGCATCTGCCGAGAGCACTTCAGCCCACTTGTAACTGTAATACCCCGCCGCGTAGCCGCCTGCAAAGATGTGTGAGAAGGTGTGCTGGAAGCGGTTGAAGGCCGGCGGAATGTTGACCGCCACCTCGCGGCGCACCTCATCGACCACCTGCTGGATGCGATCGGCGCTGTCGGCTTCGGCGTGCAGGCGCATGTCGAACAGCGAGAACTCGATCTGGCGCAGGGTCATGAGCCCGCTCTGGAAGTTCTTGGCCGCGATCATCTTGTCGTAGAGCGCACGGGGCAGGGGAGCGCCCGTCTCCACATGCGAGGTGAGTTGCTGCAGCACATCCCATTCCCAGCAGAAGTTCTCCATGAACTGGCTGGGCAACTCGACCGCGTCCCACTCGACGCCGCTGATGCCGGCCACGCCGATGTCATTCACCTTGGTCAGCATGTGGTGTAGGCCGTGGCCGAACTCATGGAAGAGGGTGATGACGTCGTCGTGGGTGAGCAAGGCGGGCTTGTCGCCCACGCCCTTGGCAAAGTTGCACACCAGGTGCGCCACCGGGGTTTGCGTAGCGTGGTTGTCAGGGCGTGACCAGCGGCCGCGCACATCGTCCATCCAGGCGCCGGGGCGCTTGCCCGGACGGGCGTAAGGGTCGAGGTAGAACTGCCCGACCAGTTCGGTGCCCTGGGCACCCTGGCGTTCGATGCGGAAAAAGCGCACGGATTCATGCCACACGGGGGCGGTGTCGGGCTTGATCTGCACCTCGAACAGCCGCTCGATCAGGCTGAACAGACCTTTGAGCACCGTGGGCTCGGTGAAGTACTGTTTGACCTCTTGATCGCTGAAGGCGTAGCGGGCTTCTTTGAGCTTTTCGCTCACGAAGGCCACGTCCCAGGCTTGCAGGTCGTCCAGGCCCAGTTCGCGGCGGGCGAATTCGCGCAGCTCGGCCATGTCTTTTTCTGCGTAGGGGCGGGCTCGTTGGGCCAGGTCACGCAAGAAGCTCATCACCTGAGCCGGGCTGTCGGCCATCTTGGGCACCAGCGACACATCGGCAAAGCTGCCATAGCCCAGCAGCGTGGCTTCTTCCTGGCGCAGGCGCAGGATGTCCTGCATGAGTTGGGAGTTGTCGCGCTCGGCCGGGCCAAACTCGCTGGCACGGGTGCTGTAAGCGCGGTACATGGTTTCGCGCAGGCCGCGGTGAGTGGCGTACTGCATCACCGGCAGGTAGCAGGGCATGTGGAGCGTCAGCTTGTGGCCGTCTTTGCCTTCCGCCTCGGCGGCGGCCCGGGTGGCGTCTTGCACGTCCTGGGGCACACCCACCAGCTCGTCGGTGCTGGCGTAGTGTGCGAAAGCATCCGTGGCATCCATCACATGCTCAGAGAACGCCTGGGACTTGGCCGCCAGCTCTTCCTGGATGGCAGCAAATCGGGTTTTGGCCTCGCCTTGCAGTTCGGCGCCGCCCAGCACAAAGCCGCGCAGGGCGTTGTCGAGCGCTCGCTGGCGGGGCGCGCTCAGCCGCTCTTCGGCGGGCAAGGCTTGTTGGGCCTGGTTCAGGGCCTTGTACTTGGCGTACAGGCGCTCGTCGGCGCCCAGACGAGTGTAGAACTCCGTCACGCGGGGCAGGTTGTCGTTGAATGCCGCACGCAGCTCGGGCGTGTCGGCCACGCTGTTGAGGTGGCCCACGGCGCCCCAGACACGGCCCAGGCGTTCGGTGCTCACGTCCAGCAGCAGCGACAGGGCGTCGTAATCCGGCGGCACGTCCGGGCCCGTCACCTTGTTCAGCGAGGCCTCGGCATCGGCCAGCAGCACGTCCAGCGCGGGTGTCACGTGCTCGGGCTTGATCTGGTCGAACAGGGGCAGGCCAGAGGTGTCAAGCAGGGGATTGGTGCTCATGATGGTGTGACTTGGGTGTGCTGGGTGAACAATGGCCATGCAAACGACAACAATGCCTCACAGATGCAGGCGCTCGCGCGAAACTCAAGCTTGCGTGGCAGTGCGCTCGGCCGCTTCCATGGTGTTGACCAGCAACATGGTAATGGTCATGGGGCCCACCCCACCGGGCACAGGGGTGATGTGGCTGGCCACCTCTTTCACGCCGGCAAAGTCCACGTCGCCGCAGAGCTTGCCGTCGTCGTCGCGGTTCATGCCCACGTCGATCACCACGGCGCCGGGCTTGACCATGTCGGCCGTCAGCACGTTGCGCTTGCCTACGGCCGCCACCACGATGTCGGCCTGGCGGGTCATGGCGGCCAGGTCGGCCGTGCCGCTGTGGGTGATGGTGACGGTGGCGTTGGCGGCCAGCAGCATCAGGGCCATGGGCTTGCCCACGATGTTGGAGCGGCCGATCACCACGGCATGCTTGCCGCGAAGGTCTTTCATGCCGATGGATTCGAGCATCTTCATGCAGCCGTAGGGCGTACAAGCCTTGAAGCCGACCTCTCCCACCACCAGGGCACCGGCGCTGGCCACGTGGAAGCCGTCCACATCCTTCAGCGGCGAGATGGCTTCGATCACCTTGTGATCGTCGATGTGCTTGGGCAGGGGCAATTGCACCAGGATGCCGTGAATGGACGGGTCGTTGTTGAGGGCATCGACACGGGCCAGCAATTCAGCCTCGGTCATCGTGGCCTCGTACTTTTCCAGCACGGAGTGAAAGCCCACGTCTTCACAGGCCTTGACCTTGTTGCGCACGTAGACCTGACTGGCGGGGTTGTCGCCCACCAGGATCACGGCCAGCCCAGGCTTGAGGCCCTTGGCGGTGAGCGCGGCAGCGCGCTGGGCGACTTCGGCGCGCAGTTGCTTGGACAGGGCATTGCCATCAATGAGTTGGGCGGTCATGGGGGGCTCCGAGGCGGGAAGGTGTGAGAGCGGGGGGCTCAGGAATGGAAAAAGGCCGCTGTCGGGCGGCCTTCGAGGGCTGGGGCGCGGGCCTTACTTGGTGGCCGCAGCAGGAGGTTGCTGGTTGGCGCCCAGGGCGATCTTCAGCAGGTCGGCCACGGTGTTGGCGTTGAGCTTTTCCATCACATTGGCGCGGTGGGCTTCCACCGTCTTGATGGAGATGCCCAGGTCGTCGGCGATTTGTTTGTTCAGGCGGCCGGCCACGATGCGCTCAAGCACCTGGGCTTCGCGGGTGGTCAGGCGAGACAGCAGAGCCTCGCGGCTGGCGGCTTCTTGCGACTGCGAGAAGGCCACACGGGCCTGGTCCAGCATGCGCTCGACCAGGGACACCAGGGCATCTTCCTTGAAGGGCTTCTCGATGAAGTCCATCGCACCCTTCTTCATGGTGTTCACGGCCATGGGCACATCACCGTGA
This sequence comes from Aquabacterium sp., assembly GCA_046295615.1. Classification (GTDB taxonomy): domain Bacteria; phylum Pseudomonadota; class Gammaproteobacteria; order Burkholderiales; family Burkholderiaceae_C; genus Aquabacterium. Next base: position 96,567 of record JBKBMV010000008.1, read on the forward strand.
CCGGTGATGAAGACGATGGGCAGGGGCGATTTGCGTTCGAGCAGCTTGTCTTGCAGTTCCAGACCGCTCATGCCGTCCATGCGGATGTCGGCGATCAGGCAGGCGACCTCACGAGGATCAAAGCGGGCCAGGAAGGACTCGGCCGAGTCGAAACAGCGAACGCGGTAGTCCTTGCCTTCCAGCAGCCATTGCAGTGAATCGCGGACGGCTTCGTCGTCGTCCACCACATAGACCGTGCCTTTTTTCGGAATCAAGCTCATGGGTTGTCAGCCTGCTAGTTGTTAGAAGTGGAAGGAGCCGCGCCGTCAGGCGTCGAACTGTCGCTGCTGCCCCCCGAAGGGATTGAGTCGATGGGCAACGTGAAGCTGAAACGACATCCAACCGTCACGGAACCATTGTAGAGGTTCTCAGCCTTGATCCTGCCATGGTGTGACTCGATGATGGAGCGGCAAAGACTCAGGCCTATCCCTAGGCCCTCGGCCTTGGTGGAGTGAAACGCCTCGAACAGTCGGGCCAGCATCTCTTCCTTCATGCCGGGGCCGGTGTCGGTCACGGTGAACTCGACCACCTCGCCTTGCTCGGGCGTGTGGCGCTGCTGAACACGCAGGTCGATGGTGCGCCGCGACTGGGGCATGTTGGCTGTGTCGATGGCTTCTGCCGCATTTTTGAGCAGGTTCAACAGCACCTGCTCGATCAGGATGGGGTCGGCAGAGATCTGCGGCAGGCGGTTGGCCACCACGGTGTTGAGTGTCACGCGCCGGCGCTTCATTTCGAAGACAGCCAGATCCAGCACGGCATCGGTGATGTCGCGCACACGACAAGGCTGCCGCTGTGGCTCGGAGCGTTTCACAAACTGGCGGATGCGGTGGATGATCTGGCCCGCGCGTTGGGCCTGGCGGGCAGTTTTCTCCAGTGCGCCCACCAGTTGCTCGTTGTCGATGTTGCCGTTCTGGACCCGGCTGATGAGGCCGCTGCAGTAGTTGGAAATGGCGGCCAGTGGCTGGTTGAGTTCGTGCGCCACGGTGGAGGCCATCTCTCCCATGGTGATCAGGCGGCTGGTGAACTGGGCTTTTTCGGCCTGTCGGGCGGCAGCGTCCTCGGCCGTTTTGCGATCGGTCACGTCGGTGGCAATCAGCATCTGGGCCAGGTTGCCATCGGTCCACTGGATGTAGCGGGCCCGCACGTCAAACCACTTCTGAGCGCTGTCCAGGTACACCTCTCGGGTGTCGCTGCCGGCGGTGGTCAGCGCCTGGGTGGGCAATCCGCCAAAGTCATCGACCGATTCATCGCCATCAATGATTTCATCTGGCGTGATTTCACCCCCGGTGAGGTGGCTGTGGGCGGTGGGATCGGCCCCAAACCACAAGCGGTACGAGCGGTTGGCAAACAAGAGCTCACCACGCTGCACCGACACCACGGACACCGCCGCATCCAGTCCTTCCAGCACGGTGGTGAAGCGTTCATGGGCGGCCGTGAGCTGGTCGCGCACCCGCTTGGCCTCGGTGATGTTGGTAACCGAGGTCATCCAGCCGGTCTGGTCGCCCTGGGCATCAATCAGGGGCGAGACGTACAGGCGGGCATCGAACTGGCTGCCATCTCGGCGCTGCATGACCACTTCGATGCCACCCATGGGGCTGCGCCCCAGCAACTCTTGCTGGAACATGCGGTTGAACTCGTCCAGACGGTCTTTGGGCCAGTACGGGTAGGGCGGCACACAGCCAATCAGCTCTTCTTCCGAAAAGCCCGTCATGGCACAGAAGGCCGGGTTCACGTAGGTGATGCGGCCTTCCAGGTCGATGGTGCGCATGCCGGTGAGCATGGAGTTCTCCATGGCCCGCCGGAAGTTGGTTTCCTGCACCAGGGCTTTCTGGATCTCTGTGCGTCGCCGCATGTGGCGCAAGGTGCCCATCAGCGTCCACACCGTCAGGACGGACAAGGCGACCACCATCCAGAACAAGGTGTTGCCGATCAGGTTGGAGGAGGTGCGGAACCCCATGCCTCGCAAGATCAGCCCGTTGCTGACCGGGGTGACGACCACCTCGTGCACGAACGTGGGCCGAGCGGCGCTGTTCTGGTCGGTGCCCACGTAGCCAGTGAGGGCGGTGCCATCCAGGGTGACCAGGCTCATGGCGTGGCGGCTGGCGATCTCTTGCGGAACCAAGTAGCGCATCAGCGGCTCGAGGGCGTATTCGGCCACCACACAGCTACTCACCCCGGCTCGATCCACAACCGGGATGTGTACCTGCACCACCTTCACGCCAGCCGTGTTGCGGAAAGGGTAGGAGTAGGAGGGTGCGCCTCGCTCGCGCGCCACGCGGAAGGCCTCCAGGGATTCCTGGGTGTTCTTGAACGGATCAAACGTGTCTGCGGGTAGGCGGCGCTCACTGCCGATGCTCTTGCCGTTGGGCTCCGGCTGGACCAGGGCAGAACCTGGGTCCAGCGGCAGGCTCATGGTGCTGCGTGAGGCCTTGATCTGCCGATCTGGCGTGACCCAGGCCACGCCCAGCACCTCGGGCCGAGACCGGATGAAGTCACCCGATTGCGCCAGGAAGGGCTCCACCTGGGCAGATTGGAGGGTGGTTTCTCGGGCAATGCGAACCAGTTGTTCCTGGTTTTCCAGCAGGCGCAGGCGAATCTGTTGCTGCACGACCTCGGTGTCGCGCTTGACGGCTTCTTGTTCGCGCTCCAGTTCTTCGTTGCGCAGGTACCAGAAGGCCGCAATGATGGCCGCCAGGAACAGCAGCACCGACACCAGTGGACCCAGCGTGGCATAGCGGTCTTGCTGGCTGGGGGACTGGCGACGCCACCAGCGCCAGAACAGTTGGCTGGTTTGGCCGCCATGGCCGGCCCGGGCCGCATGGGGGGAGGGGGGCAACGTTGCTGGAAACACCATGGCGCCATTATCCGTGTGGCTTTCCGTATTCGACAGGGGGCGAACTCGGCGTATGCTTTTCGTGTTTTGCAACGCCACCCCTGTTGCAAAAACACTTCGCAACCCCCTGGTTCCCCCGTTTATCCACGATCTGGAACCTGGGCGCGTGCCCATACTGGTGCACACGCCCTACGCACAGGAGACTGAACCCATGTCTGCCCACGATCCGTTGCCCGCTGCGGCCCTGGACCTGGACCCCGAAGAAACCCGCGAATGGCTGGACGCCTTGACCGGGGTCATCGAGACCGAAGGGCGCGCCCGTGCCCATGACCTGCTTGAAACCCTGCTGGATCATGCGCGACAGGCCGGTATTGATTTGCCGTTCTCGGCCAACACCGCCTACGTGAACACCATCCCGGTGGAGGATGAGGCTCACCACCCCGGCAATCTGGAGATTGAAGAGCGGCTGCGCAGTTACATGCGCTGGAACGCGATGGCCATGGTGGTGCGCGCCAACCGCCATAACCCGCCGGACGGCGGCGACCTGGGGGGGCACATTTCCTCGTTTGCATCGCTGGCGACCATGCTGGGTGTGGGCTTCAACCACTTCTGGCACGCCGACACGCCCGAGCACGGCGGGGACCTGCTCTACATCCAGGGCCACTCGGCCCCCGGCATTTACGCCCGGGCCTTCATGGAAGGCCGCATCACTGAAGAGCAACTGGCCAATTTCCGGCAAGAGGTGGGTGGCAAGGGCCTGTCCAGCTACCCGCACCCCAAGCTGATGCCGGAGTTCTGGCAGTTCCCGACCGTGTCGATGGGCCTGGGGCCCATCATGGCCATTTACCAGGCTCGCTTCCTGAAGTACCTGCATGCCCGCGGGCTGGCGGACACCAGCAAGCGCAAGGTCTGGGTGTTCTGTGGCGACGGTGAGATGGACGAGCCCGAGTCGCTGGGTGCCATCGGTCTGGCCGCGCGCGAAAAGCTCGACAACCTGATCTTCGTCATCAACTGCAACCTGCAGCGCCTGGACGGCCCGGTGCGTGGCAACGGAAAGATCGTGCAGGAGCTGGAAGGCGAGTTCCGCGGTGCCGGCTGGAACGTGATCAAGCTGCTGTGGGGCTCGTACTGGGACCCGCTGCTGGCGCGCGACAAGGACGGCATCCTGCGCAAGATCATGATGGAGATGGTCGACGGCGACTACCAGGCCTGCAAGGCCAATGACGGCGCCTTCGTGCGCAAGAACTTCTTTGGTCGTGACCCCCGCACCGCCGAGATGGTGGCCCGTCTGTCGGATGAGGACATCTGGCGCCTGAACCGGGGCGGGCATGACCCGCAGAAGGTGTATGCGGCCTACCATGCGGCGGTGAACCACACCGGGCAGCCCACCGTGCTGCTGATCAAGACGGTCAAGGGCTTTGGCATGGGCAAGAGCGGTGAAGGCAAGAACACTGCCCACCAGACCAAGAAGCTGACGGACGAGGACATCAAGCTCTTCCGCGATCGCTTCAACATCCCGGTGCCGGATGAAGACATCGCCAAGCTGCCGTTCATCAAGCCGGCTGAGCACACGCCGGAGATGACCTACTTGCACGAACGCCGCCAGGCCCTGGGTGGCTACTTGCCCAAGCGGCGCCCCAAGGCGGAAGAGACCTTGCCAGTACCCGGGCTGGACGCCTTCCAGAGCGTGCTGGAGCCCACGCAAGAGGGCCGCGAGATCTCGACCACGCAGGCCTTCGTGCGCTGCCTGACGCCACTGCTGCGCGACGCCAACCTGGGCCCTCGTGTGGTGCCCATCCTCGTGGACGAGGCCCGCACCTTCGGCATGGAGGGGCTCTTCCGCCAGATCGGCATCTACGCGCCCGAAGGCCAGAAGTACACACCGGTCGACAAGGACCAGGTCATGTACTACCGAGAAGACAAGGCCGGCCAGATTCTGCAAGAGGGCATCAACGAAGCAGGCGGCATGTGCTCGTGGATCGCGGCGGCCACGTCGTACTCGACGAACAACCGCGTGATGATCCCGTTCTACATCTTTTACTCGATGTTCGGGCTGCAACGCATTGGCGACCTGGCTTGGGCCGCAGGGGATATGCAGGCGCGCGGCTTCCTGCTGGGCGGCACCTCAGGCCGCACCACGCTCAACGGTGAGGGCCTGCAGCACGAAGATGGCCACAGCCAACTCGTGGCCGGAACCATTCCAAACTGCCTGAGCTACGACCCGAGCTTTGCGCACGAGGTGGCCGTGATCATCCAGAATGGCTTGAAGCGCATGGTCGAGCAGCAGGAGAACGTCTTTTACTACCTGACCTTGCTGAACGAGAACTACGCGCAGCCGGGCCTGCAGCCAGGCACCGAGGCCGAGATCATCGCAGGCATGTACCGCTTGCAGGAGGCTGACGCCAGCCAGCCCTTGCAAGTGAACCTGCTGGGGTCAGGCTCGATCCTGCGTGAGTCGATGGCGGCCAAGGCGCTGCTGGAAGCCGAGTGGGGCGTGGGCGCTCATGTTTGGAGCTGCCCCAGCTTCAACCTGCTGGCCCGCGATGGTCAGGATGTGGAGCGCTGGAACCTGCTGCACCCCACCGAGGCGCCCCGTGTGCCGTTCGTGACGAAGCAGCTGGGCCGCACCCAGGGCCCCGTGGTGGCATCCACCGACTATGTGAAGGCCTTGCCCGAGCAGATCCGGGCCTACATCCCACGTGACCGCTCGTTCAAGGTGCTGGGCACCGATGGGTTCGGTCGAAGCGACTTCCGGTATCGCCTGCGCGAGCACTTCGAGATCAACCGCCATTACATCGTGGTGGCAGCGCTCAAGTGCCTGGCCGACGAGGGCAAGGTGCCGGTGTCGAAGGTGGCTGAGGCCATCAGCCGCTATGGCATCGACACCGACAAGGTGAACCCGCTGTACGCCTGAGACGGATCTGGAACGGAGCTTCAACATGCCAACGATTGAACTGACCGTCCCGGACATCGGGGACGTGAGCGATGCAGCGGTCATCGAACTGCTGGTCAAACCAGGCGACACCGTGCGCGCCGAGCAAAGCCTCATCACCATCGAGTCGGACAAGGCCTCGATGGAGGTGCCCTCATCCCAGGCAGGGGTGATCAAGGAGCTGCGACTGACACTGGGTGACAAGGTCAGCCAAGGTTCGGTGATTGGGGTGCTGGAGGTGACTGAAGGCGCGGTGGCCGCCGCAGCCCCCGCGCCTGCTGCTGCCCCTCTTGTAGCCCCCGCTGCGGCCTCAGCGACCCCCTCACCCGTATCGGCTGGGCCCAGTGACGCTGCTGCGCGCACCAGTCCCACCGCAGCCCTGTTGCCTGCTGAATCCACGTCGCCGGGGCACATCGCCCACGCGTCGCCATCGGTTCGCCGCTTTGCGCGCGAGTTGGGCGTGGACATCGCCAAGGTGCCGGGCACCGGCCCCAAGGGACGCATCACGCACGTCGATGTCCAGAACTTCGTCAAGGGCGTGATCGCACGAGCAGCTTCTGGTGGCGCACCTTCTTCAGGTGCGTCGTCGTCAGGTGCCGGCAGCGCCGACCTGGGTGGCATGACCTTGTTGCCCTGGCCATCGGTCGACTTCACCAAGTTTGGCCCCGTCGAGCGTCAGCCGCTGTCGCGCATCAAGAAGATCTCGGGCGCGAACCTGCACCGCAACTGGGTGCGCATCCCGCACGTCACCAACCACGAAGAGGCCGACATCACCGAGCTGGAGGCCTTCCGCGTCAAGCTCAATGAAGAGCATGCGAAGTTGGGCACCAAGTTCACCTTGCTGGCCTTCCTGCTCAAGGCCTGCGCGGTGTCGCTGCGCAAGTTCCCGCAGTTCAATGCCTCGCTCGATGGCGATGACCTGGTGCTCAAGCAATACGTGCACATCGGCTTCGCGGCCGACACCCCCAATGGCCTGGTGGTGCCGGTGATCCGCGATGTGGACCAGAAGTCGCTGAGTCAACTGGCGCTGGAAACCGCTGCGCTGGCGGCCAAGGCCCGCGACGGCAAGCTGACGCCGGCCGAGATGAGCGGGGGCTGCTTCTCGATCTCGTCGCTGGGCGGATTCGGGGGCACGACCTTCACGCCCATCATCAACGCGCCCGAGGTGGCCATCCTGGGCGTGTGCCGCTCGGCCATGAAGCCGGTTTGGAACGGCAGCGAGTTCGTGCCGCGCCTGATGCTGCCGCTGAGCCTGAGCTACGACCACCGCGTCATCGACGGGGCGGCGGCGGCGAAGTTCAATGCTTACCTGGCTTCGCTGCTGGCGGACTTCCGCCGGGCGCTGGTGTAAGGGGGCGTCGACATGGCATTCATCGACATCCCCGTACCCGACCTGGGCGACATCACCGACGCAGCGATCATCGAGATCCTCGTCAAACCTGGCCAGACCGTGGCCGCCGAGCAAAGCCTGATCACCCTGGAGTCTGACAAGGCCTCCATGGAGGTGCCTTCGCCCCAGGCCGGGGTGGTGGGCGAGATCAAGGTCAAGCTCGGTGACCGGGTTGGGCAGGGGCACATCATCCTGACGCTGGATGTGGCGGGCGCGGCGGCAACCGCGGCAGCGGCCCCCGTTATAGCTGCATCGGCCACCACGCAGTCGGCGCCGGTGGTGGCACAGTCTTCTGTTGTCGCCGCCCCCCAGGTGCCAGTAGTTACAGCCCCAGTGGCCACTCCATCTGGTATCCCGACCGATACCGATTGCGACGTGCTCGTGCTCGGCGGCGGTCCCGGTGGCTACAGCGCGGCCTTCCGTGCCGCCGACCTGGGGCTCAAAGTCATCCTGGTTGAGCGTTACGCGGAGCTGGGTGGCGTCTGCCTGAACGTGGGCTGCATCCCATCCAAGGCGCTGCTGCACGTGGCCGCCGTGATGGACGAGGTCAAGCACTTCGACGCCATGGGTGTGAGCTTTGGCGAGCCCACGCTGGACCTGGCCAAGCTGCGCGCGCACAAGTCGGGCGTGACGGGCAAGCTCACGCAAGGCCTGGCGGCCATGGCCAAGGCCCGCAAGGTCGAGGTGGTGCGCGGCTACGGCAGCCTGATTGACGCGCACACGCTGGAGGTCGAAGTGACCACCGGCAGTGCGCAAGACAAGACCGGCGAGAAGCGCAGCCTGCGCTTCAAGCGCGCCATCCTGGCCGCAGGCTCGCAGGCCGTGCGGCTGCCGTTCATGCCCGATGACCCTCGCGTGGTCGATTCCACCGGCGCCCTGGCGCTGGCCAGCGTGCCCAAGAAGATGCTGATCATCGGCGGCGGCATCATCGGTCTGGAGATGGGCACGGTGTATTCCACGCTGGGTGCCCGCATCGACGTGGTCGAGATGGGCGATGGCCTGATGCCGGGGGCCGACCGCGATCTGGTTAAGGCCTGGGACAAGCACAACGCCCACCGCTTTGACCGCGTGATGCTCAGCACCAGAACCGTGGCGGCTGAGGCCTCGCCCGAAGGCATCAAGGTGAGCTTTGCTTCCGCCAAGGAGGGTGAGCCCGCGCCCGAGCCGGCCGTGTACGACCTGGTGCTGCAGGCCGTGGGCCGCGCGCCCAATGGCCGCAAGATCGGCGCTGACAAGGTGGGGCTGGCGGTCAATGAGCGCGGCTTTGTGCCCGTGGACAAGCAGATGCGCAGCAACGTGCCCAGCCTGTTCGCCATCGGTGACCTGGTGGGCCAGCCCATGCTGGCGCACAAGGCCGTGCACGAGGGTCACGTGGCCGCTGAAGTCATCGCGGGTGAATTGCTGGGCGACGAGAAACTGGCCCGCGCGGCGTTCGACGCCAGCGTCATCCCCAGCGTGGCCTACACCGACCCTGAGATTGCCTGGGTGGGCCTGACTGAAGACCAGGCCAAGGCGCAGGGCAGGGCGGTCAAGAAGGGGCTCTTCCCCTGGGCGGCCTCGGGCCGCGCGCTGGCCAATGGGCGCTCGGAGGGCTTTACCAAGCTGCTGTTCGACGCCGAAACACACCGCATCGTCGGTGGTGGCATCGTGGGTACGCGCGCGGGTGACCTGATTGGCGAGATCGCGCTGGCCATCGAGATGGGCGCCGACGAGGTGGACATCGGCAAGACCATTCACCCTCACCCCACGCTGGGTGAGAGCGTGGGCCTGGCGGCCGAAGCCGCCCATGGCACTTGCACCGACCTGATGCCGGTGCGCAAGCGCTGAGCTTGAGTCAGACCCACTGAAAGACAACGCCCGGGCGCGGTGATGAACCGCCCCGGGCGTTGTGCGGTGCGAGCCTGAGCGATCAGAACGGCAGCTTCAGCGTGGGGGCGAAGATGGCGATGGTGCAGCCCAGCCCCACCGCCCACACCACGCTGCGCAGCGTGGCAATGTTGGCAATGTACAGGCCGGTGTACACGATGCGCGAGCCGATGAAGGCCATGGCCAGCATGTCGGTGCGGGCCTGGTCCAGGCCGGCGAACTGTGCGGCCAGCACGGCAAACACGAACAAGGGCAGGGCTTCAAAGCCATTGTTCTGGGCAGCGGCGGCACGGGCCTTCCAGCCGGTTTGCTTGGCGGCCCAGTCGCGTGGGTTGTTGTTGTCGTAGCCGCCGTCGCTGCGGCGCTTGCCGGCGGTGGCGGCCTTGGCCATGCCCATCGTGACGATGGGCATGACGGCGGCGATCAGGACGCAAGTGTTGGCAATGCTCATGAAAGTCTCCTGTGGGGTGGCCTCTGAGGTGGGCCAGGTGAGCGCATTCTAGTTTGTGACAACGATTATTGTCGAATTCGGGCTGTCTTGAAGCGCCGCCAGGTGTTGCCATCACGCCAAGTCCATGTCTTTGGGGCCCCGACGAGGTTGAACCGCCTCAGTGAAAGTCCCGACTTTGTGTGGGCAGTTGCCCCAGCAGGGGGCTGAGGTCGTGCAGGTGCCCGGCTACCAGATGGCACACCTGGCCCTGGCGCTGCCAGGTGCCATAGACGGCCATCAGCCGGGCGTGGATCAGGGTGTGTCGCTGTTTGAGTTTCAGCGCGGGCCACACGATCACGTTAACCGTGCCGCTTTCGTCTTCCAGCGTCACGAACACCACCCCAGAGGCGGTGCCCGGTTGCTGCCGCACCGTGACGATGCCGCAGGCGCGGGCCGGTTGTCCGTCGCGACGTTGGCGGAGTTGCTCGGCCGACATCACCCGGTACGGCGCCAGCAGCGGCCGCAACAAGGCCACGGGGTGGCTGCGCAAGGTGAGTCCCAGGGCTGCGTAGTCATGACTGACTTCTTCGCCCTCGGATGCCACTGGCAAGGCCAACGCGGCCTCTGTGATGGGGGCATCGCGCAGCAAGGCCTCCGTGCGGGTGGCTGCCAGGGCCGCCCACATCTGCTGGCGTCGATGCCCAGCCAGGCTGGCCAGGGCATCGGCCGAGGCCAGGGCGCGCACGTCTTGCTGGTTCAAACGCGCCGATCGCACCAACGACTCCACCGAGTCGAAGGCCTTCACGCCATCGGCAGTCGATTTCAACTGCTCGATTCGCGCCGCAGCGTCACGCGACAGGCCACTCACCAGTCTCAGCCCCAAGCGAACGGCAGGCTGAGCTGCTGGTGATGTGGGGTCATTCGCCTGGGCGGGCTCCAGATGGCAATCCCATCCACTGTGCAGCACGTCGGGCGGCCGTACCTCCACCCCATGTCGTCGTGCGTCCTGAATCAACTGGCTGGGGGTGTAAAAACCCAACGGCTGTGAGTTCAGCAAGCCCGCCAAAAAAGCGGCCGGTTCATGCCGTTTGATCCAGGCACTGGCATAAACCAGCTTGGCAAAGCTGGCCGCGTGCGACTCTGGGAAGCCATATTCACCAAAGCCCTGGATTTGCTGAAAGATCTGCTCCGCAAAGGCCGCTTCATAGCCATGGGCCACCATGCCCTGCAGTACCTTGTCGCGGAAGCGATGAACGCCTCCCTTGCGCCGCCAGGCAGCCATGGAGCGGCGCAGCTCATCGGCCTCGCCCGGGGTGAAGCCCGCGGCCAGCACCACGATCTGCATCACCTGCTCCTGAAAGATGGGCACGCCCAGGGTGCGCTGCAGTGCAGGCTTCAGCCCGGGCGGATAGTGCACCAGCGAGGGGTCTTCTCGGCGCTGCAGGTAGGGGTGCACCATGCCCCCCTGGATGGGCCCGGGGCGCACCAGGGCCACCTCCACCACCAGGTCGTAAAAGCAGGCGGGTTTCAGGCGCGGCAGCATGCTCATCTGCGCGCGGCTCTCGATCTGAAACACGCCAATGGTGTCAGCCGCCCACATCATCCGGTAGGTGGCCTCGTCTTCCAGCGGGATGTCTTGCATCCCGAACGGGTAGCCTCGCCGCTGGCTAATAAACGCCAGCGACTTGCGCAAGGCGGTCAGCATGCCCAGTGCCAGTACGTCCACCTTCATCAGGCCCAGGGCGTCCAGATCGTCCTTGTCCCACTGGATGATGCTGCGCTCGGGCATGCTGGCGTTTTCAATCGGCACCATGCGGCACAAGGCGCCTCGGGCCAGCACGAAGCCGCCGGTGTGCTGGCTCAAGTGACGAGGAAAACCCTCCAGGGTCTGGCTCAGCTCCAGCCATTGGCGCACCACCCGGGCCTGCGGATCAAAGCCCACCTCGGCCAGGCGCAGCGCCAGCACCTCAGCACCTTCCGACCAGTGCAGGTTCTTGGCCGCGCGGTCGACATCATCCAACGGCAACCCCAGGGCTTTGCCCACATCGCGCAAAGCGCTGCGCTTGCGGTAACTGGTCACGGTGGCGGTCAATGCCGCCCGGTCGCGGCCGTACTTGCGATACAGGTACTGGATGACTTCTTCTCGCCGTTCGTGTTCAAAATCAACATCGATGTCAGGCGGTTCGTTGCGCTCTTTGGAGATGAAGCGCTCGAACAGCAAGCAGCTTTCGGCCGGATTCACCTCGGTGATGCCCAGGGCGTAGCACACGGCCGAGTTGGCCGCGCTGCCTCGGCCCTGGCACAAGATGCCCTGGCTGCGGGCGAAACGCACCGTGTCGTATACCGTCAGGAAGTACTTGGCAAAGCCCATCTCGGCGATCAGGGCCAGTTCTTTGTACACCTGGGCCTCTACCGTGTCAGGGGTGCCCTGGGGATAGCGTTCACGCAATCCAGCCTCGGTGAGTTGCCTGAGCCAGGCATCGGCCGTCTGGCCGGCCGGCACGATCTCGTCGGGGTATTCGTAGGTCAACTCGTCCAGACTGAACGCGCACCGGGCCATCACGTCCTGCGTGGCTTGCAGCAGCGGCGCAGGGTAGCGCTGGGCCAGGCGCACGCGGCTGCGCAGGTGGCGCTCGGCATGCCGCTCCAGGCTCAGGCCGCACTGGGCCAGGGGCTGCCCCGCGCGGATCGCCGTCAGCACGTCCAGCAGCGGCTTGCGTGACCGCACATGCATCAGCACATCGCCACAGGCCACCTGGGGCACTCGGTGGGTGCTTGAAACCGTCTCCATCGTTTTCAGCCACCGCGCATCGTCCAGGCTGTGGTGCAGCGACACGCCCAGCCAGCAGCGCCCAGCGAACTGCTGGCGCAGCCAGGCGGCCTGTGCATGCAGTACAGACTCTGTTGCCTCACGCGAGGGCAGCATCAGCACCACACAATCGCCCAACGCGGCTGGCTGGATGTCGTGGCGCGACAGCGGCGCCAAGCCTTTGCCTTCGACCGCACGACGCAGGCGTGTGATGAATTCGCACAACAGGCCATACCCCAGGCGATGACAGGCCAACACCACCAGGGTGAAAGGGGTGGTGTCCTGCACCTCGAACCGACTGCCGATCAGCAACTGAAACGCGTCAGCCCCTGGAACGCCGGCTTTGCGGGCCTCACGCAGGGCCAGATGAGCCCGCACCACCCCGGCCAGGCTGCCATGGTCGGTCAGTGCCAAGCCGCTGTAACCCAGGGCCAGGGCCCGCTGCACCAGTTCTTCAGGGTGGGAAGCCCCGTGCAGAAAGGTGAAATTGGAACACGCGCTCAGCTCCGCATACGCCGGCAGGCCATGGTCCACGCCACGGCAGGGCAACGCCAGGGAGCTGGATGCAGATGGGTGCGCCATGGCGGAGCGGCTCAGGCGAACAGGCCATGTAAAAACCAGGGCGATGGCCTGGCGCTCGCCAGCGTCACCTCATGGGCGGCAGGTCGTGTCTTGAAGACCCACAACAGGCCTGCGCCTGGGCTGCTGGCCAAGTAGTAATCTCGCACAGCCAGGCTGTCGGGGGCCTCATCCCACCAGCCTGCTTCGATACGGTGCGGCCCCGCCAGCAAGTCCAGAGGCCCCTGGTGCCAGGGGCGTTCGCGCTTCACAGGCAGCCGCATCGGTGGGCGCAGCAGCCAGGTGGGCTGAGGATAGGGCGTCACCCAGGCGCCACTGGCAGCGCGGCCTTGCCGTGCCGCACCAGACGGATGGGCTGGCGTGGAGACGGCCGGCCCCCACTGCTGGCTGTACTCGACGCGGTGATCCGCCCGCACGTGGGGCTGCAGAACACCGTGTGCGCCCAGCCGGGCGCTGAGCCGGTCCACCAGGGCCATGGTGCGCTCTTGTCGTGCACGGCGCTCGCTGGCCGACAAGACCTCGTTCTGTGATGGGCCGCCCAGGGCCGCATCTTGAAACAATTCGGCGTGCAGCGCGAGCACAGGGGCCAGATCGTGGGCATGAAGCGCCACCTCGGCCACCGGGGCACTCCAATGCAGAGCCTGCAGGTGCTCGGCCACCAGCGCCTGCAATCGTTGCGCATCCTGCGTGGGGTTGGACAGCCGCACCACATGATGCCCACTGCGCAGGCCTTCGTGATTGCGCCAGGCGTGCAGCCAATGCAGTTCCAGGCTGTTCACCCCCAGGTGTCGTGCGCGCAGCCAGAGGGCCAATTCGTGCAGCAGGGGCGCCCAGTGGTGCATCAGGGCAGGGGCGTTGTCCAGGGTATGGGGCAACTCCAGGCGGGCTTCAAACACGGCTGGCGGCTCCAGCCACACCAGGGGTGTGGGCAGGCGCCCGGTGGCCTGATCCAGGGCCCGCACCAGCGCGGCCCCAAACCGACGGTTCAGCCCCTCTCGCGGTAGTTTCAGCACATCGTTCAGGGTGTGGCAGCCCAGACGCTGCAAGGCGTGGGCGTGTTCAGCCACCTCATTGAGGCTGTTCAAGGGCAATTGCGCCAGGGGCATGTGGGGCGCAGGATGACCTGCGTCCAGCGGGCTGACCGTGGGCCCCAATCGAGCTTGAGCGCTGGCGGCCAGCGCCGTGCGGGCGCGAGCCCATGCGGCTGCGCCATGAGGCAACACGGCGTTTGCCAATTGAGCGTGCAAGGACACCAGCCCGCCAAACAGGCGTGCGCTGGCTTGCACCTCCAGCACCAGACACTCGGCCAGCCAAGCCACACGCGGGGTGAATTGCTGCGCGGCGAGTACCAGGTGCCGATGTTGCGCCTCAGTGCTCGACGGGCTGGGCCACAGGGCGATCCAGTGCGACATGGCTCTTGGCCGCAAGAAGAACGTGAGCGCGCGGTGCCTGAATGGGTGCGCGGCGCTCGCTGGCAACATCAGGCGAGGGCAAGCCTTCCAGCAAGGGGTGCAGAGCCGTAGGCCAGGCCTCGATCTGCACGGAGTGTGATGCGGGGTGCCCTCGACGTTTGAACACATCCAGCACCAAGGGGTGAGGGCAGGGGCCCAGCCCCACCCGCAGCCGCAAGGGCGCCGCCGACGCCTGGGTTTGCGCCGCGAGCTCTCTGAACACGAACAACAAACCCGAATGCCGCCCAGCAAGACTTTGCAGGCGACGCATGACCGGGGGCGCCACCCCTGGCAGCCAGGCCATCACACTGCTGAAACAATCGGCTTTCAGGGCCTGCTCCAGCGCCCACAAGCTGTCGTGCTTGGATTGCGCGACCACGTGAAGGATCTGACGGGCGTCCAACCCCAGTTGTTGCAGCCCTTGGAGTCCAGGCTCATGTGGTGCGTTCAGCAGCATCACGGGCGCATGGGGGCTGATCACCTGTCGCAGAGCGGGTGCCAGCAGTTGCCATTCGGCCTGACCGGGTTGCGGCAACACGACCTCGGTGAGGGTGCGGCAAGGCCAGCCGTGCCCAGGCAAGACCGCATCCAGGGTCGCATGCCCACTGGCCACCACATGCGCAGGCCGGTGCGCATGCCCATGGGCGCGCCACACGACCTGGCCAAGCTGGTCAGGCAGGGGCCTGGCTGACGCAGGAGGCAGGGCCACAGGCGATGGCGCATGAAGGATGGAGGAAGGCATAGCCAGTACTGTACATAAATACAGTACTCTTGTGTGTGTTTCAGTGTGGCGGCAGGTCCGATTCGACGATGGCCGGCCAAGCTTGTCGGCTTTTGGCAAAATAGACCCCCCCTGAGGAAAATCAATGTCCACCCAAGAACCCGCCAAGCAAGCTCCCGCCCAGCCTGTCACGCCTGTCACGGCCGCGCTGGTTGAACTGCTGGCTGAAGCCCGCGTGCCCACCGAGCACGGCACCTTCACCATGAAGCTGTTCAAGGAGCAGGCCACAGGCCTGGAGCACGTGGCCATGGTCATGGGCGATGTGCAAGGGCCCGCCCTGGTCCGTGTGCACTCCGAGTGCATGACTGGCGATGTCTTCGGCTCCCTGCGCTGTGATTGCGGCCCCCAGCTGCATTTCGCCATGAGCGAAATCGGCAAAAAAGGGCAGGGCGTGGTGGTCTATCTGCGCCAGGAGGGCCGTGGCATTGGTCTGGCCAACAAGCTCAAGGCCTACCAGTTGCAAGACCAGGGCATGGACACGGTCGAGGCCAATTTGCACCTCGGCTTTGCGGCTGATCTGCGCAACTTCGATGTGGCCGCACAAATCCTGGACTTCCTGGGCGTGTCGTCGGTTCGACTGATGACCAACAACCCGCGCAAGGTCGATACGCTGCGTCAACACGGCGTGCGCATTGACGAGCGCGTGCCGGTGCGCAGCGACGTCCAGTCTGAGAACGAACGCTATCTGGGCACCAAGGCCCGCAAGCTGGGGCACCACATCGACTGGCTGGGTTGAGTCACATGGTCGACACCACGCTGGACCAGTCCTTGCGCGAGCAGGTGGCCCGCCGCAGCACCTGGGTCAGCATGGTCGTCAATGTGGTGCTGACGCTGGCTCAGTTGTGGGTGGGGCTGCTCACCAAATCCCAGGCCTTGATCGCCGACGCCATCCATTCGCTGTCAGACATGTTGTCTGACGTGATCGTACTGGTGGTCAACCGCCAGAGCCACAAGGCGGCCGATGCCGAACACCCCTACGGGCATCAGCGTTTTGAAACCGCCTCGTCGCTGCTGCTGGGCTTGTTGTTGATCGGGGTGGGTGTGGGCATGATCTGGCGTGTGGTGCCTTACCTCACCGCCGACGGCCCCGTGGCCCCCTTGCTGGACCCGCTCGCCTTGTATGTCGCCTTGTTCACGCTGGTCTGCAAAGAGGGTTTGTTTCGTTACCTGCTGAACCAGGCTGAGAAAGTGCGCTCCAGCATGCTGGTGGCCAACGCCTGGCATTCACGCTCTGACGCTGCTTCGTCCCTGGTGGTGGCCTTGGGCATTGGCGGCAACATGATGGGCTATCCCATGATGGATGCGGTGGCGGCTCTGATCGTCGGCCTGCTCATCTTGCGCATGGGAGGTCAGTTTGCCTGGCGTGCGCTCGATGATCTGATGGATCGCGCGGCAGACGCCGAGCACATTCAGCGCATCCGGCAGGCCATTGAAACCACGCCGGGTGTGTTGGGACACCACGATTTGCGAACCCGCAAGATGGGTGATCTCATCCTGGTGGATGTGCACCTGGAGGTGGAAGGCCATCAAACGGTGCTGCAGGCGCATGAGATCACGGAGTTGGTGCGCCAACGCATCCTGGCCAGCGGTGCACCGGTCTTGAACGTGATGACCCACCTGGATCCGGTGATCCCGACTCAGGCGACAACCTGATTCACCGGCCCGGTCGCCTGCACCACCCGGTTGCGCCCGGCGGCCTTGGCTTCCGACATGGCTTGCTCGGCGGCCTGCAGCATGGCTTCGGCCGCCGTGCCTGCGTGCGCGGGCCAACGCGCCACGCCAATGCTCACCGTCACATAGCGAGAGGCGGCCGACGCGGCGTGCCGCACCCCCATCGAGGCCACCGCCTGGCGTATGCGCTCCGCCAGGGCCGTCGCGGTGTCCTGTGCGTCATCGGGCAGCAAGACCACGAAGGTGTCATCGCCATAACGGGCCACGCGGGCTTCGGAGGGCTTGACGCGGGAGTCAGCCAGGATAAGGCCAGAAGTAGCACATAAGCGGAAAAGTAATAAAGGATGAGATCGTTATGCGACTTCAGGCCGCCCCAGTTCAACTTGCACTGAACCTGATTGCCGGGCCGTTAGCACCAACAACAAGTGGAAAAGCAGTCGTTGTGAGCGGAATTCAGCTCCAACTGTTGCATTTCAAGTTGTTATGACGTGTCCGTTTCTCGGGCGAGAAACGCTCCCGCTCGGCGAGCAGCTCAGTCTGCCGTCTTGGGCGTTGTCCATCCAATTTTGTGAGCAGCTTGCGTAGCATCATGCCGCGCATCGTCTTCGCTGTGCACATAGATGCTGGTGGTGCTGATGGTGGCGTGCCCGAAATTGTCGCGCACGGCTTTGACGTCCAGGCCCGCATCGGTCATGTGCGTTCCTGCGGTATGCCTCAGCCAGTGCGTTGAGGCGGCCTCGATCTGGGCTGCCGCGGCCTCCCAGTCGCTGCCGCGAGCCCGCAGGCGATCTGCTGTTGCGCGCATGACGCCTTTGACAATCTCGTGGACGGCGCTGCGTGCAAGCGGCTTTTCCTTGCCGATGATGGGCAGCACCAGGGGGCGCTCTTCTCCACTGACCGGCAGTGCCGACAAGCCGTTGACCTTGCGGTAGAGCATGAGTTCGGCCATCAACTCGGCCGTCGCTGGAACGATCCGCGTCTTGTCGCCCTTGCCTGTGACCTCCAGCCACCAGCGTTCTACACCAGAGCGATCGCGCTGGCTGTAGAAGCCACCCATGCTGCCGGAGGTGACCTCTGAGACCCGCAGCCCACCGACATAGAGCAGCGAAAACAGCCACCGGCACCGCACGGCGTGCGCCTGTTCTCGTGCGGTGCCTGTGGGCATGGCCTGGATGGTCGCTTTGACTTCATCCCAGTGCTTTTGGGGAAGGAAACGATTGGTCTGCCGTGGGCCGACACGCCGCTTGCGGCGTCCCAGCGAAAGCGGGTTGCCTGCCAGATAGCCTGCCTCCACCAGCCAGGAGAACATGGCATTGATGATGGACAGCGCATGGCGCTGGCTAGCGCTTGAAAGTGGCCCGGCAAACGGCCGCCAGTGTGGCGAGCCTCGACCTGGCCGCTGGCGCACGGTCATGACCCATCGCTCAGCGGGTTGTGGGTCGGCCAGGAAGCGCTCGTACAGCAGCAGATCCTCGTGCGTTAGCGAGGACATGGCCAGGCCACGCTGGTGCACGCACCACAGCAGCAGCCTTTCCGCCTCTTTGCGGTAGCTGGCCAGCGTGGCGGGCGTGTCAACGTAGCGTGCCAGCCAGGCCAGCACCGCCGAGCGGTCATCGTCTGCCGCCACTTGGCTACGGGCGTGCGAGCGGTTGCGCCCATCTTGCCCGGTGAGATGGGCCGGAATCAAGGTCTGATCAATCGGCGCGACGGCGTTCAAGGTGTCAGTGATTTCAAAATGGCGTCAGCCCACATTCTATGGACATAAGACAGTTTATGTCCATAGATTCGCCGCTTTGGTCAGTAATGCAACATATTACGTTGTAATATTTTCCAAAAAATGAAGGAACAGCATGACCGACGACGCACGCTTGCAGGCCGACATAGAGGCGCTGCGCCCCAAATTCCCTGACACGCAGGACCTTTACCGTGAGGTATG
This sequence comes from Aquabacterium sp., assembly GCA_046295615.1. GTDB lineage: Bacteria > Pseudomonadota > Gammaproteobacteria > Burkholderiales > Burkholderiaceae_C > Aquabacterium. The sequence continues at coordinate 115,284 of JBKBMV010000008.1, forward strand.
CACCATCTTGTTCTTTCGCTACGGCATCACACCCACGGCCAACAAGCTGTATCAACTGGTGCGCAAAGGCAGCATGAGCGCCCCAGCCGAGGCGCTGGCCAGGTTCTGGGAAACGTTGCGCGAGAAAAGCCTGGTGCGCATTGAGCACCCCGACATCCCAGAAGCCTTGCGGGATGTCGCAGGCGAACTCACAGCAAAGCTGTGGGAGCAAGCACGCACACTGGCTGACGAGGCTGGCGCGGCTGTGCGGCTCGAAGCCATGCAACAAATGGAGGCCGCCAATCAGGCTGTTGAGCAGGCACGGCAGCGCGAGGCCCTCTTGAGCAAGGAGGTCTCGGTCGCCCAGGTTCACGCCGCCACGCTGACGGATCAGATCCGTGCCTTAGAACAGCGCCTGGCGCACGACGAAGGTCTTCGGCTAGGGCTGGTACAGCAGATGGAGCAACTGGCTTCTCAGCGCCAGGAACTGGCGAACTTCGTGGAGGCCGCTCGTGCCGGTGAGCAGCGAGCGTCGGACGAGCAGCGGCGACTTCTCCTTGAAGTTGACCGCGAACGTGGACTGGCCGCAAGGCTACAGAAAGAAATCGACGCCCTAAAGTCGGCCATGGACAAGGCAGCAAAATCACATGTCGAAACGCAGGCGCAGACCTCGCGGCACGTCGACGAATTGCGCCAGCACTGCACCGAGCTGGAGATTGCCCTGGCCTCTCTGAAAGCCGAGCACGCACAAATGCAAAAGCTCGCTGCGTCAGACAACACAGATCGGCACCAATTGACTCGCTTGCGCAGCGTCGGCGCCAGCAAGGCCTCCAGAAGGCGGCGCCCAGGGTAATCGTCGCCATCACTGGCGAAGACTCAACGTTGGCAGGTGCATGGCGGCGGCCAACAAAGCGTGCCCGAGAGCGCAGACGCCATAAATCTGGAGAGCAAATTGCGTGTTGTTGCCATTCGCTGCAGGCGGTTCATGGGAGTGTCACGTCCCTGAAGTAATTTGCGCGGTTGCAACCTCAGCAAAATCACATGAACAGGGATCGCCTCCACAGTCAGCCCACGGGCTCCGGCTCAGTGCCTCGTGCCGCCAACGCCCGATCCAGCAACGCCATGATGTGGCGTGCTGCCATCTTCCTGGCGATATTTGCAGCGCTGCAGGGCTGGTACAGCACCGTTGCGCGTAACACCTGGATTGAGCGCCTGGTGATCGATGAAGTCACGGTCAAGTCGGCCGCAGCCTTGATACAACTCATTGACCCAGCAACGGGCGTGCAGCCTGTGGGCTCTCGTCTGCACGCGCCTGGTGGTGGCATCAACATCATCAACGGTTGCGAAGGTGTGGATGTCCTGTTCTTGATGATGGCCGCCATGCTGGTGGCACCGATCTCCCTCAACGCCCGGCTCATGGGCATCGTGCTTGGTATTTGCGTGGTTCTGACCTTGAATCAGGCAAGGGTCATTGGTCTGTTCTATGCCTACCGTTTGGATCGCAGCCTTTTTGACATGCTGCACGGTGTCGTCGCGCCGTTGATGTTGATTGTGGCAGTGTCGGGGTACTTCTTGCTCTGGCTCAATTGGCATGCCCCAGTCGAACATGACTCGACAGCCGAGCAATGAAGGGCATGGCTGACCGGAACAATTTATCTGGGGTCGCTGCACAGACGCTCATGCGTCTCGTGGTCACCGCAGTGCTGTTGATCCCAGCTGCGGTGCTGTTTGGGGAGCGCATCGTCACATGGCTGTTGCCACTGCTTGGCGCTGTCTTCGAGGTGATTGCCGGGGACTTCAAACTGTTGCGCCTGGCCGTCGATCACGAAGGCGCGGACCGCGTACTGCGAGCCACTGTCATGTGGAAACACATCGTGTTCATCGGCGGACACGTGATTTATCCCGACCCACGCGGTACAGCCAATGCATCGACCTTGCTGGCGCATGCCCTTCAGGGCCCGCTGGTGGCGTTGTTGGTGACATGTGCATGGCCTTTGAGCGACTCGACGCGCCATGCTTCCTGGAAAGAGCTGGGCATCCGGATGCTTGCCCTGTGCCCAATGTTGGCGATCTTGATCTGCGCTGACATACCCGCAGTGCTTGCTGGAGAGCTCTGGCAACTGGCACTGGACGCGCTCGCGCCGGGCTCTGACTCCCTGCTGGTTCACTGGAAGAACTTTCTTCAGGGCGGCGGCAGATACGCACTTGGATTGACCGGCGCCGTCATGGCCATTCAGTTCGCGAAGCGGTTCAGTGGTTGAAAGTTGCGTGGGGAGCCCGAATGGCATTCAAAATGAAGCAACGCACATCAAACTGTCACAACGCGGCTGTAACTTCGCCCCATAAGCAGCAAAGGGTGGAGCCGCGAGATTTCTTTCAAGCATTGTGATGGCAGTGCGCCTCCACCAGTCTATGAACGAGTGGAGGACCTATGGGCAATCAGGTTGCGAGGTTGACGGTATGGCTTCGTGCATTGAGCGTGGCCACCCTACTGACAGGGCAAGCGCTGGTTTCTGCGCATGCCGGAATCTATGCTGGTCCGGCACAAAACGCAGCGGCTTGGCTGGAATCACAACAGGCCAAGAGTGATGGCAGTTGGCGCGACGTCTCTGAGGCTCGCACGTTCCTCCAAACCGCAGAGGCAGTTCTCGCCCTGCATCAGGCCAACCGTCGCAACGCGGCGTACTACGCTGGCCAGGCCTGGATCGAAAATCACGATCCGCAGAACCTTGACGCTCGCGCTCGCAGGCTGCTGGTCCTTCGGGCCACGCAGTCCAGCGCACAACAAGACATCGATGCGCTGCTGGCGGCGGTCAACACGCCTGCTGCTGGACAGTCCGGATGGGGGCTTTCCAAACGCTATCGATCTTCTCCCTTGGATACGGCTCTGGCGCTCGATGCCCTGAGAACTGCGGGCGCCACGTTCTCCAGCACTCAGGCCATTGCCTACCTCAAGTCCTCGCAGTTGACCACCAGCGGTGATCAAGGCTGGCCAGCCGCTGAAGGCACCACCACAGACGCGTACACCACAGCCCGAGTGGTTCAAGCACTGGCTGCCTACAAATCGTCTGACACCACCTTGACGACGCCGTTGAACAACGCTGTGGCCACACTCAAGACCAAGGTCACGGTCTCATCAGCACCACACGTTCGTGCCGCAGCGGCCCTGGCCTACCTGCGACTGGATAACGCATCCAACGATGCCAAGACGCTGCTGAACTCGCTAGTCACCATTCAGCGGCCCGATGGAGGGTTTGACGCCGGCGTCTTCGCTACTGGCCTCATCACCCAGGCATTTGTGGCAGCAGAGGGCAAAGACGCCAGCACCAGCCGTGAGCGCGTGGAGGTGACTGATGCTGCGCTCCGAACGGCGATTAACGAAGCCCTGGGGCGTGGCTCAATGGATCAACTTAACCGGGGTGAACTGGCGGAGCTCACCACGCTGGACATTTCCAACCGGGGTGTGACCAGCCTCAATGGTTTGCAGCATGCCGTCAACCTGACCAGCTTGTATGCCTCCAACAACGTCATCACAGATACCTCTCCCATCGCCGGGCTGACCAATCTGACCAACACCGACCTGAGCGGTAATCCATGCGCGGGACCGGGCTGTGGCACCCAGGTCGCATCAGGTGATGGAGACACGCCATTGCCGCTGTGGGCACTGGGAATGCTGGGGGCCGCGTTGATGGGCTTGATTGGTCGAGCTGGACGCAGATCCGATTCGGGCACATGAAAAGAGGGACTCGATGATGAAACATACACACTGCACCGCTGTGCTGCTGGCGCTGTCGATCTTGCTGCCACTTGCGCATGCAGAGACAAGCGCGCCCAAGCCGTCCAATGCCTCGCCCATCTCTCCAACGGCTGCTCGCGGATTGAGCCCAGAGCAGATTTCGGCCATTCGCAAAGTCGGACGAAATGTGCTGGCCGCCAAGAAGAGCGGCGCGGAAGACGCCACCGATGCCCAGCAACTGGCTCAATTGCGAGCGACACTGAGCCAAGTCGTCGCGGCGGATCTGGAGCCTCAGAGCCGCAGTGTCCTGAGTGCATCGGTACAAACCGATGTGCAGAAGGCAGGCAAATCAGCAGAAATCGATGCTCGCTCCCAGCATGCATCGATCAGAACAGCCCGCGCGAACGCACGCGCCCTGGTCGCGCAACTCAAGGGTAGAGGTGAGTGGAAAGCCTCGCGTTCGCGTACCGTGCCGCAAGACGACACCCTGTCAGCGGGTATGCCGATAGGCAAACAGCGTGCTCGGTTGTTTGAACTCTGGGCGGAAAAGCTAGACAACGCACTGGCCAACGAAGGCCCTGATGGTCAGCGCGAACTGCTGGCATTGCATCAGCAACTGCAAGGCGAGTTGGGGCGCCCAAGCGATGTTCCCGCAGGCCGGGGCACGCCTACCCTCAAAGCCATGCCCGCGGAGACGAGTCCGGTTAGGCGCGTGAAGGCAACCAAATCATCAGGGAATTGACATGCAACACAACAGCATCAACCCCTCGCAACGCCTTGCGCGCACGTCGGCTGGCCTAACAATCTTCGTCATACTCACTCTGGGCTGGGGTGGCACGCACGCCCAAGTCGTAACCGAAACACCCGAGATCGTCTATTCCAGTGCAGAAGCTCAACCCCTGCGAGACAAGGCAGCGCAACTCGGCACCGCCGTAGCTATCTACGAGTATCTTCACAACACGATCGATTACGCTCCTTATCACGGCTCGCGCTCTGGATCCGTTAACACGCTCCTTGGCAAGCGCGGCAGCGATGTCGATATTGCCAGCAGTCTGATCGCCATGCTGCGTGCGCAAAGCATTCCCGCGCGCTATGCGGTTGGGAACGTGCGCATGCCCGCTGCACAACTGACCAATTGGCTGGGCATTGGCAGCCTGGACGCCGCAATCCAGGTCTTGAAAGATCAAGGCATCCAAGGTGTGACGCTCGCGAATGATCGAAGCACAGTCGATTTTGAGCATACGTGGGCCGAAGCATTCGTGCCGTTCGACCAGTACCGTGGCATCCATACCGTCACCCCCGCGATCGACTGCAGCCAGGCAGCCAACGCATCGCGTTGCACTTGGGTGCCTTTGGACGCCAGCTTCAAGCAAAAGACCTACAACGGCTTGAACTTGGATCCCTACGGCACGGTCACCTTCGACTACACGGCCTACTACAACGCCATCAAGAACAACGACGCGGCGCGGCGCGACAAGAATCCTCTGGCGATCTATGAGGAACAGGTCGGTCAATGGCTGCGTGCCAACCACACTGGAAAGACGCTGGAGGACGTGGAGGACGCAGGCAAAATCGTCGAAATCCGCGAGGGCTTGCTACCTGCATCGCTACCCTACCAGGTCATCGGATCTGTTCGCCGCTATGACACTGTTGCGGCCCACGACGCTGCAGTGCCCTCCACTGAGTCCAAGAAGTGGGGCAAGACACTTCGAATAATGGGCACCTACACCGCTGTGTTACCAGGCGGTGGCTCCATTTCGTTGAGCTCAACCACGCCCAATATTCTGCTGGCTGAGATTGCCACCAAACGTTTGACTTTTGCCCCTGAGTTTCAAGGGGCCGACTCCTTCCCCAGCATGGTCGTGAGATTGGGTGGCGTCGAGATTGCTCGCATCATTGACAGCCAAGGTGGCAACAGCGACGTGCCCCTGGGCAGCGTGGTGACCATGGAAATCACGATGAGCGGTGCGCCTTCTGTGGTCTCTGGCCAGCCCGACCGGGACATCAGCGCGACCTATCAGGGCATGGTAGGCGGCTATTACCTCATCGCCACAGGCGGAGAGTCCTCCAACTGGACCCAGGTTCATCGGGCAGCAGGAGAATTGCTGGACGCTAACGACCTATACAAGATCGTCTTCAACCCCTCAGAAGCAGGTTGCCAAGCCGATGGCGCCAACTGCACCCCCTACGTAGACGCCAACAGCAACGGCTGGGATAGCACCGATAGCAAGCTGCTGGAGAGCCGCCCCGCCCTGGACGCGCTGACGGGAGGCTTGCTTCATGTGGCTGCCACCCAGTACTACGCCAAGTTGCGGGAACAGTTCGAGCGCGCCGACCGGCTGAGAAAGGTCAAGACGCCGGTGATCGGGTTCCTGGGCGTGGTCAGTTCCGTCTACGAAGCCGAGTACATCAATGGCACGGCATTCTCCATCCTGCCCGGTGGCCTGCTCATCGACATGAAAGGCATCACGATTGGCGGTTCGTACCGAAGCGACGAAGCTGCGCTGACCTATTCCAGCAGCCAGTTCGAATTCATGGGGCATCTGACTTCTTCGCTGGAGCACGAAATCTGGCAGGAACTCACCGGCTACGATGCGGTATCGACCGTGCGTGGCATCCAGATGGCTTTGGCCAATGGTGCCACCCTGCTTAACCTCAAGAAGAACAACAGCACGGATACTCTCCCTGGCCTGTATCCGAGTCTGGGGTTCAGCACCACCGCGCCATCGGGCTTCACCTACACGCCGCTCACGGTCTACTCCACGGCGCCAGCAACGTGGACCCATGCAACACAGGGCAAGACGTTCGACACAATACTGCCCACCGTCACCACCGCCACCAGCGCCACGCAAAGGCGTGTGGGCAGATTTGTCTACTCCACCACCACAGGGATCTATGCCTGGTCGGACTGTGTTGATTATTGGGAGGGACAACTGCAGGCGTTCTACAACGCCAACGGCAATGCTTCGATTCCTCCGATATCGATGTGCAACCAGACTTTCTCTGGCCCTGTGCTCACCGTGATCAGTCAGTTCCAGAACTACTGGCTCTACACGATCATTCCGTATTACATCGGTCAAGTGGATTTTGACTACTACGACCGCAACAAGGGGTTCTCACCCACTGGTCGTATATATCGCGCCTATCCGCAGGCCAGCGATGCCTATGACACAACGACCATCGCATTCTTCCGCAACGATCTGTACCTACGTGATCTTTCTCAGTCGTGGGTGGAGTACACCTTGCCTTCCAAGCTGGCTACCGGATCGAATTACCGCTTCGAGGTAGACATCCGATCGGAGTGGGAGACTGAAACCGGCCACCTTATATCAATGGCAATGGAGATCATCAATCGAAGTATCTCCGCCGGAGGTGGATACGTCGGCCTGGAGGGGCTAAAGATGCAGAGTGATGACGTGAACTCGTCCAAAGCGGTGGATGCCGGCCCAGACGATACCAAAGAAACTACGCAAGGGAACTGACATGATGCGCCGCTTCACATCCAATGCAGTGGATGGCTCTGCTGTCGCCTGCGCAAAGCCTTGGTTGACCCGTCATCGAAAGGCGCTGTGCACCATCACAATAGCCTGTTTCACCTTGACGAACACAGCTCCCGTCTTGGCGGGCGGCTACGTCGATGGAAACGTTGTGCTGACACCATCCAAGTCTATCAACCTCCAGAACGCTGGCGTTGGTGGTGCAACGCCTTCCGTTGTCCCCACGTTCAACAACGACCAGTTCAATGACCAGGTGCTGGTGGGCACCGTCAACAACGACCCCATCCGCACACCGTCCACAGCCGACCCGGTCTCCACGGTCACGGGCAACAACTACCATGACGAAACCGATTTCGTCATCCGCGGTCGCAATGGCCTGAACACGGTATTCACGCGGACGTATAACAGCGCCCCCAGTTCGACCAAGGTGGATCGTGGCCTCGGTTACGGCTGGGTGCACAGCTACATGATGCGCCTGAAGTCCAATGACTTCGGCGACTGCCCCAACTGCACCACCAGCCAAAAGCCCGAGAACGGCAACAGCAAAACAAGCTCCATCACCTACACCGACGAACGTGGTGGAGAGCAAAGCTACCTGGTCAACGAAACCAGCTTTGCCGTCACGTCGCCAAAGGGCGTGTACGACACGCTGACGCTGGACAGCCCCAGCGCCGGTCAACACACGCTGACCTTTCGCAATGGCATCAAGTACATCTTTGAGGTGCCGTCTGGCAACCTCAAAACCATACCCAACGTGGTTGCCCGCCTCAAGCACATCGACAACCCGTGGGGAGACCGCCTGACGTTGACCTACGACGGCAATGGGCGCCTGTCCACCATCACCGACAACCTCGGCATCAGTGGCCGCACAGGCATCACCTTCAGCTACCACCCTGATGGCCGGCTCAAGGATGTGACCGACTGGACCGCACGCAAGTGGAGCTTTGCCTACGACACGTCTGGCAACCTGCAGACGATGACCAATCCCTTGTCACAGGTGCTGACTTACAGCTACGACGCGCCCAAGCACCTGCTGACCAGCATCGCCAAGCCTTTGCAGCGCGATGGCAAGGCGGTGGCCACCAAGTTCAAGTACTACGAAAACGGCCGCACCTTCCAGCAGACCAACAGCTTCGATGTGGGCGACACGCTGGACTACGACCTTTACCGCAAGAGCACCCGCGTGACCGACGCCCGTGGTGGCGTGCGCGAGTATCACTACGACGACAACGGCCGCATGACCAAGTTGGTCGAGCCCGACGGCGGCGTGCTGCTGTTCGAGAACCAGGGCGACGCCATCCGCAGCAAGAAGTACGACGCGCTGGGCTACGCAACCACCTACAGTTACCGCGCTGACAAGGCCTTCACCGGCACCTCCGATGCCTTTGGCAACGTCACCCGCGAGCAAGACGCCCTCAACCGCACGGTGGACATCACCTACGGTTCACTGGACCAGGTGGCCACCACTCGTGACAAACGCGGCACCACCAGCACCACCACTTTTGCCACCTCAACCTCGGGCTGTGATTACAACCAACGACCCAAGGAAACCCGCATCAGCGCGCTGACGTCGGCGGGCACCACCAGCACCAACGTGTTGCTGGCCAGCCTGTGCTGGAACAGCAATGCCACGCTGAACTACAGCCGCCAATACCTCGATGCCACCCGCTACCGAGAAACCCGCCTGACCTACCAGCCCGGCAGCAACGGCCTGAACGTCAGCCAGGAAGACATCGTGGGCATGCCCTCAGGCACCACCGTCACCAAAACCTACACCTACGACAGCCTGGGCCGCAAGAAAACCGAAACCCTCAAGCGCCGCACCAGCCCCACCAATGCCACGCTGATCGACCTGACCACCCGCTATGACTACGACGCGCTGGACCGCGTGGTCAAGGTCACCGACAGCCTGGGCAACGAAGTCATCAACCGCTTCGACGCCAATGGCATGCCCTGGCAGGTGACGCACCGCTACAAACGCAGCAACGGCACGTTCGAAGAGCGCAACGTCGTCACCCGCACCTTCGACGCTGCCGACCGCGTCAAGACCGAGGCTGACGCCCAAGGCAACACCACCACCTACGCCTACGACGACGCCGGCAACGTCATCGCCGTGACAGACGCCGAAGGCCACACCACGCGCTTCGAGTACGACGCCATGAACCGCCGCACCGCCGTGGTGGACGCCACCGGCTACCGCACGGAGACGATCTACAACCTGCGCGGCGACGTGGTGGGCGTCAAGAACGCCAACGACGAGAAGGCCAGCTTCGAGATCGACGAGCTGGGCCGCAAGAAGGCCGCCATCGACGCCAAGGGCTACCGCAGCGAGTTCCAGTATGACGAGAACGGCAACCTCACTTGCGTGATCGACGCCAACGCGCAGGCGGGCTTGAAGCCCAAGAACACCCTGGGCTGCACCGAGCACCGCGCCTACGACGAACTCAACCGCGTCACCAAAATCACCGATGCACTCAATGGCGAAACCAGCTTCACCTACGACCTGCTGGGCAACCGCCTGACGGTGAAGGACGCCGAGAACAAGACCTGGACCTTCGCCTACGACGACCTGGGCCGCCTGACCAGCGAGACCGACCACAGCGCCAAGGTCATCGCCTACAAGCCCGACGAAGCGGGCAACGTCTATGAGAAGACCAACCGTCTGAACGAAGTCACCCGCTACACGTTCGACAACGGCAACCGCCTGACCCGCGTCGATTACCTCAAGGACGGCAGCGCCGAGACCTTCGGCTACGACCCGGCGGGCAACCGCAACGCGGCCGCCAACTCAGTGGTCAGCTACAGCTTCACCTGGGACCGGCTCAACCGCCTCACCGGCAAGACCGACAGCCGGGGCCGCAGCATGAGCTTCACCTTCGACAAGGTGGGCAACATCCTCACCAAGACCACCTACCAGGGCTCAACGACTGCCTACGTCTACAACGCCGCCAACCGGCTGGTGATGCTCCGCAACCCCGACTACACCCAGGTGGACTACCAGTACGACCCGGCGGGCCGGCTGCTCAGCCGGGTGACCGCCAACGGCGCGCGGCTGACCCAGGCCTTCGACGCCAACGGCTGGCTGACGCAATTGAACCAGTACGATGCCGCCAACAATCTCGTCTCCAGCATCGGCTACACCCGCGACCGGGTGGGCAACATCACCGGACAGACGGATTCAGGCGGCACGACGAGCTACACGCTCGATGCGCTGTATCGCCTGACGGTGGCTGACTACCCCGGCACGGCCAACGACGAACTGTTCACCTACGACAAGGTGGGCAATCGCAAGACCTACACGAAGGGCAGCCTCACCACGAACGCCAGCACCCGCTACTACAACTACACGGCGGGCACCAACCGGCTGGCGGAGATCCGCATCGGCAGCACCAGCGGTACGCTGGAATCAAGTTTCACGAACGACTTCGAGGGGCGCTTAACCGCCCAGACCGGCGTTGGTGCCAAGACCCTCACCTGGGACGCCAAGGGGCGCGTCAAGACCGTGGGCGGCGAGACCTACAGCTACGACCCGATGGATTACCGCATCGGCAGATCAGGTGGCAGCCTGGGCAACCGCAGCTACTTCTTGGAGGGCGAGCACCTGGAGTCTGAATACTCCGGCAGCCAGTTGCAGGCGAAATACTTCCGGGGCGTCAGCACCGATGAGCTGGTGGCCGCCTGGATGTACGACACCGACAGCAAGCTCAAGCCCTTCCTGTTCCACCAGGATCAGGTGACCAGCACCACGGCGGTGTCGGGACATAACGGTGGCACCACGCAGAGCGTGAAGTACAGCGCCTTCGGGCAGGTGCAGTCCAGCACAGGCAGCAGCCCAAATCGGCAGAAATTCACCGGTAGAGAAGACGACGGCACGGGCTTGATGTACTACCGCGCCCGGATGTATGACCCGAACATCGGGCGGTTTGTCAGCGAGGACTCTCTGGGCTTTGGTGCCGGAGATGTGAATTTTTACGCATATGTCGGGAACAACCCCATCAATGCGAATGATCCGAGTGGGCATGTTCTGAACTTTATCGTTGGCGGTGGTGCAAACGTTGCAATTGGTTGGGGTTTGGCAAAACTCACGGGACAAAACTACTCTTGGGGCGATGCTGGACGCGACTTCGCAATTGGTGTTGCAACCTCTGGCGCGGGTGCTGCGATTAAGGCTGCTCAGATCGCGAATACTTTGAATAAGGGTCGGCAGGTCGGCACCGTCATCGGAACAGCTCAGAAGACAGGCACTATTGGGCACGCAACTCGCATCGAGTACGAGGCAGCGAAGGCATTGGACGCTGGGGCAGATGCCGTGTATCTCAACAGAGCATGGGGTACTGCTGCTGGCGTGAAAGCGCCGCCAAAGGTGGGTCTTGCAAATCGGCCCGACGTGATTGCAAAAACTGTTGGCGACGACGGGATCACCACTCTGCGAGGGATTGAGGTCGGTTCGAAGACTGACGACGCGGTGTCTCTTGGGGAGCGGCTTCGATTTGGCAGCGATGCGGTTAATACTCGTGTGCCAGGCGTAAACGCTATTGGTGGCTCAGACGACGTGATCAGCGCGTATGGCCTGTCGATTGGAACCAAGACCTACGGCTTTACCCCCTTGCCAGCAACGTATGGCCTAGGAACCGCTCTAGGCCTTGACGTGGGCTATCGAGGACTCAGCTACTCAGGTTCTGCGAATGCGGCTGGTGGTGGCTTCCTGATTTATCCAAACAAGAGTAATACGAACACCACTCAATCTGTTTATAGCAAATGAGGTTGCGCGACATCTTTCCAGGGGGCGCGCAACACGCCCTCTGTTTGCATGGTTTCGCGCCAAAGGATTCAGGGCAGTGGGAGACTGTTTATGAACTGTTGTTGCGTTGCCATGATCTCATCGGCGCCAAGCCGGACCGAGTGACATTAGACGACGTACCCGGGCTGTCAGATGAAGCCAGATCGATTGAGTCTTGGGAGAAATGGCGCGAAAACAACTTGTTCCCAACGCCATCTTCTCTCAGCGTAAGCGCGAATGTTTTTAGAGGCATTGTACTGCCATGGCTGCATACTCGATCATGGGGTTCGGCCAATAATGGACTCGGGTCGCCGATTTATTGTGGTGATGAGCGACCAGTCACTATTGACGGTGGTGCATTTAAGTTTTTTTGCGACGCTGCTCTGTATCGCTCGGCGTTTTCAGTCTTCGATAAGATGGCTCTCGATGCTTGGTCTTGCATCCGTTTTGAATATGGCTATGCATTTACGAATAGTGATCCATTGGGTTTCTGCATGGGTGGGTTGCGGAGCAATTTTCCCGCTGACCTCAATGCATTGCGTAGACGCTGGAGTGAGTTTCGTCACCAAACTCCCGAGGGGTGTGTATATTCTGAATGGATGGATAAGCAACAGGGGGTTCCTTCTAGAAGACTCACTCCCGGCCCTCGCTACAGCGAACGATTGCGCGATGTGTTTCCGTTGAACTACTTGGTGGCCACCCATCTATCGTTACCTGTTGGTAATTCAACTTTAGGCGGATGGATTGAGCAAGACGCTGCGCGTGGAACATTGAGTCAATTAGCCGACGGTTTATGGTGCTGGTCGGTCGATGAAAGAGCCATTCCCGCTGTCCGGCGTTCACTTGAACCACGCGGCCTGTTGGTCGCTCCTGGCGGGCGCTGATGCTGATGACGGCATCCGCGCAACGCCGCGAAACCCGCCTCACCTACGAAGCCGGCAGCAACGGCCTGAACGTCAGCCAGGAAGACATCGTGGGCATGCCCTCAGGCACCACCGTCACCAAAACCTACACCTACGACAGCCTGGGCCGCAAGAAAACCGAAACCCTCAAGCGCCGCACCAGCCCCACCAATGCCACGCTGATCGACCTGACCACCCGCTATGACTACGACGCGCTGGACCGCGTGGTCAAGGTCACCGACAGCCTGGGCAACGAAGTCATCAACCGCTTCGACGCCAATGGCATGCCCTGGCAGGTGACGCACCGCTACAAACGCAGCAACGGCACGTTCGAAGAGCGCAACGTCGTCACCCGCACCTTCGACGCTGCCGACCGCGTCAAGACCGAGGCTGACGCCCAAGGCAACACCACCACCTACGCCTACGACGACGCCGGCAACGTCATCGCCGTGACAGACGCCGAAGGCCACACCACGCGCTTCGAGTACGACGCCATGAACCGCCGCACCGCCGTGGTGGACGCCACCGGCTACCGCACGGAGACGATCTACAACCTGCGCGGCGACGTGGTGGGCG
>JBKBMV010000009.1:0-97523 GCA_046295615.1 Aquabacterium sp.
ACGGGCTGCTGCAGCAGGCCAAGCGCGCCGCGCGCGGCTTCAGGACGAGCCAGAACTTCATCGCCATCGCCTACCTGCGCATGTCCAAGCTCAAGCACCTGCCGGCCAGTCCGTTCGCGCCAGCCATGCCGACATGACGCGAAGCGTTTCCACACAAAACGGCATAGAGCCGGGAGGAGAGCCCGGATTTCAAATGAGCGGCCCACGTGGCGGCCGGGGCCGGGGCTGGGCAATGGCTGGGCGCTGAGATGCCTGCGCGCACCAGAGCGTCGTGGATATCACCCAAGGGGCGCGCCCAGGCCGAAACGCGCGGGCGGCTGGGCCACTGCCACCACATGAACAAGGCCCCCAACAGGCCCGCCATCGCCACCGCGATGGCGGTCAGGCGGATGAGGTCGGTGGTGTCGGGGTGCTCCATGCCCCAGCGTTTCAGCAAGTCCATCTGGCTTTGGCGCGAGTACGACAGCACCCACAGGTTCCAGCGGTGGTTGCCGGCATCCAGGTAGGCCCGCACCGCGCCCCACAAGGCCTGGTCCATCACCATCATCGCGCGCGAGGCTTTTTGCGGGAAGCGCAGGGCCGGACGCGCGCGATCCACCCGTTCGGGCGCCACGGCGGCGGTCGGGTCCACGCGCACCCAGCCCCGCGAGGGCTCCCAGTACTCCACCCAGGCATGCGCGTCGCTGTTGCGCACCACCAGCAGCCCATCCACCGGATTGCGCTCTGCGCCCTGGAAGCCCGTCACCACCCGGGCGGGGATGTCCATGGCCCGCAACACGACCACGAAGGCGCTGGAAAAATGCTCGCAGAACCCGGCGCGGCTGTCCAGCCAGAAGCGGTCGATGGTGTGCAAGGTGGGCGCCTCGGCATCGCGCGGCATCAGGGTGTAGCGGAAGTCGTTGTCACGGATGTAGGCCAAGAGGCGGGCCACGACCACCGAGGCGGGCGCCTCCATCCAGTCGCTCTGGCGGCGCATTCGAAGGGCCCAGTTCAGCGTGCGTGGGTTGTAGCCGGGTGGCAGTTGCAGCCAGTCGCGCAGGCTCACGGCGTTTTCGCTCGAGGCTTGCAGGGCCTCGGGCAGCACCGCTGCGGCATCCAGTTGAGCCCGTTGCTGTAAGGGGCGGTCCAGCACCCATTCCCGTCCACGCGCCTGCGGGATCGGCTTGTCGAACGGTGGGGTGGGGCTGGCTTGCAGGGTGCCATCCAGCAAGGGCAGGTAAGGAATCGGCTGAGGCTCCAGGGTCAATTGATACCGGTAGAGCCGGGGTGGCGAGCCCGCTCTCAGCTGGGCCGGGCTGTCCATCAGTGCCTGGGTGGGTGAGTTGGGGCGGCGGGGCAGCCAGGTGCGCCCATCGAACTGCCCCAACACCAGGGCTCGAAAGTACAGGTCTTTGGGTGCCAGGGGCGTGCCCTCGAAACGCACGCGCATGGCAATCGAGTCATCCAGGGCCAGCTCGGACACCTGGCCCATCTCCATGCGGTCTGACAGCCCGGTGCGGGCACTCTCCAGCCCTGGGTTGCTCCACAGCGGCCCCAGGCGCGGAAACAGCACATACAGCACCAGCATCACGGGCAGGCCCATCAGCATGGTCCGTGCCGTGGCCCGGCCCACCTCCCGCAGCGGTGGGCGTCCCAGGGGCCGTTGCGCCAGCACCAGGGAAGTCATCAGCGCCCAAACCACCACCAGCATCAGCGCCGCCATCAAGGGGCTTTGCGAGTGGATGAACTGCGTCAGCACCAGAAAGAAGCCCAGTGATGTGATGACGAAGGCGTCTCGGCGGGCGCGCAACTCCAGGGTTTTGAGGCTGGCCAGCACCGTCACCAGGGTGATGCCCGCCTCGCGTCCGACGATGGTGTGGTGGCTCCACAGCGTCAGCCCCACGCTGCCCACCAAGGCCGCGGTCAGCACCCATCGAGAGGGCAAGGGGCGATCACCCCAGGCCAGGTACGCTCGCCAGGCCAGGGCCAGCAGGGCCCCTGCGGCGCACCACACCGGCAAGCGCGTCAGGTGCGGCGCCATGCTCAGGGTCAGTGCGGCGAGCAACCAGAGGGTGTCACGCCCCTCGCGGCTCAGGCGGGCACTGGCACCCGACCAGGGTAGCGTGCTCATGCGAGACATCATGTGGCGCCTCCAGGTGCCTGGGGCCAGCAGGCCAGGGCATCCAGGCACTGTTGCAGGTGCACCGGGCCATGCGACGGTGCAATGCGGTACGCCCCCAGGATCAAGCCATACTCAGCCCCGCCCTCGGCGTGCTCGGCTTCGGCCTGCAGCAGCCAGCTGGCCAGGCGCGATAGGCGTGCTTCCATGGGCAGGCTGCCCAGCCCGGGGCTGTGTTCCAGATCCAGCCACACATCCGGGCTGTGGTGTCGGGTGGGTTCTCTCGCCACCAGGCCCGCGCCGGCCGCCAGGGTGTGGGTGGATTTCTTCCAGGCCACCCATTTCATGGGGTCGCCCCGGTGGTAAGCCCGCAGCCCGTCCAGCTGACCTTGCCGACCCAGGCTGGCGGCTGGGCTGTCCGGCAGATCGCCGTCACCCGTGTGACCTGGCAACGGCGGGGCATGGGGATCCAGGGCTGGCCACACCAGCACCGTGCTGGCTGGGCGCCAGTAGCCCCAGGCCCGAAACAGGCCCAAGGGGTAGCGTGTTTCCAGCGTCAGGCGCTCGATGTGCAGGGGGCCGCGTGCGGTGGTGGGAATGTCCAGTTCGCAACGCAGGGTCGCGCCGGCGGGCACCTCGAGCGCCACGGTGTGTTGATCATCCCAACGGGCGCTCAGCCCGAAGCGGTGGCGTCGGCGGTGCGGGTTCAACACCTGCAGTTGCAGCCGCAGGGCGGCGCCCGCATGCACCTGGGGCGGTCGATGCCATTGCCATTGCAGGCCATGCAGGTTGGCGTGGGTCTGGTGCAAACCCACCAACGCCGAGCCCCCCCAGCAGAAACGTCAGGGCGTAGCCCAGGTTCAGTTGCTCGTTGATGGACGCCAGCAGCAACACCAGCACCACCACGATGAATGCCCAACCCGCCCTGGTGGGCAGGATGTACAAATTGCGGTGCGTCAGCGTCACGGCGTCTTGCCGGGGCAGGCGGGCGGCCCACCAGGCCGCCACCCACGCCCGCCAGCGCTGCCGCACCCCAGCGTGATTCGTCATGGCACCGGGGTGGCTTCCAGCAAGGCGCGGGCTTGCGCGGCGGCGCCACGGCCTGACGACGGCAGGGGCTGCAGCCGGTGTGACACGGCGGGCACCCACAGTGTCTGGATGTCCTCGGGCGACACATGAGCCCGCCCCTGGAGCAGTGCCCGCGCGCGTGCCAGGCGCAGCAAAGACTGGCCCGCCCGGGGGCTCAGGCCCTGCACGAACCACCGCCCGTCGCGCGTGGCACTGATCAGGGCCAGCAGGTAATCCAGCAAGGCATCGGCCACGTGCACGTCCAGCACTTTGGACTGCCAGCCCCGCCAGTCGTCCAGCGTCATGACCGGCTGCAAGGTTTGCAGGGCCTCACGACGGTCACGCCCGGACAGCAGGGCTCGTTCGTCGTCCAGCGTCGGGTAGCCCAGCGACAGCCTCAAGGCAAATCGGTCCAGTTGCGACTCTGGCAGGGCGTGTGTGCCCAATTGCTCGGTGGGGTTCTGCGTGGCGATGACGAAAAACGGCGAGGGCAGGGCGTGTGTGACGCCGTCGACCGACACCTGGCGTTCTTCCATGGCTTCCAGCAGGGCGCTTTGGGTGCGTGGGCCGGCCCGGTTCACCTCGTCGGCCAGCAGCACCTGAGCAAAGACCGGCCCAGGGTGGAACACAAACGCATCCTTCTGACGCTCGAACACGCTCACGCCGATCAGGTCCGAGGGCAGCAAATCTGATGTGAACTGCACGCGCGAAAACGCCAGGCCCAAGCTGCACGCCAAGGCCTGCGACAGGGTGGTCTTGCCCACACCCGGCACGTCTTCAATCAGCAGGTGTCCACCGGCCAGCAGGCAGGTCACACACAGGCTGATCTGCTCTCGCTTGCCCACCACGATCGTGCTAACCTGATCAACGAGAAGCGACAGTGGTGGCATGTGGCTGAGGGCCCGGTCACGGGCAGTGGTTGACGGCCTTGGGCCTGAGGGCGTGTCATTGCGCAGCATCATCGAACCATAACGTATACACGCTTGGCGTGCAGAACGAGACAAACCATGGCCACCGGCTATTTCTCACACCCCGACTGCCTGGCGCACGACATGGGCGCCGGCCACCCCGAATGTGCGCAGCGCATCCACGCCATCGAAGACCAACTGCGGGCTCATGGACTGGATGCTTTTCTGATTCCGGGCGAGGTGCCTCTGGCCAGCAACGATGACCTGGCCCTGGCGCACGATCTCAGCTACGTGCTCCACCTGGACGATTTCCTTCAGCATCTGGAGGCCAGCGGCGACACCCGGGCGCTGGATCCGGACACCTGGGCCTGCCCAGGGACACGATCGGCCGCCTGGCGTGCCGCCGGGGCGGCGGTGGCCGCCACCGACGCCGTGCTGGACGGCAAACTCAACAACGCCTTCTGTGCCGTTCGGCCCCCGGGACACCATGCGCTGCACAACCAGACCATGGGTTTTTGTTTTTTCAACAACGTGGCGGTGGCGGCGCGACATGCCCTGGACCGTCGCGGTCTTCAGCGCGTGGCCATCGTGGACTTTGATGTGCACCACGGCAACGGCACTGAGGACATCATGGCCGGTGATGACCGTGTGCTGATGGTGGGCCTGTTTCAGCACCCGTTTTACCCCTATTCGGGAGCAGACTGCCGGGCTGGCAACATGGTCAATGTGCCTGTGCCGGCGCACAGCGACGGCAAACTGGTGCGTGACGTGATCGAAAGCTACTGGCTCTACCGGCTGGAAGACTTTCAGCCCGAGATGATCTTCGTCTCGGCCGGTTTTGATGCCCACCGCGAGGACGACATGGGCGGGCTGAGTCTGGTCGAGTCCGATTACGTCTGGATCACTGAGAAAATCATGGATGTGGCACGACGCCATGCGCAGGGGCGCATCGTCTCGTGCCTGGAGGGCGGCTACCACCTCAGTGCCCTGGGACGCTCGGTGGCCGCACATGTCAAAACCTTGGTGGAGTACTGACGGGCATGCGCCTGGATCAGGCTGTGCCACCCGAGTCTGTTTGCAATGACTGTGTCGATTGACCCTGCGGCGAGTGCCCCTCGCCCCGTCCTGGCTCTGAACGATCCTTCCTTGCTGTGGGCCCAGTTGGGCCACCCGCACAACTTGAGAGACCTGCTCATCCTGGGCGTGTGCCTGAGCGTGGCCTGGCTGCTGGTGCGCGCCTGGCGGGGTCGTGAGCCTGGCGATGTGGCCTCCATCTGGCTGGGGCACCACGTGATCGACGGCGCCTTGTTCCCGGTCATGGCCCTGGCGTTTACCTTTGGTGCCAGTCGCTGGCTGGCTCAGGGCGACCCCTCGGTGGTCATGCGGGTGGCGGTGCCCATGCTGCTGTCGTTGGTGGTGATTCGCCTGACGGTCAAGGTCTTGCGCTTCATCTTCCCCGACTCGGCCCACGTTCGCATCGTGGAGCGCACCGTGTCGTGGGTGGCGTGGCTGGCATCCATCCTCTGGATTTTGGGCGTGCTGCCCCTGGTGCTGAACGAGCTGGACCAGATCCGCTGGACCTTTGGCTCCACCGAGATCTCGCTGCGCAACTTCCTGGAGGGCGCGATCAGCGCTGTGCTGGTGCTGATCCTGTCGCTGTCCTTGTCATCAGCGATCGAGTCTCGATTGCTCAAAGGCACGGGTGACAACCTGTCGCTGCGCAAGATCGCGGCCAACGCCATCCGGGCCTTGTTGCTGGTCCTGGGCCTGATGATGGCCCTGAGTGCCGCGGGGGTGGATTTGACCGCTCTGTCCGTGCTCGGTGGCGCCCTGGGCGTGGGCATCGGTTTCGGCTTGCAGAAGCTGGCGGCCAACTACGTCAGCGGCTTTGTCATCTTGGCCGAGCGCAGCCTGCGCATCGGCGATCTGGTTCGCGTGGACAACTTCGAGGGCCAGGTCACCGACATCAAGACCCGCTATACCCTGCTGCGGGCACCTAACGGCCGCGAGTGCATTGTTCCCAACGAGCTCCTCATCACCCAGCGGGTGGAAAACGCCTCACTGGCCGATCGACGGATAGCGCTGACCGTGCTGGTGCAGGTGGCCTATGGCAGTGATGTCGATCGGGTGATCAGCGAACTGAAGTCTTCCATCATGCAGGTGCCTCGCGTGCTGGCAGACCCAGGCCCCAACGTCTTCCTGACGAACTTTGCCGCCGATGGCCTGGAGTTGACCATTTCGTTCTGGATTGACGATCCTGAAAACGGCCAGCTCTCGGTCCGATCAGCGGTGAACCTCGCCATTCTGGCCAAACTGCAGCAGTTGGGCGTGGAAATTCCGTTTCCACAGCGGGTGCTGCATCAGGCTGCCCTGCCTGGGGTATCCTCCGCCCCACGATGATGACGCCTTCGTTTTTGATTCTGGCGCGACAACACCCCTGGTGGAGTGTGCTTGCGTTGATGCTGGCGGCCCTGGCCAACTGGTGGTGGCCAACCTTGGGTTTGCCAGCCCTGGCGATGTTGAGTGCCTGGTTGTTCTGGCGCTGGCAGCAGCGCCCGCGCGTGGTACCCACCCAACCCGGAGCCGTGTTGGCGCCCACCGATGGCCGTGTGGTTCGCATCGACCGCGTTCGCGACCCCTACGCCAACCGCGAGGCCCTGCGCATCAGCCTGACCTCGAGCTGGGTCGATGGCCCCGCCAGCCGCGCCAGCGTGGATGGCGTGGTCACCTCCGTTCAGTACCACCCGGGCCCCATGTTTCACGCCAGTCTGGATCCTGCCTCGCCGCTGCACGAGCGCAACGCCGTGATCATTGATTCCGGCGGGCAAACCATCACCCTGGTGCAGGTGGCCGGTTGGTTGGCCCGCCGCATCCTGTGCCATATTCGGCCGGGCGAAACCCTCACCCGTGGTCAGCGCTATGGCTTGGTGCGTTTCGGTGCCCGCCTGGAGGTCTACCTGCCCATCAGCGCCGTGCCCCTCGTGGCCCCCGGTGACCGGGTGGTGGCCACGACGTCGATCCTTGCTTCTCTTCAGTCTGCATGAGTCCGCCCAACCCCCACCCCACCGAGCCCGATGAGGCCCCCGAGCACGAGGCCGACGAGGTCGTGCGCCCGCGCCGCAAGGGCATTTACATCCTGCCCAATCTGTTCACGGTGGCGGCCCTGTTTGGGGGCTTTTACGCCATCGTCATGGCCATGAATGGCCGCTTCGAGCTGGCCGCCATCGGCGTGTTTTGTGCCATGGTGCTCGACAGCCTCGATGGCCGGGTCGCCCGCATGACCAACACCCAGAGCGCCTTTGGCGAGCAGATGGACAGCCTGTCGGACATGGTGTCCTTCGGCGCGGCGCCTGCGCTGATCATTTACGAATGGGCCTTGAAAGACCTGGGCAAGTGGGGCTGGATCGCCGCCTTTGTGTACTGCTCGTGCGCGGCGCTGCGTCTGGCACGCTTCAACACCAACATCGCGGTGGTTGACAAGCGCTTCTTCCAGGGCTTGCCCAGCCCGGCGGCGGCCGGCTTGGTCATGGGCATGATCTGGGTCGTCACCGACCTGGGTGAGAGTGCGCTTACCCTGCCCTGGATGGTGTGGATGGCGTTTGCCGTCACCTTGTACGCGGGTTTGACCATGGTCACCAACATTCCGTTCTACAGCTTCAAGGATGTCAACTTCCGCCGCACCGTGCCCTTCATCGTGGTGGTGGCCATCGCCTTGGGCCTGGCCGTCATCACCATCCACCCGCCCATCGTGCTGTTTGCGATCTTCGTGATCTACGGCACCTCGGGGTATGGCGTGTACATCTGGAAGCGTCTCAAGGGCAAGCCGGTGTCCGTGATTTCCACCTCGACCGACGAGCCCGATGAAGCCGGCCTACACCGTTGATAGAAAAATCCGCACAAGCCCGGCTGCTGCGCCCGAAAGGGCCATGCTATATTGAAGCCATGAACACGTTCAACGCATCGCTGCTGCTACTAACTGGAGTGCCCCGGGCGCGTTGATCGCTGACGTCTGTACATCAGTCCTTTTGCATCACGGCCCGCCAAGCGCTTCTTGCGGGCCGTTTTGTTTGGCGATTGCCTGAACGTGTTGCACACGACAGAAAGTCTCCCAGCCACACGAACCGCACAGCGGCAGGCGGCCGGCCACTTTCTCTGACGGAGACCACCATGACCGACAAGCTCATCATTTTCGACACCACTTTGCGCGATGGCGAACAATCGCCCGGCGCCTCGATGACCCGTGAGGAAAAGCTGCGCATCGCCCGCCAACTGGAGCGCATGAAGGTGGATGTGATGGAAGCCGGCTTTGCAGCGTCGTCCAATGGCGACTTCGAAGCCATCAAGGCCATCGCCGATGTCATCAAAGACTCCACCGTCTGCTCGCTGGCCCGGGCCAACGACCGCGACATCGCCCGTGCGGCCGAGGCCCTGAAGGGCGCCAACGCCTGGCGCATCCACACCTTCATCGCCACCAGCCCGCTCCACATGGAGAAAAAGCTGCGCATGTCGCCGGAAGAGGTGCTGGAGCAGGCCAAGCGCTCGGTGCGCTTCGCCCGCAATCTCACCAGCGATGTCGAGTTTTCGGCTGAAGACGGGTACCGCTCTGAGCTCGACTTCCTGGCTCGCGTTTGCGAAGCCGTGATCGCCGAGGGCGCCACCACCATCAACATTCCTGACACGGTGGGCTACGCCATTCCTGAGCTCTACGGCAATTTCATCAAGGCCTTGCGCGAGAAGGTGCCTAACTCGGACAAGGCCATCTGGTCGGTGCACTGCCACAACGACCTGGGCATGGCCGTGGCCAACTCCTTGGTCGGCGTGAAGATCGGTGGCGCCCGTCAGGTGGAGTGCACCATCAACGGCCTGGGCGAGCGCGCGGGCAACTGCGCCATGGAAGAAATCGTGATGGCGGTGCGCACCCGCCGCGATTACTTTGGTCTCGATGTGGGCATCGACACGAAACAGATCGTGCCTGCTTCGCGCCTGGTGTCTCAAACCACCGGCTTTGTCGTACAGCCCAACAAGGCCGTGGTGGGCGCCAATGCCTTTGCCCACGCCTCCGGCATCCACCAGGATGGCGTGCTGAAGGCGCGCGACACCTACGAAATCATGCGCGCTGAAGACGTGGGCTGGGCCGCCAACAAGATCGTGCTGGGCAAACTTTCGGGCCGCAACGCCTTCAAGCAGCGTCTGGAAGAGTTGGGCATCGACCTCGACTCTGAAGCCGAAGTCAACGCAGCCTTTGCCAAGTTCAAGGAACTGGCTGACCGCAAGAGCGAGATCTTTGACGAAGACATCATTGCCTTGGTGGGTGACGAGAGCGTGACCAGCGAACAAGAGCATTACCGTTTGCTCTCGCTGTCGCAGCACTCCGAAACCGGCGAGCGCCCTCAGGCCAGCGTGGTGTTTGCGGCCGGTGCCTCTGAGCACAAAGCCAGCAGTCAAGGCAATGGCCCGGTGGACGCCAGTCTCAAGGCCATCGAGTCTGTCGTGAAAAGTGGCGCGGAAATCGTCCTGTACTCCGTGAATGCCATCACCTCTGGAAGCACAGAATCCCAAGGTGAGGTGACGGTTCGCTTGCAACACGGCGGGCGGGTTGTCAATGGGGTCGGCGCTGACCCGGACATCGTTGTGGCGTCTGCCAAAGCCTATTTGTCGGCTTTGAACAAGCTCCACAGCAAGGCCGAGAAGGTGGCAGCTCAGGGTTGACCCTGGAAACAGTGGCTCGGGCAACCGAGTTACTTTATAAAAGGCGCGTAAGTGCTTGATCTTGCGCGTTTTTTATATACACTGGTGCCAAGATGAAGGGGCTGTGCCGTGCATAAACCAATGCTGAAGATCCTGGGCTGGTGTCAGGCCCTTGTGTGTGTGGTGTCATTGGGGGTGGCTGTGCCTGCGTCCGTCCAGGCCGCACCTGAGCGCTCCAGCATTGCCCGCACCGAGGCCAAGGCTAAAAATGGCGCCAAGTCCAAAGTCGGCAAGGCCAAGGCCGAGCAGTCAGCCAAGAAGCAGGTTGACAAAAAGGCCATCCGCCAGGCTGAGGCCGGCAAGAAGGTTCGTTCTGCCAAAGAACGCCGTGAAGCGGCCCGCAACAGCAAGGCAGGTCGCACTGAAAAGCTCGCCAAGCGGTCAACGTCTCGCGCTGAAGCCCGTGCCGCAAAGCAGCGCGAGTCTCGCCGCGAAGCGGCCAACAAACGCTCCTCTCGTAACATCCTGGTGGCTGAAGGCCCCACGCGCTCGTCCCGTGTCGAGCGTGCGGCCGTCGCAGCCACCACTGCAGCCGCTGGCGCTGCCGCTTTGCCCGCGTTTGCGCCCATGTCGGTCTCGGCCGAGATGGTGCCGCGTACCCCGGCCATGTCTATGGCGTCTGACAGCCGTGTTCAGCGCGCGTCGTTCGGTCGGCTGTATGGCCTCCACGAAACCCGCGATCCGCTGGAGTTGCAATCTAGTGTGGCCCTGGTGGTGGATCAGGACACCAACGAAGTCGTGTTTGCCAAAAACTCCGATGCAGTGCTGCCCATCGCGTCGCTGACCAAGCTGATGACCGCCTTGGTGGTCACCGAGGCCAACCTATCGCTGGACGAGCGCATCACCATCACGTCGGATGATGTGGACACCCTGAAGCACAGCAGCTCGCGTCTGCCCGTGGGCACCACGCTCACCCGGGGTGAGTTGCTGCACCTGGCTCTGATGTCGTCCGAGAACCGTGCTGCGCATGCATTGGGCCGCACCTACCCGGGCGGTGTGCATGCCTTCGTCAGTGCCATGAATGCCAAGGCCCGACTGTTGGGCATGCATGATTCGCGCTTTGCCGACCCCACGGGCCTGAGCAGCCATAACCAGTCCAGCGCCCGAGACTTGTCCATACTGGCACGTGTGGCGTACCAGAATTCCTTGATTCGTGATCTGTCGGTTTCGCCCGAGCACTCAGTGGTCGTTGGTCAGCGCCATCTGCAGTACCGCAACACCAACAGCCTGGTGCGCCGCTCGGACTGGGACATCGGTTTGCAGAAAACCGGCTACATCGTCGAAGCTGGGCGCTGCCTGGTGATGCAGGCCCGAATGGCCGGTCGCAAGTTCATCATGGTCTTCCTCGACTCGGCGGGCAAGCAGGCGCGCCTGTCGGATGCTGAGCGCATCCGTCGCTGGCTGGAGATGGCGGCCGAAGAAGGTTCGCTGGGTGTTTACCTGCCTCGCGCCAAGATCACCTCCTGATGCGGGCAGGCTCTTCGCCAGAGCCGGGCTGACGAAGCTCAGCCGACCGCTGAGCCCAAGTGCCCCATGCCGGCCGAGATGGATTGGCTGGCCGCCTTGAGGTGGTCCATCCATTCAACGGGGCACATCCGGCTGCTCAGGTGCAGGCACAGACTGGCGCACACGCGTCCCTGGTCGTCCAGCACGGGTGCCACTGCATGATGGGGTTGACCATCGTCTTGCTGGTCCAGATCGATCAGCACGCCTTGCTGGCGCAAGGTGGCCAGATCCGATTGAATGCCTTCCAGCCGCGCCGCTTGTGATTGCGACAGCGCATGCAGGGTCAGGGTGCTGTCGTCCAGCAACAAAACCCGGCCGATCACGTGGCTGCACAGGGGCAAGCGCACGCCGTTGACCCGGGCCACGCTCACGCCTTGGCGTTCCACGGTGGTTCTCAGGGCGCACAAGGCATCGTCGTCGTGGCGCAAATACAAGGACACGGTCTGACCCGTCTGGCGATGCAGGTCCTGCATGGGACGGGCGGCCAGGTCACGTACATCCAGCCGCGACCGGACCAAGTTGCCGTAGTTCATCATTTTCAGGCCCAGGCGGTAAGCCCCAGGCCCTGAGCGCTCGACCATGCCGCCCACGGCCAGGTCGTTCAGGATCCGGTGCGCGGTCGAGGGGTGCAGGCCTGTTTGCTCGCTGATGGATTTCAGTGAAACCGATCCACCTTCGCGGGCCAGCGCATCGAGCAGGGAGAACATTCGGCCGAGAACCTGGATCGACGTCTGATGATGCTTGGGCTCGCTCATGGGGTTTTCCTCTGTGGGAACGGTTTTTAGGAAGTGGGATCCCTGCTCAATCGGCGAAAAATGACCGGCCTTGAGCCCAGTTCCCGGTTTGCCCAAGGCCTTTTTTCGCATTTCATATGCCTATGACGAAGACATCACGATTCTTGGGTTCTCGCTGGCCTCGGTGGACGGCCAGGTTGATGGGGCAGTGCCTGGCAGCCGGGCTTGGGTTGAGCATGGCTTTGGGGCACGCCCAGCCTCCTGACGCGAGTGCCGCTGCGACCAAGGGGGGGGCTGCGTCTGCCGCCACGAGCGCGGGCACGACCTCGGCGGACGAGGCCGTGCCCGCCTGGAGCGTGATGCCGAGAAGGCAGTGGTCCCGGGTGCCCAGGGTGGTGGGGCGGCTGTCCGCCCAAGATCTGGGCCTCATCATCAACGAGGACGATCCGTATTCCACCCAGGTGGGGGCTTACTACGCCCGGGCCCGGGGCATTCCCGACAAGCACATCTTGCGCGTGTCGTTGCCGGTGAAGGGCACCCTGTCGGCCGCCGAGTTCGCCGACTTCAAAGAGAAGGTGGATGCGTTTTTTGGTGACCGGGTGCAGGCCCTGGCGCTGGCCTGGCGCTTGCCGTTTGCCGTGGATTGCAACTCCATCTCGGGCGCCCTGACCATGGGCTTTGATGCCAAGCTGTGTCAGACCAGCACCTGCGCCAGCTCTCGCAATTCGGCCTACTTCGGGTCGCCGTCGTTGCGGCCCTGGCGTGATCACGGCATGCGCTTGAGCATGTTGCTGGCCGCGCCCGATGTGGCCCAGGCCACGGCCTTGATCGACCGTGGCGTGAAGGCTGACAGCACCGCAGGGCTCAAAGGTGGTCTGCCCGCCCGGGTGCACTTCGTGACCACTTCAGACCGGGTGCGCAGTGTGCGTGAGCGACTGTTTCCGCCCGCCGGGCCGGTACCGGCCTTTGGTCTGGACGTGTCGCTGGACAAAACCGACGCCCTGCGTCAGGCCGATCGCGTGATCATGTACCTGACCGGTGCGGTACAGGTGCCTTACCTGAATGAGGTGAAGTTCTTGCCCGGAGCCCTGGCCGATCACCTCACCTCGTTTGGCGGCCTGCTGGACCGTCCGACCGGGCAGATGACCGTGCTGTCCTGGATCCAGGCCGGTGCCACTGCCAGTTACGGCACCACCAGCGAGCCCTGCGCCCACCTGCAGAAGTTCCCGCACCCGCAGGCCTTGCTGCTGTTTTACGTGCAAGGCGCCACCGCCATCGAAGCCTATTGGCGCAGCGTGCAGTGGCCGCAGCAAGGCTTGTTCGTGGGCGAGCCTTTGGCCGCGCCCTTCGCTCCGGCCGTGCCACCGCCCGGCGCTGCACCGTCGGCACCTGCAGGGCAGGGGGTGTCTTGGGCCCCGGCTGCGGCCCGTCGCTCTAGCCCTGAGGGCTGATCACAGACTTCCCACGCCCCAGCGGGTCTGGCCGCTGATCCAGGCTTTGCGCAGTGGCGTCAGCACCACGCGCTGATGCAGCACCGCGTCGCCCGAGCGGGCCAGTTCCTGGCACAGCGCGTCCGCACACCGCGCCAGGGCCAGCAGCGGCAAGAGCGCGCGGCGCTCGGCACTGGTCACGGCCGTGGCCTGCTGCCAGCCCGCCCGAAGCTCGCCGCGCGCTCGCTGAACCAATTCGTCGCGCAGTGCTGCCCAGCCGTCGGGCGGGGGGGATGTCGGCCGCGTCAACTGATGGGCCTTCACATCATGCTGTTGCAGAAGGTCAATGCCCACCATCACCCAGCCAGCGCGGGCGTCCTGGCCCAGGCGTGACAGCAGATGCGCCCGGCGCAGGCCACGGCCCAAGGTGCGTGCAGCGTGCTGGGCGGGCTCGCTGGTGGCGCCCAGCAACTGAGCCCATTGCGCGGCAGCCTGGCCGGTGGTGATGTCGATGTGTTGATCCAGGCTGGCCTGGTCGATCCATCGGTTTTGATGGGCGAGCTGGATCCAGCCCTCCGCTTGCAGGTGCCAGCCTGCGGGGTCCAGAGGGGCGGCGCCCAGCATCTTCCGCTCGGAGTCCAGGCGTGTCATCAAAGGATGCTGCGCTTGCCCCTGACTGAAGCGCACCCATTCCTGTTGCCACCAGCGCAGCTTGGCCTCGGCAACGCCAGGGTCGCTGAGCTCCAGCGGGATGCGCGCCATGGCATGCCAGATGGCCAGCATGGTGCTCACCAGTGGGCGGTGCAGCACAGGTGTCAATTGCAAGGCATAGTGGAGGCTGCTTCCGGCGCGTGGCTGAAAATGGCCCTCGGGCCCAGGTGGGGTGTTTTCGTATCGTGACATGGTGTGTGGCGCCATCCCATGATTGTCGCAACACCTTGGATTGACAGCGCGAGAGGGCTTTGCCTACATTACTGACCGGTCGGTCAGTTATTGACCAGAAACCTGCTTTTCCATGATCACCTCCTCCTTTTCCAGGGCCTCGCTGTGCGGCGCCCTGACTCTGTTCGTGTTCCTGTCGGGCTGCGGCCCCGCCCCTGAATCCCCCCAACCCGTGCGCTCGGTGCGTACCTTGGTCCTCAGTGAGGTGGGAGGCACGGCTGAGCGAGAGTATTCGGGCGAGATCCGGGCGCGCATCGAGTCCCAAGTCGGATTCCAGGTGCCTGGCAAGGTGGTGCGTCGGCTGGTCAATGTGGGGGACACCGTGGCGGCTGGCCAGGCCCTGGCCGAGCTCGATCCCACCGATCTGCGCCTGACGGCTCAGGCCGCCCAGGCCGCGCTGTCGGCCGCGCAGGCCCAGGCCAGCCAGGCGGAGGCCAACCTCAAGCGCTTCACTGAGTTACGCCAGCAAGGCTTCATCAGCCAGGCGCAACTGGACACCTACGACACCGCCGCGAAGGCGGCGCGGGCGCAGCTGGCTCAGGCGCAAGCCCAGTCGGGCGTGCAGGCCAACCAGGCGCGCTACGCGCGACTGACGGCCGCCTCGGCGGGCGTGGTCACGGCCGTCATGGCCGAACCCGGCCAGGTGGTGGGCGCCGGTACGCCAGTGGTGGTGCTGGCCCACGACGGTCCACGTGATGTCGTGTTCTCGGTGCCGGAAGACCTGGTGGATCACGCTCGTGCCCTGCGTGGCAAGCCTGGTGCCGTCAGCGTGCGCCGCTGGGGTTCGTCCGAGTGGTCGCCCGTGGTCGTGCGCGAGGTGGCGTCCTCCGCCGATCCCCTGACCCGCACCTTCCAGATCAAGGCCGATGTGGGTGCTGCCAAGTTTTCACTGGGTCAAACGGCCACCGTGCGCATCCAGGCACCGGCGCGGGCGGCTCAGGGCCTGCACGTGCCCTTGCACGCCGTGGCAGAGCAGGGCGGTCGCTCGGTGGTGTGGGTACTGGATGCCAAGGCCATGACAGTGCAGCCCGTGCCGGTGGTGCTGGGTGATGTGCTGGGCAACATCGTGCTGGTGGCGCAAGGCTTGAAGCCCGGCCAGGAGGTGGTCACCGCCGGTGCCCATGTACTGCAGCCAGGCCAGAAGGTGCGCCGCTATCAAGAGCCTGGTGCCGCCGCGGCGGCCGCCTCGGCCCCCCGTTCCTGATCGCCGGGGAGCCTGTTCATGAGCATGCCCGACCAACACGGGGCACCCGAGGGTGCGTCCTCGCTGCACGACCGCGGCAGCCGTTTCAACATCTCTCGCTGGGCGCTGGAGCACCCCGCCCTGACGCGCTACTTGTTAGTGGTGCTGATGCTGCTGGGCGCTGCGGCCTATTTCCAGCTGGGGCAGGACGAAGACCCCCCGTTCGCCTTCCGCATCATGGTGGTCAGCGCCTTCCTGCCCGGGGCCACGGCCCAGGAGATGGCCGAGCAGGTTACCGACAAGATCGAGCGCACCCTGCAGCAGGTGCCCTATGCGGACAAGATCCAGTCCTACACCAAGCCGGGCGAGTCGTACACCCTGCTGATGGTGAAGGACTCGTCGCCGCCCAGAGAGATCCCCAATCTCTGGTACCAGGCGCGCAAGAAGATTGGCGACATGCGCCACACCTTGCCACAAGGGGTGATGGGCCCGTTCTTCAACGACGAATTCGGTGATGTCTATGGCTCCATCTACGCCCTGTCGGCCGATGGTTTCACCGATGAAGAGCTTCGCCGCTTCGCCGACGACGTGCGCGCCGACCTCTTGCGCGTGCCCGGCGTGGCCAAGGTGGAGATGTTCGGCGTTCAGCCCGAGACGATCTACATCGAGCTGCCAGCCCTCAAGCTGGCTCAGCTGGGCGTGTCAGGCGCCAGCATCGTGGCGCAGCTCAACGCGCAAAACATCATCGAGAGCGGTGGTGTGCACACCAGCGAGAAGATGAGCGTGCCCGTGCGCGTGGACGGTGCTTTGAAGTCGGTCGATGACCTCAAGCGTCTGCCCATCCGCGCCATCAACCCCCAGACCGGCGAAGGCCGTACGCTCAAGCTGGGTGATGTGGCCGTCATCCGTCGCGGCTACCAGGAGCCGCCCGCGCCCAAGGTGCGCCACCAGGGGCGGCAGGTCATTGCGCTGGGCGTGTCCATGGCCAAGGGGGGTGACATCATCGCCCTGGGCAAGGCGCTGAAGACCGCCACCGAGCGCATCCGGGGGGAACTGCCCGTGGGCATCGAGCTCTCGCAGATCCAGAACCAGCCCGAGGCGGTCTCTGCCTCGGTGGGTGAGTTCGTCAAGGTCTTGATCGAGGCCGTGGTGGTGGTGCTGGTGGTCAGCTTCCTCAGCCTGGGGCTTCACACCAAACCCTTGCGCTTGGACATCTGGCCCGGCCTGGTGGTGGCCATCTCCATCCCCTTGGTGCTGTCCGTCACCTTCCTGGTGATGTACTTCTGGCACGTGGGCTTGCACAAGATCTCGCTGGGTGCCTTGATCATTGCGCTGGGTTTGCTGGTGGATGACGCCATCATCGCCGTCGAGATGATGGTCCACAAGCTGGAAGAAGGCTACGACAAGTTCCGTGCGGCCATCGCCGCCTATGACATCACGGCCATGCCCATGCTGACGGGCACGCTCATCACCGCTGCCGGCTTCCTACCCATCGGCATGGCCAACTCCGCTGTGGGTGAGTACACCTTTGCCATCTTTGCCGTCACGGCTGCTGCCTTGATCATCTCCTGGGTGGTGTCGGTGTACTTTGTGCCCTACCTGGGCCTGCGCCTGCTCAAGACCCGCCCGAAGGTTTCGGCTGAAGGGCAGAGCGCCGACCTGTACGACACCCCGTTCTACAACCGTTTCCGTGCGCTGGTGAACTGGTGTGTCACCCACCGCTGGATCACCATCGGCCTGACGGCCCTGGCCATGGTGCTGGGCGTGATCGGCATGGGCAAGGTGCAGCAGCAATTCTTCCCGGATTCCAGCCGCCCTGAGCTGATCGTGGACCTGTGGATGCCCGAAGGCAGCAGCATTCACGCCACGGAGGACGTCGCCAAGCGCTTCGAGGCCCGCGTGATGAAGGAAGAGGGCGTGCGCACGGTGAGTGCCTGGATTGGTTCGGGCCTGCCCCGCTTCTACCTGCCGATGGACCAGATCTTCCCGCAGAGCAACATCGCTCAGGTGGTGGTGTTGCCGGGCAGCCTGGCCGAGCGTGAAGCTTTGCGCAAGCGGCTGCCTGAGGTGCTGGCGGCCGAGTTCCCCGAAGCCCGTGGTCGGGTCCGTCTGCTGCCCAACGGCCCGCCGGTGCCGTACCCCGTTCAATTCCGCATCGTGGGGCCGGACATCCAGGTGCTGCGCCAGGCGGCCGACAAGGCCAAGGTCATCCTGCGTGACCACCCCGACCTGTACGGTGTGAATGACAACTGGAACCAGTCCATCAAGGCCATTCGCCTGGTGGTGGACCAGGACAAGGCCCGCGCCCTGGGTGTGAGCACCCAGTCCATCGCCCAGTCGAGCCGCGTGCGCAACACCGGCAACATCGTGGCCCAGTACCGCGAGGAAGACCGCCTGATCGACATTGTCCTCACCGCTCCGCTGTCCGAGCGGGAGACCCTGGAAGACCTGGCCAGTGCCTACGTGCCCACCGCCAGCGGCCGGATGATCCCAGTCAGCCAGGTGGCCAAGCCCGAACTGGTCTGGGAGCCAGGCGTGTTGTGGCGCGAGGGCCGCGAGTTCGCCATCACGGTGCAAGCCGATGTGCGCGATGGCGTGCAGGGCCCCACCGTGAGCAAGGCCTTGTGGCCTCAGATCCAGGCCCTGCAGGCTGAGTTGCCCCAGGGGTACCGCGTCCAGTTGGGTGGCACCGCTGAAGAAAGCTCCAAGGGGCAGGGCTCGATCTTCGTGAACGTGCCCGCCATGCTGTTCATCATCTTCACGCTGCTGATGTTGCAACTGCAGAGCTTCTCTCGTGCCATGCTGGTGTTCCTGACCGGTCCGATGGGCATCATCGGCGTGGCGGCGGCCCTGCTGTTGCTCAACCGCCCATTCGGTTTCGTGGCCATGCTGGGCGTGATCGCCCTGACGGGCATGATCATCCGCAACTCGGTCATCCTGATCGACCAGATCGAGAGCGACCGCGCCCGTGGCGTGCCGGACTGGAAAGCCGTGGTGGATGCGGCCGTGCGCCGGTTCCGACCCATCGTGCTGACCGCCGCAGCGGCCGTGCTGGCCATGATCCCCCTCAGCCGCAGTGTGTTCTGGGGGCCGATGGCGGTGGCCATCATGGGTGGGTTGATTGCCGCCACGGCCCTGACCCTGCTGGCCCTGCCGGCCATGTATGCCGCGTGGTTCCGCGTCAAGCGTGAGAACTGAGAAGCCGTTGTCTTGCCCTTACAATCGCTGGCTTCGAATGAATTGCCGGCCCGGGCGTCGCCCGGGCTCTCCTGGTCAGTGCGCGGGTGGCGAAATTGGTAGACGCACCAGGTTTAGGTCCTGACGCCAGCAATGGTGTGGGGGTTCGAGTCCCCCCCCGCGCACCAGACTGTTTTCCGTTCAATCCAATCTGAGAGTTCATATCATGGCGATCAACGTGGAGACCCTCGACAAGCTGGAACGCCGCATCACGCTGTCGGTGGCTGTCGACGCCCTCAAGAACGAAGTCGATGCTCGGCTGAAGAAGCTGGCCCGCACAGCCAAGGCTGACGGCTTCCGTCCTGGCAAGGTGCCGATGAACATCGTGGCCCAGCGCTACGGTATGTCGGTGCAGTACGAAGTGGTCAACGACAAGCTGGGTGAAGCCTTTGCCGCCGCCGCTCAAGAGGCCCAACTGCGCGTGGCTGGTCAGCCTCGCATCGCCGAGAAAGACGGCGGCCCGGTGGATGGCCAACTGCAGTTCGACGCCACCTTCGAGGTCTACCCGGACGTCACCATCGGTGACCTGTCGGCCCTGGAAATCGAGCGTGTGGCCGCCGACGTCAACGACGCCGCCATCGACCGCACGGTCGAGATCCTGCGCAAGCAGCGCCGCACCTTCAACCAGCGCGCTGCCGATGAAGGCGCCCAGGATGGCGACCGCGTCACCATCGACTTCGAAGGCAAGATCGACGGCGTGCCCTTTGAAGGCGGCAAGGCTGAAGGCTTCCAGTTCCTGGTGGGCGAAGGCCAGATGCTCGAAGCCTTCGAGAAGGCTGTGCGCGGCATGAAGGCAGGCGAGTCCAAGACCTTCCCCCTGAAGTTCCCGGACGACTACCACGGCAAGGACGTGGCCGGCAAGGAAGCCGACTTCCTGGTCACCCTGAAGAAGGTCGAAGCCCAACAGCTGCCCGAAGTCACCGAAGACTTCATCAAGAGCCTGGGTCTGGCCGACGGTTCGCTGGACAGCCTGCGCGCCGACATCAAGAAGAACCTGGAGCGTGAGGTCAAGTTCCGCGTGGCCGCCCGCAACAAGGCTGCCGTGATGGAAGGCCTGCTGAAGGTGGTGGATTTTGACCTGCCCCAGTCGCTGGTGGCTGCCGAAGTCGATCGTCTGGTCCAGCAAGCCCGTGCCGACTTGAAGGCCCGTGGCATGGCGGACGCCGACAAGGCCCCGATCCCGGCTGAAATGTTCAAGCCCCAGGCCGAGCGCCGTGTGCGCCTGGGTCTGACCGTGGCCGAGCTGGTCAAGGCCAACAGCCTGCACGCCAAGCCTGAGCAGCTGCAAGCCCACATCCAGGAATTGGCCCAGAGCTACGAGCAGCCCGCCCAGGTGGTGGCCTGGTACATGAGCGATCGCCAGCGCATGGCCGAGGTAGAGGCTGTCGTGATCGAAGCCAATGTGGCAGATTTTGTTCTGTCCAAGGCCAAGGTGACCGACAAGTCGCTGAGCTTTGAAGAGCTGATGGGCCAGCAAGGCTGATCACGCCCGTGGCAAAGACACCCATTCGGGTGTCTGATGGCACCTGCAATCCCGAGTGGAGGCAGGTGCTTTTTGTTTTGTGACAACGTTTCGCTGCCGTGGCGCAACGCTTTGACGACAGGCGAGGGCTGGCGTCTTTTCCTCGCATCGGAGCGTGCGCTGCGCGCGTCATAATGAATCGAACTGTCTTATGCCTGCTGCAGTGGCGCGGGCCAACTTTTCCGAGGAAGCACATGAGCGCACTGGACATTCAGAACCTGGGCATGGTGCCCATGGTGATCGAGCAATCCGGTCGTGGCGAGCGCGCCTACGACATCTACAGCCGCTTGCTGCGCGAGCGGGTGGTCTTCCTCGTCGGCCCGGTCAATGACCAGTCGGCCAACCTGGTGGTGGCTCAACTGCTGTTCCTCGAAAGCGAAAACCCTGACAAGGACATCTCGCTATACATCAACTCGCCGGGGGGCTCGGTGAGTGCCGGCATGTCGATTTTCGACACCATGCAGTTCATCAAGCCCGATGTCTCTACCCTGTGTATGGGCATGGCCGCCTCGATGGGGGCGTTCCTGCTCGCCGCCGGCGCCAAGGGCAAGCGTTTCTCGCTGCCCAACAGCAAGATCATGATCCACCAGCCCCTGGGCGGTACCCAGGGTCAGGCCACCGACATCGAAATCCATGCCCGCGAGATCCTCAAGACCCGCGAGCAACTGAACAGGATCCTGGCCGACCGCTCGGGGCAACCCCTGGAGAAAATCCAGACCGACACCGAGCGCGACTACTACATGTCGGCCGCCGAGGCGGTCGAGTACGGTCTGGTCGACAAGGTTCTCGACAAGCGGCAATGACGCCTGTGGGGCTGAGCCAGGAGCCCGGAATACCGGAAATGCCGCATCCTGCCCCGCCAGTTCCTCAGGTCGCAGCCCTGCGCAATTGACTTATCATCATTTTTACCCGCCGCTTCCTTGACAGGCCGCACCATGCCAGAGAAAAAAGGCTCCTCCAGCGAAAAAATCCTGTATTGCTCCTTCTGCGGGAAGAGCCAGCACGAGGTCAAGAAGCTGATCGCCGGCCCGTCCGTGTTCATCTGTGATGAATGTATCGAGCTGTGCAACGACATCATCCGAGACGAGGTGGCCGCCGAGGCCGAGCAGTCCCGCCCCGCCAAGAGCGATCTGCCCACCCCGCTGGAGATCAAGACCACGCTCGATCAGTACGTGATCGGGCAGGACATGGCCAAGCGCACGCTGTCGGTGGCGGTGTACAACCACTACAAGCGCCTCAAGCACATGGGCACGGGTGAGGGCAAGAAGGGCGAGGTCGAGCTGGCCAAGAGCAACATCCTGCTGATCGGCCCCACGGGCTCCGGCAAGACGCTGCTGGCCCAAACGCTGGCCCGTCTGCTGAACGTGCCCTTCGTGATTGCCGACGCCACCACCCTGACTGAAGCCGGTTACGTGGGTGAAGACGTCGAAAACATCATCCAGAAGCTGCTGCAGAACTGTAACTACGATGTGGAAAAGGCCCAGCGCGGCATCGTCTACATCGACGAAATCGACAAGATTTCGCGCAAGTCCGACAACCCCTCCATCACCCGTGATGTGTCGGGCGAGGGCGTGCAACAGGCCCTGCTCAAGCTCATCGAAGGCACGATGGCCTCGGTGCCGCCCCAAGGTGGCCGCAAGCACCCGAACCAGGACTTCCTGCAGATCGACACCACCAACATCCTGTTCATCTGCGGTGGTGCGTTCGACGGTCTGGAAAAGATCATCCAGAGCCGCTCGGTCAAGTCCGGCATCGGCTTTGGTGCCGAAGTGCATAGCAAGGAAGACCGCAAGGTCGGCGAAGTGTTCCGCGAGGTCGAACCTGAAGACATCATCAAGTTCGGTCTCATTCCCGAACTGATTGGCCGTCTGCCCGTGGTGGCCACCTTGGGTGAATTGACGGAAGACGCCTTGGTGCGCATCCTGACCGAGCCCAAGAACGCCCTGGTTAAGCAATACCAGCAACTGCTGTCCATGGACGGCGTGGAGCTGGAAATCCGCCCGGCCGCGCTGGCTGCCATCGCCCGCAAGGCGCTGGCCCGCAAGACCGGTGCGCGGGGGCTGCGTTCCATTCTCGAGCAGGCCTTGCTGGACACCATGTTCGAATTGCCCGCCAAGGAAGGCGTGCAGAAGGTGGTGGTGGACGAATCCACCATCGAAGAAAACGCTCAACCCCTGCTTGTGTACCGGGAGCAAGCGAAAGCCAGCGCCTGACGGTTGTCAGTGGCGCTAGGGTGAGTCTGGCGTGCATCGTTACGCCAGATGCCTGGCCACCCTTGTGATCTGTGGACAAGGCCCCAAGTAGGCATCAGAGAAAGCGAGCCCATCATGTCAGGACACCCCATTCTTCCCTCTGATCCCATCACGCTGCCGTTGTTGCCTCTGCGTGACGTCGTGGTCTTCCCCCACATGGTGATCCCCCTCTTCGTGGGTCGCCCCAAGTCCATCAAGGCGCTCGAGTCTGCGATGGAAGCCGGTCGGCAGATCATGCTGGTGGCCCAGAAAGCCGCCGGCAAGGATGAGCCCAAGGCGGAAGACATGTTCGACGTCGGCTGCGTGTCCAGCATCCTCCAGATGCTGAAGTTGCCCGATGGCACCGTGAAGGTGCTGGTGGAGGGCGTGCAGCGTGCCAATACCGTTTCCATCAGCGACGAAGGTGAGTTCTTCACTGCCGTGGTTGAGCCCGTGCAGCCTGAAGGCGAGCCCTCGCCCGAAGTGGAGGCGCTGCGCCGTGCGGTCACGCAGCAGTTTGACCAGTACGTCAAGCTGAACAAGAAGATTCCCCCCGAAATCCTCACCTCGATCGCAGCGATCGATGACGCTGGCCGCCTGGCCGACACCATCGCAGCGCACCTGCCCCTGAAGCTGGAGAACAAGCAGGCCGTGCTGGACCTGTACTCCGTCAGCAAGCGCCTGGAGCGCCTACTGGAGCAACTCGAGCACGAGGTCGACATCCTGCAGGTGGAAAAGCGCATCCGTGGTCGCGTCAAGCGCCAGATGGAGAAATCCCAGCGCGAGTACTACCTGAACGAACAGGTCAAGGCCATCCAGAAAGAGCTGGGCGAGGGCGAAGAGGGTGCCGATCTCGAAGAGATCGCCAAGAGGATCGAAGCCGCCCGCATGCCCAAGGAGGCTCGCAAGAAGGCCGAGGCCGAGCTCAAGAAACTGCGTCTGATGTCGCCCATGTCGGCCGAGGCCACCGTGGTGCGTAACTACATCGACACCCTGGTCAACCTGCCCTGGAGCAAGAAGTCCAAGGTCAAGCACGACCTGACCCACGCCGAGCACGTGCTCAATGAAGAGCACTATGGCCTGGACAAGGTCAAGGAACGCATCCTGGAATACCTCGCGGTGCAGCAGCGCGTCGACAAGGTCAAGGCGCCCATCCTGTGCCTGGTAGGCCCTCCGGGCGTGGGCAAGACCTCGCTGGGTCAGTCCATCGCCCGTGCCACCGGACGCAAGTTCGTGCGCATGGCCCTGGGCGGCGTGCGCGACGAGGCCGAGATCCGTGGCCACCGCCGCACCTACATCGGCTCCATGCCGGGCAAGGTGCTGCAGAGCCTGTCCAAGGTGGGCGTGCGTAATCCGTTGTTCCTGCTCGACGAGATCGACAAGCTGGGCATGGACTTCCGCGGCGATCCGTCGTCGGCGCTGCTGGAGGTGCTCGACCCTGAGCAGAACCACACCTTCGGTGACCACTACATCGAGGTCGATTTCGACCTGTCGGATGTGATGTTCGTGGCCACGTCCAACTCGCTGAACATCCCGCCGGCGCTGCTGGACCGGATGGAGGTGATCCGTCTGGCCGGCTACACCGAAGACGAGAAGGTTCACATCGTCCAGACCTACCTGCTGCCCAAGCAGATCAAGAACAATGGTGTGAAGGACGGTGAGCTGGAGGTGGCTGAAAGCGCCATCCGCGGCATCATCCGTTACTACACCCGTGAAGCCGGTGTGCGATCGCTGGAACGCGAGGTTTCCAAGATCTGCCGCAAGGTGGTCAAGGGCTTTGCGCTCAAGCAGTTCACCGAGAAGGTGGTCGTCACCGACGAGAACCTGCATGACTTCCTGGGCGTGCGCAAGTACAGCTTCGGCGAGGCCACGAAGGAGAACCAGGTGGGCCAGGTGGTGGGCTTGGCATGGACCGAAGTGGGGGGCGATCTGCTCACCATCGAAGCCGCGATCATGCCTGGCAAGGGCAACATCATCCGCACGGGTCAGCTGGGCGACGTGATGAAGGAGTCGGTCGAGGCTGCTCGCTCGGTGGTTCGCTCGCGCGCCCGCCGACTGGGTATCACGGACGATCTCTTCGAGAAGCGCGACATCCACATCCACGTGCCGGATGGCGCCACGCCCAAGGATGGTCCGTCTGCGGGCATCGCCATGACCACGGCCTTCGTGTCGGCGCTCACCGGCATCCCGGTGCGTGCAGACGTGGCCATGACGGGTGAAATCACCCTGCGCGGCGAGGTCACGGCCATTGGTGGTCTGAAGGAGAAGTTGTTGGCGGCCCACCGTGGCGGCATCAAGACGGTGCTGATCCCGGAGGAGAACGTCAAGGACCTGGCCGAGATCCCCGAGAACGTGAAGAGCTCGATCGAGATCGTGCCCGTGAAGTGGATCGACAAGGTGCTGGATGTGGCGCTGGAGCGCCAGCCTGAGCCGCTGCCCGACGAGGACACCAAGGTGGAGGCCAAGCCCGAAACCAAGGAAGCGGCGTCGGCTGTTAGCAACGAAGTGCTGAAGCACTGAAAAAACAGCGGGGGCTTGAACAAAGCGTCGAAAATGATGTATAGTTCAGGTCTTCGCTGATCACTGCACCAACAGTGAAAAAATCGGTGAAACTCCTGCGGGATTAGCTCAGTTGGTAGAGCGATACCTTGCCAAGGTATAGGTCGAGAGTTCGAGCCTCTTATCCCGCTCCAAATTCAAAAGGGAAGCCCTCCAGCTTCCCTTTTTGTCAAGGTGGCCTGCAAAGGTCGGCCGGTTCAGGTGCAACAAGGCCTGAGCAACAGCCAAACACCTTGTGGTTACTGGCGCGGTAGCAAAGCGGTTATGCACCGGATTGCAAATTCTTCTTCCCCCTTTGGCAACGGTTCCCGATTACTGGACGCTCCCTGATGTGGGAGCATTACGCAGGGCCTCGTACTGCTGCCGCTGGACCAGGGCCTCGTGCAACACCTCATCGTTGTTGTGGACGTAGATGCCCGTGGTGTTGATCGAGCTGTGGCCCATGTAGGACTGCACGACCAGGGGCTGGATGCCTGCGGCCACCATCCGTGAGGCTGCCTCGTGGCGCAGGATGTGGAAGACGAACTCCTCATCGTGCTCCAGGCCCAGAGCCTCGCGGATCTCCCGGATCAGGGCGCTGCGCTGGCTCTTGCCCAGCTCCATGAACGGACCCCCAGGGGCAGCCCTGCGGGCCTCGAAGATGCGGGCGCAGGCCTCGTCAAAGGGTACGCGCCGGGTGGTGCCGTTCTTGGTATGGCGCAGGGTCACGATGCGGGACTGCATGTCGATGTCCCCATGGGGCAGGCCCTCCAGCTCACCCGCACGGGCACCCGTGACCAGGGCCACCGTGATCATGTCGTGAAGCACCAGGGCACCCTTGCGCTGGGCGTTGGCCAGCAGCCAGGACTGCATCTGCTGGATCTCCATCTGGTTGAACCTGCGGGTGCGCCGCTGGCCCTTGACCGAGAGGTGCTTAACCGTGTGCGGGGGCAGGTCGCAGGCTTCCAGGAGGACCGACAGCATCGACAGGCGACCGTTGATGGTGCTGTGGGACAGCTTGGTGCCCCGGCGCTTCCCAGGCTCCTCCAGCCACTGCGAACGCAGGTTGCGCACGAAGTCACGGTTGAGCTTCTCCATCGGGAAGTCCTCGCCGAGCTGGTCTGCCAGGACGTTGAACGTGTTGGTCAGGCTCTCCTTGTCGCGGCTCTTGATCCAGGCTTCGCGGGTCGTCATGCACAGCTTGAAGGCACCCTTGAGGGTGTGGCCCTTGGGCGCATTCACGGATGCATCCGCACATGGGGATGATTTGGGCGAACGAAGGGCGGCGAGGGCACGCAGGGCCAGCTCGGGGCCGACCTTGCGGGCTTCCTCCAGGGACGTGTGCCCCGTGGAGGCCTTCTTGCGTTCGCCACCGTCGCGCACGTCAATCCACCACACGGGACCACGTTGGAAGTAGCGAATGTTCATCTGTCAATCTCCTTTGATTCGACGGATCTGTCGTAAGACCCAGGCGTCAAGCCAGTCCGGGGCTTCGATTTCGAGGGTTAAGTTCCACCACTCAAGGCTGTACCAGCCTGCGGTGATGCGCCTTGCGGCAAAGTCATTCGGGGGTCGGATTCCATGCAAGCGGTAGAACAACGAGAACTTCATGTTGTTGTTACAGAAAGCAGGGCCTCTTCAGGAGAGGAAGCGTGCGGCCCTTTTTGCAGCCTCCTCCATCAAGTGGAGTCCCCGCTGGGTGAGTCTCACGACCTGCACTCGCCGGTCCTTGAGGTCTCGGGAGGTCTCCACATACCCAGGCCCAGGATCTTTGAGGGGGTTCTCCCCCATGCCCAACTTCTGGATGTTGCGGCTGTTCGCAGACTTCTTGACGCGGGTGAAGCGTTCAAGGTCTTGCTGGGCTATTTCCCCGTGAATCCTGAGCTGCAGGAGCAGGTTTACCTGCGGTGCAGTGATGGTCCAGTCGTCGGCAAGTTCGCACACTGCCTCCAGGAAGGCTGCGGTGACTGCCACTGCACGCGAAGCGTCCAGCTCTCTTTGTTTTTCAGCTAACGTAGACATTTTACTTTCCCTCAAACCGGAAGTTCGGACAAAGGGATGGTATCAAAAGCGACACGCATCTTGGCTCCCCAAAAGTAGGGGTATGCGCTTCATCCCCTGGCCAAACTTCACGGTTTCAACTCCCCTGTTCAGGTGTCGGGTTAGCCCTCAAGACACCAGCAGGCGGAACTTTTTCTCGAATGCCGCCAGAGTGAAGCCGGTCTCGGGCTTGATCATGGCGGCTGCGTTGGTGGCAGCCTGGGTGCGCGGGCGATTGGTGTGAGATTCTGGGTAAGACATGGTTGAAACTCGCGGATCGTCTTCTTATGGGGATGATTCAGGCCAGCCTGGAGGGCTCACTGCTGTGCAGCTCGGTACACGATGTTGACCCCTGCGATGGTGTCCAGGTTGACCCTGCGGTACATGCGCCGACCGTGCTCCTCGGACAGGCTCAGGTCCTCCACGATGATGTAGCGGCAGGTGGGGTCAGCATCGGGCTGGGGCATGCAGTGCATGTAGCGCATGCTGCCGTCCAGCTTCACGAAGGCCAGGACGACCTCAGCATCCAGGCGGGCGGCGTCAGCCAGGAGCTTGCGCATGCGGGCACGCTCGTCGGTCTCCCGGTAGATGCTCAGGTGGTTGGTGCGGCGCAGGTTCTGCAGGGCGTGGCCATAGTCCACGGCAGACAGGCCCAGGGTGCTGACGAGTTTGTGATGCATGGTGAATCTCCAATGGTTGGTTGACAGGGGTTCAGTGCTTGGCGCACTCCCAGGCCCACCCGAGGGCGGGCTAGGGGCTGCGTCAGGCCTCCACCGGCTGGAAGAACTCAACGCGAGGCTGCAGGACCGAGTCGCCCATGCGGCCTTGCTTCCATTCCAGGCCCAGGCCATCCAGGAGGGCCACCTTCTGCTTGTCGTTCAGCAGCCCATGGACGAAGAGGTAGGCCACTGCGCCGACCACAGCGGGGGTGACCTTGTCGGACTGGTCGGGGTTGATGCGCCAGCACAGGTCACGCTCCAGGGTCAGAGGGCCGTTACCGGAACAAGGCGGGGTGTGGGGTTTGAATGTCATGGTTAGAGTGTGAACAAAGGCGACACGTCGCGGTCAAGGCATGCATGGATTCGGGAGGCAGGCAGACGACGCCCGTTCTCGGGGTATCCCTCCACCCAACAGAAGAAAGACAGGGGTGCTATGAATAACCACTGCTCTCCAGGCAGGGACACGAGGTCGATTACTCGACCTACCGTCCGGTAATGCACAGGGTAGCCAGAGGCACGGGACTCGGTCTCCACGAAGGTGACAAGGTCGCCTGGGGAAAAGGTGTTGTTGAGCATTTGTTGTCACCATCCGTAGAGGTCGATGAGGGCACCGGGAACGGTCATGATTGCCACAAGGATAGACACATGGCCCAGGTCGATGAGGAAGCGGCCCACCTTGCGCCACCATGGGCGCGGGCGCTTCAGGGCAAGGGCTTCGCGTGCGGTCATTGCTGGGCCTCCAGAGCCTGGGCAGCCTTGACGCGCATCTCCTGGGGGGCGTACTTGTTCCAGATCTCCCCCTCGGGGTCCAGGCAGGGCTGAAGCCCACGCAGGGCGATGAACTCCCCGCGCCAGTGACGCCACACCGACTGGTCGTCGCTGTATTCGTAGAACCAGTCAAAGGCCTTTAGACGGGCCTCGTAGGTCACCTCATCGCAGCTCAGGGCGGCGAAGCGGTAATCGCGGATGTCATCCCCAAGCTTGGGCATCCGGGGGCCCTTGAGGTCGACCACCAGTCGGCCATTGCAGCGGATGGTCTCGCCCTCGTTGCTGGTCAGGGTCAGCACGCGGGTCTTGCTGTCGTAGATGACCTGGGCGATGCGGTGGGGGTACTTGCCGGTATACGGACGGGTTGCCATGGTGGGCTCTCCTATGGTTGGTTGATGGATCGGTGCCGAAGCGCACCCCAGAGGCCACCCTGCGGATGGCCAGTGGGCTGGGCTCTGGCCTCACCTGGGGAATGATCCCCAGGAAGGGACGATTAGGCCGCCTTGATGGGAATCACCTTGCGGGCGATTGCATCGGCCTTCTTCTTGTTGGTGCCATGGGCAGGGAACCCCACAATCGTGGTGCGCTGGGCCTTCTGACACAGTGCGCAGGTGGCGCAGGTGACGTCCTCCCGATAGGTCGCTGGGCAGGTCACCACAGTGCGGCCCTGGGGGGTCTGGAGCTTCTTAGGGGCATCCATGGGCAGGACCACCACCACAGGGGCA
This sequence comes from Aquabacterium sp., assembly GCA_046295615.1. Classification (GTDB taxonomy): domain Bacteria; phylum Pseudomonadota; class Gammaproteobacteria; order Burkholderiales; family Burkholderiaceae_C; genus Aquabacterium. The sequence goes on from JBKBMV010000009.1 coordinate 29,398, forward strand.
AAGCCATAGCCTGCCAGCTCGTCCGCATGGTCCAGATCGTTGGCCGACAGGTTGACCGTGAAGCCCTGGGCATTAGCTTCGGCCACAGCCCCACGATTCACCACCTCATCCATGGGGTAATGCGTATAGGTGAAGCCCTTTTTGCCCTTGTTGGCCTTGACCAGCTCACGCAGTGCTGGGCGGTCGATGCGCTCACCATCTCCAGGCAGGTCCCCAGCTTGGTTATGCCGCCAGAGCTGGCCCTCAGGCAGGGCTTCGACCTGGGCCACAAACTCGCCCCAGGAGCCCCCACGCTTGCCCTCAGTGACTGCCCTCCAATGGATGGCCAGTCGGCCGGATGCTGCGTAGCAGGCCTCACGCACTCCACAGGAGGTAGGGCAGGTGTTACGGGTCGTGGTCGACACAGGGATAGGGCCAGTCTTCACGTTGGAGGATTTCAGGGCCAGATGCACGTTGTAGCTCATAGTGGAATGCTCCGTATGTAGGGAAGGTTTACCGAAGAAGCGCGGCGGTTCGTTGCTGCGTTGAACCGAATTGTTCCTGAAAGTGGAAAGGTTGTCAAGAGGGGACGAATCGGCAGAGCCCCTAGAAGCGCCCCAGGGCCTCCTATGCGGTCCCTTAGGTGTGGCAGGGCAGGGATGCCCCAGGGAGAGCCCCAAGGAGAGCCCCAAGGATGAAAAGACAGGTGCGAATAGACAGGGACAGATAAGCCCCAGGTCAGCCCGAGGGAGAGCCCCAGGTCAGCCCGAGGAGAGCCCCAGGGAGAGCCTCGAGGGGTCTGTAACGAATCCTCAATTCGGGCCGATCCCTTATGAATCAAGCACTTAGCGACGGTGTTCCCCTCAGGTGTTCCCTCTGGAGAGCCTGAGGAGCGTTCCCGAGGGGTGCCTGAGGGGTGCCCTGTGTGGAAACGAGGGGGGCACCGGGGGGGAAGCCAGCGGCTGGAGCTGTCAGATACCCCTTCAGATTTTTCTAGTGAATATCCGGGGGGTCTCCCTTGATGTGGATGACCATGATGTGGTCCCAATCTCTAGGCCAATCCTGGGCAAAGCGAGGGTCAAATCGCTAGGCCATCCTTAGGTAATCCTTAGGATAGGATCTTTGGTTGACCCGGGGGCTATAGTCGGGGTTTAGAGGCCCACTTCTGTGGATAACTCTGGCTCTCCCCCAGGCTTCCCCAGGGAAAGAGCCAGCGATTTCCCGCGAGGGTCACGCTTCGCAGCCACTCAGGAAGGTCCCGAGGATGGAGCTGTCCTGGTCGATGCCTGCTGACTCCAGGAACTTGGCAATCTCAGCATCTCGCAGGGCTTCCCTGTGCTCCCTTTCGTTGCGCTCCACGTCCTTGTCCATCACATCGACCCAATAGGCCACAGCCATGGCCAGGACGTCCAGTCGGTCATCCTTGGCTAGGGCCCCTTTGTCCCTCGTGATGCGGCTCATCTGATAGAACAGCTGATACCGTGGGGCGGTTTCCTCGGGGTAGTGGTTGTAGTTCTCCGAGTCTTCCTTGACCACAGCGGTATCGACCACCAGCCTGTGCTGGTTCATCACCGGCTCCAGGGTGTCGATGATCCTGCGCTCCTTTTGGACGGAGCTGCGGATCTCCTGGGTGCCACACGGGTGGATCTTGAGCAGGAACGGGGTGAGCAGCTTGGTGAACATGCCGTCCCCGAAGTTGGCCTCGATGACTACCTCGTTGACCCCGAACCTCTTTGCCTCCAGGGCCAGGAGCTTCAGGTTCTCGTCGGTGTAGCCCCCGGTCAACCCCCGGCACTTCAGGAGGAACAGGTAGCCATTGAGCATGGCCACGATGGCGTATGCCAGCTCATCCCCACCTCGGCCTGCTGGGTCGATGGCCATGACCACCCCCGTGTAAGGCACGAAGTTCTCCTTGCTGACGAAGATGGGTCGGTAGAACCTGTCGCCGGTGAGGCCTGCGCAGGGGAGGTCCTGGTGTACCAGCTCGGGGCTGTTGGCCCAGGCCAGTGCGATGGGGGCCAGCTTGGGGCTGCAGTCCATCACGATGAGGTCTGCCAGCTTCAGCGGGTATCGCTCCAGGTCGGCCAAGCTCGGGTTGAGCATGAATTGCAGGGCAAAGCCTGAGCGACCGTAGGAGGCCTCGCGCTTGAGCAGGTCCAGGTCAGGGAAGCGCCGGGGCTCTGTCGATGCCCCTCGGGTGGAGCCTGGGGTGCCGTGCTTGTGGGCAAGCGAGGGGTCTGCCCTGAGGGCATCCAGGATCATGGGGGCCAGTCGCTGCCCATAGAGTCGCTGGAGCTTCTCATCGGGGTAGCGTGCGGGCCAGATCCGTGTGGAGTACCCACGCTCTTCCAGGGTCCTGTAGACGGTGGCTTCAGTCTGCGGAGTGCCCAGGTAGACGATTTCGCCTTCCTGGAGGCCGAGCTGGAGCAGGTCGTCCGGGGACATCAGGATGGCATCGAACTCCTTGACGGCTTCAGACAGCCGGTCCCGCATGGTCTGCGTCAGGCTGTTCTTGGGGACCTCCACGTCATCAGGGACGATGAGCGAGGCGCGGCCCCCGGTGATCTGGCCGAAGATGCCAGCGGCCCGCAGGGAGGGCGACTGGTGGGCCATGGACCCAGCCACGTCAAAGGACAGGGCGGAGTCTCGGGTGCCCTTGCGGGGCTTGAGGTGGTGGAGGAAGGGAGCCTCTTCGATGAGGCGGCGACAGAAGGTCGTGAACTGTGTGGCCCGCTCTTCGTTCGCGGACACGACCAGGATGCGCTCGTTGGGGTTCCTGCACAGTCGCCACAGCACGAAGGCTGCCGTGATCCAGCTCTTGCCGATGCCTCGGAAGGCCTGGATGATTCGGCGGTTCGGGCCGTGCTGCAGGTACGAGGCGATGTCGTACTGGACGGGGGTCGGTTCCTTGAGGCCAAGGTGCTTCCACAGGAGGAACAGGAAGTTGCGGAAGTCGGCCAGGACCGGGTCGTACTGCTGCTTCACAGCGGCAGCGACCGGGGTCAGTGAGGTGTTCAAATGAGGGGTGCCCGAGGAGCCCCAGGATGGCCCCAGGAGGGCCGATCAAGGTGCTGCCAAGGGGTAGGTATAGGCAGGAGCAAGAAGGGCCTCAGTGGGCCATTCCTGCGTCAGGGAAGGGCAGGCCTTCGGTGATGGCTTGCTTGAGCTGACCGGCCCCATTCGTTGCTGAGGGGACCTGTCCAATGTTGAGGTGCTTTGCCGCGTTCAGGGCGAAGGTGAGGTCGGCAGCCGTGGCCTCGCCAGCCTTGATCTTGCGGATCACCTCCTTGAGGGAGGCATCGAAGGCAAGGCCAGCGAGTTGCTCACGGTTGAGACCTTCCAGGTTCAGGAGGTCATCCATGGCGGTTCAGGTAGCGATTGACCAGGGCCTCCAGGCCGGAGGTGCCCAGGGATGCGAGGGCTGCGGCCACTGCGAAGGTGACCAGGGGGTCGGCATCAGGAGCCACCAGGGTGATGGCCCCTGCGCATGCCCCGAGACCCCCCGAGGTGATGGCCCGTCCGATGATCAGGCGGGGCGTGAGTTTCTCTTCGGAGGCCAGGACCTTGCCCAGCCCCACGAAAGCCCCGATGGCTGCCAGGAAGGCCAGCAGTCCCTCGGGGGTATGTTGGGTGCTCATTGGTTCTTGAGTCGATGGGATAGCCAGTTGAGGAACTTCGGGTTGTCCTTGAGGACACCCGCGAACCCCGTTGCCAGGGCCCGCACATAGGTCTCTTCGGTCTTGCCTGCGTACTCCCTGCCTTGGGCGTACAGGATTGCGTGGAACAGCTCGTGGATGACGGTGTCGACTTCCTCGACGGGGAGCTGCCCGGGTGCGATGTGGCAGGTGTGCGTGTGGAACTCACAGAGCCCCACTGCACCCTCCAGGTCATCGGAGTGCCTGAAGGTGAACACCCGCCCAGCCCCGACCTTCACAGGCGGGGGTAGGGGGTCGATTACCACTGCAGGGCCTCCACTTGCTCCACAGTCGTGGCCTCGTTGAGCTGCTGGCGCAGTTGTCGGCCACGGGCATGGCAGGCAGACACATGCTGCATCAGCGTCAGGCCAATGTCGATCATGTCTGCGGCGGTTACAGGGATGGTTGAGTTGTCAGCCAGGGTCCAGGTGTCGGCATAGGGGAGTCCCAGGGATTGGGCGATGAACGCCCCGCTGGCGGCACCTGTGATCCGGGCCTTGTCTGCGTCCAGGACATGCCCCCGCCACACGAAGGTGCCAGTCTCGGCCCGGTCGCGGGCTTCCTTGAGGACACTCCACTTGCGGTCCTTGACTTGCTCCAGGGTGAGGCCGAAGACCCACTCCCGGGCTTGGGGGTCCCAGACGTGGTCAGCGGAGGGCTGAGGAGGTCGCGGGACCCACAAGAAGGTCGTGAAGTCCCAGAGGGCATCAGGGGTAGGTGGCGGGAACAGGATCGGGGTCAGTCCGGGCTGAAGGTTCAGCTCGATGATGGGGACTGAGGAGCCAGAGACCGAACCGACCTGTTCCCCCAGCATGTCAACGAGGTGGACGGTGATCATCGCTTGAACTCCTGGACCCGTAGCCCACGGCTACTCCAGGAAAACGACCTGAAGGCGGCGGTTCTAGCGGTAATGCGGATACGCAGGGCGTATGTGTGGGTCCCGGGTCCCGGGGAATCCACCAGACCCGCGATGGTTAGCTGCGCCGCCGCCCACCAGGCGCCCTCGACACCGTTCCGCGAAATTTCGATGGAGGAGATCCCGATTTGAACCCCGTTACGGAAAACAACCAAGTGAAGGAAGCCCTCGGCTACGTTGTCCTCGACGTTGGCTCTGAATGAGGCCACCCCATCCACACACACAGTCCCGGTCGTATCGGCCTGAATGGACACAGACAGAATCTCCGACTCACGGTTGACAAAGGAGAAAGAGGGCAGGTTGAAGTTCTGGCTCCCCACCGTGCTCAGGAATGTGGCCGCCACTCGACTTACAGCGTTAGCCACCAGGTTGTCGGTCGTTACCGTGTTTGCGGTCAGAGAGTTCGCCCGGATGTCTCCCCGAGCCGTCAGGTTGTTGATTTCGACGTTCCCGTTCTTGTCGAAGCGCCACCCGGCGACCCCCGGCTGGAACGTGGTCGACTCGATGATGTCCGCGATTTGGGCGTTGGTGACCTGGACGTTCTTGATCCTGGTCCAGTCCAGGTTCTCCTGAGCGGAGAAGATGACGTTGCCCAGGGCATCCTTGATTTCGATCCCACGGGTGTCCAGCTTGTCCACCGTGAGGGACCCAGCCTTGACGTGGCGGGCCTCCACGCTGCCATCCACGATGACCCGAGCGGGCATCGTTTGGTCGCCCCAGAGGGAGCCATTGAAGACTGTCGTGGGCTGCCCGTTGACCAGACCAGCGGAGAGCAGGGGGGTGAGGGGTGCGTTGATGCCTGCGGCCGAGGGCACGAAGAAGAACTGGTCGGCAGTCAGGATGATTTCGGACTGCACGGGGCCATCCTCAGGGGCACTGGCGTTCAGCCCGATGCCTGCCACAGCCAGCCGACCGTCAGTCCGTGCGGTGACCTTGATGGTGTAGTTCGCGTTGGCGTTGCCCCCGTCCACTGCTGACTCTGCGAGGGTGCGTACCTCAGCAATGTCCTCCCCGAGGGAGGCCTGCACGGTCTGGATCTCTTGGGCCAGGGCAGCGTCCCCGTCGATGCGGGCGAGTTGTTCGCTCTGGATTGCGCTGGCGTTGCCGTTCACCGAGGCTGTCAGGGCGGTGACCTGCTGGGTGAGGGACGCCTCGAAGCTCTGGCGGGCCTGCTGCTCCTGGGTGATGGCCGCTTGACGGGCAAGGGCCTCCGCCTGGAGGGCGGCAGAGCGGGCCTGCTGCTCCGCCACGATAGCCTGGGCACGCGACTGCTGCTCTTCAGACAGTCGTTGGTTGACCGAGCCGGGGACGTCAGGGCCTGCGGTGATGAGGTTCACGGTCCCTGCCAGGGAGGGGACCAGTTGGTTTACGGTGATCTGCCCCGTGAGGAGGGCCAGGAGCCCAGCGGTGGTGGACTCAGTGCCTGGGGCGGGCTGCCCTACGGCAGAGCCCTGCAGGATGGCGATGTCTCGGGCCTCCTGCGCTAGGTAGAACGCCTGGAGGGAGTCGATGTTCAGGGTGTCTCCGCCCAGGACGGTGCCGTCTTTGTAGTCCGTCAGCCGCTCCCCTGGGGAGGAGTTTCGGACCACACGGACGACTTTGTTGAGGGGGACCACGAGGCGGATCTTCGAGTCGTCCACCCACTCGAATGCGGTCGTGGGGGCGAAGTCGACGTAGACCGTCAGGTGGCTGCGGGAAATGTGGGGAGGCACGGGGACCTCAATGAGGCCCCCATTGCCGACTGCTTCAGTGATGGAGTGGAGCATTCAAGAGAAGGCCCCACGAGGGGGCCGTTATTGCTGCGCTTCCGCAAGCCAATTGACCATGCCGCGAACCCCGTAGGTGTTCCCCAGGGGCACGGCCTTGGACAGGGTCTTCACGTCCCCAGGGGTGAGGTCCTGGGTCCCCAATGCGGTTTGCACCGCGATGCCGGGGACAGCCGTGAGGGCTCCCAGCACCTGAAACGAGGGGGTCATGAAGAGGTTGCGGTTGTTCGACCCCGAGGAGGTTGACTCAGGGGCCAAGAGGCTTTCCCCGGTGACCAGCTGGTAGCCGGTCTCCAGGATCATTGGGCCGAAGCCCAGGGCTGCCATACGGGCCATGACAGCGGGGCCCATGACCTCGGGCGACAGACGCTCGTCCAGCTTGTCTGGGGCGTTGATGGCCTGCTGTACCGAGTAGGAGAGGGCCTCCCCGAGCATGCCGTAGAGGAGCACGTTGATGGTCGTGCCATCCGCGTAGTGCAGGTTCTTCAGGAGGTTCTTGGCGTGGGCCACGAAGAAGAAGGTCTTCAGCTCCCCGAAGAGCTTGCCCAGGGTGGAGTGCATGAACGGCATGGTCTCGCCGATGTCGTGGTCCTGGATCACATCGCGCACCTGTCGACCCACATAGACCTGGAAGGCCTCATAGGTGTCCGGGTCGTTGCGCATCCAGTCATCCAGGCGCAGCTCCTCGACCACACCATCGCGGGTCACTGCGTACTGCCTCAGGTGGTTGACCACGTCATCGGCCCACTGCCCCTCCAGGCCGAACCCCGCCAAACGCGCACGGACCTCGGGGGTCAGCACGCGCATGTCGTGGAGGAACTGGATGGACATCTTGGCAGAGAGCTGCCGGGTGACCGAGGTGAACGAGGCGTTCCCCGAGATGATGTCCGTGGCATGGCTGAATCGGTTCGACCAGTGCTCGATGCCCTTGAGCATGTCTGCAGGCAGGTCTTCGCTGATTTCCCGCGCCCGTGCGTAGGCTGCCGCCATTTCCGAGCCGTGGCCGCTGATCTGGACAATCTGGCGGGCCAGCCCAGGCTCGGGGATGTACCCGTCCCGGATAGCCCGAATCCACGCACCGAAGCTCGGGAGCTGCTTCATGAAGGCGCGCATGCCCATCACGCCGATGGCCTGCTTCAGCTCGAAGGCTGCCGTCAGACCGAGCTGGCCCAGCATCACCGAGCGGGTGTACCCACGGAAGGCCGTGAAGAACCGGGCTGTGCCCGAGTAGTCCGCGACGGACATGGGCTTGCCGGTGATGTGCTTGAAGATGTCCTCAAGCCACCGCTCCTCGCGGGCGTAGCGGTCCCCCAGGTTGTGCTCCAGGCTGTAGTCCCGGGCCTCCCGGATCTTGGCGCGGAAGTCCGCAGGGGAGTAGAAGCCCACGCGGGCCAGCCCGTAGTGGCCACCCATGGTCTGCATGTAGCGGTCCACCAGCATCCGGGCATCGTTCTCCACGAGGTCGTGGATTCGCAGGGTGCCCGCAGGGGTCTGCAGCGCAGCGGTCTCATCAATCGCCATGCGGGCCCGGAGGTTCCCAGGCTTGCCGAGCTGGCTGTCATCCATGGCCTTGGCCTCGAACATCACATCCACGATGGCGTCAATGTCCTGGTCAGCCAAGCCCTGCAGGCGCAGCTCCTCCCGGAGGGTGCCCATGTCGCGGGCCGCAAGGTGAATGTCCTGGAGCCCGGGGCTGAACTCCAGCTTCCGCACGGCCCTCAGGAAGGACCGGGCCTTGTCCAGGTTACCCGTCAGGGGGCCCCGGGCTGACATCCCGAAGAACGAGTCAGCCAGGAGCTGGACCACGTTGTCCTCGCCGTGCTTGTCGATGGCCGCGCGGATCTTGTCGTGACGCCACACCCGGTTGACGTAGGCGGCGTTGGGGTCCACCTGCTGCGCCCCCTCGACCCCGGCGTTCTTGAGGTTCGTCAGCATCTGGTCGTAGGCCCGCTTCTGCGCGGCAGAGGCCCGCTTGATTGCCGCGTGGGCAGCAGGCGGAAACTCCTGCAGGACAGAGTCATCCCCCCGGGTGTAGATCGACACAGCCTCGTAGAACTTGGCGTTGAAGGCCGACTTGTTCCAGAAGGGGACTCCTGACGCACGCATGGCCTCCCGGGCTGCATCGCGGGCTTCCAGGTGGAAGGCCCCGCCCACGGTGCGGCGGATCTGATCCCGCCACTCCGATGCGGTCATCGACTGCCCACGGGTCTTGTCCTTGAACCCCACGGGGTCGCGGATCAGCACGTTGGCGAGGGAGCGCACCACAGGGTTCTCCGACTCGTTCAGGAAGGCGAACAGGTCGAAGCGGACGGGCACCTTGACCTTGCCGTTGGTGCCTGGGACAGCAGCGTAGCCAGTGAAGCGCGAGGAGAGCTTGTCCACGTCCTCCAGGAGCTGGATGGGAAGCGCATGGGCCGCACCGATGGAGTCAGGCAGGAACCCGTCCGGTGCCTCGCGGGGCCACTCGTCCAGGGTCTTGGGGTCCACAGACTTCAGGCTGCCGTCCCACATCTTGATCACCGCACGCATGCCCCCGGCGAACTGGTTGATGCGGACCACCTCGCCCTCCATGATGCCCTCCTCGATGTCCAGCCAGGAGACCTGCTGCCCCACCAGGGACTCGGCAATCTCCTTGTCGCTCAGGCGGGCAGACGGCTTGGCCTCAGGGGCAGCCTGGGAGACCTCGGGCGTGGCCTCGGGGGCCTCCACGGGTTCAGCCTTGGGGGGCTCCACGGGTTCAGCCTTGGGGGGCTCCGCGGGTTCAGCCCTGGGGGGCTCAGGGGCAGGCTGGGCGGCTACCTCGGGCGCAGCCTCGGGCCCCTCGAAGGGGTCGCGCATCTGCGCATCGAACAGCTCCCGAGCGATGTACGCCTTCTCGGCCTCAGCGGCACGGCGGGCTGCCTCAGCCTCTTCAGCTTGCCTCCAGGCGTCCTCCTTGAGGCGGGCAATCTCGGCCTGCTGCGCCTTGATGTCATCAGCCAGGGCATTGACCCGGGGCTCCCAAGAGTCCCGCTGCAGGCGCACTGCACCGGCAGGGTCTTCGGTGCCGAAGGCTTTCTTGAGGGCTGCCGCCAGGGCACTATCGGCCTGCACCGGAGGCGTCTGCAGGTCGGCCAGGGTGGGCCCGCCTGCTTGCTCCTCGGCCTGCTTCATGCGCAGGACCTTGGCACGCTCCTCCTTCTCCGCCTTGATGCGGAAGGCCCGTTCCTGCCGCTTCATGCGCTGGCGGGCATAGTAGGAGTCCAGTCGGTTCTTCTCGATGATTTCCTGCGCCATGGCCCGGGTGCGTTCCTGGAGCCGGTTGAGGAACATCTCGTCAGGCTCGAAAGGGCCCATCAGCTCAGGGACCTCGACAGGCTCCGCCTTGGGGGCCAGCCGCTCGATGGCCTGCAGTGCTTCCTCCTGGGTCAGGTTCCCCTGCTCCAGGGCCTCGATGGTCTTGGTCCGCTCATGCAGGTCCGTGATGGTCTGGATCTGCTCACGGGTCAATTCCTTGCCTTCGTTTGCGTCTGCCAGCGCACGCAGGGCTGCTGCCTCCTGCTCCGCTGCGGCCATGGTGCGGCGGGCTGTGCGTGCGCCTGCCACGGCAAAGGGCAGGGTGAACAGGCCACCCATGATCCCTGCAGCCACCCGCAGGGCCTCACTGTCCTCGAAGACCACCGACTGACGGTAGGCCTCGAAGGCGTAGCTCTCGGCCGCACCAGCTCCCACGCCCAGGGCCACAGACCCACGGGTACTCTGGGATGCAATCTGAGCTGCACGGGCCTCAGCCTCGGCTGCCGTGCGAGACAGCCCCCGGGTGCCCCTGGTGTACGCCAGCCCGCGAATAGCCTGGGAGCCCCGCGACACAGCGTAGGCGGCACCGAAGGACAGCAGGGTCTCGGGCATGAGGAACCCCAGGGCCAGCCGACCGATGTTCCCGGGGATGCCCAGGTCTTCCAGGCGTTCCTGGTCGGCCAGCTTCTCGCGGATGCGGTCGAGCGTGTAGATGGCATGCGCCTTCGAGTGGGTCCGCCACAGGTAGGGCATGTACTCCTCGGGGATGTCCGAGGCCATCTGCGCCAGCTCGGGGTCCTGCAGTGGGTTGTACGCCGGATCTGGCTGCAGCTCGGAGCCTGCCAGCTCGGCCAAGGCCCCAGGCACGAAGGAGTCCTGCCGGTAAATCGACCGGACGTAATCCATCGTGCTGGTGGAAGCCTCTCGCTGGCGGCGGGCCACGTCCAGGTCAAACTGGTTCACCGACTGTGCGGTGTTTTGGTCTGGGGTCAGGCCCAGGCCGAAGCGGTTCAGGTTTTCAGACATTGATCAGGAGGCCCCCTCACCGGGAGGCCACCATCAGGCGGGCCTTCCAGGAGGACGGACCATTCAACAGGGAGGCTCGGAGGTCCATCGCACGGACGTCCTCGACGCGCTCACCCTTTTGGTTGGTGAAGAAGGTGCGGACCTCTTGCTTGAAGGCAGCACCGTCGCCTGCGGCCAGCGCAGCCCAGGCCTTCTTGTAGGAGCCCGGGTTGCCTGTCTGGTAGGCGATGTCCAGCATCACGGCACGCTGCTGGGGCGTCAGCGACTTCCACAGGCCAGGGCGCACCGACTCGGCAACCCTGACCACCTCGGGCTCCATGCGTTTGAGCGTCAGGAGCGTGAGTGCCTTGGCCTGATCCGAGGTGAGCGCAGCGCGGCCCTCGATCACGTCCTGCACCCGGCTTGCGGGCACACCCACAGCCTGGAGGTCAGAAGCGGCCCGCTCACGGTTGGCCTGCAGGTTGTAGCCCGCGCCCACGTTGTTGCCTGCGCCCTTCGCGGGGTCACGGTAGGCAGACAGCACAACACCCTCGCGGACAGTGACAAGGGAGGCGGCGAGATCCATGTGGTTCGCTGGGTTGAGGCCAGAGCCGTAGGCGAATGCCATGGCCTGATCCATCGTTGCCTTGCGGTCGACTTTCGGTTTCATCGTGTTGTTGCCGCTGGGACGACCCAGGTCGAAAGCAGTGTTGCTCTGGAACCTGTCGAAGGTCGACTTGCGGCGCAGCTCGTTCATCTTGCTGACCGTGCTCCGGGTGATCATCCCCGCCTGCACCCCCTTCTCGATGAGGGCAGGGTCGAGGTCCACCAGTTGGCCCGCCTCCACCGCATTGCGGGCCTCAGACAGCCGGATAGCCTCGTCCTTGGTCAGCAGCTTGCGGGCTCGGTAGTCGTCAATGACCTTCCCCAGGCGCACCTCAGCGACGACCCGGGAGGGGCCGCTGCCGTCTTCCAGCTTCACCTGATAGAGGTCGTTGCCCCCGGGCACCTTGGCCAGGGCCACATAGCCATCCGGCCCCAGGACGTTCTTCCTGCGGAACCGCTCGGCCATCGTGGAGGTGAAGTCGGTGATGGCCACCTGGGCTGCATCCGCGTTGACCCCCTGCGGGATCTGGATGGCCCGCTGGCTCGTCCCATCGACCACGAAGGACTTGCCCACCAGGGACTCGACCTTCTTGAGCACCTCCTCGGGTGTCAGGTGGGGGTTCTGCTTGTAGACCTCGGTGGCCTTGCTGGCTGCCCAGGCGGAGACCACGTCCCCGTTGACCGGGCGACCTGCGCCAACGAGGCCCCACAGGCGGAACATGGTTGAGCCCGTGGCAGCCTTCACTGCGGTCTCGCGCACCTGGGTGAGGAACTCGGGGTCCGAGAGGCGTGCCTTCATCCGCTCCACGTTCTCCGGGCTGTGGATGAAGTAGGCCTGCTTGTAGGCTTCCTCGGGGGTGAGTCCCTGGTCCTGGGTCAGCGAGATATAGGTCCGCAGGAGGTCCTGCGCCTTCTCGTTGAAGTGGAGGTCACGGTACTGGCTGTTGGGTTCCATGGCCCGGTACAGCTCGGAGGCTGCCAGGAAGGACGGGTCAGGTCCCTCGGGGTTGGGCATGGCCGAGACAGCACGGTTCAGCAGGCGGGAGAGGGCGCGGACAGGCTCTGTCGCCCCTGTGCGCTCCCGAGCTTCCAGGATCTGGACAGCAAGGCCTGTGATGGCCCGACTGCGTGCCTGCGGGTCGACTTCGCCCTGACCTGCTGCCAGTGCCCAGGCGGAATCAAGCGCAGGTGCCAGGATCTTCTCCAGCTCCTTCTGCTGCACCTCAGGCTCGTAGCGACCCAGCAGGCCACTCCGGGCGGCTTCCTCAGCCTCGGACCCCACAGCCATGCGGCCGATTTGGTTGCGGGCTGCTTCGATGATGGAAGCGGCCTGATTTGCCGTGAAGCCGTTGGGCCCGACGGCAGACCGCAGGGCCTCCATGCCGTCATCCGACAGGACCCACACAGGGTCTTCGTCAGCCTTCGTGTTCCAGAAGACCATCGACTCGAAGCGGTCCACCTCGGTGGCCTCGTTGATGGCCTTGTCCCGGGCAGCTTCAGCCTGCCGACGGCCCACGTCAATCTCCTCGGACAGCTCCGGGAACTTGGCACGCAGGGTCAGCCCGTTGGCATCGGGCAGGTCGAACGCATCGAACAGCTCGGGACGGTCCCCCGCGATGGAGCGGAGGCGGCGCACCAGGGCACGGCCAGCCTCATCGGGCATCACCTGGATGCCCTGAGCCTGCGACAGGAGCCAGTGGCCCCGCTCCGCGATGTGCTCCGGCTCCATCAAAGGGTCGATGGCCTGCTCCACCATCGAGAACATGGTGGTCTTGCGCTCCTGCTCGTGGCGCTTCAGCAGGAGGTTGCGGTAGTCGTTCGACACCCGCTGCTCCAGTTGGGTAAGGTGGGTGTCCAGGATCGACACCTGGGTGGGGTCCTTGAGGCCACCAAGGGCCTCCTGGCGGCGCTGCAGCATGAATGCCCGGGGATCGAAGTCCGGGTTGTTCTTCTGCTGCTCGTACTCCCCGAGGATGTCCTGGGAGATGGACAGGGCAGCACGCTGGGTCCGCAGGTTGCGATAGGCCCCACGGTAGACCTCATCAAAGGCTGGGGGCACGGTGGCCGGGACCTCCACGGGAGCGCCCGTGAGGACGTCCCTGGGGTCGTCGGTGGCCTGTGCGTCTGCCATCCGGGCCTGCTCCACAGCAGCCTCACGCTGACTGGCGAGGTAGTCGTTGCCCAGCTTCTGAAGCTCGGGGTTCAAGGACTGAAGGCCCGTGACCAGCCCCATGAGGTCGGGGTTTACAGCCTCAGCGGCAGTGCTCCGCTCATAGACGCGGGCGGTTACCTGGGACCGAGCCTCGCCCATGGAGGGGCGGAAGGTCGGTCGACCAGTCAGGGGGATGTTGCTCATGGATTAGGGGGAGGTTTGCCGGGGTTTTGTGCGGCCAGCTTGTCCAGGCGTTGGTTCGTCTTGTAACCACCGTAGCTCTGGGCGGCGGCGGAGCCAATCTGCAAGGCGAGGCCCACCTTCGAGGGGACAGGGATGGCCTTGAGTTGGGCCCGGGTGTTAGCTTGGGAGGCCCGGGCCCCATAGCCAATCTCGGCTAGGTTCCTGCGGCCATTGGCCCGGATGGTCGCCATGGTCTCGCCCTGCTGGACACCCATCACCGCTCGTTCTCGGCTCACGGACCTGCCAAGTCCGTACTCGCCAGCGACAGCGTCCAGGGTGGCCATGTCTGCAATGGCCTGCCGGTTTGCCGCGTTCATCTCTTCCGTGGCTGCCTCGGCCTGCTGCTGCATCTGCCGAGCAAGGTCTGCCTGCCGAGCGTTCTCAGCGTCCACCAGGGCTTGACCCTGGTTCTCGGCAGCATCGACCTGCGCCTCATAGTTCATGAATGCGGAGCCAGCGGACAGACCGAACATGGCCACAGCCATTGTTACGGGGTCACACATGCTTTGGTAGGTAGAAGAAGTCGTGGTCCCCTGAGGGACAGGGCAGAATCAGGAAGCCCAGGGCCTCCACGAATCTGCGGTTGGTCTTGGCGCTCTTGCCGATGTAGTTGCCCACGGTGTGCGGCTCCCGTTGGAGGGCTTGGACGACCCCCCGGCCAATCCGTAGGGCCACCTTGGCGTGCTTGGTGACACGCTCACTGGTCAGGAGCCACGGGCTGAGGAAGTCCGGCCCTGGGGTGATCCCCGCGAGGGCCACGAGGTGGTCCCCCTCCCAGAACGCACGGACGTTGCCGTGGGCAATCTGCTGCTCAACCCGGTCCTGCCACCCAGGGGACGCCTCTTCGGCATCCTCCGGGCGTAGGCACAGGCGAAGGGAGTCGCCCGGGACAGCGGGCTTGTTCTCGATCATCGACGTGCTTTCACTGTGAGCTGCCCCACCCACTCTGCGAAGGGGAAGCAGCAGGGCAGGTACGAGGCAGACTTGATGGACATTCGGACACCCTGGGCCTTGGCCTGCACGGGGATGCTGAACTCCCCCGAGCTGAGGGCCACCTGGGAGGCAGCTTGGTTCGGCTGCCCGGCGATCCGCCCGTTGAACGGGTAGACGTAGGTTTGCCGCAGGGGGATGGCCACCTCGACCAGGAAGCCTCCTGTGTCCTCATAGCGCAGCAGGGTCCGCACATGCTTCAGGTGAGAGGCCATCCAGGGGACACCCTCACGGTCTTGCATGAAGGGCTCGGTGAACTCGTACCGGAAGTCGAAGGGCTGCCCCAGGACGCAGGGCTGCGCGTGGCTGCCTGAGACCGTCACCCGGGTAGCCGTGGGGCCGAGCTTGCTGATGGCCAGCACCGACAGCTCCTCGGGCTCCAGACCGGCGCGGGGCTTGAGAGCCACCACTTCACCCACCAGGGGGTACGGCAGGTCGAACGTGGTGTTGCCCCCTACTGACCCCGAGGGGGACCGCAGGACCGCACGGTCCAACAGCAGGGGCACGTTGGCCGCGAAGTCGTCCTTCGGCTTTCCGAACTCCATACGCTCGATGCTGAAGTGAACGTCGACCTCGCTGGTCGCTCGGGTGGCCAGCAGGAAGTAGAGTGTGCGCTCCACCCAATAGGTCCCCAGCACCCGCACGGGCTCACTGCGGTCCAAGGTGAACCGCTGCCATGCCCGCTGGGTAAGACGCTGGTCGGCATCCTCCTCCCACTTCCAGACGAACACCTCGTTGGTCCAGTCGTGGGACGTGGCCACGAGAGCCCGGGGGGTGTCACCCACGGACAGGTGGGTTACGGAGCTGGGGAGGTAGCGAGGGCAGTCCTCAGTCAGGTCATCCGCAGTGTTGGTCGCCCGGTCAGCCGAGACCTTGTAGAGGTGGACCTGGGTGTGCTCCCCGAGGGGCGCAGTGAAGATAGCCTTGTTGCCCACGGACACGGGCCGCACGGCAGGCTTGAACGGGAAGGCAGTGGTTGGGACCAAGCGGGCAGTCTTCGGGGACATGATGTCACCCGCAGTCAGCACAAACTGCTGGTTCGTGTTCGACCACACCAGGAGGGTCTGGTTGAAGCCTGTAGCCCACTCCAGGGAGGACACGCTGTCCGCACCGGCCGCAAGGTCAATCGGGTCTGTGTCCAGCACCTGCTGCGCGGAGGAGGACCAGAAGTTGAAGAAGTCGCCAGCCCTTGAGAGGACAGCAGAATCACCCCCAAGGAAGCCCAGCCGGTTGCGGTGGAAGAACACCGAATTGATCCCCACGTCCACGAAGGAGGGGGGAGGGTTGGTGTCGTCATCGCCCACCTGCCGCTCGGCCCACTCGTCAATCCTGGAGAAGGTCCAGGTGCCATCAGGGTTGGGCTTGAGCTGGTGGGGCATGGTGGCCGGGTCCAGCCGGAACTTCACCCCAGGAGCTGCGCACTCCTCGTAGCCCCCGCCGTTCCACTTGACGAAGTAGTCAGAGCTGGCTCCCTCGGTGCCCTTGATGGTGATGACGAAGTTGCCCTCGAATCGCTGGGGCAGCTCGCTGTACCGCTCCACCCCGTTGCTCAGGATCTGCAGCCCCGCGTTGTTGAAGGTGTCATACACCCGCACCATAGTAATCGGGGAGCCGTTGGTCTTGACCACGCGGATGCAGTTGGTGTCAGGCAGGCGCGAAGCCGTGTACCCCGGGCGAGTGGCCATCTGTCCCGCCAGCGAGTTGGCCACGTCCGAGTTCTTGGGGTTGTCCCCGGTCGTGAACGTGACCACCTGTCCATCCACCGTCAGACTGTAGGTGTTCTTCGAGGCCACTTGGCGCACGTTGACGTACACCTCGTTCACGGGGTTGGTCGGGGTGGTGTCGGCAGTCAGCCTGGGGATGACCTCGGTGTTGACGATGAACGTGGTGTCGGCCACCGTCAGGCAGCGGAAGGCCTTCTCGGGGGCAGCCGACTGGAGATAAGAGAAGCCCTGAGGGGCCAGGACCTCCTGGGGCTGCCCGGTGTTCAGGTCGTACAGCATCAGACCCCCGTTGGTCAGCACAAGGACATGCCGACCACGCGAGGAGCGGTCCACGAAGTGTCCGGTGGCACGGCCCGCGCTGTTGGCCACGGACAGCCCACCGGGGCCGGTCACTGGCAGGGTGGCAACGTGCCGAGTCCCTGGACGCTTGAACAACCCGTCCACCACCGTGGAGATGCCGTTGTCCTGGGCAGAGCCCTGGGTGGGATTGCGCAGGGCGGGGATCTTCTGTGAGACACCCCCGAACAGGCCGGGGATGGATCGGGAGACTAGAGTCATGGGATCAGCTCTCGGCCCTGCAGCACGGAGGCTACGGACCAGGAATCGGTCAGCATGTTGTAGTCACCAGTGCTCGACTCGGTCTCACCCAGGGCCTGCTCTGCGGCCACCACGTCCTGCTCGGTGTAGCGGTAGGTCGACTCGCTGATGGAGCTGCGGCCCTGTGCAGTGCGGCAGGAGCGGAGGGTGATGTAGTGGCGGGCAGCCTGGGGCAATTCGTCCCAGGGCAGGAGGAAGACTGCGGTGCCCTTGGGGGCCCGGTCGAGGACATAGGACCGCTTCTTGGTGTCGTACAGGCGCAGACCCCGGGCAATCACAGGGAAGTCGGGGTCAGCATCGAAGTACAGGCAGTTGGCAGGCAGCGTTGCGGTGCCATCCGGGGCGAGGGCCACCTCGACCTCCCGCTCGGTGTTGAAGGCCCACCCCTTTGACTGGATCACTCGGGACACCTCGTTGAGGATGCCCTTGACCTTCTCAAGGGGGTAGAGCCCGGTCAACGCCAGGGAGGACACAGGAGGCTCGTCAATCGACTCCAGGATGGTGTTCACTGCCTCCAGCTCAGTGGTGAGGGAGGTGGTGGTCACGCGGGGATGTCAGGGAAAGCCGACAGGTCGGCGTACTGAAAGTTGAAGGGGGCGGAGTAGCCCAGCTGGGGTCCCCACTCGTTGAACCTTTGGGCAGCCATCGGGCTGAACTCGGGGTATGTGGGGGCACTGGTGGCCGTGTACAGGCTTCCGATGAACACCGGGGTAGGCACGCCTGCTTGGTCGATGAGCAGGAACAGGGGGCTGCCACTGTCGCCACCGTAGGGCAGCGAGTAGAACGGTTGGGCCTCCGGTTGCTTGGGCTGACCAATGAACACCTGATTGTCGAAGAACGCCCCGGTTGGGACCGTCCCAATGCTGGCGACTCCGAACACCTGTGCGTGCCGCACGAACCCCAGGTTCGGGGAGGTGTTGGACGTGATGCCAAAGGCGAGGAGCGCACGGTCTCGGGCAATGAAGGTCCCGTTGATGATCCGCCGCTCCCCCGCCCGCAGCTTCTGCCGGTAGTTCGGTGGGAGCAGCTTGCCGAAGGCAATGCCGGTGATGTCCCGGTCCAGCATAGCGATGCCCATGTCACCCCCGAGGTTCGCATCCCGCACCACGTTGGCTTCCACGAAGGAGCCATCCGACCTGCGCCAGATGACCCGCTGCCCCGTGGTGGGGATGCAGTGGAATGCCCCGATGATGTGCCGAGGGCCGACCAGGATGCCGGGGAAGCGGTGGCGGCTCAGGACAAACGGGTCAGGATTGTTTCGGCTGAACGAGATGCAGTCGATGTCCACCCCCGCCAGGATGCTGTTGGGGTTGAACCCCTCGGTGAAGCAATCCACAAGGTTCTCCCTGTGGGTGCCCCCGTCGATGTAGATGTTCTGGGTTTCGCCCCCCTGTGCCTTGCCCTGGATGCGGGCCAGGACGTTGGCGGTGCAGTGGGCTGCCAAGGAGCCACCCTGGAAGCCCAGGTGGCTGTAGGTTGTCGGTGGGGTGGGGTCCCGGAAGTCCACGGGGAACTCGCGGACCCCTGCATACCCCGTCACCCGGAGGACCCCCGTACCGTTGGAAACCTTGAGCAGCCCTGAGGGGTTCACTGAGAACACCTCGGGGTTCAGGCTCTCGACTTGAGGCGGCGGCAGATTCAGGTCCTGGCTGACCTGGAGGGAGTAGCGGGTTACTGGCCCACTTGCCACCGAGCGGAGCACCTGCTCCTCGCCCCAGGTCTCTACCGTGGCCGATGCAGGGGCCTCGTCTGTCAGCCGCTGGAGGCTCACACTGAAGTCTCGCTGCGTCATGTCCACGCCTTGAAGGCGCGGTGCGGTGGGGTTATGGACCAGTTGCATGTTAGAAGTCACCCAGTGCGTGGACGGTGCCCAAGCACGACCAGCGCACGGTGGATGAAGTGGTAGGACCTGTCACCTGGACCTGCAAGGCATTGAGCGTGGAGTCCACACTCAGGGCCACAGCAGCGCCACTCATGCCCCCACTCAGGACGTCCGAGGGGGTATTGGGGGTAGTAGGGGTGACCAGGGTCAGCGCACCTGCGTTGGACCGATGGATCACAGCCTCACGCACAAACCGGGCGTAGTTGGTCGCAGTGCGTCCGATGATGTCCAGGCGGATGCTGAAGGTCGCACCCCCGATGATCTGATCGAACCGGAAGCAGTTGTCAACCGCAGCAGCTCGATCAGGATCAGGCAGCAGAACGCGGACCCCACTCACGCCAGTGGTGTAGCCCCCCATGCGGATCAGGTGGTAGTTCGAGAAGAACGAGTACGCAGGCCGACCAAAGGCAATAGCCCCCGGCTGCTGCGCGATAGCTGCGGTACCGATTCCCAGGGAGTACGGACCGGTGGCCCCCGAGTATTCACCCAGGCTCACAGCCCCGGGGAAGCCAATCTCGTCCGACGAAAGAGAGCTACAGCCCATCTGACTCAGGAGCATGTAGCGGTTCAGGCCGGGGTGCAGGATGAAGTCGGCTACCACCCGGTCTCCCGAAGAGTTCACGCTCACTGCATCCACGTTACTGTCCGTACCACTGATGTTCACCGAGAAGTCAGCAACAACGCGCAGCGGACGACCAGCCTCTCGATTGCCCACGAACGCAAGGGGCACGTCGGGAAACGGTTCGGCATAGCGGTCCGCAGGCGGGGTTTCCCACAGCACCGCGAGGGTCTGAACCTCGGGGCGCACCTCAACGGTTCCGCCCGTGTAGCCCGAGGCAGGCACAAGGACCACCTGGGTTCGCCCAGCGTTGTCAGCGAAGAGCATGCTGGCGCTCCCCGGGGTACCCCCGAGGACGGCAATGCCACGGTGGTCAGACATAGCGGCCAGCTCACCGTCTGCACCTGCGATGGTCCGCAGTTGATCCGCAGTCCCCCGGCGAGGGACGAAGTTGGCCTCCACAACACCGCCAGTGACAGGGACCAGTGCGTACTGCTTGCCGTTGATTTCGGTGACTGCGAGGCCAGACTGCTCTTGGAAGGAACCCAGGCCCGGCTCGGGCAGCTTCTGGGCGGGCAGGCGGGAATCCGGGCGGCTGACCACGGGCAGCCCCGGGGCCGGAGAAGGGATTTGGGTCATGGGAGTGAACGAAAAAAACCCCCAGCCAGCCCGTAGGCCAGAAGGGGGTTGTTGATCAGTTGGTGGTACGCAGCTC
This sequence comes from Aquabacterium sp., assembly GCA_046295615.1. Taxonomy (GTDB): domain Bacteria; phylum Pseudomonadota; class Gammaproteobacteria; order Burkholderiales; family Burkholderiaceae_C; genus Aquabacterium. The sequence goes on from JBKBMV010000009.1 coordinate 49,503, forward strand.
GACAGCGCACTCAGGGCGCAGGATGCCGTGGCCCATCAGGTACTTGGCGACAATCAGGGTGCCCTGACGACGCATGTCGTACTCCATCTCGGTCTGCAGGTCCATGAGCTTCACCGTGCCCACAGCGTCAGCCGTGGTGATGACCGCAGAGGTCTTGGTGAAGTCACCACGGTAGGCGACAGGGCCATCCGAGATGACGGTGTTGGGCAGGTTGTTGGTCTTCACCAGCTCGATGCCAGCGACTTCGTAGACCTTGGCCTTGGCCTTGTCACCGTTGTTGTTGTTCAGGTCCTTGTCGACCAAGTTGTCCACCTGGGCCAGCAGGTAATACTGCGCGGGGCGCATGTACGAATACTTGCGGGACGTTTCAGGGATGTCCTTCTCGTCCATGGCCTGGGCAGCGGCGTAGTGACCAGCAATCAGGTCAGCGGCCGAGGTCTTGTACAGGGTGCCCGTGGAGGTCAGCGAGGTGCCACCGAATGCGCCAGTGACCGTGGCCGAGGCGCGGGCAGCCAGGACCATCACTTGCAGGACGTTCTTGTCCCAGTTGGTGCCCAGGAACACACCGCACTCCTTGGAGTACACCGAGCGGTAATCGAAGTGGTTCTTGGCCTCGTCGATGTTCGGGATGAACACCGAGCTGATCAGCAGGTCGTCAATCGTGATCACACGCTCGTTCACGTTGGACGACTGGCCGACGATTTCGGCACCCGGAGTGTGGTAGCCACCAGTCACCTTCCAGGTCGCCGGGAACTGAGCGGACTTACCCGAGGTGATGGTGCGGACAAAGTGCTTGTCGCGGGTCTTCGAGGCAGTCTCGAAGGCAGTCAGGGTCTCGCCCGAGAAGACCTTCAGGAACAGGGCGTCAGTGTCACCGGAGCCATTGATCTGGCCGATGCGCAGGGGGGTTGCGTTTGCCATTGCAGCAGAACTTTCTTGAGGGAGGTTTGGTTGGGATCACGGGCTGAAGCGCCGTGCGACTTGAGGACTCACCCCCAGGAAGCCATGGGCAGTCCTGAGGGGGTCAATGGAGTGGCTCCCCGGTTTGAGCTTCGACCTCACGGTCCAGCAGCCGGTGGCCTCACCAGCTTCTAGGCTTGGGGAGCCTTGGGTTGGATCAGAAGTTGTCCATCGCGTCCAGGCGACGCATGACCTCTGCTCGGTAGGCGGGGTCCTTCTGGTAGCGCGGGTCGCTCATGGCCGCAGTCACCTCAGCACGGGAGGCGAAGGGACGTGCGTCCGAGGAGCCCGATGCGCCCGAGGTCAGCGTGGGGTTCTTGCCCACAGCAGCCTCGTACTGAGCACGCATGGCCACGATGGCCTGCTTGCGCTCTGCAGGTGAACCCGCCATGGCCTTGTTGAAGGCGTCGATCGAGTCGGCGGGGGCGTTGGTCGCGGCCCACTGGACCATGGACTTGAAGGCGTCTTCACCACCTGCCACGCTGTAGGCCTCGTTCACAATCTGGACAGCGAGGGCCTCCATGCCAGCGATGTGTGCATCGACCAGCTCCTTCGGGATGCCCACCTTGGCCAGGGCCTCGTAGCTCTTTTCGCTCAGAGCACCCGTGCTGTCGAACTCAGCCTGCAAGTCAGCCATGTTCAGGCCCGCACTCTGGACAGCCTGCTCGGCTGCCTGCTGTGCATCCTGGGGCTGCTCCTTGCCTTCCTGCCCCTGCTTCCCAGCAGTAGCCTCTTGGTAGGCCTTCAGGAGAGCCTCTTGGTTGATCTGGCCCTTCTCAGCGTCCCAGAACTGCTCGGGGACGTTGTCGGGGCGGGCAGGCGGCTGCTGCTCCTGGGCACCCCGGGCTGCGGCCAGGGAGTCCACATCGGACTTACTGGCTGCCTCCAGGCTGGCCTGCATCGCATCCACCTTCTGAATCATGGCCTGCTCGTGGGCCACTTGCTCAGGGGTCTTTTCGCTCATGCGTCAGTGATCCACACGCAGGATAGGCGATGCACCCACGGTGGCGGGCTGCACCACGAAGGCTTCCTTGGCACCTTCCTTCTGGGCCAGGGCCAGCTCTTCAGCGAAGGGGGCCTTCTGCTCTACCACGGGAGCTGCTTGAGCTTCTTGGGTTTCAGGTGCCACCTCGGGGGCGGCTTGGTTCTTTGCCATGTCAGTTTCCTTGAGGGGACGGGGCCATGCCGGTCTTCACCAGCTGACCCGCTTGGTTGATTGCGTTGGGACCCAGGTGTTGGATCATCTGCTGCATCTGCTTCTGCTGTAGCTCTGCCGCCACTTGCGCGGGGTCCTTCACCAGACCGTCACTCTGGATGGCCCGAGAGGTTGCCAGTCGCTTCAGGAGGTCACCGAAGTCCAGGTAGGTCTCCAGAGCCTGGGGACCACCCAGCTCGACCACGTCACGGACGAAGGCCCGGAGGTTGTCCAGCTCGGCCCCACGACCCAGAGCATCCAGACCAGTCACGATGACAGGTCGGATTGCACGCTTGGGAAGCGCGGGTAGCTTGCCTTGCCGCTCCAGGTCCACCATCTTGCGGCGGAGGAACGGCTGCTGGAACTCCAGGGAGAAGGTGGAGTAATGACCCCCGAGGGTGCTATCCAGCTCCTGAGCCATGAACTTAATCTCCTCAGCGGTAACCCGTTCGGCATTCCGCTGGATGGCTTGGTTCAGGGCGAAGGCGTAGGCCAGCTCCTCCTTGAGGTCGGCAATCATTTGCCGGGTGGTGCTGAAGTCCTGAGCCTTCTGGGACTGGAGAGCGTTGATGTCCTCGATGCGGCCATCGACCACATCGCCGGTCTCGGCGCGGGTAACGGCTGCGGCCTTCGTCACCCCGTTGGGGTTGCGCAGGTAGACCACCTTGGCAGCCACAGCCGTCCCCTTCACGAGGGCAGCGGTCAGGGCTTCCAGGCTGATGAAGTAGCCCAGGTAGTCCTCGACCATCGAGCGGCCATAGGACTCCCCGTCAACAGGGGTCCACCGCAGGGGCAGCCAGGGGGATGCGTCCAGGGGGTAGTGGCCCTGGCTCTCAGGGATCATGATCCCCTCGACTTCCTGGTAGACCTTCCAGTGGTTGCCCTGGCGGAAGATGCCGGTGTAGACCTCGATGGTCCGCTCGTGGTGGCTGCGCTCGATGAGCTTGGCCTTGACTGCCCCTCGCACAGAGTCGGGCAATGTGGAGGGCGAGACCTTGTCGACTGCGATGATGGACAGGACGCTGCCCTCACCATCACGGTGGCAGACGAAGGAGTGAAGCGGGTAGACCTTCACGCCACCCGAGGGGAGCACATGCAGGAGCACGTTGCCCGCCACCAGGAGGTGCTTGATTCCCTCACCCGTGGGGGTGCGGGTGTTGGTCGATTCGATGTCAGCCTGGATGACCTGCTCCATCGAACCGAGAGCCTTCTCGACCTCAGCACGGAGCTTGGTCCCGCCCATCTGGCGGAGGACATCATCCGTCACCGTGAGGCGGAAGAAGGACTGGCGGGCGGGCAGGACAGCCAGCAGCAGCTTTGCAGACAGAGAGTTGACGCAGCGGGCTCCGAAGTTGGAGTAGCCACTGCGCAGCTTCCGACCACCCGTAGTCCCCTGCTGGGGCACTAGGGTCGGGATTGTGTACTTAGAGCAATCCCGGGCGCGTTGGAGGTAGGGGCTGCGGTCAGTCGACAGCCGCTCGTACTCCTGGCGCAGCGAGGCCGGGATCTTCACTTCTTGGCTGTGACGCGGAGAGCATTGATGCCGCTGGGGGCACGGGGGGCCACGGGGATTGACAGAGCCTTGACCGGCTCGATAGGCGTGACCACCTGCTGCTCGACCTTGGGAATCTTAGGGGAGGAGCACATGAGGGACCTTAGGTTAAATCTTTGGAGGCCTCTGAGGCCTTGAGCTATAGCCGGGGTTTAGTACCTGGGGAGGTCCCCCAGCTACAGCTAACTCATTGATTTACCGGAGGTTTCCCAGCGATTTTGCCCTTGAGGTCGAACCACATCAGGAACATGAAGCAGGCACAGGCGTGGGCCAGATGGTGCTTGCCTGTCTCGGGGTCGCGCTGCTCACCGTGGAACCATGCCCAGGCGTGCCGCAGGCCAGCATCGAAGTACCGGGTGCGGGCGTTGGGGACGCTCTTCCAGTTCCCAGGCGCGTACTTCATCGCTCCGATGGTCAGCACATCCACGGTCTCCTCCAGAGCCCCCTCGGGCAGCAGGCTGTACTGCCGCTTGCCTGCATCGGCCTTGGTGCCTGGGGGACAGCTACCTGTCCACAGGTCGGGGGATTTCTCCCGCACCGCCACCCGAACGGGCTGAGGTGCTTCAGCCTTGGGCATCCACTTGGACTTACCCTTGCAGTCCCAGCAGCGGGGGGGGGCGTCATCCAGTGAGCGGACGTTAGGGTCGTGGAAGGCGCAGGTGTCGCAGATGCGCTCGGTCACTGGCAGCCCTCGCAGATTTCGTCCCCGTTGTTGCGCATCGGGCAGATGGGCAGGGGCTCGTCGGAGTCGAAGTCCAGGGCCACTGTCGCTGGGGCAGGGGCAGGCGCGGGGCTGCCGTACACAGCCAGCTCGGCATCAGCCTGGGTCACTCCCTGGGAGACCAGGGTGTTCACTACGGTGAGAGGGTGCATGCCTTTCGTTCGTTGTTGAGTCATTGCAGGGGGATGTGTTGCGGGCAGCCCTTGGCCCAGCGGACGACCTCTCGGATCTCCGCAGGTCGTTCGGGGTGGTGGCATTCGATGGCCTTGCCATTCATGCGGTGGTGTCCGCAGTTGAGGCAGTCCTTGCCACGGGGAGGCAGCTTGATGAATCGGGGGTCGTTCAGTTGGGACTCCACAGGATCACTTCCTTCTTCTTGAAGTCATAGTCCGAGTGGCGGCAAATGCGGGCGATGCGGGCCTGGATCAGGGCATCCTCCTCGGTCAGGCCCTTGGCCTCGAAGGCAGCCTTGACACCTTCCCAGGCTTCACCAGGGGTGCCCCAAGGTGGAGACCGGCCGAACAGGATGGCCTCGGCCTTCTTGGGCCCGATGCCCGGACAGCCCGGGTAGCCATCAGTCGCATCACCGATGAGGGTCTGGTAGAGGTGCCAGTAGTCGGCCTCGTCCTGCGTGATCAGCCTGGGCTTGCTGTCCTTGGCAGGATTGAAGAGCCACCCGGGGATGGTCTTCATGTCCTTGTCCTCGGACACGATGACCTTGCGGGCCTTAGCGTCGAACTCTGGGTGCTGCTCCAGGAAGCCCCGGGGCAGTCCCTTCATCGTGGACAGGATGCCCATGATGTCGTCGGCCTCCAGCGTGTCCTTGCGGTAGCTGGGGTAGGCCTCGGCCATGTAATCCTTGACTGCCTGGAGGTGGACGGGCTTGGCTACCCCCAAGCGGTTGTGCTTGTACGCGGGGTAGACGCCCCTGCGCCAGTTGCTCTCAGGGGGACAGCTCAGGCAGACGATGATGCCGGTCGCCTTGAGCGTTCGGACCAGCTCGTTGACTTCCTGATCAATGCGTTGGGGGAGGGTGTCGAAGTCTTCGCAGACCACCGCTGGCTCCTCCAGCCCGGGGAACTTGTAGCTCCGTTGGGCTGTGGAGGCCAGCTTGTAGGCGATGATGTCTGCGTCGAGGAGGGCAATGGTGCTCACTTAGGCTGGCTGCAGTAGCTGGCCGAGTCTGGAGCCACCGAGCAGACGTAGTCCTGGAGCTTCTCCAGTCGGTCGGCGTTGTCTCGACAGGTCCCGTAGTTGTCGATTACCGTGGTTGCAACGGAGTCAACGCGGACGGGCGCACCATCAGCTCCGCTGGTGCTGGATGTACGGAGCAGCTCGGGTCGACCGAGGGCAGCTGCGTCGTGGAGCAGGCCGAAGCCAGCAGGCAGAAACACAGGCTGGCCACCAGGGCCAGGAATCGCGGGGAGGAACGTGGGGACTTCACGGGTGATTTCCTTGGTGACGGTTCGGATCTTCTCGGATGACTCCGCCCGAGCTGCTGCGATGGACTGAGCCTCCAGGACTTCTCGGCGGGCCTGGATCAGGCGACCCTCCAGGACCTTGGTGCGCTGCAGCAGGGTGTCGCGCTGCTCGGTGACACGGTCGGCAGTGGCCTGCAGCGACTCGTTGGAGTACCGTAGGGCTAAGGCGTACCCGCCCAAGACCAAGGAAGCGACCAGGAGGATGCCCGCGATGGCGGGGAGGTAGGAGAGGAGCAGTGCTTTCATGCGTCGTAGATCCAGGAGAGGCCAGCGACAGTGCAGCGCCACTGGCGTGAGTACCCCTCGGGGGTCTCGGTTGTGATGAGCCCAAGGCTTGCCGCCACGCCAAACTCGAAAGCGTGCGTGCGGGCAAAGTTGGACTGGATGGAGACAGGGCTGTGCAGGCACTCGTGGAGCACAGAGGAGACACGCTCCATCAGCTCGTCAGTGAGTCTCGGCCCAGCTTCTGCCGACATCGAATGCCCCGTCGAGGGGGCAGCGGAACCCGAAGTGGATGCCCGCTTGGCGAATGGCTTCCACAGCCATGCGACCGACTTCTTCAGCAATGTCATGGTTGACCTCGATTTGCCATTCGTCGTGGACGTTGGCGACAAACTCGTAATGCACACCGGGCACCCACCCCCGGGCCTGCAGGGAGTCGTCCAAGATGCAGAGGGCTTTCTTCATCTGGATGGCCCCTGCCGACTGCAGGAGGGTGTTGAGGGCAGCGTGGTTGGAGCGGATGTACAGGCGGCGACCGTCGAGTCCCTTGAGGAACCCGTTCTTCTTGGCCTTGCGCTGGACTGCCTGGACCAGACTGCCCATGGCGGGGAGGTTGCGAAGGAACGACTCGCGGGCTTTCTTGCCCACCTCGCGTGCCCTGTCGCCCCACTCGCGGATCAGGATGTAGCCCAGCTTCTCGTCCCCGCCCCCGTAGATGAAGGCGTAGAACCAAGTCTTGGCGATGTCCCGCCCGCTCTCCTCGCCATGCACCTTGGCCTTGGGGTCCATCCCCAGGGCTCGGCAGTTGACCGAGTGCATGTCCGTGCCTTGGGCCTTGTCACCCTCCAGCACGGTCTTGATGTACGCGCCACCGTCATAGATGGCCATGTACCCAGCAAGGTCGCGCAGCTCCAGTGCGTCCGCATCAGCACCCACCAGCAGCTTGTCCGAGGGCACAATGAACAGCTCACGGCACTCATGCCCATACGGGGACTTGCCCGAGGGGACCTGCGCCATGTTCGGCCCCGAGTGGGTCATCCGGTAGGTGATGGCACCGATGGTGTTCACCGACCCATGGATGCGCCCGTCAGGCCGGACAGCCTTGAGCCACGCCTCGTTACCCTCAGCCAGTTGGCCCAGCCGCTTGCACACCATGAAGTATTCCTTCAGGGGCGCAGCCTCGGGGTACGGCAGCTTGCTGATGACGTCATCGTCAATCTTGGGCTCCCCCGAATCGGTGAACTCGGTGGGCTCCCAGCCGTACTCCATGCGCAGCCACAGGGCCACATGGGCGCGGCTGCCAGGGTTGAACTCGGTCAGCTTGATCTTCTGGACCGGGGCTCCCTCGCTGTAGCCGCTTGCCTGGTTGTCCCTCTTGGGGATGAACACGGGGCCCTGCTTGAGGAACCGGGGGAGGAAGACCCTGCGGACATCCCGCTCCAGCTCCAGCTTGCGCTGGGCCAGCTTCGCGTAGAGCTTGGCTGCCTTGATTTGGTCGAACAGGAAGCCGTGCCGCTCCTGACGCGCCAGGATGTGGGCGACCTGCATCTCGGTCATCACGGGCTCCATGGGGTACTCCTGGGCCTCGATGAGGCGGAGCAGGGCCACGGTTACGCGGACGTCCTGGACGCAGTAGTCCTCCATGGACTGGTTCCACCGCTCCCACCTGCGGGCGAACCGCTCGGCAGGATCTGCAATGGCGGGGTCACCTTGGTAGTCCCCCTTGTGCTTGCCCAGGCGGTGCCCCCAGGCTTCCAGGGAGTGGCTCCCGAGCATGCCTGGAGGGGGCGGGGTGTACTCCCGCTTGCTCTTGGCAGCTCGGCTCTGCGCGATGTCCCGGTCAAACTGGTTGGGCCAGATCAGGCGTGCCAGCACCAGGGTGTCCAGCGTGCGCCACCAGGGAACCTCCAGTCCGTACAGCTTGCGAAGCACAGGCAGGTCGTACTTGGTCCCGTTGTGGGCGATGACCTGCGTGTGTGGGTCGGCCAGCATTTGGACCCCCTCGGCAATCGTGTCCTGGAGGGCGTTGCGCCTGAAGGTGTGGGTCTCGTTGTTGGTGATGTCCCGGATCACCAGGACATGAACCTTGGAAACCTCATCCAGCAGCCCATCCGACTCCAGGTCAAACACCAGCCTGCGCTTGGGGGTCCACGCCTGCATCAGTGGACGCGCCCTGTGGTGATGAACACCCGCCACTCGGTCGGCATCAGGTCGACTCGGTCACGGGCGTAGAGGCGGCGGATCTTCCTGTTGGGGTAGGCAGCTGGGAACACCGGGTAGGACGAATACTCGCGGAGAGTCTTGGTGCCCTTCTTGGTGCCGAAGCGGATGGCCACGGCTTGTCGATCAGAACTCATCATGGTCTTCAGTTGGTTGTTTCTGTGTCCTGTCAGGGAACCGTGGCCGCTCGTCTTCCTCGGGGAGGGGGCACTCGGACAGGAGCCCCGTTGTGGGGTCGTAGTCGAGACCGATGACGTTGCCGGTTGCCTGACCCGTGTTGCGGTCCTTGAGGACGCGGAAGGTCGTGGGGCTGCCTGGGACCGTTTGGTCACGCTCCAGGCCGAACATGAAGTGGGACCACATGCCGATGGCGTTGGAGCCCCGGAAGTGGCGGATCTGCACACGCCCGCCTTCCTCGTGGGGCTTCCCCTCGGGGCGGGTCAAGTGGGAGATGAAGTGGATGCAGACCTTGAGGTCGAGGGCCAGCTTCGCCAGCTCTGCCATCAGCTTGTCCAGCACCTTGCGCTCGTCATCCTCAGAAGCCACGAGGGCAGTGAGGTGGTCGAGGTAGATGTGCTTGCAGCCCAGGCCGACAGCGAGGTAGCGGATCTTGGTCTTGACGACCTCCCAATCCGCAGGGCCGAAGGAGTCGTAGAGGAAGAGGCTCTGGGTCTCCTTGATGAGGCTGATGGCCTCCCGGCGCTCCTCCCGCGTGGCCTTGCCAGGGACGTGCAGGACCTTGCCCACAGCCTTACCAGCGACACGCCGGAGGGTCTCAACGCAGGGCTGCTCCAGGTAGAGCACGCCTACCTTGAGGCCCAGCTCCAGGATGTCGTAGGCAATGGACTGCGTGAACCAGTCGGTCTTGCCCACACCAGTGCCAGCACCAAAGGCGTAAATCTCGCCATCGCGCCTACCAAAGGTGAGCTGGTCCAGCGAAGGCATCCACCAGGGACGACCCCAGGGGATGTCCAGCTCTGCTTCCTCGGCCAGCTCATCGACAGTCCGAATGCCGTCAGGTCGGTAGTCCTTAGCATCCCAGATTGCGCTGATGATTTCCCCACCCCGGCCTGCCTTGAGCATCTCGTTGGCATCCTTGAGGGGCAGGGTGGCCACCTTGCAGCGGCCCGGGGGGAACAGAGGGGCACACTCGTCCACAGCCCTGCGGCCTTCCTCGTCCATGTCGAACATGAGGATGATTTCCTCAAAGCCCAACAGCCACTCAAGGGCCTCGCCCAGGACCTTCTTCGCACCTTTGGCCCCCGTGGGAACGGAGACCACAGGCCACTTGTTGTTCTGCATCTGCGAGACCGACATGCAGTCGATTTCGCCTTCGGTGACGACCACCTTCTTGCCCCGCTCTCGCCAGAGGTGCTGGCCGAACAGGGGCAGGGCGTTCTTCAGTTTCCCAACGACACCAAAGTCCTTGTCAGCAGTGCGCCACTTCTGGGCCACCATCTGACGGTTCTCGTCGAAGTAGGGAGCGAGCTGTACCGTGCGGCCAGTCTTCGGGTCCTTGCCCACGGTGTACCCAAAGAATCGGCAGGTTTCCTCCGAGATTCCCCGCTTGGACAGGGCCTGGGCTACCCCGGGGATCAGCATGAAGTCTTCAGACAGTCGGGGCCTCCGGGAAGAAACGGAAGCGCCCTCTCCCTGTCTGGTCTTTCCACAGGAGAAGCAGTGGGTGTGACCGTCAGAGTAGAGGGCGCATGCGTCGCTGCTCCCGCAGTCGGGGCAGGGCCCCTTCCGCAGGTATTGCGACTCGGACATCAGTCTTGGAGGGCCTCAGCCTTCTCGCGCAGGGCCTTGACTTCGTCCTGCTTCAGACCGCTCATGGCCACGATGAAGCAGGTGTAGGCGGCACTGTCCTCGGCCACCTGATCCACAGGGACAGCCTCGCGGATCTGAACCCGGAGCACTTCAACCATCGGCTCCAGGATGAAGGTGCGCGCCTTCGATTCCAGCCCCAGCTTGCTCAGACTGGCGTGGAGCTGGATGATGGTGTCGAAGGTGGTGAAGGCACGCAGGAACTTAGGGTTGTCCACCTCAGGCGAGGCCAGCAGCAGCTCGGCAGCAGTGCGTGCGGCCAGCTTGCCAATGGGGGACTTCAGTTGGGACAGGACGGAAGCGGCGTTCATTACAGGATTCCTTTCTGTTGCAGGTTGCGGGCAGTCTTGAAGGACAGGTTGGCGTTCCAGGAACGGACCTTGATCAGCCCACGGTTGCGCTGGATGGCGTTGCCAATGGAGGGGCAGAGGGGATGGCGCGGGGCGTTGATGCACGCGATGTAGAAGGCCGCAGCCATTGCGGTGAAGCGGGGCTCAGTCAACATTGATCAGCTCCTTGTCGTTCAGCCACACGGACTTGATGTTTCGGCCACGGATGAACATCACGCGGGAGGCATCGGCCTGCTTCTCGACCACGGGGGAGGCCTTCTGGCGGCGCACCCAATTCGGGAGGTCTGCGGCAGAGCCACGCTTGATCTGGACCTTGCAGCCCTTGGTGATGGGGCGGCGCTGCCGGTACTCCCCGTACTGCTTGCCCATCTCATCGAACTTGATGAGGGTGTCGATTTGCATGCCCTCGGCGCGGAGGTCCTCGATGACCGAGGACAAGCGAGAGATGCCGTAGACAGCGTTGGCAATGACCGGGGTGATGGTCTTGCCATCCTTGAGGTGCTTACGCACCAGATCGACTTGAGTTACTTGGTTCATGTGATTCTCCCCATGTAGGGACGGTTGGACATGAGTACCCCCTGGCCATGCCAAGAGGGCCGCCTAAGAAGGACTTAGCTAAGGGCGGGGTTTAGCCGCGAGGGACCACCCGGCCGGTCTCGACCCACTGCTTCACGTCAAAGCAGGGGCATGCCTTGGCCACGTTCGGGAAGTCCCGGTGGCCCTGGATCACAGCCTGGGGGAACTGGACCTTGAGCTGGTCCAAGAGGGTGCGCAGCGTGGCCAGCTGGGCTTCAGTGAAGTTGGCCTGAGGCTTCTGCGCCTTGGTGCCATCGGTGCCGCCAGCGAGGCAGATGCCGATGGAGTTGTGGTTGAAGCCAGCGATGTGGATGCCTCGGACTCGGAGGTCACGACCGGCTTCCAGCTTGCCGTTCCGGCGGATCACGAAGTGGTAGCCACATGATCCCCAGCCACGGTCACGATGCCAGCGGTCAATCTCTGCCACGCCAATGTCCGCGTTCGGGCCGGTGGCCGAGCAGTGGACTGCGATGAACTTGACGTCAGCAGGATTGAGGGCCTTCGTGGTTCCACCCACGGGCCCGAGTGAAGCAGAGCGGGTCACGGTTTGGTCTTGGTCTTGATGGGTTGCTCCTTCAGCCAGTCCTGGGGAATCAGCTTGTCCGCGTAGGCGAACCCGTGCTTGTCACACCAGTCGGCATAGGTGGTCTTGGATGTCTTGCTGATCCGCTGCTTGCTGTTGGAGAACACGAAGCGGATGTCCAGCTCGGGGTGCTGGGCCTTGATCAGCAGGTGCTTCTGGCGATCCGCAGTCACGAAGCGCCCCTTGGTCTCCACGAAGATCCCGTTCGGGAGGAGGAAGTCAGGGGTGTACTTGTGAGGGGTCGCGGGGGTGACGTACTCGACCTTGTGGGCCTCGTACTCGAATGGGACGTTGGCAGCCGTGAGCTGGCGGGAGATTGCCCCCTCCAGCCCACTGCGGAAGCCGTGCTTGATGCCGACTTCGAGCTGAGACTTAGAAGTCGTCCGGGTCTTGCGTGCCGCTGCCATCACCACCCGAGCGGTCAGGGAAGGTGCCTTCTTCCTCTTCCACATCATCGGCACTGAAGCCGCCATCCTGGGCACCGAAGCCGTAGGCAGAGGCATCACGGGAGCCACCGTTGGACAGCTCGATGATCTGCAGGGCATTCAGGCGGAGGCTCACGCCCACACCCGTGGTGCTGTTGTAGGGGTTGAACTGGCCACTGATGTAGACCTTGGTGCCCCCACGGATCTGAGGCACAGTCTTCAGCGGCTTGCCCTTGGCATCGAAGAAGTCGGGCTTCAGGCTGCGCACCTTGCCGTCCTTCTCGACCTCGGCGTTCATCTTGATGCGCAGGATGACCTCGTCGGTCTCTTCACCGTCATCATCAAGGACCACCTCGTAGGCCTTGGCGGCTTGGCTCAGGGCCTCCAGTGCCTTCTTGGCCTTCTGCTTCTCGGCTCCGGTCTTGGCGTTGTCCAGTCGCTCCTGGGCTTGGGCTTGGGCCTCTTCCCAGGCTGCATCGTAGGCAGCGTCGTACTTCTCCAGGAGGGCAGCGGCCTCCTCACGGTTCACCCGCAGCGGGGCTTGCCACGTCTTCTTGCCCTTGTACTCATCGGGCGTGTTCAGCTTGGGAAACACCAGAACGCCCAGCGGGGTCATGAAGCGTTCCAGGGCTGGCTTCTTCTGCTTGCTTTCGCTCATTTCAACTCCTCACGGATGTAGTTCTGGAGGGCGCGAAGCTCCAGAGAGTGGTGGTCACGGGCGTGGCGAACCACGCGGGCAGCTTTGTCGAGCATCTCGCTCGGGTCGAGGCGCAGCACCTCGCAGACCTGCAGGAACAGGACTCCGAAGCTCATCACCTGCTCACCCGGGGGTGCATCCTGGGCAGCAGAGACTGCGGCGTAAGCCGTCTGCAGGGTGTGGTGTGCGCTGACCATGTTCATTTGGTCGGGGTTCATCGGGCTCTTGTCTGTGGTGTTCTCCAGAAAGACGAAAGCCCCGCGACGGGGGCTTCGAGTGGTTAGCTAAGGGTGGGGTTTAGGCGGGTGCCTGAGGTTTCACCTATGGCCGGGGTTTAGATGGCTCCCGAGGTTCTAACTCGGGGAAACATCCGCATGGAGGGATCATTTAGGCGAAGAAATACTCGGACTGCTTCACCTGCTCCAGATCCAGGTCACCCATCGGAGGCAGCTCGGGCAGCTCCGCGTGCTTCTCGGGGGGCAGTTGCTCCAGGAGCTGGTCGCGGAACTGCTGCAGCACGGGTGCGCTGTACTGCTCCACGAAGGCTTCCCGCAGGTTGTCACGCAGGCGTGCCGCGTGGCCAGCGTGAACCCCATAGGAGTCATGGATCATGGCGAAGTCCTTCATCCCATCCTGGACGCAGAACAGCACGGTGCGCTTGAGGTGCGCAGCGTCCAGACTGTGGACGAAGTTCGGGCTGATCCCCAGGGCCTGCTTGCGGCCGGACAGCTTGGAGCCTGTCTTGACCACAGTCAGCCGGTAGCGGCGACCCATGACCACGAAGTCCAGCTCCTCACCCTCGTCCTCACGGTAGTCCTGGACAGCCAGGAAGCCTGCAGGGGTGACCCACTTGACCGGCAGGTCGGTGCTGGCGGCTACCTTGGCTGCCTCCTTGAGCCAGTCCATGGCCCGTCGGGCTGCCACGACCACGGTGCCGATGGCCTCGTAGTTCTTCTCGGCAAGGTAGGCTGCGTCAGCGGCCCGGGTGGAGGACGAGGACAGATCCTTGATTTCCCCGAAGAGCTGGTCGCGCATGCCACGCCGGGTCACCCCGTAGGGCACCGTCATGGTGTTGCGCTTGGCCAGCTTGCGGGTCATCTTGCCCACCCAGCGGACAGCCACCTCGTGTCCCTGGGCTGCGTCCTGGTTGATCAGCTCCTGTGTTGCCTGCGCCACCTTGGTGTAGATGTCGGAAGGCCGGTCGCTGGGCACCAGACCAGTGGCAGCTCCCCCCACGGGGTCCCGGAGCATGGCCGAGAAGTTCTGCAGGCCATTGCAGGCACCGTCGAAGGCCACAGCCAAGTGGCTGACGAAGGCAGACTCAGGCAGCCCCGCATCTACATGCGCCTGGAGCTTGGCCCATTCCAGGCAGAAGGCCACGAAGCAGAAGGGGGACTCGACCTTGCACTTGCCCTCGTGGTCCACGGCTGCCCAGATGTGCTGGGTGCCCATGGGGTCCTCGGCCACAGCCAGGATCAGGTCCAGGTTGTCCTCGACCCACTGGATGCGCTCCTCGAAGGACACCTTGTCGACCCCGTAGGTGTTGGCCCCGTGGATGGCCAGCCAGTAGGCCCCCTCGCTGCCCAGGGGGACACCCCGGGTGAAGCGCAGCATGGCCTTGGCCACGTCATCCCCCTGAGGTGTGAGCACAGGGCCCACCGGGTAGATGCGCCCACGCCAGTCCAGGTTGTAGACGTAGTGGAAGCAGTTGCCCCGCTGCATCATCTCCTCGGCCACCCACAGCTTCTGGACGAGCTGCATGCGCTTGGCCTCGGTCTTGGCGTTGGTCTCGTAGGTCTTGGCGGCTTCCACCTTCCAGGCACTCAGGACCTCAGGCGCGGGGGTCTCCCCCTCAGCCCAGGGCTTCGCGGGGATGGGCAGGGGCTCCCGGCTGGGCAGGCCAGGGGCATCCCGGTTGGCCTCCCACAGGGACTTGACCAGCTCGTAGATGGCGGTGTTGACCGACCACTCGGTGTCCTGCAGGGCATTCACCGTGGCGTAGACCCACGGCATGTCGTGCTCCTTCAGGGCCTGGAGGTAGCCCTTGTTGCGGGTCTTGACCAGGGGCTGGCGGAGCTGCTTGGTCAGATACCCACCATTGAAGGGATTTGTCCACGAACGGGGACGACATACCATGGGCAAACGCACAGGGGAGAGCAGCTCACACCTCGCGTGGGCTTCCTCAAGCCAGCGGCGGCAGCTCTCGGTCGGACGGACAGTCGTGTGGGTGGTCCCACGGGGCCCTGGGATGGTCTCGACAGCCACCAGCCCGGTGGACTCAGCGAAGAGGGCGACCAGGACGGTGCCCACGCGCACCCGAGTGGAGACCTCCCACTGGATGCACTTGACGTCAGCCTTGCCCATGGCCTTGCGGACCAGGACCAGCTTGTTGCGCTCATGGTTCATCGTGTCCATGGCCTTCTGGACCTTCTTGGCCAGCGCAGGGGCCTCCTTGGTGAGGGCCTCCAGGTTGATGTGCCCCTCCAGGCGTTCGGCCACGGTCAGGGCCAGGGAGGTCAACGAGGGCTGACGGTGGAGGCTCTGAAGGATGGTCGAGGCAGTGACCCAGGCCAGGGCCTCGGGGTCGAACTGGTTGATGAAGTAGAAGACGCCAGCGTTGCGTGCGGCCAGTCCTGAGCCTGTCTCTTCGAGCCACTTCTGGACGGCAGCCACGCAGGGTTGCATCGCGGCGCGGATCAGTTGCTGACCTGGGGGCAGCTCGGACTCCCGGCCAGCGGCCAGGGCCTCACGGTAGCGTTGGATGCCCAGGTCCACCGACAGGGCTTCAAGTTCCAGTTGGGCTTCGACTCGGGTGTTGGAAGTGGTGCTCATGTTGTGTGCTTCCTTAGGTTGGTCTTAGGTATCTCTTGGGAGAGGTCTCGGGGGCTAAAGCCGGGGTTTAGGCTTCAGTTATGGGTACTGACAATCGTCCGCATGCAGGGAACGTCCGCGAAAGCGTTGCCACTGTTCCCCTCCTGAACCCCCCTCTGGGAGGCCCAAAAGGTGGCAAAAAGGGAACAGTCGGGGAACAGTCGGGGGAACAGTGAGGAACAGGGGAACAGCTGATAGATCAACAACTTGTGCTACAGTCACGCCTCGTTGATGCCCGGGATCACTCTGATTTAGGGCTCAAAAGGGGAACAGTAGCTACCTCAGGGGGCCCGGAGAGGGAACCCCGGAAGAGCAAAAAGCCCTGAAGAATCAAGCGTTTATGGCGCGGTAGCAAAGCGGTTATGCACCGGATTGCAAATCCGTGTAGGTCGGTTCGACTCCGGCCCGCGCCTCCAGACACCCCGTTTCAGCATCGCTGGAACGGGGTTTTTTCTTGTGGGTGACGAATCGGGTGGGTGCTGGCCGAGCCTTGATCATGGCGTGAGTTGCCTGGCTGATCATGGGGCGCGCGTTGGCCTGGTGCCCCGGGCCGGAATCGAACCGGCACGCCCCATTTCTGGAAGCGGCGGAGTTTAAGTCCGCTGTGTCTACCGGTTTCACCACCGGGGCCTTGGTCGTCAGTGTACGCCGCGTTTTCTCGTGGTCAGGCGTCAACGCGCGGAGTGCGAGCCTGAGGCCTGGCTCGCACACGGGCGCCAGTGGTCACGGTCGCGACGGCGCAACATGCGCTGTCGCCGGCAGGCGACATGGGGTCGTGGTGGCGCGCGACGCCAAAAATGATGTATAGTCTAGGTATTCGCTGATCGTTGCACCAAATAGCAACAACAAGTCAGTGAAACCCCTGCGGGATTAGCTCAGTTGGTAGAGCGATACCTTGCCAAGGTATAGGTCGAGAGTTCGAGCCTCTTATCCCGCTCCATATACAAAAAGCAGCCCTCGTGGCTGCTTTTTTTCTTGTCGGCGCCATATCCACGGCTTGGTGGCACTCGCCAGCGCTGGGCGACGAGGGCAGGGCGGGAATTGAGGTTGCCCCTGAATTTCGGAGTGCTTAGCCCGGGTGTCATGCGGTGTTCTTGCGCTGAGCCGCCAGCCAGCGTTGTTCGTACTGCATGGGACTGAGGTAACCCAGTGCCGAGTGCAAACGAGCGTGATTGCAGAAGGCCAGCCAGTCCAGGATGGTGGCCTTGGCCTGCTCTCGGGTGGCAAACCTTTGCCCCAGCACGCAAGCCACCTTCAGATGGCCCCAGAAGCTCTCCGTGGGCGCGTTATCCCAGCAGTTACCCTTGCGGCTCATCGATGAGTCGATGCCCCAGGCCTTCAGCGTGGTTTGGAACTCATGGCTGCAGTACTGGCTGCCTCGGTCGCTGTGGAAGATCAGTCCCTTGGCTGGCCTCCTGCGCCAGCAGGCCATCAACAGCGCATCTTTGACCAGGCTGGTTTGCATGTGCGGTTGCATGCTCCAGCCCACCACCTGGCGGCTGTGCAGATCCAGCACCGCAGCCAGGTACAGCCAGCCCTCATCGGTGGGGATGTAGGTGATGTCGCCGCTCCACAGCAGGTTGGGCATCTCGGGGTTGAAGCGCCGTTGCACAAGATCAGGTGCCACCGGCAACTGGTGCTTGCTGTCGGTGGTCACGACAAACTTCCTCTTGGTGCGGGCCTTGATGCCGTGGCGTTGCATCAACAGGCGCACACGCTCCTTGCCTACACGGATGCCTCTGGCCAGCAGTTCCTTGTGCATGCGGGGCCAGCCATACTCGCCTTTGATCTCGGCGTGGATGGCCCGCATGTGTGCCAGCAAGGCTTCATCGCTTTGAAACCGACTGGGGCCACTGCCAGGCCCATCTTGCGTGCGCCTCCAGTTGAAGTACCCGCTGGCGCTGACATCGAGCACCTCACACATCAGGCTCACAGGCCAGGCCTTGCCGCTCATTTGCCCGATCCAAGCGTACTTTGCAGCACATCCTGCGCAAAGTACGCTGCGGCTTTTTTTGCGATGTCGCGCTCCATCTTCAGACGCGCCACCTCGGCCCGCAACCGTGCAAGCTCCATCTGTTCAGCCGTGACCACCGGGGCCTTCTGGCTCGCCGCAACGGCACCCAGTTGCCCCTTGGCATCGAGTCGAACCCAGTTGGCCACGCTCGACGACGGGATGCCCAACACCTTGGCCACCACCGCGCCTGACTGTCCGGCCTTGACCTGCCGAACCGCCTCCAGTTTGTACTCCAGGGTGTATTTGCCCCGTACCTGCTTGTCGACCATTTCTTCGCTCCTTTCCAGCTTTGTGGTCATGAGCTAAGAACTCCACTTTTCGGGGGCAACCTCACCATCGTCAGCGATCCGCTCAAGGGCCTGCTGGATGACCAGAACGGCAACCTGCTGATCTGATCGTCCCCGCCGGCTGACACCCCCTCACAGCCTTCGGGCCATGAGGGTGGTGTCGCCCAGCCAACAACGGGCGACCTCTTGCAGATGCATGGGGGCGCCCGTGCTCCATAGTCGCAACGGTTCGGCCATGAGGGTGTCTTGACTCTTCTGCTGAAGGTGTCCGTGCATCACCTGAGCCAGTCGTCGCGCATGTCGCGCCACCGCCGCTGCCGTGTCCAGAATCTGAACCTCCGGGGGCATGGCTTGCTCAAACAGCGGGCGGATCAAGGGGTAGTGGGTGCAACCCAACACGACCGTGTCCACATCGGACTGCCGCAAGGGGGCGCAAAAGTGTTCGACGAGCGCGCGCAGTGCCGGGGTGTCCAAGGCACCCTTTTCGATCTCGGCGGCCAGCCCGGGGCAGGGCTGCAACATCAGCTGGGCATCTTGCGCATGGGCATCCACCAGATCGCGGAATTTTTGGCTGCCCAGCGTCATGGGGGTGGCCAGCACCCCGATTCGGCCCGTGGCCGACAAGGTGATGGCCGGCTTGATGCCAGGCTCCACCCCGATGAAGGGCGTGCCGGGCCACGTGTGCCGAAGTTCACGAATGGCCACAGCCGTGGCCGTGTTGCAGGCCACCACCACCAGGTCGGCGCCGCGCGCCAGCAGGGCCTCGGTCACCACGCGGCACCGATGCATGATGAAGTCATCCGACCGCTCACCATAAGGCGCAAAGCCGGAGTCGGCCACATAATCGATGGCAGCACCGGGCACCTGAGCCTGGAGGGCGCCCAGCATCGACAGCCCGCCCAGGCCGGAGTCGAACACCCCCAGGCGCAGGCCGGCGAACGACGTCAGTTCATGGTCTGTGGAGGAGAGTGGGGCGCTCAATGTCATGGAAGCACGCTACAAACCACGTATTTTCTTCCTTTCTCACGCCGGGAATGTCCGGCTGGCATCAACAGTGCGTTAGAATCGAACGATCGTGCTATTTTGGCGCGTCCCATTCAATCAACTCTTCCTCATGACGCAGGAGAACATCGCATGAAGGTTCTGGTTCCGGTCAAGCGGGTTGTGGACTACAACGTGAAGGTTCGCGTGAAGTCCGACGGCTCGGGTGTCGACATCGCCAACGTCAAAATGAGCATGAACCCCTTCGACGAAATCGCCGTCGAAGAGGCCACCCGCCTGAAGGAAAAGGGCGTGGTCACCGAGATCGTGGCCGTGTCCATCGGCCCGGCTCAGTGCCAGGAAACCCTGCGCACGGCCATGGCCATCGGTGCTGACCGTGGCATCCTGGTCGAGACCGACGCCGAAGTGCAGCCCCTGGCGGTGGCCAAGGTGTTGAAGGCACTGGTCGACAAGGAGCAGCCCCAGCTGGTCATCCTCGGCAAGCAAGCCATCGACGACGACAGCAACCAGACCGGTCAGATGCTGGCTGCCCTGGCCAACCTGCCCCAAGGCACCTTTGCCTCGAAGGTGGAAGTTGCTGGCGACAGGGTCAATGTGACCCGCGAAGTGGACGGCGGTCTGGAAACCGTGTCCCTGAAGTTGCCCGCCGTGGTGACCACCGATCTGCGTTTGAACGAGCCCCGCTACGTGACGCTGCCCAACATCATGAAGGCCAAGAAGAAGCCCCTGGACACCGTGAAGCCGGCTGACCTGGGTGTGGACGTGGCCCCCCGTATCAAGACCCTGAGCGTGGCCGAGCCGCCCAAGCGTTCTGCTGGTATCAAGGTGCCCGACGTGGCCACCCTGGTCAGCAAGCTGAAGAACGACGCCAAGGTGATCTGAGGAGACTGACAACATGACCGCACTCGTCATTGCTGAACACGACAACGCCTCAATCAAGAGCGCCACGCTGAATGCCATCACCGCCGCCAAGGCTGCTGGTGGTGATGTGCACGTGCTGGTGGCCGGCGCCAACGCTGGTGCTGCTGCCGCCGCTGCCGCCCAGATCGCTGGCGTGACCAAGGTGCTGCACGCCGACGGCGCCCAGTTCGCCGACGGCCTGGCCGAGAACGTGGCCGCCCAGGTGCTGGCCGTGGCCTCCGGCTACAGCCACATCGTCTTCCCCGCGACCGCCTCGGGCAAGAACGTGGCCCCCCGCGTGGCCGCCAAGCTGGACGTGGCCCAGGTGTCGGAAATCACCAAGGTGATCTCGGCTGACACGTTCGAGCGCCCCATCTACGCCGGTAACGCCATCGCCACCGTGCAATCGGCCGACCCCGTCAAGGTGCTGACCGTTCGCGGTACCGCCTTCGACGCTGCCCCCACCACTGGTGGTTCGGCCTCTGTGGAAACGGTGGCTGCCGTGGCTGACGCGGGCACCTCGTCGTTCGTTGGCCGCGAAGTGACCAAGTCCGAGCGTCCCGAGCTGACTGCCGCCAAGATCGTGGTGTCGGGAGGCCGTGCCCTGGGTTCCGCTGACAAGTTCAACGAAGTCATGCTGCCCCTGGCCGACAAGCTGGGCGCCGCTGTGGGTGCTTCGCGCGCTGCCGTGGACGCTGGCTACGCTCCGAACGACCTGCAAGTCGGTCAGACCGGCAAGATCGTGGCGCCCCAGCTGTACGTGGCCGTCGGCATCTCCGGCGCCATCCAGCACTTGGCCGGCATGAAGGATTCGAAGGTCATCGTGGCCATCAACAAGGATCCCGAAGCTCCGATCTTCCAGGTGGCCGATTTCGGTCTTGAAGCTGATCTGTTCACGGCTGTGCCAGAGCTGGTCAAGTCCCTGTGATGGCATCATGCAGGTGAAGCAGACAGAACCTGTTTCTGGCTGAACACCTCAAACGGGGCGTCTTGCGAGGCGCCCTTTTTTTCCGTCTCACGCCGCAGCGTTTTAAACGGCGGCAATGGAGCAAACAATGGCATTCAAAGCACCCGTCAAGGACCAGCTGTTCTGCATCAAGGAGCTGGCCGGCATCGACAAGATCGCCCAAATCCCCGGTTTCGAAGACGCCGGTTTCGAGACCGCCCAGGCCGTGCTGGAAGAGTCGGCCAAGTTCAACGAAGAAGTGGTGGCCCCGCTCAACTGGAGCGGCGACCAGGATCACGGCTCGTGGGACAATGGCGTGGTGCGCGCGTCTGCCGGTTTCAAGGAAGCCTACAAGGCGCTGACCGAAGGCGGCTGGCAAGGGCTGCAGCAGCCTGCCGAGTTTGGTGGCCAGGGGCTGCCCAAGATCATCGGTGCCGCCTGCATCGAACACACGATGGCAGCCAACCTGAGTTTCTCGCTGTGCTCGATCCTGACCACCGGCGCCACCGAGGCTCTGCTGACGGCAGCCAGCGATGAGCTCAAGCGGCGCTACATCCCCAAGATGATCGAGGGCACGTGGACGGGCACCATGAACCTGACCGAGCCGCAGGCTGGTTCGGATCTGGCGCTGGTGCGTTCCAAGGCCGTCAAGCAGGATGATGGCACCTACCGCATCTCCGGCCAGAAGATCTTCATCACCTATGGTGAGCACGACATGTCCGAGAACATCGTGCACCTGGTGCTGGCCCGCACGCCGGACGCGCCCGAAGGCGTCAAGGGCATCTCGCTGTTCGTCGTGCCCAAGTTCCTGGTGAACGAAGATGGCTCGCTGGGCAAGCGCAACGACGTCTACTGCGCCTCGATCGAGGAAAAGCTTGGCATCAAGGCCTCGCCGACGGCCGTGCTGGTGTACGGCGACGACAAGGGTGAAGTCGGCCCGGGCGCCATTGGCTACCTCGTGGGCGAAGAAAACCGTGGTCTCGAGTACATGTTCATCATGATGAACGCAGCTCGCTATGACGTGGGTGTGCAGGGCATCGCCGTGTCCGAGCGCGCCTACCAGCACGCAGTGGCCTACGCCAAGGATCGCGTGCAGTCGCGCCCGGTGGATGGTTCGGCCAAAGAATCCGTGGCCATCATCCATCACCCCGACGTGAAGCGCATGCTGATGACCATGCGTGCCCTGGTGGAGGGCGAACGCGCCATGGCCCTGGTCGGCGCGGCCGCCTACGATACCGCACACCACCACCCGGATGCAGCTGTGGCCAAGCAGGCCAAGGCCTTCTACGAATTCCTGGTGCCCCTGATCAAGGGCTTCAGCACCGAGAACTCGGTGGAAGTGACCTCGTTGGGCGTGCAAGTGCACGGTGGTATGGGCTTCATCGAAGAAACCGGTGCCGCTCAGTACTACCGTGACTCGCGCATCCTGCCGATCTACGAAGGCACGACCGCCATTCAGGCCAACGACCTGGTGGGTCGCAAGACCGCCCGTGATGGTGGTGCCACGGCCAAGGCCATCGCGGCCCAGATCGCCGAGACGGAAGCTCAGCTGAACGCCCGCAGCAGCGAAGCTGGCAAGAAGCTGGCCAAGCAACTTAAGGCTGCCCGCGAGTCTTTCCTGCAGGTGGTGGACTTTGTCGTGGCCAACATCAAGTCCAACCCCAATGCCGTGTTCTCAGGCTCGGTGCCTTACCTGATGCTGACCGGCAACCTGGTGGCGGGTTGGCAAATGGGTCGTGCCCTGATGGCCGCTGAAGACCGGCTGGCCGCTGGTGAAGATGCCGAGTTCATGGCCGCCAAGATCGCCACCGCGCGCTTCTATGGTGATCACATCCTGGCTCGCATCGCATCGCTGCGCGACACCATCCTGGAGGGTGGCGAGAGCGTGACCGCCATGCCGGTCGACGCCTTCTGAGTCATTGCATCGCGACGGCTGCCTGATTCCTTCAGGCAGCGCAACGTATCGGGGACATTTCATGCCGACGCTGTTCGGATGGGCTGTCCCTTTTTTCATTGCTTGTATGCTGAGCGCCTACAGATCTGAGGAGACTTCATGGCCTTGCCCGATGTACTGAAACGCGTTCCTTTCCCGGTGATCGCATCGCCCATGTTCATCATCAGTACGCCCAAACTGGTGATCGCTCAGTGCAAGGCTGGCGTGGTGGGCTCGATGCCAGCGCTCAATGCCCGCCCTGCGGCCCAGCTGGACGAGTGGCTGGCCGAGATCACCGAGACCCTGGATGCCCACAACCGTGCGCATCCCGATCAGCCTGCAGCGCCGTTTGCCATCAACCAGATCGTGCACAAGAGCAACGACCGGCTCGATCACGACCTGGAGATGTGCGTCAAGTACAAGGTGCCCATCATCATCACGTCGCTGGGCGCGCGTGAGGACGTCAACCAGGCCGTGCACAGTTATGGCGGTGTGGTGCTGCACGACGTCATCAACAACAAGTTCGCGCGCAAGGCGATCGAGAAGGGCGCCGATGGCCTGATCGCGGTGGCAGCTGGCGCAGGGGGCCATGCCGGCACCACCAGCCCGTTTGCCCTGGTGCAAGAGATTCGAGAGTGGTTTGATGGCCCGGTGGCATTGTCCGGCTCGATCGCCACGGGGCGTGCGGTGTTGGCCGCCCGTGCCATGGGTGCTGATTTCGCCTACATCGGCTCAGCCTTCATCGCCACCGAAGAGGCCCGCGCAGTGGATGCCTACAAGCAGATGATCGTGGACTGCACCAGCGCCGACGTCATCTACTCCAGCAAGTTCACCGGGGTGCATGGCAACTACCTGCGCCCCTCGATCGTGGCGGCGGGGCTGGATCCGGACCAGCTGGGTGAGGGCGACCCGTCTCAGATGAGCTTTGGCAGCAAGGAAGCGGGCGACGCCAAGGTCTGGAAGGACATCTGGGGTTGCGGCCAAGGCATCGGCGCGGTCAAGGCCGTGGTGCCCACCGCCGACCTGGTGGCCCGATTGAAGGCCGAGTACGCCGCAGCCCGCGACGCGCTCTGCCGGGGCTGAATCAGCGCAGCGCCAGGGCGGCATCCACCATGCCGCCCTGGCGACGCAGGATCTGGCTGACCGCGATGACGGCCTGGGTGCGTGAACTCACGCCCAGGGCGCGCAGCACGGCGGCCACGTGGTCTTTCACGGTCTCGACCGACAGGCCCAGCTCGCGGGCGATCAGCTTGTTGGGCTGACCCTTCAGCAGCAGGTTGAGCACGTCCGTCTGGCGGGGTGTGAGGTTGAGGTCTTCCAGCGTGGGGGCGGTTTGATAGCCGGCGTTCATGGCGTGGCTTTGAACGCCCGCGCCCCCCATGTCATTGGACAGGCCCACTTCGCCCATGTTCATGGGCGGCACATACACGCCGCCCGACATCACCTGCTGCAGGGCTTCGAACAAGGTTTCGTTAGTGGCGCGCTTGGGCACGAAGCCCATGGCCCCAGTGTCAATGGCGCGGATCACATCGCTGGTGCGGTCAGAGGCCGACACCACCACGATGGGCAGGGTAGGGTAGCGGGTGCGGAATTCGACCAGCAGGTCAAAGCCGTCCACATCCCCCAGTTGCAGGTCCAGCAGCACCAGTTGGTAGTAGGGGTCGGCTTGCAGGGCCTCGCGGGCCGATCGGCCGCTGTCAGCGGCCGTCACGAGAACGTGGTCGCCCAATCCCTGGATGACGGATTGCAGCGCCGCCAGGATCAGCGGGTGATCGTCGATCAACAGGACTTTCATGTGGGCCAGCCTCCGTGCGTTGTGCCTTGTAGGTATCGAACCTGCCGCACCCCCTTAGGGGGGTGAAGCGGGCGCCATGATACTGGCGCGACCTCCGGTATCGGCACGCTGACATGGGGGTCTTGTGTCAGCAAACGTTTCAAATGTGACACCTCCCTCGAAGGCGGTGGCTCACATGCGCCAGATGCGCGGATACGTGGGGGGCAACTGCCACGCCTGCTCGCGCCAGGCACTCCAGACCTGGATGAGCAACTGCATGGCAGGCTCCACCCGATCGGCCAGCACGCGCATCACCACCAGTTGTTCGTGGGGGCTGCTGGCACCGCAGTGGGCATCCAGGGCGTGCCCCTGGTGGCATGCCCTGGCCCAGCTCAGCAGATGTTCGCGCCGGGCGGGGCTCATGGGTGAGCCGGTGCTGAGCCACACGGTGGCCATCACCCGTTTGCCAGCCCAGCCCAAGGGGCTGTTGAGCAAGCGCTGGTCGTCGGCGCGCACGGTGCCTTTTTCCAGCCACACCCCCGGCACATCGATGTCCTGCGTGTAGCGGCCATGCGACCAGGCGGGGTCGTCAAAGTGCTCTCCAGCGGCTGGCAGGCCCAGGGCCAACACATCCCAGCCAATCATTTCGGCGCCTGGCATCAGGTCAAAGCGCATGTGGTTGTGGGCCACGCAGCCTCGATAGGCCAACGTTTCCAGGGGCAGCCACTCCAGACGGCTGCCCGCGTCCAGGCGGGCGTGCAACCGTTGCTGGGCCAGGGCTCCTGTGCTTTTGTAGAAGCGCGTGGCGCCGGGGGTGGTGATCAGCGCGTGGCTGCCTTCGGCCAGATGGGCGTCGATGTGGAGTTCGTCACCACCGACGATGCCCCCCGGGGGGTGCACCAGGGTGTGGTGGCAGCGCTCAGGGCCCTCGGGGTAATGGCGCTGCAGGACGCGCAGCGGGCCATGGTGAAGGTCGTGTGCGATGGTGCGTTCGCCGTCTCGTCGGTAACGCAAGGTCAGTTGGCCGTGCCAGCTCATGGGGTGGTGGGGCAGAAAAATGAACGGGAAGTATGGCGGGTGCGCCGGGCCGGCCCTGGGCGGCATGCCGATTGCATGCAGCCGTGGCGCGGAGTAGAAGCGTTCAGTCGCATGCCGCCAGATGGTGCACGTTTTGTGCCAGGCTGGTGCGCGGCGGGTCATTGCTCCCTCACGTTCAACCCTTGCGGCCTTGGTGCCGCCACGTTCGACCTTGAGGAGCTGTCCATGCTGACCACCCAGCAGCCCGTGTTTCGCCGTTTTTGGCATGCCGTCATGCCTTTGTCTGATCTGCAGGACGGGCCCAAGCCGTTCACCTTGTTAGGCGAGCCCATCGTTGTCTTCCTGGACGAGGCGGGGCAACCCGCCGCCTTGCGTGACCGCTGTTGCCACCGCACCGCCCGGCTGTCCAAGGGCTGGTGTGCCAAGGGGGGCATTCAGTGCGGCTACCACGGCTGGGTGTACGACCGCACTGGCCGCGTGACTCACGTGCCGCAGTACGAAGAGGGGCGTGCCATCCCGTCAGACTTCAAAACCACGGCCTACCATTGCCAGGCCAGGTATGGTTATGCCTGGGTGGCGCTGGAAGACCCCGTGGCCGACATCCCTGAAGTGCCCGAGTTCGACCTGCCGGGCTGGCGCACCATCTTCCAGTTCTACGAGCGCTGGGAAACCAGCCCCATGCGCGCGCTGGAGAACTCGTTCGACAACTCGCACTTCAGCTTTGTGCACCGCGCCACCTTCGGGGTGGCCGATCGCCCGCGCCCGAGCAAGTACGAACTGGTGGAAAACGAACATGGTTTCTACGCCGAAACGGTGATTGAGGCGGTGAACCCTCCGGCCTTTCAGCGCGTGAGCGGCGTGAGCGACCCCGTCACCACCCGGCACATGCGCAATGCGTACTTCCAGCCCTTTTCACGCCGGCTGGACATCGAGTACCCCAGCGGCGTGCGGCACGTGATCATCAACTGCTTCACGCCCATCGATGATGGCAGCATGCAGTTGTGCCAATGGCTCTTCCGCAATGACACCGAAGACGACTGCCCTGCGCAGCTGCTGATCGACTTCGATGCCGAGATCACCCGTGAAGACAAGGAGATCCTGGAGTCGACCGACCCGGATGCCTGGGTGGACACGCGCCGACGCGGGGTGGAGTACTCGATGGACAGCGACAAGCCCGGCATGCTGATCCGCAAGCGGCTGATGGCCATCTTGCAGGCCCATGGTGAAGAAGAAGTGCATCGGGGGCAGCCGGAGGTCAGCATTCGGCTGGTGCCCTTGGAGAGCTGACCAGCAGTGCTGAAGAGGTGGGCTGTCGGCTCGGGATGGCGCTGCGCTGTGCTCAGCCCCGGGACGCCAGTCCATGCGTGGCGGTTCAAGCACCTCACTTCAAGCACAATGGGGCCATGCATCCCGATCACGACTCCATTGTTCAAGACACCCAGCGCTGGCTGACCCAGGCGGTCATCGGCCTGAACCTGTGTCCTTTTGCCAAAGCGGTTCACGTCAAGAACCAGATCCGCTACCACGTGTCGCAGGCCACCAGCGTCGAAGGGCTGCTGGAGGATCTGGTGCAGGAGTTGATTCGCCTGCGCGATGCCGACCCGGAGGAGATCGAGACCACCTTGCTCGTGCACCCCGACGTGCTCAGGAACTTCCTGGACTTCAATGATTTCCTGGACGTGGTGGACGCCGCCATCGACGAGCTTGATCTGGAAGGCGTGATCCAGGTGGCCAGCTTCCATCCCGACTATGAGTTTGGCGATGAGGAGCCGGGCGACATCACCCATTACACGAACCGGTCGCCCTATCCCACGCTGCACCTGTTGCGCGAGTCGAGCCTGGAAAAGGCGGTGGACGCCTTCCCTGACGCGGCTGACATTTTTGAGGTCAACAAGGACACCATGCGCCGCCTGGGCGATGAGGGCTGGCAAGCCCTGTGGAAGGAATGAAGCCGCTGACTGGTTTGGGCATGGGGCGCCCCACGGTGGATGTGCCGTGGTGGAATGTGTTGCGCCCACCGTTTCTGCTGCTGACGCTGTCGTGCATGGGGCTGGCCGTGGGCTGGAGCGCCTGGCTGGCGCAGGCCGAGGGCCTGGTCTGGCCTCACTGGGCGGCGGTGGCTTGCGTGGTGGGGGCCTTGTTGGCCCATGCGGGTGTGAATGTGCTCAACGAGGTGCACGATGTGCGCAGCGGGCTGGATCAGCACACCTGGCGCACGCCCTACAGTGGGGGCAGCGGCGCGTTGTTGTCGCACCCGAACAAAATCAACGCCGCCGCCAGGCTGGGCTGGCTGTGTGTGGTCTTGACCGCCGTGATTGGCCTGGGCCTGTGGTGGTGGCGCCCTGAGGCACGCGGGCCCCTCCTGGCTTTGGGGGCTGCTGGCTTGCTGCTGGTGGTGGCGTACACACCGTGGGTCACTCGACATCCGTGGTTGTGCCTGATGGCCCCCGGTCTGGGCTTTGGCCCCCTGATGCTGCTGGGCACCGAGGTGGTGTTGACGGGGCGGTGGTCATGGCAAGGTGCCGCCTTGTCGGTGGTGCCCATGGCCCTGGTCAACAACCTGTTGTTGCTCAACCAGTTTCCGGATGTGGATGCAGATCGACGGGTGGGGCGGCGCACGCTGCCCATGGTGTTGGGCCGAGCCCGGTCGGTGGTCGTGATGGGCGTGCAGCAGGTGGCCGCCTGGGTCTGGCTGGGCGTGGGCGCCTGGCAAGGCTGGTGGCCGCAAGGCGTGGCCTTGGCGGTGCTGGCGCTGCCCTTGTCGCTCTGGGTGCTGCAGCGTGCCTGGCAGGCGCGGGATGATCTCAGTGCCCTGCAGCCCGCCATGGCCTTGAACGTGGCCCAAAGCATCCTGGTGCCCGGACTGATGGCGGTGGGCTTGTGGCTGCACGGTTGACTGCGCTCGCGCAAGGTACGGCGTGGACGCTGCGGGGCTGTTTGCTGCCCAGGCCGTGATCAGGCGTGGTGGGTGCCCGACCACATGTCCCGGTGCAAGGCCACGATCTCGTCTTCCACCTCGGGCACCGGTCCGATGACCTCGACGGGTTTTTGTCCGCGCGCAAACACCTCGCGGCAGGGCAGGCTCATGGTCGGGTTTTCGGCGTGGTTGCCCGTCAGGCTCAGCAAGCGTTCTTCGGTGATGCCGTACACCACGCGGCCGATGTGGGCCCAGTACTGGGTGCCCGCGCACATGGCGCAGGGTTCGGTGGTGGTCACCAGCGTGCACTGCCAGAGGTAATCGGGCGGGTAGTTGAGCACCGCCGTGCGGGCCAGCACCGATTCGGCGTGGTTGACCGTGTCCACATTGCCTTGTTCGGCCAGCACCGTGTGGCCGTCAGGCGCCACCAGCAGGGCGCCAAAGGGGTGGCGGCCCAGGGTGCGGGCGCGCTGAGCCACTTCGTTGGCGCGGCGCAGCAGGGCGATGATCTGGTCTTGCGACAAGGGGGTGTGTGGGGCAAAGCTCATCGTCAACTCCTGAATCGTCGTTGGGCCACCGGCATCAACGCGACGCCATCATCACACGAACGGCCGCCGCGGCATCGGCCTGCAACTGGGCCATGTCCAGGCCCGGAATCTGGCCGTCGTCCACCACCACACGGCCGTGGCACAACACGGTGCGGGCGCGGTAAGCGCCGCTGGCCACAGGCGCCACGCCCGGGTCATGCAGGCCCCAGTGGCGGGCCTCGTTCAGCGGCACCAGCACCAGGTCGGCAGCCTGGCCCACCTGCACGGTGCCCACGCCCGGCAGGCCCAGCACGCGCGCGCCACCGGCCGTGCCCATGTGCACCACCTCGTCGGTGGTGAGCGCCGAGGCCCCGCCCACGGCTCGGTGCACCAACCAGGCCATGTGGGCCTCGTGGGCCATGTCGGCGGCTTCGTTTGAGGCGGCACCGTCCACCGCCAATGACACGGCGCCCCCGGCGCGCATCATCGCCGGCGCAGGCGCCACGCCCGAGCCCAGGCGGCCGTTGCTTTGCGGGCAGTGCGACATGCCCGTGCCCGTGCGCACCAGGGTGTCGATCTCGGCTGGGCTCAGGTGCACCAGGTGGGCATACCAGACGTCCTCGCCCAGCCAGCCGTGCTCACCCACGAAGTCGACCGGGCTGCAGCCATGCACCTCGCGGCAGTAGTGCACGTAGTCGGCCGTTTCGCTCAGGTGGCTGTGCAGGCGGATGCCCAGGCTGCGCGCGTGCTCGGCAATCGGGCGCAGGTGGCCCACCTCCACCGACCAGGTGGGGGTGGTGGGGGCGCTGACCACCCGGCGCATGCTGATGGGCGAGGGGTCATGCCAGCGCTGCACATCGCGCTCGATGGCGGCCATGAACTGGTCCAGCGTCTCGGGGTGCACCTGGGGTGGCGGGTTCACGTCGATGGCGCGGGTGATGGTCTGGCCACCCCGGCACAGCACAAAGCGCAGGCCCAGGGCGGCGGCTTCCTCAAACACCGCCGCTGACGCGTCAAACGGCATGCCCGGGTAGTAGTGGTATTGGTGGTCGGCCACCGTGGTGCTGCCTGACAGTAGCAGCTCGACCATGCCCAGGCGCGCCGCCAGCCGCAACACGGCTTCGTGGTCGAAGTGGCGGCGGTAGGGTACGGGCACGGCCGAGAGCCAGGCCATCAGCCCGGCGTCGATGCCGGCCGGGATGCCCTTGAGCAGGCTCTGAAACAGGTGGTGGTGGGTGTTAACCCAGCCGGGCATGAGCACGCAGTCGCTGGCGTCGATGACACGCTCGCCGTCGCGCGGTGTGAGCGTGCCGATCTCGTGGATCAGCGGGCCTTGCACGCGCAGGTCTTGCCCTTGGGCGGGGTCGATGCGGGCTTGTTCACCGGGCAGGCCGGTGAGGATGGTGCGGGCGTTCTTGATCAGCAAGGAGGTGCTCATGGGTTCATCTCGCTTTCGTGCCAGCCACTCAGGGCCCAGCGTGACAGGGCCGACAGGAAGGCAAACACGGCCACACCCGTCACCGAGATCAGTACCAGTGCGGCAAACAGCCGGGGAATGTTGAGCTGGTAGCCGGCCTGCAGGATCTGGTAGGCCAGGCCCGTGCCCGTACCGCCCGTGCCCGCGACGAACTCTGCCACCACGGCGCCGATCAGGGCCAGGCCGCCCGAGATGCGCAGGCCCGCAAAGAAGTAAGGCAGGGCCGAAGGAATGCGCAGGCGCACCAGCGTTTGCCAGCGCGTGGCGCGCTGCAGCTGAAAGTACGCGGCCAGCCCGGGGTTGACGCTGCGCAGCCCCACCGTGGTGTTGCTGATGATGGGAAACAGCGCCACCAGGGTGGCACACACCACCAGCGACAGGGTGGGGTCTTTCACCCAGATGATGATCAGCGGTGCGATGGCCACGATGGGTGTGACCTGCAGCAGCACGGCATACGGAAAGAAGGCCGCTTCGATCCAGCGGCTCTGGACGAAGGCGAAGGCGATCAAGGCGCCGATCACCGTGGCGGCCAGAAACGACAGCACGGTGATCTTGACCGTGACCCACAACGAGCCGATCAGCAAGGCCCAGTCTTCCACCAGCGTTTGCGCGATGGCCCAGGGTGAGGGCACCAGGTAGGTGGGCACTTGCTGGATCACCGTCCAGGCCTGCCACAAACCCAGCAACACGGTGGCGACCAGCAGCGGCAGAAACCATTGACGCGCTCGCTCGGTGCGCGCTTGTCGACGTTGTTGCGGGGTGCTCATGCGGCGGCCTTTGGAGTGGGTTGAGCGGTCGAGGTGAGGTCGTGGCTGGGCTGCCCTTGCTGGCTGGCGCTGGTCAGGGCCTCGTGCAGGCGGCGCACCAGGGCGTTGAACTCGGGCGTGGTGCGGTACAGGTCGTCACGCGGGTAGGGCGACGACACCGCGATGTCGTCGACCACACGCCCTGGGCGAGCGGCCATCACGATCACCCGCGACGACAGGAAGGCGGCTTCGGTGATGCTGTGGGTCACGAACACGACGGTCAGGCCTTGCCGCTTCCACAACTCCAGCAGGTCGGCGTCCAGCTTGTTGCGGGTGATCTCGTCCAGCGCGCCAAAGGGCTCGTCCATCAGCAAGATCTTGGGGCGGGTCACCAAACCCCGGGCGATGGACACGCGCATCTGCATGCCGCCCGACAGCTCTCGCGGCAGGCTCTGACCAAACTTGTCCAGACCCACCAGAGCCAAGGCCTCTTGGACGCGGGCATCGGCCTCGGCGCGGGGCACCCCGGCCAGGTCCAGCGGCAAGCGCACATTCGATTGCACCGTGGCCCAGGGCATGAGCGTGGCCTCCTGGAAGACGAAGGACAGGCCGTGGTCGGCATCGGGCGCGTGCACGGGCTTGCGCGACAACAGCAGCCGCCCATCACTGGGCTCCAGCAACCCCGCAATCATCTTGAGCAGCGTGCTCTTGCCGCAGCCAGAGGGGCCCAGCAGGGTCACGAACTCGCCGGGCTGGATGCTGAGGTTGACCGGCAGCAGGGCGCGGGTACCGTTGGGATAGACCTGTTCGGCCGACAGGACTTCAATGGCTGGCACGGGTTCGTTCATACATCTCGATGATGTGCTGCCCCGCCGTCACCGGCGGGTAGCGGGGTGGATTGGCATCGTCAAAGCAGCCAGGCAGGGCGCTGACGACGGCGTGGTAATGGATGTCGAAGAAGTACGCCAGCGAGTAGCGTTCGCGCCCATGCGGGTTGAGCACCCGGTGTGGCGTCGAGCGGTAGCGGTCGTTCGTCCAGCGGGCCATCATGTCGCCCAGGTTGACCACATAGCTGTCGGGCAGCGGCGGGGCGTCAAACCAGTGGCCATCGGCGGCTTGCACTTGCAGGCCACCGGCCTCGTCCTGGGCCAGCAGGGTGACCGTGCCCCAATCGGTGTGGGCGCCACAGCCGATCTGGCCGGGCAGCACCGCCTCGGCGGGGGGCTGCGGCGGGTAATGCAGCAGGCGCAACACGGGCATGGGGTCGTTCAGAAACGACTCAAAGTACGTGCGTGGCAGCCCCAGCCCTTCGGCCATCAAGCCCAACAGCCGGGCCGACAAGCCGGCCATCGCCTGTTGATAGGCCTCCACCGTGGCCTTGAACCCGGGCACCAGGGCTTCGTCGGGCCATTGATTGGGGCCATGGTTGGGGGTGCCGGCCTGCACCAGCGGGTCGTCGGCCTGGCGGTCTACCCCCAGGTAAAAGCTTTCTTTCAGGTCGGCGGGTTGGCCGGGCTCCAGCGCCTGCCAGCCGATGGGATCGAACCCCCGGTGGATGCCGCTTCGCTCGATGTGCCAACGGGCTTTGGTGGCCTCGTCCAGCGCGAAGAAGCGCTGGGCCGCATCGAAGGCCGCAGACCGCAGGGCCGATGGCACGCCATGGCCCACCACATAAAAAAAGCCATGGGTGCGGCAGGCCTCGTCGATCATCTGCGGCAGGCCCTCAGACACCGACAGGTCGATCAAGGGCAATTGGCGCATCGTGCTCATGGCATGACCTTCAGGCCGCTGACGAAGCGCGTGGTGTAGGTCTTGCGCACATCCACCTTCTTCGGGTCGATCAACTCGTGCTTGACCAGCATGTCGAAGGTCTGCTTCATGCGGGCATCGGTGATGATGCCGATGCCCTGCGTGGTCGCATCACCACCTGTCACCAGGCCCACGTCCTTCATCTTCTGGATGGCATGGGCGATCTTGTCATCCGTCATGTTGGGGTTGTCTTTTTTGATCAGCGCATTGGCCGGTGCCGGGTTGCCGCTCAGGTAGCTCTTCCAGCCCTGCATGGAGGCCTTCACAAAGGCGGCCACGGCCTGGGGCCGACGCTCGATCGTCTGCTGGGTGCAGACGATGGTGGTGGCGTAGGGTGGCCAGCCGTGATCGGCCATCAGCAGCACGGTGGGCTTGATGCCGCTTTCCTGCTCGATGGCATAGGGCTCGGACGAGAGGTAGCCTTGCTGAGCCACGTTCTTGTCGGCAAGGAAGGGCTGGATGTTGAAGGTGTAGGGCCGCATCTGCGCATCGGTGAAGCCGTAGCGGTCTTTCAGCCAGGGCCAGTAGGTGACCATGCCTGCGCTGCCCACCAGGATGGTCTTGCGCTTGAGGTCTTCAAAGCGCTTGACGTCTGGGCGGGCGATGATGACGGCCGGGTCTTTCTGGAAGGCGGCGGCCACGGTCACGGCCGGGATGCCTTGCTCCCAGGCCTTCATGGTTTGCACGTCGTAGCCCATGATGCAATCGGCCTGACCGGCCAGCATGAGCTGCATCAGGTTGACCTGCGGACCACCCATGCGGATGGTCACCTCCAGCCCGGCTTGGCGGTACAGGCCCGTGGCCTGGGCCTGATAGAAGCCACCGTGCTCGGCCTGGGCATACCAGTTGGTCAGGTAGGTGAACTGTTCCAGGGCCTGGGCCTGCACGGGCCCACTCAGCAGACCCAGCAGCCCCAGCAGGCTCGCCGCCACGGTGATGCTCAAACGTCGGTGCAGGTGTTGGTGCAGGGTGAAAGCCATCATCAGATCCTCCGGAGTGGGGCACGACCGCTTGATTCAGTCCAGGCGGGTCAGCTGCTGTTGTACCTGAGCCAGAAAGCGCTGGCGAGCCTCATCCGACTGGTAGTTCATCGAATGCAGCTGCAGCCACCGCGCTCGGCACCGGCGCGCAAACAGCGGGCGCAAGCCCTTCATGAACAGACTGCGGCCCGGGTCGCCCACCACCCGCAGCCACCACCAGGGCGCACCCGAGGTGGTCACCCCCACGAAGCGGTGAATGTTCTGCAGTGCGCCGCGGATGGGAATGAGCGGATGACCGCTGAGCTCAAATGCCACGCCGGGCAGCATCACCCGGTCCAGCCAGCCTTTGAGCATGGCCGGTGGGCCGTACATCCAGGTGGGGTAGATGCACACCAGGGCCTCGGCCCAGCGCAGGGCGTCCACATGCGCTTGCAGGCCGTCGATGTTGTGCTGGGTGTTGCTCAGGTAGCTTCGGTGCTCTGCCGGGCTCAGCACCGGGTCAAAGCCCATGGCATACAGGTCAAGGTGGCGCACCTCATGCCCCCCGGCGGCCAGGCCTTGCAAGGCCGTGCGCGTCAGGGCCGCACCATAGCTGTCAGGCAAGGGGTGGCAGGTGAGCAGCAGGCACTTCATGCGGTGCCCCCTGCGCAGGCACCACAGGCTCCGATGGCGCCACAGTGAGGCGCTTGACGCGTTCGATGACGATGAAGAACAGACATGGTCTTGAGCAATGACATCACCCGCCACCGGGTGGTTGAGGCTCAAGAGCAATTTCCTGCCCGCGCCGCCCCAAGGGCCGCCCGGCTGAACGCTTCTACTCTTGCAACGATCGAATCAGCAAACACCGGGCCAGCTTGAGATTGATCAAGCCAGCCCGTGTGAGGGGTCAGTGGTTCTGGCTGCCGCGATGGGCCCAGGCCGTGGTGTGACGCTCCACATAAGAGAACAACTCGTACATGACCATGGCCATGGCGCCCACCACCACCAGGCCGCCGAAGGCCAGGCCCATTTGCATGGCCGAGCCGGCGCTGATCAGCAGGTAGCCAATGCCTTCATTGGCCGCAGTCATTTCAGACACGGTGGTGCCCACAAACGCCAGGGTGATGGCCACCTTCAGCGAGCCATAGAAGTAGGGCATCGAGCGGGGCAGGCCCACCTTGACCAGCACGTCCCAGCGGCGGGCGCCCAGCACGCGTAGCACGTCTTCCAGCTCGGGCTCGAGTGTGGCCAGGCCGGTGGCGATGTTGACCATGATCGGAAAGAAACTGATCAGGAAGGCCGTGAGCACTGCGGGGCCCACGCCAATGCCGAACCACACCACCAGGATGGGGATGAACGCGGCCTTGGGCAGGGCATTGAAGGCGGTCATCAGCGGGTAGATGGCGGCGTAGGCCAATCGCGAGCTGCCGATCAGGAAGCCCAGCATCACCCCCACGACGATGGCAATGCCAAAGCCCAGCATCGTCACCCACAGGGTGCGCCAGGCGTGCCGCAGAATTTCAGAGTGGAACTCCACCAGCTGCTCGGCAATCCGCCAGGGGCTGGGGAAGATGAACTCGGACACATCCAGCGCGGTGCAAATGAGCTGCCACAGCAGGATGATCAACACCAACAGGCCCCAAGGTGCCAGGGCTTCCAGCTTTTTGTCAGAGAGCTTCATTGGGCAATGTCCGCAGGGTTGGCGATGGTGGTGGGTTTGCGCATCGCGCCGATGTGGGCACGCAACTCGTGCACGATGTCGGTGAAGTGGGCGCTGTAGGTGACTTCCAGATCACGCGGTCGAGGCAGCTCGATCTCGCGCTTGGCCAGGATGCGCCCGGGGCTGCGGCTCATCACGTAGACGGTGTCGGCCAGGAAGACGGCCTCGCGCAGGTCGTGCGTCACCAGGATGACGTTGAACTTCTGCTGGGCCTGCAGGTCCCGCAGGGCGCACCAGAGCTCTTCACGGGTGAAGGCATCCAGCGCACCAAAGGGCTCGTCCAGCAAGAGCATCTTGGGCTCGTGGATGAGTGCCCGGCAGATGCTGGCGCGCTGCTGCATGCCGCCTGACAGCTGCCAGGGGTACTTGTCTTCGTAGCCGCCCAGGCCCACGCTTTGCAGCAGCGCCCGCGCCTTTTCTTCGTACTGCTTGCGCTTGGCTTTGAAGGTGGAGCGGTAGGGCTCCACGATCTCCAGCGGCAGCAGCACGTTGTCCACCGTGGTGCGCCAGGGCAGCAGTGATGGCGCCTGAAACGCCATGCCCGTGATCTTCAAGGGCCCCGTCACGGGCTCACCCGCGATGGTCACGCTGCCCTTGGAGGGCATGCGCAAACCGGTGGTGAGCTTCATGAAGGTGGATTTGCCGCAGCCCGACGGGCCCACGATGGCCACGAACTCGCCTCCGCAGATCTGCAGTGAAATGTCTTCCACTGCGTACTGGCCCTTGGCCAACAACTCGTCGTTGTAGGCCAGCCAGACGTTTTTGAAATCAACAAAGTCGCTCATGACCAGGTGTCCTGCTGGAAGTCGTCGTGCATGAAGTGGGGCGCAGTGGCATTCAGGCGCATGGGCTCACTTGCGGGGCAGCACGTTCAGTTCGGCTGCGCTGGGCAGGAAGCTGGGGTTCCACACCGCATCCGGGTTCACGCGGGTCTTGGTGTTGAAGGCATCACCCACCTGCGAGGCCATCAGGGCCAGGCGGGGCAGCTTGACCTGACCAAAGCCTTCAGCGCGGGCATCCGGGCTGTTCACCACCTGGTCGATGGCCATCTTCAGGCGGCGTGTTTCCAGCGGCACGTTGATGATGCCGTCACGCGCCCGCACCGAGGCAATGGCCGCATCCGGTGCAGCCATCACCTCCTTGGCACCCTTGGCAAAGGCCTTCAGGAAGGCTTTGATGGCTTCAGGGTTCTCCTTGATCATCTTGGGTGAAGCGATGATGGCGTTGCTGTACAGCTTCACGCCGTACTGGGCGTAGGGGAACATCACGATCTCATCAGCCCTGGCGCCACGGGCTTCCAGGTTCAGCACCGAGGTGAACGAGAAGCCGGTGATGGCATCCACATCGCCGCGCACCAGCATGGTTTCGCGCAGGGGTGGGTCCATGCTGGTCCAGGTGACGGCGCCCAGCTTGTTGGCCTTGGCAAAGATGGGCCACGACTTGCGACCCGAATCGAACACGGGTGCGCCCAGCTTCTTGCCCACCAGATCGGCCGGGGTCTTGATGCCCGACTTCTTCAGCGCAAAGGCGGCGGCCGGGGTGTTGTTGTAGACCATCATCACGGCCACCGGCTTGTTGGGGGCGTCGGGGTTGTTGGCGTGAAACTCCATCAGCGCGGCCATGTCGGCAAAGCCCATGTCGTAGGTGCCCGAGGCCACCCGGGTGATGGTGCCGCCCGAGCCGCTGCCGGCGTCGATGCTCACGTCCAGACCGGCTTGCTTGAAGTAGCCCTTGGCTTCGGGCAGCAGGAAGAAGGCGGAGGGGCCTTCAAAGCGCCAGTCGAGCTGAAACTTGATGGGCGTTTGTGCTTGCACCATCGTAGGGGCCGCTGCGCCCCACAACAGTGCGGAAGAGGCGATGAGGCTGGTCAGCAAGGAACGGCGTGCGCGCAAGATCGAGGGCATGTGAGTGGGCTCCATCGTCTGTTGAAACTGTATACAGTTCCCTTTGCGAGAAGCGTGCCAGCGCCGCCTACAATTCGGGCCTTTCGTGTTTGACGGGGGCCGCTGTGTCCGATCGATGGTTTGTCTGGCTTCAATACGTGCTGCCCAAGCAGGCGCTGACCTCGCTGGCAGGATGGGCTGCCTCCGCCCGTGGCGGTGCCTTGACGACGGCCTTCATCCGCTGGTTCATCGGCAAGTACCAGGTGAACATGGCCGAGGCGGCCAACCCTGACCCGGCTGTCTATCCCACCTTCAATGAGTTCTTCACGCGGCCTTTGAAACCCGGTGCAAGGCCCTTGTCCGATGCCGACTGGGTGTGCCCGGTGGACGGCGCCGTCAGCGCCTGCGGCCCCATTCAGAAAGACCAGATCTACCAGGCCAAGGGGCACCACTACACCACCACTGCGCTGGTGGGGGGCGATGCCGTCCTGGCGCGCCAGTTCGAGGGCGGGCACTTCGCCACCATTTACCTCAGCCCCAAGGACTATCACCGCATCCACATGCCGTGTGACGGCCGCCTGCGCCGCATGATCCATGTGCCGGGGGATCTGTTCTCGGTCAACCCGGCCACGGCCCGTGGCGTGCCCGGTTTGTTTGCCCGCAACGAGCGCGTGGTGTGCGTGTTTGACACGGCCCACGGGCCCATGGTGCTGACCCTGGTGGGCGCCACCATCGTGGGCAGCATGGCCACCGTGTGGCACGGCGTGGTGAACCCGCCGCGCCCGGGCAAGGTGCGCGAATGGCGCTATGACGACCAGAACATCACCTTGCGACAGGGTGATGAAATGGGTCGCTTCTTGCTGGGCTCTACCGTGGTGTTGTTGTGGCCTCAACAACGGCTGGAATTTAACCCTGAATGGGGGGAGTCCTCGCCGGTTCGCCTGGGTGAGCCCATGGCAAGATGCTGCCCGTAATTCATGGTGTGTTGGGTATTCAAGAGGTCAGGTTGTGAAGAAAACGTGGGCGTGGTCGGTTCTGGTGTTGACGGCAGCCATGGGTGGGGCGGCGGTGTTGGGCGGCAAGTCCATCCTGGAGTCGGCCGTGGTGGCGCACACCGTCAGCGAGAGTCGCACCGTGGCCGACATGGCCGAAACCGTGGGCCGCTGGGCCTCGCAGTACGGTGGCTTGCACGCCCGCACCGTGGGCGCCTCGGCGCCCATCCCTGGCTCGTTCCTGACCCGCTCTGTGTATGCCGGCCAGGATGCTGACGGTGGTGTGCTGCAAGGCAGTGCCGCTGGCCAACGCGCTGCCGAGATGGAGGCCCTGGCCCGCATGGAGGTGTACCACTGGAAGAACCCGGTGCTCATCCAGCGCGAGGTGGCCGACGTGCTCTTGGCGGGAGGCAGTCGGGCCCAGTACCGGATGACCGCGCGCACGGTGCTCAACCCCAACAACGCCCCCACGCCCTTCGAGATCGAAGCGCTGGACGCCATCCAGGCCAAGCACAAGCAAGCCAAGGGCGGTGACGCCGCGGCTTACCAGGCGAACAAGGGCCTGGAGTACTGGAAGGTGGACAAGGGGCAGTTACTGTACGCGCGTGCCGTGATCGGCCAGAAAAGCTGCATGACCTGTCATGACAGCCCAGAGAAGGCCCCGGCCTTCTTGCGCACCAACCAGCAATTCAATGGCGGTGGCGGCTTTGGCTACCAGGTGGGGCAACCCGTGGGGCTCATCAGCGTGAAGCTGCCTCTGCCCGAGCCCGAAACCGTCCTCAAAGAGACCCTGCCTCAGCAGGCATGGGTGTGGCTGGTGCTGGCGGCTGGCGCCGGTGTGGGCTTGCTCTTGCTGGGGGGCATGGGCTTGTTCAAGTCGCTGCGCGGCAGCGCTGACTGATCAGGGCTGATCGTCATCGGGCCAGGGCAGGGTGCGCTGGCTGATGAAGTGTCGGGCCTGACCGCTGATCGGGTCGGTGAACGACAGTTCGCGGGCCAGCAGCTTCAGTGGGTGGCTGAAATCCAGTGGCGCCTCTGGCGGCTCGGCCGGTTGCAACACCGGGTAGATCCTATCGCCGTGCAAGGGCAGTCCCAGGGCATTCATGTGCGCCCGCAGTTGGTGCTTTTGCCCGGTGATGGGGCGCAGCTCGTAACGGGCCCAGGGGCCTTTCACCTCAGTTTGGTTGATCCAGGTGTGGGCGTTGGGCTCGCCGGGCACTTCTTCCATGGCCATGAAGCGCGCGCTTTCCTGCAAGCGTGAGCGCCGCCATTGCGGCCAGGGCAGGCCTGCCTGATGTGGGCCCACGGCCTCATACACCTTGTTCACCAGCCTATCCCGGAACAGGCTTTGGTAGGCGTGCCGGCTGCTCGGTTGCACCGTGAACAGCACCAGGCCGGCGGTTTCCCGGTCCAGCCGATGCGCCGGCACCAGGGTGTCGATTCCCAGTCGGCGCTTCAGGCGCACCAGCAAGGTTTCATGCAGGTAGCGCCCCTTGGGGGTGATGGGCAGAAAGTGCGGCTTGTCGGCCACCACCAGCCAGTCGTCCTGGTAGATCACCCGCTCTTCAAACGGAATCGGGTGTTCGTAGGGCAGCTCGCGCCAGTAATACAGCTTGGTGTGCGGCAGGTAGGGCTGGGTGGGTGGGATGGCCACGCCGTGGTGCGTGACCACCTCACCCGCTGTCATGCGGCGAACCCAATCGGCCCGGCTCACGGCGGGCAAGCGTTCGCACAAAAAATCAAGCACCGTGGGCCAGGGTCCCTGGGGCAGGGCCACGCAGCTGGGGCTGACGCCTTGTCGGGTGGGCAACATGGCGCCAGATTGTCACATGGGCTGGATGCCTTGGGCGCCAGCCCAAGGGCTCAACCGTGCAGCAAATCCAGCAGCGTGCGCGCCACCACCTTGGTGGCGCGGCGCAGGTCGTCCAGCACCAGGTGTTCGTCGGCGCGCTTGGCGTTGGACTCGCGCACGGTGCGGGGCCCGGCACCATAAATCACCGCCGGGATGCCCTGGGCGCAATACAGGCGCACATCGGTGTACAGCGGCGTGCCGCTGGTGGGGATCGGCTCGCCAAAGATGGCCTGACCATGGCGTTGCAGCGCGTCCACCAGGGGCGCGTTGCCCGCCAGCGGCTTGAGCGAATGGGCCAGCAGCAGACGCTTGATCTCGACCCGGATGCCGGGGAAGCGGGCAGCCGCATCGGCAATCACCTGGCGGATGTTGGCCTCCACCACCACCGGGTCTTCTTCGGGGATCATGCGGCGGTCCAGCTTGAAGACCACCTTGCCGGGCACCACGTTGGTGTTGGTGCCGCCTTCGATGCGGCCCACGTTCAGATAAGGGTGGGTGATGCCCGGCACCTGTGAGGTCACCTGCTGGTACAGCGTGTTTTGCTGGTACAGCGCGTTGAGGATGGTCACGGCGCCTTGCAGGGCATCCACGCCGGTGTGCGGAATCGCCGCATGGGCCATCTCGCCGTGTACCGTCACCTCCATCTGCAGGCAGCCGTTGTGCGCGGTGACCACCTCGTAGCTGAAGCCCGCCGCGATCAGCAGGTCAGGGTGGGTCAGCCCCTCGCGCAGCAGGTAGCCGGGGCCCAGCTCGCCGCCAAACTCTTCGTCGTACGTGAAGTGCAGCTCCACCCCGCCTTGCAGGGCCACGGCCTGCTGGGCCACCAGCGCGTCCAGTGCCCTCAGCGCAAAGGTGAAGGTGGCAAAGTCACTTTTGGACACGGCCGCCGCGCGGCCATACAGCTTGCCATCAACCACCTCGCCGCCATAGGGCGGGTGCGTCCAACCTTCGCCCGGGGGCACCACATCGCCATGGGCATTGAGCGCCACGGTGCAGCCCTGCTCAGCAAAACGCCGCCGCACGATCAGGTTGGTCAGGCTTTGCAGCCCGTAGGCCTGCACCTCGGCGGCGGGTACGGGGTGCTTTTCAGCCACATAGCCCCACTGGCTCAGCAGCTCGGCCGTGCGTTCGGCATGGGGTGCGTTGTTGCCGGGCGGTGTGTCGGTGGGCACCTGCACCAGGGCCTGCAGGTAGCGCACTTCCTCGTCGAAGTGGGCGTCAATCCAGGCGTCCAGCTGCGCGTACAGCGTATCGGTGGGCAAGGAAGTCATGG
Source organism: Aquabacterium sp. (assembly GCA_046295615.1). GTDB lineage: Bacteria > Pseudomonadota > Gammaproteobacteria > Burkholderiales > Burkholderiaceae_C > Aquabacterium. Next base: position 91,232 of record JBKBMV010000009.1, read on the forward strand.
TTGTTGCAGCAGGTGCATGAAGGCGTCGACGCACAACTGCGCATCGTCGTTGGTGATGGTTTCCAGCGGGTTGTGGCTGATGCCCCGGTTGCCGCCTCGCACAAACAGCATGGCCTGGGGCATGGCCTCGTGCAGCTTCATGGCGTCGTGGCCGGCCCCGCTGGGCAGCTTGAACACGGGCAGGCCCAGGGCCTGCACGGCCTGAGCCCAACGGCCCTGCCAGTCAGGGTGCGACGGTGCGGCCGATGCCAGCAGGCTGCGCTCCAGGTTCAGCACCACGCCGCGCCGCTCGGCAATGCCTTGGGCCAGCGCCAGTACATCGGCCACCAGCGCGTCGCGTTGCGCGTTGGTGGGCGCACGCAAGTCCAGCGTGAAGCTGCAGCGCCCGGGCACCACGTTCACCGAGCCCTGCGGCACCTGCAGCACGCCCACCGTGCCCACCGAGGGGCCATGGGGCGATGCCGCATCTTGCGCGGCGCGTTGCTCCACCGCCAGTACCAGCTCGGCCGCAGCGGCGGCGGCGTCCAGGCGCTGGCCCATGGGCGTGGTCCCCGCGTGGCTGGCCTGGCCGATGAACTCGCCCGTGTAGCGGGCGCTGCCATTGATGGAGGTGACCACGCCCAGGGGCTGGTCCAGCGCATCCAGCACCGGGCCTTGCTCGATGTGCACCTCGACAAAGGCGCGGTACTGCGTGGTATCTCGCTTCAAGGCCTCAATGGCGGCCAGATCGGCCGTCAGGCCTGCAGCCGCCATCGCGTCTTTCAGGCGGATGCCCTGGGCGTCGGTCTGCTCCAACCACGCAGGGTCGAACTGGCCCACCAGCGCGCCCGAGCCCAGGAAGGTGGCCTTGTAGCGCTGGCCTTCTTCTTCGGCAAAGCCCACCACCTCCAGGGTGTAGGGCAGGCGCTGGCCTTGCTGGTGCAGGCGGCGCACACAGGCCATGGGCACCAAAATGCCCAGGCGCCCGTCGTACTTGCCGCCATTGGGCACGGTGTCGTAATGCGAGCCGGTCATCAGCCGTGGTGCGGCTGGGTCGGTGCCCAGGTACAGGCCCACCACATTGCCCACGGCATCGATGTGCACCTTGTCGAAGCCGCACTCCAGCATGGTGTCTTGCAGCCACAGGGCGCAGGCCCGGTGCGCCGGGGTGGCGTAGGTCACGGTCAGCACGTCAGGCGTGTCGGCCTCGGTGTGCTGGGCCAGGGTTTCGGCCCAGTCCCACACCAGGTTGCCCTCGGTGGGCGTCACGCCAAATTTGTCGTTCAGGCGAATCTCGGCAATGCGGTGGATGTTGCGCAAGCACTCGGCACGCTCAATCTCGGCCGGCTGCTGCAAGCGGCGGGCAAAGGTGTTGATGATCTGCTGGCGGCTCAGGCCCTCGCCACGCGGCCCGCGCACCGCCAGGATGAACGGGAAGCCAAAACGCGCGTTGTAATCGGCATTCAGCTTCTGTAGCCGCGCAAACTCCTCAGCGGTGCAGTGCGTCAGCCCGGCCTTGCTTTGCTCGTTGGTCGATTCGGCCGTCAACTCGCCGGCCACGGCGGCTTTGCCAGCCAGCTCGGGGTGGGCGCGAATCAGGCCCAGTTGCTGTGCCGGCGTGGCCTGGCGCACCACCTGCGCCAAGGCATGTTTGAGGTGGGGCAGGCTGCGAAATGGCCGCTGTGCAAAAGCGGCCTGGGCAATCCAGGGCGAATGCTCATACACGCCATCCAGCATGGCCACAAAGCCCGCCTCGTCGGCCGCGTTGAGTTGATCCAGGGTGAGGGTGCTCATGGTGGCGCAGGCCTGCTCAAACAGTGGGGGCGGCCACAGGGCCGGTGTAGGGGTGCACCTGTTTCCAGTGCCGGGCAATGTCGATGCGGCGGCACACCCACACCTGGTCATGTGCGGCCACGTGGTCCAGAAACTGGCGGAAGGCCTTGAAGCGGCCAGGGCGCCCCAGCAGGCGGCAGTGCATGCCCACGCTCATCATCTTGGGGCGGTCCAGCCCCTGCGGGTCGCCTTCTTCGTACAGCTGGTCAAAGGTGTCGCGCAGGTACGTGAAAAAGTCGTGCCCCTGCGAGTAGCCTTGGGGCAGCGCAAAGCGCATGTCGTTCACGTCCAGGGTGTAGGGCACCACCAGGTGGGGCACGGTCTGCCCATCGGTGCGCTGCACTTCCGTCCAGAAGGGCAGGTCGTCGCCATAGTGGTCGCTGTCGTATTCAAAGCCGCCGTGGTCCACCACCAGGCGTCGGGTGTTGGGGCTGTCGCGGCCGGTGTACCAGCCCAGAGCCCGCTCGCCCGTCAGGCGCTCGATGATCTCCATGCCGATGCGCAGGTGCTCGCGCTCGGTGGCTTCGTCCATGGTCTGATAATGAATCCAGCGCCAGCCGTGGCAGGCGATCTCGTGGCCCAGCTTGACGAAAGTGCGCGTCAGCTCAGGGTGGCGCTCCAGGGCCATGCTCACGCCAAAGATGGTCAGCGGCCAGCCGCGTTGTTCGAACTCGCGCAGGATGCGCCACACCCCGGCGCGCGATCCGTATTCATAGATCGTCTCCATGCTCAGGTGCCGGTCAGGGTAGCTGGCCGGGTTGAACAGCTCGCTCAAGAACTGCTCGCTGCCGGCATCGCCATGCAGCACACTGTTCTCGCCCCCTTCTTCGTAGTTCAGCACAAACTGCACCGCAATGCGTGCGCCGCCGGGCCACTGGGCGTGGGGCACATCCGGGCCGTAGCCAATCAGGTCGCGGGGATAATCAGAGCGTGTGGGTGCCATGGGGGGGCGTGCAAGAGGGGCGGGTGGGCAGGTCTTCAGGCGGCTCGGGCGTTTCAGGCAGTTGGTGGCCTCAGGTGGCCACAAAGGGCAGCCCCGGCGCGCGGGGGCGCTCGGTCAGCTGGCGTTCCACCGCCTGCAGGTGGTCGTTCAGCAGCGCCACGGCCTGGTCGGCATCGCGGGCTTCAATGGCTTGCAGGATGTCCACGTGCTCGGCATTCGACACCTCGGCATCGTCTGCCGATTGGTACATCAGCGTGATCAATGAGCAACGCGACACCAGCTCCTGCATCAGGTCGATCAGCACCTGGTTGCCCAGCACCTCGGCCAGGCGCACGTGAAAGTCGAACAGCAGCTTGGTGCGGTTGGGCACGTCAATGCGCTTGACCGCATCCCGCTCGGCCTTGATGTGGGCGCGCAGCGTGCGAAGGTTGGCTGGCGTCACGCGGGCAATCAGCTCGCGCAGCATTTGCGATTCGACCATGCGGCGCACGGCAAACACCTCGCGGGCCTCTTTGACGGACGGGGCCGACACAAAGGCGCCACGGGCGGGCTCCAGCTTGACCAGCTTGAGTTCGCTCAGCCTGAACAGGGCCTGGCGCACTAGTGTGCGCGACACGCCAAAGCGGTCGGCCAGTTTTTGCTCTACCAGCTTGTCGCCCGGCAGCAGGCGATGCTCGACGATGGCGCGGGTGACGGCATTGACGATGAGCTCGGTGGCGGGTGCTTCCTGTTCGCACCCAGGTGCCGGGGCATCGGTCACGATGGCCAGCGGATCGGCCTTGCGTAACCGGGGTGGGCGCGGCGAAGGAGCCCGGCGTGCGGCGGGCGTGTTACCGTTTGGTGGGGAAGACGTCTTGCGTGTCTCGCTCATCGTGGTTAAAGTGTATACAGTTTATGGGCCGCCTCGCAAGCGGTCTCTTGCAGCCGGCAGGTGATGATGGGCCTGAGGCTTGCTTGTGATGACTCATCAGGCACAAGCCGTGCCAGTTTGACTGTTTGCCATGACCGACGTTGCAGATCCCCGGGCCCCTGGCCGCCTCACCACCCATGTTCTGGACACCGTGCATGGCGGCCCCGCCCAGGGCATGGCGGTGTCCCTGTATGTACGCGAATCATCGACTGACAGTTGCGCCGATGGCCGCTGGTTGTTGCTGCGCAGCGCGTTGACCAACGACGATGGCCGCGTGGACGGCCCCTTGCTGTCGGGTGACGACATCAAGCCCGGCTGCTACCGGCTGGTGTTTGATGTGGAGACCTACTTCCGGGCGCGGGGCGTGGCCTTGCCGCAACCGGCCTTCCTGGGCAAGGTGCCGCTGGACTTCGGCATCGCCGACGTGCATGGGCACTACCACGTGCCGCTGCTGGTCAGCCCGTGGTCGTATTCCACCTACCGTGGCAGTTGAGCGCGCACCATGATGGACTTGGCACCTTGGGGGCAATACGCCCTGGATTGGCTGAACCTGCTGCTGCGCTGGGCCCACGTGATCGTGGCCATCGCCTGGATAGGCTCATCGTTTTACTTCGTCTGGCTGGACAATACCCTCACACCGCCGCAAGACCCGAAGCTGAAAGAGCAGGGCGTGGGTGGCGAGCTGTGGGCCGTGCACGGCGGCGGCTTCTACAACCCGCAAAAATACCTGGGCGCCCCGCCCAAACTGCCCAACAACTTGCATTGGTTCTACTGGGAAAGCTACTCCACCTGGCTGACGGGCTTTGCCCTGTTCACGGTGCTGTACCTGTTCAACGCCGGCACCTTCCTGATCGACAAGACGGTGTACGACTGGACGCCGCTGGCGGCCATTGCCGGCGCGCTGGGCTTTTTGGTCGTGTTTTGGTTGATTTACGACGGCCTGTGCCGCACCATCGGGCGCACGCCCGGCCGTGAAGCCCTGCTGGGCGCCTTGATTGCCGTGGTGGTGGCCGCCACCTGGCTGGCCTGCCAGCTGTTTGCCGGCCGTGCCGCGTTCTTGCTGGTGGGCGCGATGATGGCCACGGCCATGAGCGCCAACGTGTTCTTCTGGATCATTCCGGGGCAGCGCAAGGTGGTGGCCGCCATGAAGGCCGGCCAGCCGGTGGACCCGGTGCATGGCCAGCGCGGCAAGCAGCGCAGCGTGCACAACACCTACTTCACGCTGCCGGTGCTGTTTGCCATGCTCAGCAACCACTACGGCTGGGCTTACAGCCACGAGCACAACTGGCTGGTGCTGGTGCTGATCATGGTGGCGGGCGCCTTGATTCGCCAGTTCTTTGTGGCGCGCCACAAAACCGAGGTGGCTGGCCAACCCGCCCCCTGGGGCTGGGCCGTAGCCTCGGTGGCCGTGCTGGTGGGTGTGGCCATCTGGCTGGCGCCAGCCCCGGTGGCCACACCGGCTGCGGCCGCCGCGCAGGGTGGTGTGGCCGTGCCTGCCGCGCCAGAAACCGCTGCCACGCTGATGCCGCAGGTTGAGACCATCATGGCCCAGCGTTGTGCCATGTGCCACAACGCCGCGCTGGCGCAAAAGGGCGTGGCCCTGCACACCCCTGCGCTGATCGAGCAGCACGCCCAGCAGATCTACCAGCAGGCCGTGGTGCTCAAGGCGATGCCCATGAACAACGCCACGCAAATCACCGACGCCGAGCGCGCCCTCCTGGGTCGCTGGTTCCAAGCGCGTAACCATCCGTGACCTGGGCTCTGGCCCCGCGTCCACGCCCATCAGACCCGCTACAGTGTCGGCTCTGATGTTTGCGCAGGGCTTGTGGCCCTGTCCTCATGATGCGTGTGCGTGCCTTGCGTGAATCACCGACCGGCTCCTTGAGCCAGCCAACCCGCTGTCTGCCAGTTCGCTTCTGGTGGCTGGCGTTCGGCTTTGTGCTGGGGGTGTTGCTCACCGGCGTGGCTCAGGCCATGCCGCCGCAATTGTTCAAGCCCGAGTGGTTTTTGCCGCTGGAGCGCCTGGCGCCCGCCACCGCCCAGCGTACCGTGCTGCCTTCTTCCCCGGTGGATGTGTCGGGCGTGCGCTATGTGCGCGATGGCCGCGAGTGGCGGCTGGACGACTTCTTGACGCGCGGGCAGGTGAAGAGCCTGCTGGTGGTGCACGACGGCAAGATCGTGCACGAGGTGCATCAATGGCCGCATGGCCCGAGCACCCGGCACCAATCGTGGTCGGTGATGAAGCAGGTGCTGTCGATGCTGGTGGGGCGGGCCCTGCAGCGCGGCCAGATCCGCTCGCTGGACGACCCGATGGACCGCTATCTGCCGTCGCTGGCCAAGAACGGCTTTGCTGGCGTCACCTTCCGCCAGGCTTTGCTGATGAGCAGCGGCGTGCGCTACGTGGAAGATGTCGACCGCATTGGCTCTTCGTCATTTCGTGTGGAACCCAACAGTCACAATGACTCCTGGTCGTCGAGCCCGGTGGGCATGTGTGCAGGCCGCTGGCCGGCCTGTGCACATGTCCACCGGGCGGGTTTGAGCAGGAGGATGAGTCCATGGGCATTGCCGTAGAAGCTCTGTTCACCAGCGCGCTGGGCTTGCAGCCGCCGTGGGTCGTCGATGACGTC
>JBKBMV010000010.1:0-96181 GCA_046295615.1 Aquabacterium sp.
GGGCCAGCAGGGTGGCCGGGCAGGCGGTGGCGCGGGTGGTGGGTGGCAATGACATGAATGGCCTCCTGAATCTTATGGGGGGTGCACGGGTGCGCAAGCAGTATGCATGCCGAATGTGACGTATAACAGGGGTGCATCACGCCTGAGTTGTGGTGCCGTTGCGCTGCGGGTAAAGTGACGGCATGAACGCGAGAGATCTTGAAAGCGCTGTGCTGGCCCGCTGTGCCCATGTGGCATCTGGCGCGGGTTTGGATGTGCGTGATGCACAAGAGGCGAATGTGTTCAGGTTGGCTGGGATGGTGCTGGGCTCAGTGAGGCCCGCTGAAGCGGCTCGCCTTCGTCGTGCCAGCGAACAATTTTTTGCCGATACCGCCTCTGCGCCGCTGCCGCCTGACGAGGTGGTACGCCAAGGCTGGGTGCCCGGTTTGCCTCGGCTGCGTGACATGTTGTGCGCAAGGTTGTTGCGGCCGTGAGCGCCACGCAGAAAGCTGTGCAGTTTCATACCAGCAGCGCCCTGGTCAATGGTTTGCGAGAGTTGCTGCGGCAGTTGGAGTTGCGTTTGGACCTGCAGCAGCCCGTCAATGTGTTTCTGGCGGGCGGTATGGCTGTGCATTTGTACACCGGTAGCCGTGTGACCACCGATGTGGATGCCGAGTTTGGTGCGCGTTTGTATCTGCCCTCAGACCTGATGGTTGAGGTGACGCTGGAGGACGGTACGCACCAGGTGGTGTACCTGGACACCAACTACAACTCAACCTTTGCATTGATGCACGAGGACTATCTGCAGGATGCGATCCCCCTGGATTTGGGGCTGTCGCATTTGCAGGTGCATGTGTTGTCGCCGCTGGATTTGGCTGTCAGCAAGATTGCACGATTTGCCGACAACGACAAAGAGGACATGGCCGCTTTGGCAAGTCTGGGCTTGATAACGGCTGAGGCCTTGGAAAGTCGTGCGCTGGAGGCACTGGGCGGTTTTGTGGGCGGCTTGGGGATGCTGCGCTTGAACATCCGCGACGCGGTGGCCTTGGTCAAGCAGCATGAGTTGGCCGCTATCGCCCCCACTGGGGGCTGCGCCGGGTGACATGGATGATGCCCAGAATGAACATCCTCGTCACCGGCGCGGCCGGCTTCATGGGCATGCACGTGGCGCAGCGCCTGCTGGCGCAGGGCGACACGGTGGTGGGCCTGGACAACCTGAACGATTACTACAGCCCGCAGCTCAAGCGCGACCGGCTGGCGGCCATCGAGGCCAGCCCGGGGGCTGAGCGCTTCAGGTTTGTACACGCCCCGCTGGAAGACATGACTGGCCTGGCGGCTCTGTGCCAGGCCGAGCAGTTTGTGGCGTGGTACCGGGCGTATCACGCATGAACGCTCAATCCTGCCCGAACAGATCCCGGGTATGGACTCTGCCGGTCACGCGGCCCGGACGGCCTTCACTTGTACGATCAACTGTGGAATCCAGTCCTGAGCTGTGCTCCAGACCAATTCAAGGTTGATGTCGAAGTAACCGTGGGCCATTCGGTTACGCATGCCCCGCATGTTTCGCCAAGGGATCTCAGGGTGTGCGTCGGTGAAGTCGGGATGCTGCTCCATGATTTTGGTGGCGGCTTCACCGATGATCACCAAGCTCATGACCACCGCTCGTTGAGTCCGTTTGTCAGCCAAAAAGTCATCTGGAGACATCGCTGATACGAAGTCCAGAATGTCTGCGGAGGCTTGTTCAATGTGACTGAGGTAATCCTGAAGTCTGTTTTGACTCATACGGGTTGAGCTTCAGACAAGACTTGAGCGCGGAATTGGGCTGGGAGATCAGCTGGGGTCAAAAGGTCGACGGGGATGCCCAGCAACGATTCGAGATCATCTTGCAAGCCACCCAGATCGAGCAAGGTGGCACCAGGCAGCGGATCAACCAGCAAATCGAGATCACTACCTTCACGGTCAGTGCCGTGTAAAGCAGAGCCGAACACCCGCAGATTGGATGTGCGAAAACGCCCCACAGCGTCACGCATGGCACGTCTTTTTAGCTGTAAGACCTCAGAAGGGCGCATCACCAGTGTCCGGTTGGTTTTGACCCTATCGTAATGGATTGAACGGTCGTGCTCAAGCTGTCGGTAAGCGCTCAATCCTGCCCGAACAGATCGCGCGTGTAGACCTTGTCAGCCACATCGGCCAGCTCAGGGGCCATGCGGTTGGCGACGATGACATCGGCGCGGGCCTTGAAGGCGGCCAGGTCGCGCACGACCTCGGAGTTGAAGAAGCGGTCTTCAGTCAGCACGGGCTCGAAAAGGATGACCTCGACGCCCTTGGCCTTGATGCGCTTCATGACTCCCTGGATGGAGCTGGCGCGGAAGTTGTCGCTGCCGGCCTTCATGATGAGGCGGTAAACACCCACCACCTTGGGCTTGCGGGCCAGGATGCTGTCGGCCACGAAGTCTTTGCGGGTGGTGTTGGACGTGACGATGGCGCTGATGAGGTTTTGCGGCACCTCGTGGTAGTTGGCCAGCAGCTGTTTGGTGTCTTTGGGCAGGCAGTAGCCCCCGTAGCCAAAGCTGGGGTTGTTGTAGTGCTGGCCGATGCGGGGGTCGAGGCTGACGCCGTCGATGATCTGGCGGGTGTCCATGCCGTGGGTTTGGGCATAGGTGTCCAGCTCGTTGAAGTAGGCCACGCGCATGGCCAGGTAGGTGTTGGCAAAGAGCTTGATGGCCTCGGCCTCGTCAGGGCCGGTGAGCAGCACCGGCACCTCGGGCTTGATGGCGGCGTGCTGCAGCATGGCGGCAAAGCGTTCGGCCCGGGCCGATTGCTCGCCCACCACGATGCGGCTGGGGTGCAGGTTGTCGTGCAGGGCGCGGCCTTCGCGCAAGAACTCGGGCGAGAAGATGAGGTTTTGAGTGCCCAGGCGCTGGCGCGCATCTTTCACAAAGCCCACCGGGATGGTGGACTTGATGACCATGACCGCGTCGGGCGCGTGCTGCATGGTGAGCTGGATGACGGCCTCCACACTGCGGGTGTTGAAGCGGTTGGTGTCGACGTCGTAATCGGTGGGGGTGGCGATGATGACGAATTCGGCCCCTTGCACGGCCTGGGCGCCATCGGTGGTGGCCACCAGATTCAGGGCCTGGGTTTGCAAGGCCTGGGTGATGTCGGCATCTTCAATGGGCGAGACTTTGGCATTGACCTGGGCGACGCGCTCGGGCATCAGGTCAACGGCCACCACCTGGTGATGGCGCGCCAGCAGCACGGCCATGGACATGCCGACATAGCCCAGACCGAAGACGGCCACTTTGGTGGGGGCGGGGGTGGGCAGTTGGGTGGTGGAGTGCATGGGTGACTAAGGCGTTGAGCAACCAGGGCCGCAAGGTTAGCAGAGCCACAATGACAAACCCCAGCCGGCTGGCTGGGGTTGTTGCGGGTTGAGAGTTGGGTGTCAGCGGGGTGTTTTGCTGGTCCGCTCTGGTTGACCGAACAACATCTGGCGCACGACGCGCGCAATGAAGATCGTGTTGGTGACGAAGTAACGCTTGGCCAGGCGGCGAGGCTCGCTGCACAGGCGGTGGAACCACTCCATGCCGATCTTCTGCATCCACTTGGGGGCGCGCTGGATGGTGCCAGCGTGGTAGTCAAACGCGGCACCCACACCCAGCATCACGGCGCGGATGCTGCCGCGGTGGGCGTTCATCCAGGCTTCTTGCTTGGGGCAACCCAGGCCCACGAACACCACATTGGCGCCCGAGGCGTTGATTTGAGCGATGTCGAGCTGGTCTTCTTCAGCGCTGAGGGCGCGGAAGGGGGGCGACAACATGCCGGCAATCTTGAGCTTGGGGAAGGCAGCCGTGATGCGGGCGCGCAGTTTGTTGAGGGTGTCTTCAGAGCTGCCGTAGAAGAACACGCTTTGGCCCAGGCGCTCGGCCACGGCCAGGTAGCGCCACATCAGGTCAGGGCCGTTGATGCGCTGTTGGGTATCAAAACCTTCGCGGCGCAGGGCCCAGGCCAGCGGGGCACCATCAGGCAGCACCAGATCGGCTTGGTCCAGCACGTGATTGAACTTGGCATCTTGCGACGCGGTGACCACCGAATGCACATTGCAGAAGGTGACATAACGCGATTGGCGTTGGCCAGCCCATGCCACGATGCGGGAAATGACATCGTCCCAGCCGATGGCATCGATGTGGGAGTCGAGAACGTAGGCGCCGCGTCGCATGAAGTGTTTGCCCGATTTTTGCATGGCGCGCTCAAGCCGTTGCTCGTGCTCGGCGAACGACAGCGAGGGGTAACCAAAGTTCGGGTCTGGGTGTCTCATAAGCCGCCCCTTTGTTGGGGTTGAGGTGTTTGGTCGAGCAGCACGCGCTGCATTGACTGTTTGTCGTCATTCTAGGTAGCCGGCTTGAATGTCCCTTCAGGGAAAGCCATCGGGTCAGGGGGAGGGACTTCCCGCAAATGTGACATTCTGAACATTGGCTGCCCTGTCTTCAGAGCGCGTCAGAGGGCGTTGGTTCCTCGGGGCAGGGGTTCTTCCCAGGGGGCGCTGGACGGAACTTGTTGAATGAATCGGTAACAATCCCGAGTGCCGGAGCGATATGGTCGCAAGTCGGCTTTTTTTGATTCATTCATGAGCGCTTCAACCTCTCCGTCTCCGGCCACGTCGTGGTGGTCAGCCCCGGTGGGCACCAATGGCGGTGTGTCTGTTCAGGCCATCTTGCTGTTTTTGCTGGCGTTTGCCGTGATGTACGTGCCGGCCTACATGGAACTGGCGCAAACCACCTGGCAGACTGACGAGCAGGGCCACGGCCCCCTGATTCTGGGGGCCTCGGCCTGGCTGATGTGGGTGAACCGGCACCAGATTTTTGAAGGCCCGGCTCAGCCAGCGGTGTTCGGGGGCTTTGCCTTCGTGACGGCCGGGGTGGTGATTTTCTCGGTGGCACGCTCGCAGCAGATGATCGAGGTCGAGGTGGCTTCGCAGATGCTGGTGCTGATCGGGGGCTTTTTGCTCTTGCACGGCAAGCAGGCCTTGCGTCGCGCGTGGTTTCCGCTGTTCTTCTTGCTGTTCATGGTGCCGCTGCCCGCCTCGGTGGTGCAGGCGCTGACCCTGCCCTTGAAGAGTGCGGTGTCGGTGGTGGCAGAGCAGGTGCTGTTCTGGGCGGGCTACCCGATAGGCCGCACCGGTGTGATGCTGACGGTGGGGCCCTACCAGTTGCTGGTGGCGGATGCCTGCTCGGGCCTGAATTCGTTGTTCACGCTGGAGGCCCTGGGCCTGCTGTACATGAACATCATGAATTACCAGTCGAAGGCGCGGAACATCATCCTGGCGATTGCCATCATTCCGATTTCGTTCATCGCCAACGTGACGCGGGTGATCATTCTGGTGCTGATCACTTATCACCTGGGTGATGAGGCGGGCCAAGGTTTCATGCACGGGTTTGCGGGCCTGGTGCTGTTTGCGGTGGCCTTGACCTTGACCTACGCGTTTGACCGCCTCTTGGCGGTGCACTTTGACGACCAGGGAGGTGCCCGTGGCGCTCGCAAGTGAACCTTCTTTCAAGCGGTGGCCAGCCATCATTCTGGTGGCGGCAGCCATCATGGCGGCCGGATCACACGGTTTGACCCAGCTGCTGGTGCCCACCCGGATCATGGCGGATGAGTTACCCGCGTTGAACCTGGAGGCCGACATTCCGAAGCAGTTCGGTGATTGGCGCGTGCTGGAAGGCGGCCCCAAGGTGGTGCAAGACCCGACAGTAGAGGCCACGCTGGCGGAGTTTTACTCGCAGACGCTGGGGCGCTCGTATGTGAATTCCAAGGGGCAGTTGGTGATGCTGTCTCTGGCGTATGGCAAAAACCAGAACTCGTTCAACACGGCGGCGCACCGCCCGGAGTTCTGCTACGCAGCCCAAGGGTTCCTGATCAAAAAGGTGGCAGAGACCCCCTTCCAGCTGGCGTCTCATTCGGTGATCGCCAGCCGTTTGGTGGCCACGCGGGTGGAGTACCGCCACAACGAGCCCATCAGCTATTGGGTCACTTTGGACGACACCACGGCATTGCCGGGTATTTCGCGACGCATCCAGCAGTTTAAATACGGTTTACAGGGCAAGATTGTGGACGGTTTTCTCGTTCGTATCTCGTCGCTGGGCGCCGACAATGATGAGCAGTTCAAGCTGCATGAGCAGTTTGCCCGTGACCTGGAGCAGGCGATCGCGCCCTCGCTTCGTCCCCGTTTGTTTGGGTTGGATGAGTCGAAATGAGCAAAAAAGTAGCACTGATCACAGGGGTGACCGGCCAGGATGGTTCGTATCTGGCCGAGTTTTTGTTGAACAAGGGCTACGAGGTGCACGGCATCAAGCGCCGCAGCAGCCTGTTCAACACCGACCGCATCGACCACCTGTATCAAGACCCGCACGTCAACAACCGCAACTTCATCCTGCACTATGGCGACCTGACCGACAGCACCAGCCTGGTGCGCATCGTGCAGAAGGTGCAGCCCGACGAGATCTACAACCTGGCGGCGCAAAGCCACGTGGGCGTGAGCTTCGAAGAGCCCGAGTACACGGCCAACGCCGACGGTATTGGTGCGCTGCGCCTGCTGGAGGCCATCCGCATCCTGGGTCTTGAGAAGAAGACCCGCTTCTATCAGGCCTCAACCAGCGAGCTATACGGCCTGGTGCAAGAGATTCCGCAGAAGGAAACCACGCCGTTCTACCCCCGCAGCCCGTATGCGGTGGCCAAGTTGTATGCCTACTGGATCACGGTGAACTACCGCGAGGCCTATGGCATGTACGCCTGCAACGGCGTGCTGTTCAACCACGAAAGCCCGGTGCGCGGCGAAACCTTCGTGACGCGCAAGATCACGCGCGCCATTAGCCGCATTGCGCTGGGCCTGCAAGATTGCCTGTACCTGGGCAACATGAGCGCGCTGCGCGACTGGGGCCACGCCAAGGATTACGTCGAGATGCAATGGCTGATGCTGCAGCAAGACGTGGCCGAAGACTTCGTGATTGCCACGGGCGTGCAGTACAGCGTGCGCGAGTTTGTGGAGTTCTCTGCCAAGGAGCTGGGCGTGACCGTGCGCTTTGAGGGCGAGGGCGAGGCCGAGATTGGCGTGGTGGAGAAGGTGGAGCCCGTGGTGAATGCCAAGGGTGTGAGCGAGATGCTGGCCACCTGCAAGGTGGGCGATGTGATCGTGCGGGTGGACCCGCGCTATTACCGTCCCACCGAGGTGGAGACCCTGCTGGGCGACCCGACCAAGGCCAAGACCAAGCTGGGTTGGACGCCCAAGATCACGCTGCACGAACTGGTGCGCGAGATGGTGCAAAGCGACTACACCAGCGCCAAACGCGATGAGCTGGTGAAGCGCGCGGGTTATCAGGCCTATGACTATCACGAGTGAGATCGATTGGGGCGCGCGCTCTTTGGCGCGCGACCGGGCCAACCGTTCGAGAGCATTTGCCGGCATCATTTCACTGTTTGCCGGCATTGTTTTTTTGCTCGCGTTTGCCTGGTTGATCCTGGCCGGTCAGTTCTTCCTGATTCAGCTGCCCCTGATTTTGGGCAGCTTGGCCTTGCTCATCTTTTTCGGGGTGGGCTACATCGTCAACCCGCCGGTGTGGGTGGGCGCAGTCATCTTGTCCTTGCTGTACTTTGGGCAAGACTTCACCATTCGCCAAAGCCTGGTGAGTGATGGCGGCACGGACCTTCAGTCGCTGGTGAAAGGCCTGATTGCCGCCTTGCTGATGGTGTATGGCTTGTTCAACGGCATGAGCCGGGTGTTCAAGCACCCGGTGTTGTGGCTGTTTGCCGGGTATGCCGCATTTGCCGCGCTGTCGGCGTCGTATTCCAGCGCCATGGCGCTGGGGATCGGTTCGGGCTTGGCCTTGTTGGGCATTGCCTTCGCGACCGCGCGTGCCAGCACCATGAGCTTGCAGGATCTGCAAACTTATTGGCGCGGCCTGTATGTGGCTGCCGTGGTGATGGGGGTGGCTTCTCTGATCTTGCTGGCGGTGTTCAAGCCGATGGCGCTGGATTTGGCGGATCCGGGGGCGTTTCGTTTGAAGGGCTTCACGGGCTCGGCCAACAGCCTGGGGCCCATCATGACGGTGGGCTTCATCATCAGCCTCACGATGTACCGGGTGGCGGAGCGCCGCTGGGTGAAGAACATGCACGCCATGTTCGGCTTGATGATGTTGGCGGCGCTGGTGTTGACGAACAGCCGGTCGTCGTTGCTGGGCCTGGGCATGGGCTTGGCCGCCGCTGCGGTGGTGATGCGTGGGCACACGGTGCTGACCGTGTTGCTGGGTGGGGTGGCCGCCACGGTGGCCGCAATGGTGGTGTTGTTGCCTTCCTTGACCAAAGCCTTCGTGCGAGCCGTGACCGAGTTGTTTTCTCGGTCGGGTGGTGCGCAGGAGATCGTCAGTTTCACGGGTCGTAGCGATATCTGGTTGGCTTGTCTGGAGCTGATTCGAGACAAGCCCTGGATTGGCTATGGCTTGGGCAGCGTGCGCGTGGAGCTGCCCAAGGTGTTTGAAGACCAATGGGGCAACACGGCGGCCACCGCCCACAACTTTGTGCTGGAAAGCCTGATCACGGTGGGTGTGGTGGGCACCATTCCTTTGTTGTTGGTGTTTGTGGTCACCACGGTGGGTTTGGTGCGGCACATGAACATGCGCAAATCGCCCTACCAGGATGTGGTGCAGCGTGAGTGGTCGGCTTGTGCTTTGCGGGTGGTGTTCATGTTGTGGATTCACGCCTTGGTGGAGCGGGCGTTTGCCGGAACAGCAGCCCCGTCGACGGTGGTGCTGGGGGTGTGCGTGGCCACCTATGTGTACACGTCCATGCAGATCAGGGCAGAGAAGCAGTCGCGTTTACAGCGCATCCGTGAGATGAAATGAACGCTGTTCTGCGGGGCTTGTGGAGCAAGGCCCAGACGCCCGGTGCCTGGCTTCTGGCATCGAGTTTGTTGTCGCGTTTGCTGGGGTTCGTGGCATCGTTGATGGTGTCGCGAACGCTGGGGGTGGGGGCCTTGGGGGTGTACTCGAGCCTGCTGATCACCGCAGCGAGCCCCACCACGCCCTTGTCGGCCGTGTTGTCCAACAACGCCACGATGTTGGCGGCGCGTCAGCGTTCCGCGTCTGGCTTGTGGCGTTTGTTCGCGCTTCACCTTGGCTTGATGGTGGTGTGCGCCGCGGTGGCCTTGCTGGGTTGCTGGGCCATGCTGGCGTCCAGCCAGCTGTTGAGCAGCCCCATGTTGCCCGTGTGGTCCATCTGGTTGGTGGTGGCTGGCTTGGTGGTTGGCCAGTTGTTGACCCAGGTGGTGAGCGGTTTGTGCCATGGGCAGGATCGCTCGCGTTGGGTGGCGGTCAGTACCGGGGTGGTGTCGCTGCTGGGGGTGGTGCTGGTGTGGCCGGTGCTGACCACGTTCGGCTTGTTGGGCATGGCGGTGCTGGCGACCGCGGTGATGTTGTTGCCCGGGGTGTTGATGTTGTGGTGGAGCGCCATGCGCGCCCATGCCACCACGGCTGAGGCCGCAGCGGGGGCGGCTGAGCCCGTTGAGGCATCGACCCACGGGGTGTGGGCAGCCTTCAAGCAGTCGTTGCCCAATGTGGGCGCCACGGTGGTGAACAACGCCACCAACTGGATTTGTTGTGTGTACCTGGTGTCCAGCGCACATGGTGCCCAGGGTCTGGGTGTGGTGGCGATTGGCTTGCAATGGATGGCCTTGATGTTGCTGCCCACGATCAGCTGGGGTGGGCGTGTGATGCGGGCGCTGACCTTGGCCCACGAAGGGGCTGCACCCGATGGCTTGCGGCGAGAGCTGATGCGGCAGGCTGGTTACTGCGCTGGCGTGAGCTTGGCTGCCGGGGTGATGGTGGTGTTCGCGTTGCCGTGGATTGCCCAGATCTACAAGGTGGATGTGGGCGAATTGTCTGGGTTGTTCGTGCTGAACGCGGCGGCGGCCACGCTGGCTGGTATCAACTTTGTGCTGGAGCGCGTGTACTTCTGTCTGCAGCGACAAGGAACATGGCTGCGTGTGGCCATGGTGGCCTATGCGGTGCAACTGGTGGCCACGGCCAGCTTGATCTCGTGGTCGGTGTGGGCGGTGGCGCTGGGCAATCTGATCGGCATCACCTTGGTGTTGTTGCTGTGTGGGTGGGACTTGCGCCAGCGTTTGACGGTGGCGGGGAGATGAGCATGGTCAGTCAGCGCTGGTGGTGCTGGGCGATGGTGTGGGCCTGGGTGTGGGGCGTGAGCCTGACGCTGTCGCCGGCGCTGGCTTCTGTGTTGCCCGTGGGGGTGAACCTGATCCCGAATGCGGCGCTGCAAGGGGTGCCAGGTCAGGCGCCCAGAGAGATGTTCCACGGCATCAGTTACGACCCCAGTGTGGCCCGCAGAGGCTCGCCTTTGGAGCGAGAGGGGGAGCTGCGCGTCGATTACGCCTATTCACGCGACCAGGCGGGCAAGGGGGTGATGGACATCACTTTGGTGAACCAGGCCTGGAAGGCAGCCAACTACACGTTGAATTTGTCGACCCGCCGCTTCAACCTGGTGGCCGGTCAGCGGGTGTCCATGGGGGCGCTGGTGTCGGCCCAAGGGGTGCGTGAGCCCATCATGCTGACACTGGGGTGGCAGTTCTATAGCATGAATGGCAGTTACCTCTCGGATGTGGCCCCGGCGAAGGCGATGTATCGACCCCATCTGGGCGCCGAGCAGCGCTTGGCCAGCGAGGTGGTGGGTGGCGCACCGGATGGGATGACGGGTGAGGTACCAGCCAGCGTGTTTCCACGGCTGGCGGTGTACAACCTGCCACCTGGTGGGCAGCTGAAGATTCGTTTGTCGGATGTGCGGATGGTGGCGCAGGCCGATGCTGCGGCTTTGAGCGTGCTGCCCTTGGCCAGACCCATGGGGGACGTGGCACCCGGCAAGGTGTTGGCGTTGACGGTGCCCTTGGACGTCAAGCCCACCAGTGGCAAGCATGTGCCCAGGGTGGTGCTGCGGTCTGACAAGCGTGAACAGGTGTTGACGCACGGCAGGCCGCTGAACCTGGCGCAATGGGGCCGTGTGCAGGATGTGTGGCGTGTGCGTTTGCCGATGGACATGCCTGCGGGCACCTACCAGGTGGGCTATGAGGTGCCATCGTTGAAGTTGAAGGCCTCGCTGGGTTCGGTGGTGGTGCGGCCTGGGGCTGGGATGTGGGTGGGGCAGGCCATTCACCGGTATCCCGGCTCCAGCGAAAAGTTGTTGGGGCCGTTTCAAGGTGACTACGACTTTGTGCGCAGTCTGGCCAGCGATGAGGCGCACCGCATGCAGTGGTGGTTGGGCCCCGATGAGTACGACTGGCGTGGTTTGACGCGCTGGGCGCATCACCATGCCAAGGATGGCCAGCGCCGGCTGGTATTCACGTTCTCGGGGTCGCCGCGCTGGGCGAGTGCCAGCCCGAATCAGTACGCGGCCATGGGGGTGCCTGGCAATGCAGCGCCACCGGCCAAGCAGTACCGAGCGGCGTACGAGCGCATGGTGTTAGCCACGGTGCAGCGCTTCAAGACCCGCATTCTGGCCAGCGAGTGCTGGAACGAGCCGAACAGCACCGACTTCTTCACAGGTACGCCCACGGAGCTGGCGGACTTGTGCAAATCAGTGCATCGCGCGACCAAGGCCGTGGACCCGAAGATCCCGGTGATTTGCCCTCAGGCAGACGACCCGTCGCACCTGGACTGGGTGTACAGCGCCAAGACCTCGGCGGGTGAGCCCATTCACCAGTTTTGCGACATGGTGGGGGCCCACGTGTACAACCGGCTGGGGTGGGATGAGCAGGGGCGTGATTTTGCCAAGCAGCGTCTGGCCGATGTGCTGGAAGAGATGTGGCTGATGAGCCGCAAGTACGGCATCGAGCACAAGCCGCTGGCGGTGACAGAGTTTGGCATCAACAGTTGCGTGTTGAAGCCCACCAGCGATTACCCGGTGGTGTTCGGGAAGATGCCGTCCGAGGTGGCGGCAGAGGCGCTGTACCAGTCGGCCGCGGTGTTCAGAGAGATGGGCGTGAGCATGATGGCGTTTTACTCTTACGACCACCCCAACAACAACCCGGAGTGCAGGCCGGGCGGGAGCTTCATCCGCATGACCAAGGTGGACTGGCTGGGCAGCATGACGATTGACAGCGTGGTGGCCAAGCGGGTGGCGGAGGCGGTGTTTGATTTTGGCCCTGAGGCCAGGAGGTGAGGGATGGCTGTGCGTGATCCCGTGCGTGTGGCGATGGTGACGAACATTCCGGCACCGTATCGTTTGCCGGTTTACGAGATTCTGGCCAAGGACCCGGGGCTGGATTTCTGCGCCTTCTTTTGCAGTGGGCGTGAGCCTGATCGTGAGTGGGATTTGCAGCAGACGGGTGTGAAGCAGGTGTACTTCAAGGAGAAGTTCATCACCTACAAGAGCCGGTTCATTCACGTCAATCCAGATGCCTGGGCCTGCCTGTCCAGGTTCAAGCCTGATGTGGTGGTGACGACGGGGTTCAACCCGACCTTTCTGGTGGCTTATGCCTATGCCAAGCTGCATCGCATCAAGCACGTGGCCATGACGGATGGCACGTTGTACACCGAGTCGTTTTTGCTGTCGGCCATACACCGCTGGGTGCGTCGTTGGGTGTATTCGGGGTCGTCGGCGTTCATTGGCGCCAGCGAGGGTTCGTTCAAACTGTATGACGACTACGGGGTGCCCAGACGGTTGATGTTTCAGTCGCACCTGTGCGCCAACAACGAGGCCTTCTTTGTGACGAGCCTGGCGGAGCGGCCGTTTGACTTTGTGTTCAGTGCCCGCTTTGTGCCGGGCAAGAACCCGGTGTTTGCCATGGACGTGGCCGAGGCGGTGGCCAAGCGCCTGGGCCGACGAACGCGATTGCTGATGTTGGGCTCGGGTGACTTGGCTGAGGTGCTGGAGTCAAAGGCCCGTGCCATCAGTGAGTGGGTGGATGTGGAGTTTGCTGGCTTCGTGAAGCAGGGTGATTTGCCTGCCCGGTACGCATCGGCCAAGGTGTTGCTGTTCCCGACCCAGATCGACACATGGGGGGTGGTGGCCAATGAGGCGTGTGCGGCGGGCGTACCGGTGTTGGTGACCCCCATGGCGGGGGTGGCTGATGACCTGGTGGTGGATGGCGTGAATGGCCGTGTGCTGCCGCTGGAGCTGGATCGTTGGCGCGATGCGGCGTGCGATTTGTTGCAGGACGAGGCCCAATGGCAGGCGTGGTCTGACGCGAGTGTGTTGGCGGTGAAGAAGTTCAGCTATGCGAACGCGGCGGCCGGGATTGCCGACGCAGCCCGCTTTGTGCTGGGGCAACGGGGGGCGGCGTGAGGGTTGTTTTTGATGTGGCTGAGCTGGCGCCCGGCATGGGCAAGAGCATTGGCATCTACAACTACGCCCTGAATTTGTTCAAGGCACTGAGTGCCTTGCCGCAGCGCGGCTTTGAGTTGCACCTGACCTGCAACGGGGGCTCGTTCGACGACTTTGATCCGCAGGCGGCGGATGGCTGTTACCGCCATCGGGTGCTGGAGTCAGCCACTCCAACGGCCTTGCAGCGGCAGTGCTGGATGAGGTGGGGGGCGGCCAGAACGGTGCGTGCGTTGGGGGCCGAGGTGTACTTCACGCCCAAGGGTTTTTTGCCAGGCTGGGTGGGGTCACCCTCAGGCTTTCGAACGGTGGCGGTGGTGCACGACCTGATTCCGCTGTGGTACGCGACACATCAGCCAGGGTACTTTTCCTTTCTGGAGCGGGTACTGGTGAATGGCGGGTTGGTGAGGGCTGCCAGGCACGCTGATCAGCTGATTGCGATATCTCAAGCCACGGCAGATGACATTGCCCGCACGGTGGGGCGCGATATCTCCACGATTGACGTGATCTACAACGGCGTGCCGCCCCCAAGAGGGGCAGCCCAGCGACCGGTGACGGGGCGCTATTTGTTTGCCGTGGCGTCTGCGTTGCCGCACAAGAATCTGGCGGGTGTGCTGGCCTTGTATCGTCGTTATCGAGCGATGGTGTCAGACCCACTGCCCTTGGTGGTGTGCGGTGGGGCCGAGGGCTTGACGGCCGAGGGCGTGACCTTTGTGCGGGGCATCAGCGATGAACTGCTGCATGCCTACTATGCGCATGCCGAGGTGTTTGTGTTTCTGTCGCTGATCGAGGGGTTTGGTTTCCCTCCGTTGGAAGCCATGCAGCACGGTGTGCCCGTGCTGTGCTCGAACATTCCGTCGTTGCGCGAGGTGACGGCAGGCGCAGCATGCCTGGTGTCGCCCTCAGACCCGGATGAGGGCGCGCGTGCGCTGGCAAGTTTGTTGACCGACCCGGCCGAGAGGCGTGTATTGGCTGAACGTGGCCGCGGTATGGCGACACGCTACTCTTGGGACGACTGCGCTCGTCAGGTGGCCGAGGTGTTGATGCGAAGGGGATGACCCTCCGCACAGGGCCTCAGGTCTGGGCGTCAGTACTCGTTGAGGATGGTGCCCACCAGTCGGGTGGAGCCCATGCTGACCGTGCGAACCAGCTGTTGAAGCGCATCGACGCGCGTTCTGTTTTGGCGGGTCAGGACCAGTGCGGCCCCACTTTTGGCAGCAATGACCGCGCCATCAGTGCCCAAAGACGCGGCGGGCGTGTCCACAATGATGCGATCGAACTTGGTTCGCAGTTCGCGCACCAGGAGTTCAAAGGCATTGCGCTCGAGCAACTCGAGTGGGTTGGGCGGGGTGGTGCCCACTGGCAAGAGGAACAGGTTGGAGAGGTCTTTGACCGACTGGATGACGTTGGTGGCGGCTCTGCCAGACAGCACAGCCGACAAGCCTCCACGGCTGTCCAGGCCAAAGAGTTCGTGCTGCCGCGGGTTGCGCATGTCGGCATCAATCAGCAAGGTGCGACCGGGCAGTTGAGAGAACGCAATGGCCAAGTTGGCAGCAAAGTACGATTTGCCATCGCCGCTTTCCGGGCTCACGATGGCCAGTGCAGGGCGGGGCCCCTCGCCCGAGTACAGCTTCATGATCAGGTGGCTGCGGATGCCTCGGAAGGCCTCAGCCTGTTCTGAGAAGGGCTTGGTGGCCACCACCAGCTCGGGGTGGTGATTGGAGCGGTTCTCGCCCGCGTAGGGGTAGTGAAACTGCTGAGCCAGGGCCCACAGCACGTCGTCGCTGTTGGCCAAACCGAGTGCGACAGCGGCTTCCCCGAATCGGACCCCGTTGGTGCGCTGGTAAGCCAGGATCTCTTCAATTTGCTCAGGGCTGAGGTTGTTGGCCTGGCTGATGATTTCGCCAATGGACTTATCGCGCGGCAGCTCTTGCGTGTCTTGAAACGCGCTGTCGGGGCCCAGCTTCTGATATGGGTCTCGGGAGGGGTGGAACGATGGGTGATTCATGGCGTGGGCTCAGTGCTGTTCTGCTCGTTTGATCAGGCCGGTGGTGGCCGCACCAGGAAGAGCTGCACCGCTTCGCTTTCCAAGCCAGCGGATGCCTTTCTTGGCGCTGTTGAGCCCGGGTAGAACACCCAGCACTGGCAATTCGACGGTGTCGACGATGTCGAAGGCGCTGCGAACTCGACGATCCAGGAGTTCGATGCCCAAGACCGCGATCAGGCCCAGCAGCATGCCCATGACGATGGCCAGCCCCAGGTTCAGCGTCAAGCTGGGGGAGCTGTGCTTGGCAGGTTCTGTGGCAGCGTTGAGCAAACTCACGCCGGCCTGGCTGTTGTTGCTTTCAAGGCTGGTTTGGCTGAGGCGGAGCTGGATGGCGTCATAGACGCGCTGGGCGCTGTCCAGTTCGCGTTCGAGCAAGGCCAGCTCGCTACGCTCTTCTTTCATGCGCAGGACCTTGGCCCGTTGCTCGTCGTAGGCGGCCACGGCTTCGCGCACACGCGCGGAGTTGACGTCAGCGTTGGAGCCCACACTGCGAGCCACCCGGTTGGTTTCGTTGTTGATGCGGCTGCGCAGTGTTTCGATGCTGGCAGTGAGCTCGATCACTTGCGGATGCCGGGAGCCCAGGCGCTCGGACAACTGGTTGAGCTGGGCTTCTTGCACGGCCATCTGGCTCTTGAGGCTGGCGACCACGGAGTTGTTCAGCACTTCGCTGACTTGGTCGGGCCGGGCGTTGGCCTGAGCACTGCGACCAGACGATTCGACGTTGATGGCTTTCAGTGCCAGAACCTGCTGCGAGAGTTCCAGCAGGCGTTGGTTTTCGATGTCGAGCCGTTCGTCGGTGGCAATGATGTTCTTGGCCTTTTGCGCTTCTGCCAGTGCAGTCTGGGCGCGTTCAAGCTTGTCGCGGGCCAACTTGGCTCGCTCTTCAAAAAATTCGGTGTACTGGCGTGCCGGGGTGACACGCAGTTGTGTACTGGATTCGATGTACGCGCGTGCGTAAGCATTGGCCAAGGCCGCTGCGAATGCAGGCTGCGGACTCTCGTATTCGATCTCGATGACGTTCGACTCTCGCGAGGGCCTGACGGTCAGGTTCTTGCTGATCAGATCCGCCACCCAGGACTCGAAGTTGCCCTTGCCGCCGGTGTCTGCCTCCCACTTGCTGCGCATTTCTTCCGAGCGGGTGAGACCCATCATTTGCACCACACCGATCGCGACGCGAGGGCTGGTGATGATGTCCAGTTGCGTGGCCACCATGCTGGTGGTGGTCATGCCCAGCATGTTGCCCACCGCAGAGACGGGGTCCGGGCGGGTTTCAATCATGACGCTGGCCGATGCCTTGTAGGACTTGGGCCAGACCACGGTAGCGACCGCTGTGACCAGCACGATCGTCAAGAAAATGCCTGCGGCCAGGAGCCAGCGGGCTCTGACGATTCTGAGGAACTGATCAAAAGTCATGGGCGTTTTTCGTACTTATCAGCATGCCGGAGGCGGGGTTCCAGACGTCTGGCGCCCCGCCTGAATCATCACTTCAACCCGGACAGGCCCTTGCTCAGAGCGTCGGCATCGATACCTGAAGCAGCGGGTGCAGCGGGCGTGGTCACCGGCTCAGCCACACTGTTGGCGGCAGGAGCCGACGCCCCGGAAGCGGCTGCAGGGGCCTTGTCAGCAAACTTGCCCAGGTATTCAATCTTGGCAGCTTCGCGCAGGGTTTTGATTTCCTTCTGGGCGGCTTCGCGGCGGCGCTCGGTCAGGAGGTATTGCTCGATGATGGGCTTGGCCTGCTCGAAGTTGATGGGCTGCTCGCGTGAGGCGACCACCAGCACGGCCTTGAAGCCATCCTGGGCGGTGATGTACAGGGCTTCGCCGTCGTTCACCTTGGCCAGCTGGTCGATGATGGCCATGGGCAGATTCTCAGCGGCCTGGGTGACCTGGTTGGCAGTGAACTTCACACCACTGGCCTTCATGACCTCGGCAAACTCTTGCGGGCTCTTGGTGGCTTGCAGGGCCTTGACCAGAGGTTGGTATTCATCAGGCTTGCCAGCCACGGTGAATTCTTGCAATGCGTACACCTTGCGCTTCGAGAACAAAGCGGGCTTTTCGTCGTAGTACTTGCGGATTTCTTCAGGCGTGGGGGCGGCGGCCACAGCGTTGGCGGTGCGCTCCAGGTAGGCGCGGGCCAGGATGTTGCGGCGGGCGGCGTCCAGGGCCTGCACGATTTGCGGGTCGCGGTCGAGCTTTTGCTCTTCGGCCTTGGCCACAGCCAGTTGTTGGTCGATCAGGCCTTCGAGGATGCGCTGGCTGGCGGCATCGGTTTGCTCGGGCGTGATGCCTTGCTGGCGTTGCAGGATCTGGTTGATCTGGTGAACGGTGATTTCGTCGCCGTTGACACGGGCTGCAGCCTGGGTGGCCTTGGCTTCACCGCCGGATTCGGACTTGTCGCCGCAGGCGGCCAGGAAGGCTGCCATGACGATGGGCAGGACAACGAGACGGGCGGCGCGGGCGCCTTTGGAGGTGGTTGTGCTGGACATGTTTGGAAAGGTTGAAGGTGAACTTGTCGACACCCGGTCGGTGTTACATCGGCAAGACCGACAGATCATTGAGCGGGAGTGAAGTTCCCGAACGACGCAAATGCCGGGGTAAACGAGGGTATCCGTGGGTGATGTCAGTTTGATGGGGGTGGCGTCGGACGTGTGGACGGCCTCAGCCAGCCGAAGATCAATCCCAGGACGCCGCCGGCAAGGCTCCCTGATAAATGCGCCCAGGGGGCCACAGTTATAGCCGAGTCCGCCGAGGTGATGAGCGGGTGTTGCCAGGGGTTTTCCATGAAAACCTTGATAAACAGCCCCCCCAACAAGAGGGTACCCATGGTGCGGCGGGCACCTTCGTGCCGTTCAAGCAGGTGGTAGACCCCCAGGATGGCCGCCCCGGCATGCAAGACGCCCGAGGCACCGATGTAGAGCGTGGGCTCGGGCTGGCCAGCCAAGGCCAGGTGGGTGAGGGGCCAGGACAGCAGCCACGCCAGCGCGGCGCTGGTGGGTAGGCGGGCTTGTTGGCCGAGTGCGGCCATCACCACCAGGCCCACCAGGTTGCCCAGGTGATGGGCTGGACTGCCGTGCAGCCAGGCGCAGGTCCACCAGCGCCAGGGGGCTTGATCCCAGCCGTGGGGGGGATAGAGGGCCAACTGGGCTGTCAGGCCCGGCCAGGTGCTGGGGTCGTGCGCCAGAGGCACCCAGCCCAGCCACAGGGCCGGGGCGCCCAGCAGCAGGGCGACCGCCCACCACGCCCAGGGGCGAGAGGGGGCCGGGCCCAGGGGGAAGTCAGGCTCAGGTGCCGGCGCCAAACACGGCGCTCCAGAGTTGCAGCACGGCCTGGCGGTGCGGCTCGATCAAGGGCAGGCGCTCGGCGCCCAGCCGGGTGGGGGCTTCATCGAGGCGGGCGCGGTGCTGGATGCGGCGCAGTTCGCGGTAGGCCTGGCCGGCGGCGGTGCCCACGCCTGGGGGAAGCAGGCCAGCCTGTTCGGCCCGCTGCAGCAGGGCGATGTTGCCGACGTTGTCGAGCAGTGTGGGGTGGGCGTGGCTGTGGGCCAGGATGAGGTACTGCACGACGAATTCGATGTCGATCATGCCGCCGGGGCTGTGTTTGACGTCGAAGCAGTCGGCTGGGCAGGGGTGGGCCTCGCGCAGGCGCTGGCGCATGGCCACGACTTCATCACGCAGGGCAGCGGGGTCGCGCGGGGTCGAGAGCACGGCGCGCCGGGTGGCTTCAAAGCGTTCGGCCAGGGCGGGCTCACCGGCGCACCAGCGCGCACGGGTGAGGGCCTGGTGTTCCCAGGTCCAGGCGGTGTTGCTGCCGCGCTGGCGCTGGTAGTCGTCAAACGAGTGGTAGCTGGTGACGAGCAGGCCGCTGTTGCCGTTGGGGCGCAGGGCGGTGTCAATCTCGAAGAGTTCGCCGGCCGCGGTTCGCAGCGTCAGCCAGTTGATGTACTTGCGGGCGAAGGCCAGGTAGGCATCGATGGCGCTGGGGGTGTCGGGACCGGCCTGGGTGTCGTCGACATCCTGGGTTTCGTCAAAGACGAAGACGACGTCCAGGTCGCTGCCGTAGCCCAGTTCTTTGCCGCCCAGCTTGCCGTAGGCGATGACGGCAAAGTGGGGTTGGCGGCCGACGGCATAGGCCGCTTGCTTGCCTGGGCGCTGTTGCAGGTGGCTCCAGGCCCAGCGCAGGGCGATGCTGAGGGTGGCATCGGCCAGGGCGGAGAGGTCGTCGGCCACCTGTTCAACGGTGAGCAGGCCTTCAACGTCGCGCACGAGGGTGCGGAAGACCTCGGCATGGTGGGCGCGGCGCAGTGCGTCCAGCAGGGATTCTTCATCGGCCTGGCCGGCACGCTGCCAGGCGTCGTGGCGGTCTTCCAGCTCTTGCGTGTAGGCGGCGGCGTCGAAGCGGCCGTCCATCAGGCGGGGGTCGGCCAGTTCATCGATGACGCCAGGGTGGCGCAGCAGGTAGCGCATGGGCCACTTGGCCAGGCCCAGCAAGCGCAGCAGGCGTTTGAGCACTTCAGGGCGCTCCACCAGCAGCGAGAGGTAGCTGTCGCGTCGCAGCAGGGGGTTGAGCCAGTCGACAAAACGCAGCACGGCTTCGTGCCCCAGGGGCTCTTGACCTTCTTCAGGCGTGGTGGCGATGCGGGCGGCGCGGCCAATCAGCTTGGCCAGGCGCAGCTTGGCGGCATCAGACAGGACGTTGACCTTGCTTTGCTCGGCAAAGCGACGCACCGGTGAGGCCAGCTCCAGCGGCAGGTGCGAAAGGAATTCGTCGCTGTCGACCGGGAAGACGGGGGTGCCGCAGCCTTGGCAGCCTTTGGCGCCGCCTTCGCGCCCGTCGTGCAGCAGGGCATCAAATTCAGTGGCCACCAGTTCGCGCACGCGGCACAGGGCGTCGAGCATGCGGCAGGTGCGGCTGAGGCAGTCGGGGCGCTCGGGCGGGCCCTGGTCGCGGTTGTCCAGGCCCAGACTGGCGGCGATCCAGTCGAGGTCTTCGTCGCCCGTGGGCAGCAGGTGGGTTTGCTGGTCGTCCAGGAACTGGATGCGGTGCTCGACCCGGCGCAAGAAGGTGTAGCTTTGGGCGAGCTTATCGGCCGTATCAGCGGGGATGAGTCCTCGGGCCACCAGGCGCGGCAGGGCCTTGAGGGTGGAGCGGGTGCGGATTTCGGGGAACTGACCGCCGCGCACGACCTGCAGCAGTTGCACGGTGAATTCGATTTCGCGGATGCCGCCGCGCGAGAGCTTGACGTCGTTGGCGCGCTCGGGGCGGCCGGCGGCTCGGCGGTTGGCTTCGTCGCGGATCTTGCGGTGCAGTTGGCGCAGGCCTTCAAACACGCCGTAATCCAGGTAGCGGCGGTACACGAAGGGTATGACCAGGTCGCGCAAGGCCAGGGCGCGTTCGTGGTGTGCGCCACCCGGCATGCTGCGGCGCGGGGCCACGATGCGGCTCTTGAGCCAGGCGAAGCGCTCCCATTCGCGGCCCTGGACCAGGAAGTACTCTTCCAGCATGGCCAGGCTGACCACCGGCGGGCCGGAGTTGCCATTGGGGCGCAGGGCCAGATCCACGCGGAAGACGAAGCCGTCTTCGGTGGTGTCGTCGATCAGGGCCGAGATTTTGCGCACGACCTGGCTGAAGTACTCATGCGCGGTGATGCGGCCCTTGAGCACACCGTTGTCGGTGACGCCGGCAGTCATGCCGTCGTCCTCGTAGACGTAGATGAGGTCGATGTCTGACGACACGTTCAGTTCGCGCCCCCCCAGTTTTCCCATGCCGATGACCCACAGGTCGATGCGCTGGCCCTGCTCATTGAGCGGGGCGCCGTGGCGTTCGTCCAGCTCGGCTTCGGCCTGGGCCAGGGCGATATCCAGGGTGACCTCGGCCAACTCGGTCATGGCCAGGGTGATGGCGGCCATGGCGGCGCCGGCTTCGATGTCTTGAACGGCCAGGCGCTCCATCACCAGTTGCCGCGCCACGCGCAGGGCCGATGGCAGCGGGCGCCCCTGGGTTTGCAGGTGTTCAATCAGGGCGCGGATGTGCTCGGTGCGGGGCACGCCCTGGCAGGCCTGGGCGAACGCGGCGCACTCGGCCTCGTAGCGTCGGCGGATGCGCTGGACGTAGCGCGAGTGGTGGGCGGGTGCCGACGTGGGCGCCGCATCGAATACAAAATCAAACATGGAACCGGAAGGCCGACGTGAGGGTCTGTGCTAGGGTTATCGTTGGGCGATCCCACAGACAGCTTGGCACATGGTAGTTCACCGTGGTGGCCCGCCATCTAGGTGATTCGACTGACAAGTGGCCTTGTTTCATGCCTGCAACTGCTCCTGAGCCGGATATTCTGACGACCCGCACGCCATTGGCGCGCCATGTACTGAACACCAGTGGACGGCTGGCGGTGTCGTTGTTCCGCGCGGGCCTGGTGGTGATCGGGGTGTTGGGCATGGTGGCCGCCTTGGTGTGGGCGCTGTTGCTGTTTCAGATTCTGCCCCGTGCGGCCGAGTGGCGGGACGATCTGGCGCAACAAGCCACACAGGCATTGGGGGTGCCCGTGCGTCTGGCGCAGGTGGAAGGCCGCCGCGAGGGCCTGTGGCCTGTACTGGTGTTGCGCCGGGTGGAATTGCTGGAGCCCTCAGGGAAGGTGGCGCTGGCCTTGCCTGAAGTGCGCGCGCGCTTGTCGCTGGCCACCTTGTCGCCCTGGGCTTGGATGGACGGCCAGTTTCGCCTGGGTGAACTGGTGTTTGCCCAGCCCGATCTGGCGGTGCGGCGCGACCGCCAGGGACGCATTCACGTGGCGGGCCTGGTGTTTCCCTCCGAGGGGGGGGGCAGCGGCGCGGCGCCAGACCATCGTGCGGCCGACTGGGTGCTGACGCAGGCCCGCATCCGCATCGAGCGCGGGCGGGTGCAATGGCATGACGAGTGGCATGGTGCGCCGCCCGTGGCCTTGACCGATCTGGATCTGGAGTTGCGCAACCCCTTGGGCGTGATGGGGCGCCGCCACGAGTGGCAGTTGCAGGCCACGCCGCCCCGCGATGTGGGGCAGCGCTTCACGGTAGAGGGGCGCCTGCAGCAAGCCTGGCTGACCCGACCCAGCGACTGGCGCGCCTGGCAAGGCACCGTCACGGCCGATTGGCCGCAGGTGGATGTGCAGCGTTGGCGGGATCACGTGTCCTTGCCGGTGCAGGTGTCGTCTGGCCAGGGCCGATTGGGCGTGACCGTGGCCCTGGAGGCGGGGCGTGTGAGTTCGGCGTCCCTGGCGGCCGATGTTCGTGGATTGCGCATGCGCTGGCAGCCTGAGGTGCCTGAATTGGGCCTGCGCCGGCTGTCGGGCACGGTGACCTGGTCGCAGCAGGCGCAGCAAACGACGCTGGGGTGGCAGCAGCTGAGCCTGGAGCTGGACGACGGCCAGCGTTGGCCAGCCAGCGACGCGCGGCTGACTTGGCAGCATCAGGCGCTGAAGCCGCAGCAGGTGTGGCCCACGATGGCGCAAGGCCTGGGCGGCACCCTGAGCGTGAGTCGCCTGGATGCCCGCATGCTGGCATCGCTGGCCGATCGGCTGCCGTTGCCCGAAGGGTGGCGCACCGCCTTGACCGACCTGGGGCCACAGGGGGTGCTGCAGGATCTGACTGCGCGTTGGCAGGGGGATGTCTCAGCCCCCAGCACGTACAGCATGGAGACCACCGTGACCGGCTTGCGTGTGCTGCCTTCTCGCGATGGCGGGCAGCGCCCCGGGCTGGACGGGGCCACCGTGCGCCTGAAAGCCAATGAGCGCGAGGGTCAGGCCGAACTGGCCATCCAGCAGGGCTGGCTGGCGTTTCCGGGGGTGTTTGAAGAGCCCACCATCCCGGTGGAGCGCTTGCAGGCCCAGGTGCGCTGGACGCATCAGCAAGGCCAGTGGGATGTGCAGGTGCGCAAGGCCAGTTTTGCCAATGCCGATGCCCAGGGCACGCTGGAGGCGCGTTGGCGCACGAGCCGTCCGGGTGAGCGTGATGCCGCCGGAAAGCCTCTGCAAGCCTTCCCGGGGTGGCTGACCTTGAGTGGTCGCCTCCAGCAGGCGCAGGCCACCCGCGTGTGGCGCTATTTGCCCCTGACCATCCCGGCCGACACGCGGGCCTATGTGCGTGATGCCTTCCGCTCAGGCACGAGCGAGGCGGTCGATTTCGAGGTGGATGGTGAGCTGAACGCCTTTCCCTTCAAGGACGATGTGGGTGGCCGCTTCCGCGTGCGCGTGCCGCTGCGCGATGTGACGATGGCCTATGTGCCCCCTTCCTTGCTGGGCTTGACCGATCAGGCCGAGCGTGGGGTGTGGGCGCCCTTGGTGGGGCTGCAAGGCCTGCTGCGGTTTGAAGGGCAGCGCATGCTGGTGACCGATGCCACCGGGCGGCTGGGCACGGTGGGGTCGGGGCAGTTTGTGTTGAAGGACGTGCAGGGCGAAATCGCCAACCTGGGCGATGCCAACCCGCGCCTGACCGTGAGCGGCCAGGGCAAGGGCCCATTGGGGGATGCGCTGCAGTTTCTGGCCCGATCACCCATCAGCACCTGGACGGGCCACGCCCTGGATGCGGCGCAGGCCCAGGGGCAGGGCAGCCTGGAGTTGGCGCTGGACATTCCGCTCATGAACACCGAAGACACCGCGGTGAAGGGCGCCCTGGTGATGGCCGAGGCCGATGCCGCCAGCCTGCGGCTGAACCCGGATGTGCCCTGGATGAGTGCTTTGCGGGGGCGCATTGCCTTCACCGAGCGAGACCTGCAGGTGCAGGCCCAGACCCGGGTGTGGGGCGAGGCGATGGCGGTGCAGGGCAGCCGTGGTGCGGATGGCATCAGCCGCTTCAATGCCAGTGGGCGCGTGCGTGCGCAGGCCCTGGCCCAGGCGGCGGAGTACCCCGTGCTGGCGCAGTTGGCGCCCCTGTTGAGCGGCGAGGCCCCGGTGCAGGTGGCGGTGCAGGTGGGCGAGGCCCGGGTGCGCCAGGGCCTGCCTTTGCTGGAGGTGACCATCCAATCGAGCCTGCAAGGGGTGCAAAGCCGTTTGCCGGCCCCGCTGGACAAGCCTGCCGCCCAGGTGTGGCCTTTGCGGGTGAGCTACCAGATGACCGATGCCACCGGTGCGCAAGATGCTCTGCTGGTGGACCTGGGCAACCCGGCCCAGTTGGCGGGCACGCCCGCCAGCGCGCCGTGGTTGCGCGCCGACCTGCGCACGGCGCGCGCCCTGCCCGCCAGCGAGGCGGGGCGCACCCGTCGTGGATTCATCAGCCTGATCCAGTCCGGGGCGGATACCGTGGCCCGCCTGCCTGGCGTGCCCGAGCGCGGGCTGCAGGCGCACGTGGTGGTGTCTCGGCTGGATGTGGATGCCTGGCTGGCGGCGGGGCAGCAACTGGCGCGGCCGGCCTCGGTGCCATGGCCGGCCACCAGTGTGGCCAGCGCAGCACCCGCAGCCGGTGGGGTGGCGGCCGATGCGGCATGGCTGCCCGATACCCTGAGCGTGACGGCCGACACGGTGGTGTGGCGGCAGCGCACCCTGCGCGATGTGGCGCTCAGCGTGGCGCACCCCTCGCCGCGCGTGTGGCGGGCGCAACTGAGCTCGCGCGAGGCGGCCGGGCAAGTGGAGTGGCTGCCAGACGATGCGGCACCGGCTGCCAACACCCCCAACACCGCCGCCCATGCCGCCGACAAAGGACGAGGCCACAAACTGGTGGCCCGCCTGCAGCGCCTGAGCATTCCGCCAGCCGAGGCCGAAGCACTCAGCGTGCAGGCCTTGAGCAACCTGACCAACCTGAGTGGCCAGAACACGGCCTCGTCAGTGCCCGCGCTGGATGTGGTGGTGGACGCCTTCGAGTGGCGGGGGCTGCCCCTGGGCCGATTTGAGGTGGAGGCCGTGAACCGCCGCGTCAGCGATGGTGCGGGCGGTGTGGTGCCCGAGTGGCGCCTGACCCGGTTCAGGCTGGGTGGGGCTGATGCGCAGCTCAATGCCCAGGGCAACTGGACGGCGGGTGCGGCGGGCGCATCGCGATCGGCCTTTGCCTTCACGCTGGATGTGAACAACGGCGGTGACTTGCTCAACCGCCTGGGCTTGCCGCGCACGGTGCAAGGCGCCAAGGGGCAGTTGAGCGGCCATGTGGCCTGGGCAGGTTCGCCCCTGGACGTGGATGCCAACTCGATGAGCGGTGACGTGAAGGTGCGCCTGAACCGTGGGCAGTTCTTGAAGGTGGACCCCGGCGCTGCCAAATTGCTGGGGGTCTTGAGCCTGCAATCGCTGCCTCGCCGCCTGACGCTGGATTTTCGGGATCTGTTCCAGGAGGGCTTCGCGTTCGATGCGATTGATGGCGACGTGAGCATCCAGCAGGGCGTGGCCAGCACGCGCAACCTGCGCATGCGCGGCGTGCAGGCGGTGGTGCTGATGGAAGGCACCGCCAACCTGCGCACCGAAACCCAGGACTTGCAGGTGTACGTGGTGCCCGATGTGAATGCGGGTGCCGCCTCGCTGGCGTACGCCGCCATCAACCCCGTGGTCGGGCTGGGCACCTTCGTGGCCCAGATGCTGTTGCGCAAGCAGGTGTCGGAGGCTGGCACCCAGGCCTTCAGCATCAGCGGCTCATGGAGCGATCCGCAAGTGACCAGGGTTTTGAGCGCGCGCGAACTCACCGCCCGGTCGGACGCGGCACAATCACCACCAGCCGCCCCGCGCGCCCCATCGCCCTGACTTCTGGAGCTGCCGTCGCCCATGAACCTGAACCGCCGACACCTGCTGCTGAGCTGGCCTGCGTGGCCGCTGGCCTTGAGCGCCTGTGGCTGGGAGACCCATCCCACCATGCCCGACCTGCCCTTCACGGAGATCGACGGCAGCCAGCATCGCTTGGGCGACCTCAAAGGCAAGGTGCTGGTCATCAACTTCTGGGCCACCAGTTGCAGCACCTGCGTCAAGGAGATGCCCAAGATCGTGGCCACCCACCAGAAGTTTCAGGCCCAAGGCCTGGAGACCCTGGCCGTGGCCATGCAGTACGACCCGCCGGCTTATGTGATGTCGTTTGCGCGCACCCGGCAGCTGCCATTCCGGGTGGTGATGGACCACACGGGTGAGCTTGCTCGCTCGTTTGGGCCGGTGCAACTCACGCCCACCACGCTGGTGGTCAACCGGCAAGGCGAGATCGTCAAGCGCTACATCGGCGAGCCCGATTTCGACGCCATGCACAAGCTGCTGGCCAGGCTGCTGGCCGCCGACGCCAAGGCCTGAGGCCCGGCGGGGCATCCGCCCTCACATCACCCGGGTCAGCTCGTACACCAGGGCAGAGGGCAGGGCGGTGGTGATGGCATCGCGGCCCACGCGGGCCATGCCCGTGGCGCTGACGGCTGCGATCTCGAAGGTGCGCCCATCGTCCAGCAATTCGATGAAGACGAACTCGGGCACCTCGCGGCGGATGCTGGCCACGAGCTGATCGAGTTTGGGGCCGCTCAGGGCGCTTTCAAACACCAGCGCATGCGGCAAGCCTTCCCGGCAAAAGTTGATCGCCTCGGCCACCGAGGGCACGAAGTCCAGCACCAGGCCCATCGACTTCAGGCACTCGCGCACCTGCACACGCAGGTCGCGCCGCTGGCTGACCACCAGCACATGGCTGCCCGCCAGGGGCTTGGAGTTGACCGAATCCACAAAATCGCTCGATTGCTCGGCGTGGCTGACGTCTTCCAGCGTGGCAGTGATGGTGGTGGGGAACTCGATCGTGACCTGCGCGTGCGTGCCGTTGACGGTGCGCGTGATGGGCAGGGCCATGGCACGCGCGGTTTCTTCCACCAGGTGCCAGTGCAGCGTGCTCAAGCGCTCTTGCACCCGGTCCAGATCGGCCCGAGCCGGGTGGTCGCTGGGGTGGTGCTGGAGGCGGCACACCAGGTGGGCGTGCTCGGGCCAGGTGTTTTGTCCGATCTGCAACTCAATGCTGCCGCAGGTGTTGGGGATCCACCAGTCGATCAGGGCGTTCAGCAAGGCGAACAGCATCGAGGCATCCAGCCGCACCTCGGCCGGGCGCAGCGTTTGTGTCAGGGTGATGCCGTGGCTGTGCAGCTCGCGCGCCCGGTAGGCCAGCACGCTTTGCAAGGTGTGGGTGAGGTGCACCCGCTCGTGTGACTGGCGGATGCGACCCGACGCCAAACGCGCCATCTGCTGGCACAACAGGCCCGCCTGCCGGGCGCGGTCGATTTCCTCGCGCAGGGCCCGCAGGCCCTGGCGGTCGATGCGGCCGGTGGTGGTCAGGGTGGTCACGCGCTCCAGCGCGGCGGTGAGCGGCTCGGCCAGATCCCGGCCCACCTGGGCCACCAGACCTTGCCAGCGCACGGCCTCGTCGCCCTGCGCGTCATTGACGGGCACGGAGTGGGGGGTGCCAAAGCCGTTGGAGCCTGCCAGCTCGTTCAGCCGCAACCCATCACGATCGGCTCCCAAAGGAGCCGGTGGTGGCGCAAAGTTCATGGTGTCCCTGAAGCCGTGAGGCGGCTTGGCTTTGATGGTGTGTCAGTGTTTCGAGATGGTGGCATGCTGTCCATCCCACGCATGAGTGAAAACACCTGTTTCCATGAAGATTTTTCACATGAAGAGATGGTCAGCCCGAGCCTTGGGGGTGGCGACCCTGGCTTGGAGTCTGTTCCTGGCCGCGTGTGCGCCCAGTCTGGATTGGCGCGAGGTGCGCCTGGGTGAGCCTGGCGGCCTGCAAGCGCTGTTTCCTTGCAAGCCCGAGCGACACCAACGCAGCCTGGCGGTGGAGGGCTGGCCCTCGCCGTTGACGGTGCAGATGTGGTCGTGCGCGGCGGCGGGCCTGACCTGGGCCGTGAGCCAGACGCCAGCGGCCGATGCCGAGGCGGTGCCCACGCTGCTGGCGGCCTGGCCCCGCTGGACCGAGGCCAATTTGCAGGCGGCGGCTCGGCAACTGCCCGTGGCGCGCCAGGTGGAGGTGGTGGCGCTGGGGCCCGTCAGCGTGCCGGGCATGACCCCGTGGCCACAGGCCCAGGGCTGGCGCATTCGCACTGAGCGCCCTGATGCGTCCGGGCGCCCCCTGCCGGTGGAGGTGAGCGCGTGGCATTTCGCCCACGGCCTGCAGGTGTATCAGGCGGCTGTGTGGCGCACGGGCACGACAACCGAGGCGGCCAAACCCGACGAGTTGCTCAACCCGTTTTTGAATGGCTTTCAATTCCGGCCATGAGCGGCCGATAATCCATTGCTATGTCCGGCTTGCTCATCATCGCGCACGCCCCGCTGGCTTCAGCTCTGAAACTGGCGGCGCAGCACTGTTTTCCGGATGCGGACGGCCAACTCATGGCCCTGGACGTGCCGGCGCAGCTGCCATGCGACGAGCTGGAAGCCCAGGCACGGCAACTGCTGAGTCAGCTGGCCGATCGTGACCCCCGCGGCGAGGTGCTGGTGCTGGCCGATGTGTTCGGGGCGACCCCCTGCAACACGGTGCAGCGCCTGGCCGACGGTGTGCGGGTGAAGGTCGTCACCGGTGTGAACGTGCCCATGCTGTGGCGCGCCCTCAACTACGCCAGCGAGCCGCTGGAGCAACTCATCACCCGAGCGGTGGCCGGCGGCACGCAGGGTGTCATGCAGGTGGCCAGCAGCCGCCCGCAAAACCAGGCCATCCATCCCACCCATGATCAAGACCACCGTCACCATCAGCAATAAGCTGGGCCTGCATGCCCGTGCTTCGGCCAAGTTCACCAAGCTGGCCAGCAGTTTTCCGTGCCAGGTGCACATGAGCCGCAACGACCGCCGCATCAACGCCAAAAGCATCATGGGCGTGATGATGCTGGCCGCCGGCATGGGCACCGAGGTGGAGATTGAATGTGACGGCGACCGCGAGGCCGAAGCCCTCCAAGCCCTGGTGGGTTTGGTGAACGACAAGTTCGGCGAAGGCGAGTGAGCTCTGGGTTAACCCTGTGGATTGACGGATCGCGACAGCGTTTGTTGTCTCAAAGTGACACAGGGCACTGCTTTTTCGGCGGGCATACGGCACAGTCGGGGCCCGGATTTGGTTTTCGGCCGCACATGCCGATACCCATGCTTCAGACTGCTGAAGTTCGTTTGATGTTCAAGGAGTTGCGATGACCCCCCTGCGATCTGCCCACCTGACTGCAGCCGCCACCCCGGCCCGTGTGGCCGCTTGTGCCCTGGCGGCCCTGCTCTGCGTGAATGCAGGGGCGGCTGAGAACGGCAACCAGCGCTACTCGGCGGGCATTGGCGGCAGCGACATGACCGCCCCGCTGATGCCGGGCTGGTACGTTCAGGCCCCGGTCGTGGCGTACCACGCCAAGAGGATCAAGGGCGATGACGGGAAGCAGGCGACGCGTGGGTTCACGAGCCCTGTTCCCTTCCGGGCCAAGGTGGGTGCTGAAATTGATGTGCGTGCTGTTCAACCGCGCGTCACTTACATCGACAACACCCGCTGGCTGGGGGCCAATTTGGGCTTCACGATGATGTTGCCCATCGTCCAGCGTCACGGAGATTTCAGCCTGACAGCGCCCGATCTGGGCCTCGGTGCTCCGACGCAAGGCTTCGTCCAGGCAGGCCTGAATGCTGCGGCCACCAACTTGAGCCGTTCTGCCGCTGGCATCGGCGACTTTGAATTCGGCGGCATCATGCACTGGGAGTTGGCTGACAACCAGGCCCTGACCCTGGTGAACACCTTCGTCGTGCCCACGGGCGACTACGACCCTGAAAAGCGCTTGAACGCTGGGTTTGGCAACTTCTACACCTTCCGCCCGTCGATCCAGTATTCGTACATTGGCGACGGTTGGGACTTCGGCGTGCGTGGCGTGTTGTCGTTCAACACCCGCAACAAGGAAACGGGCTACCGCTCGGGCAACATGGCCAACGTCGACTTCCAGCTGATGAAGTTCGTGACCGAAGACATCCGCGTGGGCTTGCAGGGCTTTGCCGTGCACCAGTTCCAGAACGACTCGCAAGACGTCTCGTACATCGCCGGCAATCCTCAGATTCAACCTGCCGAAATCATCAACGGCAACCGCATGCGCGGCTACGGCCTGGGCCCCGCGGTGGGTTGGCTCAAGGATGGCGGCGACATGATGGTGGAAGGCAAGTTCATCAAGGAATTTGGCGCCCGCAACCGCACCGAAGGTCAGGCTTTTTGGCTGACCATCTCCAAGCCCCTGGGGCTGTGATTCAGGTCTGATCGTCGCCGGGTGGCAGAGGAGTTCGCATGTCCATCGAAACTTTGTGGCAAGAGCAGTCGGGTGATCTGTCGCGTCGACAGTGGATGACCCTGGCCGCAGGCGCGGCCTGTGGCTTGGCGCTGCCCACCGCCGCCCACGCCGATGTGGAACTGGAAGGCGTGCGCTTGGAAGAAACGGTGACGGCCCACGGCCAGAAGCTGGTGCTCAATGGCGCCGGTGTGCGTCGTCGTGGTTATCACAAGTCGGATGTGGTGGCCCTGTACCTGCCTGAGAAGCGCACCACGCCCGAGGCCATCTACAAGCTGGACGGCGTTCGCCGCATTCAGCTCAACCTGTTGCGCAACCTGTCCTCGTCCACCATCTCGCGCGTGTTCCTGTCGGACTTCAAACAGGTGGCCACGGATGAAGAGTTCCGCAAGCTGATCGAACCGCTGGGCATGATTGGTGCGGCTTACGCCGATATCAAGCGTGTGGAGAAGGGCGATGTGGTGAATCTGGACTGGGTGCCAGGGCGGGGCTGGATGGCCACGCACAATGGCCGGGCACTTCGCAGTGTGGATGGTGTTCTGGCCATCAACGACCCGCTGGCCTTCCAGGTGTACCTGCGCATGTACTTGGGCGCCGCAGCCTCGGCCGACCTGCGCAATGGTCTGCTGGGCCTGACCAAGCTCGAACGCGTGAACTGAACCGACATCCCCCGGTTCAAGCCCGGGGGTAGTGTGCTGCCAGCATGGCGGGCAGTGGTGAGTCCACCAGCGTGGCCACCAGCCTCAGTGCATCGGCCGTGTCCTGCCGCAACACGCCCTTGGGGCTGTGATTGAGGGCCTCTTCCACCCAGGCCTTCAGCAACAGTGGGCGCACCATCCACGACAGCTCTTGCACCGCCGCCAGAGCGGTCATGAGTTGGTCGGCATCAGGCGGCGGCACCATGCCCGGCGGGGTGTCCTCCACCCCGCAGCGCTGCATCACTCCCCGATACCACGCCGCGCTGGCCGTGTGCCAGGCCCCGGGGCCGTGTTCATCTTCCGGGATGAACCGGGCCAGGTAGCTGCTGACGGTGCTGACGTGGGTGCGTTGCACTTTGTTCAGCTCGATCAGGCCTTGGCCTTGTCCTGTCACCGGACGCATCATCGCGGGCCTGGCGCCCGTGGCCGCCAGACGGTGTCGCAGCACCAGCCACCACAGACGCTCTCGGGGGCTGACGCGGCCATCGGCCCGCAGCAGATCGCGGGCCAGGATCACCACCTCGCGGCGGGCGTCCACGTCCAGCGCCTGCAGGGTGTCGGTCACGCGCTCGAACTCGGGCACCCGGCTGGTGGGCAACAACTGCGCCACATCGTCCAGGATCTGATCCGCCCGAGGCAGTGCCTGTGCGTGCTGCAACCACCATTTGCGCTCGCTGGGGTTGTCCGGGTTCATCATCAGCGCCAGCAGCACCAGGCGGATCTCGGTGGGCCCCTGGCGCCGTTGCAGGCGCCCCAGGGCTTCGCGGGCTTGGGCCTGGCGCTCGGCCGACGGTGGGGGCAGGGTGGGGTCGTGGGTGCTACCTCGCCCGCCCGCAGGCGGACGCGTGGCGGTGTGGCCAGACGCCTCGGCGTCAGCCGGGGCCGAGTGACCCTGCTCAGGCTCATGGCCGCTACCGCTGGTGGTCGCGCTATGGGCGTTCAGCACGGCCCCGGGGGGCATGCCCTGGGCTCGTCGCGGGCGGGCGGGCTCGGGCGGGATCTCGCGCAACAGCGGGGCAGGGATGGGGGGCATCACGGCCCCGCAAATGCGCCGAATGCGCTCGGACAACTGGGGGTGCGTGGCCATCCAGTGCACGCCTTCCGGTTCGTGCAGCAGCATGGCCGCGATCATGCTGGCGCTGGGGTTGCGCATGCGGCCAGCCAGGGCTTGCTGGTCGTGCCAGATCTTGCGCAGGGTGTTGCCCAGGCCTTCACGGCTGCGGCTGAACTGGATGGCGCTGGCGTCGGCCAGGTGCTCGCGCTGGCGCGACACGGCCGCCTGAAGCACGCGGCCCGCCAGCCACCCCAGCCAGCCCACGGTGGTGAACACCAGGCCCACCACCCAGGGCAGGGGATGCACGTGCCCCCGGTCGTCGGCGGCCATCAGGTTCTGCCCATAGCCGTGCACCAGCGACAGGCCCCACACCAGGGCGATCAGCCGCATGCTCAAGGGCAGGTCGCCCTCCTTGATGTGGCCAAACTCGTGGGCCACCAGCCCTTGCAGTTCGCTGCGTGTGAGGCGTTCCAGCGCGCCGCGGGTGACGGCCAGGGCACGATCCTCCTCGTGCCAACCAGCCACGAACGCGTTGATGGCGTCTTCGCGTGGCAGGACGAACACGCGTGGCGCGGGTTGTCCGCTGGCGATGGCCATTTCCTCGACCACATTGAGCAGGCGTCGCTCCAGGGTGTTGCTGGGCTCGGTGATTTCACGCCCACCCATCCAGTGCGCCACGCGCACGCCGCCGCCGTCCTTCAGGCGCAGGGTCTCGACCCAGCAGCCGCCCAGCACAAACATCAACACCAGGGCGGTGTTGGTCTCGAAAAACAGCTTGGGCCAACCCTGGGTGAACGGCAGCAAGAGCTTGTAGGCCACGCCCATCACCAGGTTGATGGCCAGCACCAGCGCCAGCAGCAGCACGCCGAACCACACGAACAGGCGTGTGGTTTCTTGCCGTGCGGTGTCCTGGTGTTGACGAAAACGCATGGGGGCGGGCCGGGTGCTGGCTCAGAACTTCACGGCCACGGGCCCACGTTCGCTGTCTTGCGTGGTGGACTGCAGCATCTCGGCCTCGCGGAAGCTGAACACGCCCGCCACCACGTTGGTGGGGAACTGCTGCGCCGCGTTGTTGTAATCCAGCGTGACATCGTTGAACAGCTGGCGCGCAAACGCGATGCGGTTTTCGGTGTGGGTCAGCTCTTCTGACAGTTCTTGCATGCGGGCGTCGGCCTTGAGCTCGGGGTAGGCCTCGACCGTGGCCTGGAAGCGGCTCATGGCGCCGGCCAGCACACCTTCGGCCAGGCCCAGGCTCTTGATGGGGCCGTTGTCCAGCGGCTTGGCCTTGACCAGGTCGGTGGCGGCCATCACCTGCGCCCGCGCGGCGGTCACGCGCTCCAGGGTGTCACGCTCATGCTCCATGTACTTGCGGGCCACCTCGACCAGGTTGGGGATGAGGTCGTGCCGGCGCTTGAGCTGCACGTCGATTTGCGCGAAGGCGTTGCCGATCTCGTTGCGCAGGCGCACCAGGCGGTTGTAGGCTCCCACCACCCAGAAGACCAGCACGGCGGCGATGACGAGCAAGACGATGACGGTGAGACTCATGGTGTGTGCTTCCCTTCGGTGATGAATTGGGTGTGCCCGTCTTGACGCAAGAGGCAGGCCGGGCACTGCCCGCAACCATAACCCCAGGCGTGGCGGTGCTCGCGATCGCCCAGGTAGCAGGTGTGCGTGTGCTCGATGATGAGCTCATTGAGGGCGGGGCCGCCCAGCTCATGCGTCAAGGCCCAGGTCTGGGCCTTGGTGAGCCACATCAGAGGCGTTTCGATCGTCATGGGGCTGTCCAGCCCCAGGCTGATGGCCACCTGCAGGGCCTTGAGGGTGTTGTCGCGGCAGTCGGGGTAGCCGGAGTAATCGGTTTCGCACATGCCGCCCACCAGCACGCTGGCGCCACGGCGGTAGGCCACGGCGGCGGCAAAGTTCAGGAACAGCAGATTGCGGCCGGGCACGAAGGTGTTGGGCAGGCCGCTGGCCGTCATCTCGATGGCGCGCGCTTCGGTCAGGGCCGTGTCCGAAATCTGGCCCAGCAGGCCCAGGTCCAGCACGTGGTCTACACCCAGCCGTGCGCCCCACTCGGGGAAGGCGGCCGAGAGGGCTGCGCGCACCTGACCGCGGCAATCCATCTCCACCCGGTGCCGCTGGCCGTACTCGAAGCCGATGGTTTCAACCCGTTGGTAGCGGTTCAGGGCCCAGGCCAGGCAGGCGGTCGAGTCCTGGCCGCCAGAAAACACCACCAGGGCGGTGCGGGGATCAAGTGCAGACGACAGGGGCATGGCAGTGGGTTCCCGTTACCAGAACAGACGCCGGGCAGCATAGCGCAAGCCGCGTCAAAGGCCCCGCACCCAGGCGGGCCGCTGTGCGGAGGAGGCCTCAGATGAGCGACAATCGAGGGTTTTCCGTCATCAGAGCCGGGCGCTTGAGTCCGCCCCACACACCATGGCCGCATTCAACCAAGAGACCGTCACCCACGTTCACCACTGGAACGACACCCTGTTCAGCTTCCGGACGACACGCGATCCGTCCCTGCGCTTTACCAGCGGTCATTTTGTGATGATCGGTCTGGAAGTGGACGGCAAGCCCCTGATGCGGGCCTACTCGGTGGCCAGTGCCAACTACGAAGAGCACCTGGAATTCCTGTCCATCAAGGTGCAGGACGGCCCCTTGACCTCGCGCCTGCAGAAGATCCAGGTGGGCGACAAGATTCTGGTGGGCCGCAAGGCGGTGGGCACGCTGGTCGTGGACGACCTGACCCCGGCCAAGAACCTCTACCTGTTCGGCACGGGCACAGGCCTGGCGCCCTTCATGAGCATCATCCAGGACCCGTACTCGTACGAGAAGTTCGACAAGGTGGTGCTGGTGCACGGCGTGCGCTACGTGAGCGAGCTGGCCTACCACGACTACATCACGAAAGAGCTGCCCCAGCACGAACTGCTGGGCGAGATGATCCGCGACAAGCTGATTTACTACCCCCTGGTCACGCGTGAGCCCTTCCGCAACCAGGGCCGCCTGACCGACCAGATCGTCAATGGTGAACTGGCCCGCGGCGTGGGCTTGCCCCAGTTGAACCCCGAGACCGATCGCGCCATGATGTGCGGCAGCCCCTCGATGCTGAAAGACCTCTGCCAGATCCTGGACGACGCCGGCTTCAAGGTCTCGCCGTCTCAGGGTGTGGCTGGTGACTACGTGATTGAACGGGCGTTTGTCGAGAAATGATCTGGCGCACCCGGCGTGCCGTCGGGTGATCCCAGTACTTGTCGAGCACATAGTGCAGCCCGGTGTTGACGATGGGCTCGACGAAGGTGACCGCGCCGGCGATCGTCACGCTGCCGGTGAGCGCATAGGCGATGCCGAACGAGCTGCCCATGTGCAGGATGCCGTAGGTTGCTGTTTTGGCCATGGTGTGCTCCAGTCGCTTTGCGTTTGAGAATGGTTCTTATTGTGCAGGGCGTCAGGCTATGCGTCCATGCAATAGATGTCATTGAATCGATAGCTTCGATCAATAAATCAAGGCCGCCTGGCCGGAGACCTGCTGAGATGAGCGCACGCCAACTGCCACGGATGTGGCGCTGGGCCTCTTGGGCCACCCCGTTGACCGCCCTGGTGGCCTACCTGGCCTTCTGGCCCGTGGCCATCGACCCCCAGCCCTGGACGCCGCCCAAGAACGCGGGCTACACCGGTGCTCATCAGGTCAATGACCGTCTGGCCACGCTGCGGCCCTTGCCCTTGGTGGGGCAGCAATCCGGGCCCGAGCACATCCTGGCGCATGGGGGCTTGCTGTACACCGGCCTGGCCAATGGCGACGTGCTGCGCATCAGCCCGGAAGGGCAAGAGGTGCGCGATGTGGTGGTCAACACCGGCGGTCGGCCCCTGGGGCTGGCCATGGATGCTCAGGGGCGCCTGCTGGTGGCCGATGCCATGCGCGGCCTCTTGCGCGTGACGGGCTCGGGCCCGCAAGCCCAGGTGGACGTCATCCTCAAGGCGGTGCCACAACCGGTGCCCAACGACCCGGTGCGTTATGCCGATGCCGTGGAGGTGGGGCCGGACGGCACCTTGTGGCTGACCGATGCCTCTCGCCGCTTCTCGGCGCGGGAGTTGAACAGCACCTTCGAGGCCAGCGTGCTGGACATCCTGGAGCACCGATGCAGTGGCCGCCTGATCGCGCAACATCCCGAGACCCTGGAAGCCCGCGTGGTGCTCGATGGCCTGTGCTTCCCCAATGGGCTGGCCTTCACGGGCGATGGCAAGGGCCTGTTCGTGGCTGAAACGGGCACCTTCCGCATCGTCAAGCTGGATCTGGCCAAGTTGTCGCTGTTGCGTTCGCCGCAA
Source organism: Aquabacterium sp. (assembly GCA_046295615.1). GTDB lineage: Bacteria > Pseudomonadota > Gammaproteobacteria > Burkholderiales > Burkholderiaceae_C > Aquabacterium. The sequence goes on from JBKBMV010000010.1 coordinate 36,665, forward strand.
GGCGACCATGTGGTGCCCACGCTGGACGATGCGCTGCGCCAGGGCGCGGCCCGTGTGACGCTGGACAACCTGCCAGGCTACCCGGACAACCTGACGCGCAGCCCATCAGGGCGCATCTGGGTGGGCCTGACCAAGCCGCGCAGCGGCTTGCTGGACTACGCGTCCACCCAACCCTGGATGCGCGAGGTGTTCATGCGCTTGCCGCGCGCCTGGTGGCCGGTGCCGCCGGCCTACGGGCACATCTTCGCGTTTGAAGATTCAGGCCGCATCGTGGACGATCTGCAAGACCCGAAGGGGGGCTACCCGGAGACCACCTCGGCCACCGAGCTGGATGGCAAGCTGTTCGTGCAGAGCCTGCACGCCTCCACCATCGCCTGGTTGCCGTATCGGGGGCCGGGGGTGCCGGTGCCCGCGAACACCGGCGACGACTTGGGCCGTTGAGTCGGGCTCAGCGCGGTGGCGCGGCTCAGCCGCGCACTTCGCCCTGGCCCAGCACCACGAACTTCATCGAGGTCAGGCCTTCCAGGCCCACGGGACCGCGCGCGTGGAACTTGTCGGTGCTGATGCCGATCTCGGCGCCCAGTCCGTACTCGAAGCCGTCGGCAAAGCGAGTGGACGCGTTGATCATCACGCTGGCCGAATCCACCTCGCGGATGAAGCGCATGGCGTTGGGGTGGTTGGTGCTCAGGATGGCGTCGGTGTGGTGCGAGCCATAGTGGTTGATGTGGGCGATGGCCTCGTCCAGTGAGTCGACCACCTTCACGGCGATGATTGGGGCCAGGTACTCTTCAAACCAGTCCTGCTCGGTGGCATCGACCACCGTGGCGCCCGCCACGCGGCTCAGGATGGCCTTGGCGCGCAGGTCGCAGCGCATCTCCACCCCCTTGGCCGCGAACACCGCGCCAATCTTGGGCAGGAAGGACTCGGCCTGCTTCACGTGTACCAGCAGCGATTCGGTGGCGTTGCAGGGGCTGTACTTTTGCGTCTTGGCGTTGTCGGTCACCTTCACGGCCAAGTCCAGGTCCACCTCGGCATCGACATAGGTGTGGCAGTTGCCGTCCAGGTGCTTGATCACGGGCACCTTGGCTTCGGCACTGATGCGCTCGATCAGGCCCTTGCCGCCGCGCGGGATGATCACGTCCACAAACTGCGGCATGGCGATGAGCTGGCCCACGGCGGCGCGGTCGGTGGTCTGCACCAGTTGCACGGCCTCGGCCGGCAGACCAGCTTGTTGCAGAGCGGCTTGCACCAGCTTCCACAGCGCCAGGTTGGAGTGGATGGCCTCGGAGCCGCCGCGCAGCACGCAGGCGTTGCCGCTCTTGATGGCCAGTGAGGCGGCCTCGATCGTCACGTTCGGGCGGCTTTCGTAAATCATGCCGAACACGCCGATGGGCACGCGCATCTGGCCCACGCTGATGCCGGTGGGGCGGCGGCGCACATTGGTGATCTCGCCGATCGGATCGGGCAGGGCGGCGACCTGTTCGCAGCTTTCGGCCATGGTCTCGATGACCTTGTCCGTCAGGCGCAGCCGGTCGACCATGGGGGCGGCCAGGCCGTTCTTTTCGGCGGCGATGATGTCGGATTCGTTGCGGGCCTTGAGTTCGCCGGCGTGCGTGCGAATCTGCGCGGCCAGCGACAGCAGGGCCTGGTTCTTGGCGGCGGTCGAGGCGGCGGCCATCGTGGTGGCGGCGGCGCGGGCGGCCTGGCCCACGGCGTTCATGTACTGGTCAACCGGTTGGTCCAGGCTGGGCAAGGTCATGGCGGTGTGCGGGGTGGTGGTGCTCATAATCGTGCATTGTCTCAAACCCCGCATACCCCCGCACATCCCCGCTCGGGCTTGCTCAGGCCCAGCGTCTCCGCCACGATGCCCGACCGCCCACCACGGCCCAGCCCCAGCCCGGGGCAGGTCATCCTCATCCATCCCGAGGCGCCGCCCAAGCCGCCCGAGGGGGCGCCGTGCAATGGCTGCGGGGTGTGCTGCCTGGCCGAGCCCTGCCCGGTGGGCATGATCATCAGCCGGCGGCGCACGGGCGCCTGCCACGCCCTGGTGTGGCGCGATGACGAGCGGCGTTACCGATGCGGTCTGCTGCTCTCGGGTATTCCCGAGGGTGTCAGTGCAGCCAATATTTGGCCGCAGGGGCAAAAGGTGGGGCCCGCGCCACAATCCATGCCCCTCCGGTGGGGGCGTGCCTTGTGGCAACGCTGGTTGAGGCGCATCATTTCTGCAGGAAGCGGGTGTGATGCCAGCCTCGACGTCATCCGGAAAGACCCTTGATCTCACTGAGATAGGGGGGTGTTCCCGGTCTCATCCTGGCATGGTCCTCGCCTGGCATTCCTAGCATCGAGACATTGATCAGCCCTCAAGGAGCCGACCATGCGCAAGCTGCTGCAACAGTCCATTTTCGCCGTGATGGCGATCTGGGCGCTGTCCATGATCCAGTCTCAAATGGCGCCCTCCCCGTCCGGCACCATGCTGGCCATGTCGGCCGAATGGCCGGTGCGCTGAACCGGGGTCTGGCCGACTGATGCCTGGACGCTGAGCGCTCAGCGCCAACCAAACATCATCGAGCGGGCCAGAATCCGCTTGGCGGGCCCCAGGGCCTGCAGGGCACCCAGGCCCAAGCCCCGCGCAGTGGCCAAAATGGGCGCCGGCCACGTGAAGCTGCGCGCCAGCAGGTCGGTGGTGGCCATCAGGGCCAGCCGGTCTGGTTGTCGGGTGCGCTCGAAGCGCGCCAGGGCCGAGCGCAGGGCTGCACTGCGCGCCCCATCGCCCATCGTCTGATGGGCTTGACGCAAACAATCCAGCAAGGTGTGCACATCGCGCATGGCGAGGTTGAAGCCCTGGCCGGCCACCGGGTGCAGCGTTTGTGCGGCGTTGCCGATGCGCACGATGGCGCCGTCTTCCACCAGGCGGCGGTGCGCCTGCAAGCCCAGCGGGAAGCCCTTCAGCGGCGAGACCGCTTCGATCGGACCCACCTCGTCGTGGAACACGGTGTTGAGCAGGGTCAGGCGCTGTGCGTCAGACAACTGGGCCACCGGATCATCGTGCCGAGACACGCACCACACCAGGGCGGCGCGACGGCCTGCCTGGGTGTCGCCACTACTCATGCCGCCTGGGCCACTGATGACGCCATCCGGCAAAGGCAACAAGGCCGCCGGGCCGCTGGGCGTGAAGCGTTCGTAGGCCACGCCCATCGGGGCGCGGTCCGACAGGCGCACCTGCCCCACCCAGGCGGTTTGCTCGTAGTCGTGCTGCACGCCCTGGGGCCAGCGCAGATCGGGCTGCTGCCCGAACACGCCCCCTTCGGCCACCACCACCACATCCACGGTTTCAGCGATGTCGGCATCCACCTCCACCCCGTCGGTCAGGGGCTTGAGGCCTCGCACGGGGGTGCCAAAGCGCATGGCCAGGCGCTGCGGCTCGGCCTCGCAGGCGGCCTGCCAGGCCGCTTGCAGGGGGGCCACCAAGGTGCCGTAGCTGAGCACCGCGCCCAGTTGTGGCACGGCCTGTTCGGCCGCCGTGATGCGCACGGCGGGTTGGTCGCGCCAGGGCCACAGCACGGTGGGTTGCTGTTGTGACACATGCACCGTGAGGATGGGCGCCACATCGCCGCCCGCCTGAACAGCTGCCCACAGGCCCATGCGCTGCAACTCTTGCACCGTGCCCAGCGACAGGGCCAGCGTCCGCGCGTCCGAGCGCACATCCTTGTCGGCCGGCCGCGCGTCGAACACGGTGATGCGCGCCTGCGGCAGGGCGTGTCGCGCCTGCAGAGCCAGGCTCAGGCCAGAGGGGCCCGCGCCCACGATGGCCAGGTGCAGACCCTGGCGGTTGGCGGTGGAAGAGGCGGAAGCGTCGTGCATGGTGTCGTCTTGAGGGCGTGCGGGTTGGCGCCAGTGGGTCATTGTCGGACAGTTTCTATAATCCGCCATCTGCCCTGACTGGTTCATGGGCCTCGCAGCGGCCTCATGGCCGCTTCACTGTTCCTGATGACGGGTTCCCCGCGTGACTGACACCTCGACCCCCCTTTATCGCCAACTGGCAACCGACGACATGGCCGAGGTCGATCAGGTCATCCAGCAACGCCTGTCGTCGCGCATTGCCCTGGTCAATCAGATCTCGCACTACATCGTGCAAGCCGGCGGCAAGCGGGTGCGCCCCATGCTGCTCTTGCTGGTGGCACGGGCCCTGGGATGTGACAGCCGCGAGCGGCATGAGCTGGCGGCCGTGGTGGAGTTCATCCACACCGCCACGCTGCTGCACGACGACGTGGTCGATGAATCCAACCTGCGCCGAGGTCGGCAGACGGCCAACGCCATGTTCGGCAACGCGGCCAGCGTGCTGGTGGGCGACTTTCTGTACTCGCGCGCCTTCCAGATGATGGTGTCGACCAACCGCCTGCGCGTGATGGAGGTGCTGGCCGAGGCCACCAACGTGATCGCCGAAGGCGAGGTGCTGCAGTTGATGAACATGCACGACCCCGACATCTCGGTGGACGACTACCTGCGCGTGATCGAATACAAGACCGCCAAGCTGTTCGAGGCCAGCGCCCGCCTGGGTGCCGTGATCTGCGACGTGTCGCCCGAGGTGGAAGAGGCCTGTGCCGGCTATGGCCGCACGGTGGGCACCGCCTTCCAGCTGATCGACGACCTGCTGGACTACGAAGGCACCACGGCCGAGCTGGGCAAGAACATTGGCGACGACCTGCGCGAAGGCAAGCCCACACTGCCCCTGCTGGTGGCCATGCAGCGCGGCACGCCCGAACAGCGCGAGTTGATCCGCCAGGCCATCCAGCATGGCGAGGTGGAGCGCATGGCCGAGATTGTGGCCATCGTGCGCGACACGGGTGCCCTGGAGGCCACCCGCGAGGCTGCGCGCGACCAGGTGGCCCGTGCACAGGCGCACCTGGCCTTGCTGCCCGAGTCACCCTGGCGTGAAGCTCTGCTACAATTATCGGCCGACTCGATCAAGCGCTCCAGCTGACACATCAGCTGCATGGAGACGCCCTCATCGAGGCCATCGGGGTGTAGCTTAGCCTGGTAGAGCGCTACGTTCGGGACGTAGAGGCCGGAGGTTCGAATCCTCTCACCCCGACCAAGTCTTTTGACAAAAAGCCTAAGTGAATCAAACACTTGGGCTTTTTTCATTAGATCGTCATTCATGGCGATTCAAGTGCGTTGGCGGGAGGCACTGTCCCAAATCTGTCCCAAACCGCGGGGGTGCGTATGCCGGACGGAATAACGCGAGGGGACCGCAAGTAGCGCGTCACAGCAGTGCTTGGTCCGCTGCGCCGCTGCCCCAGCAGCGGTTGTCACGCCGTCGCCTGAGGGCCATCAGGATCGCCACGCAGATCGATCAAGTCGCTGAGGAAGTGATCCCTCAGTCTCGCCATGAGCACCGGATTGCTCTGCCAGGTGACAGCATGATCTCTATGTGCATCATCAAACCCTGCGCTTAGCAACGAGAAAAGGTCTGCCTGCAGCCCTCAACCTCGTGGAGTGCCTTGCCGACGTGGGGGCAACGTCTTCGTCGTGACGATCACGGATTCGCGCTCGGGTCAAGGTGAAGTGGCTGGACGCTCACCTTCGAAATGCCAACCTGAAAAATCAATCGCAGAGCTCCGCGACACATGTCGCGGAGCTCGCTCTGCGGCGCTCTGACCAATTCGGACGTCAGATGCGAACAACATGCCTGGTCTGGCTGTCATCCGCTCCCTGCTCAGGTCAAACCCAGCTTGTCGCTATCACGGTCGCCAAAGAAGTTTGGTAGTTCGAAGGCAATGTGGTCTGCCCCTGCGCAGGCGGTGTGAAGGCAGCCATGGCATCTACCAAGCCTTGCACCTTCGACGCGGACAACGACCGGCTGTCCGACAACACCATGCTCTCTACTTGATTGCCAGTGGACGCATACCAGTTCGTGATGGTGAACTTGTCCGTCGTACCAATGACAGAGACTTCCAAGTTGTTGGACACCCTGCGCAACCAAACCTGATCAGCTGCCACTCCAGCAAGGATGCTGAGTTGATCGGTCCCCCCTGAGTCGGTGAGCGTGTCAGCCCCTTCTCCGCGACCCCATACGTACGTGTCATTCGACGTGGTTGAAGACGCTGTCAAGGTATCGGCTCCTGCTCCACCCCGATAAATGTCATTGCCACCGCCACCGGTCAGGGTGTTGCTCGCGGCATTGCCGATCAGCGTATTCGAAGCGGTGTTTCCCGTGCCGTTGATGGCCGAAGTGCCGGTCAAAGTCAGGTTCTCCACATTGGCTGCCAGCGTGAAGGTAACGCTACTTTCGATGACATCAACACCCTCGTTCGACGCCTCAGTGACCTTGTCTGAGGTGTTGTCGACGATGTAGCGATCGTCGCCAGCTCCACCAACCAAGGAGTCAGCACCCGCACCACCATTGAGGGTGTCATTGCCTGAGCCACCAGTGAGGGTGTTGACCGCACTGTTGCCAAACAGCAGGTTGTCACTGGCGTTGCCAGTACCGTTGATGGCGGAGGTGCCCGTCAGCGTGAGGTTCTCGACATTGGTCGCCAGCGTGTGAGTGATGCCACTTTGAACCGAATCCGTTCCTTCACCAGCATTCTCAACAACCTTGTCTGCGGTGTTATCGACGATGTAGACGTCGTCACCTGCACCACCAACCAGCGAGTCAGCACCGGCGCCACCATTCAGGGTGTCATCGCCCGCCCCGCCCCAAAGCGTGTTGACCGCACTGTTACCCGTCAAGTAGTTCGCGAGATCGTTACCCGTTCCGTTGATGGCTGAGGTCCCGCTGAGCGTCAGGTTCTCTACATGGGCAGACAGCGAGTAAGTCACTGACGAACTCACAGAGTCAGTGCCTTCCGCTGCATTTTCGACAATCTGGTCGGCGCTGTTGTCCACCAAGTAGCTGTCGTTACCGGCCCCACCAATCAAGGTGTCAACGCCAGTTCCGCCATTCAAGGTATTGGCCGCAGCATTGCCTCTGAGCACGTTCGCCGAGGTGTTGCCGACGCCATTGATGGCAGACGTGCCGGTCAGGGTCAAATTCTCCAGATTCGCGGCAAGCGTCCAGGACAACGAGCTTTCAACTGTATCCAAGCCTTCGCCAGCATTCTCTCTGGTCTTGTCGGACGCGTTATCAACCACATAAAGATCATCGCCCGCTCCACCGATCAAAGAGTCAGCGCCAGCGCCCCCGTTAAGGGTGTCGTTACCGGCGCCGCCACTCAGCGTATTCACGGCCCTGTTGCCAGTGATCGCGTTGTTGCCCGCATTGCCGGTTCCATTGATGGCCGAGGTGCCAGTCAGGGTCAGGTTCTCGACATTCGCTGCAAGCGTGTAAGTCACAGAACTTTGAACCAGGTCGGCGCCTTCACCAGCACCCTCTACGATGACATCGCTGGCTGCGTCAACCACGTAGACGTCATTCCCGGTGCCACCAATCAGGCTGTCCGTGCCAGCGCCACCATCAAGCCGGTCATCGCCAGCGCGTCCATAAAGCGTGTCATTGCCTCCGGCCCCGCTCAGCGTATCGTTGCCGCTGCCCCCAGCCAGGGTCTCCGCTGCGGAGGTGCCGGTTTTACTCAGGTTGGCCACACTGATCGCAATGTCGAAGACGTCGCTCACGCTCAGGTTGCCCGTATCTCGCGCAATAACTCGAACACTGAGCGTGCCCGTCGACCCGTCAGGCGGGGTGCCGGTGAAAGCACGCGTCGAGGCATTGAAGTTCAACCAGCTCGGCAAGGCAGCACCATCGGACAAGGTGGCCGCATAGCTGAGTGTGTCGCCCGAGTCTGGGTCAGTGAACGCAGCAGATGCCACCGTGTAACTGAATGCTGCGCCTTCATAAGCGCTCTGATCCGGCAAAGTACTGGCCACGACGGGGGCCCTGTTGGGCGGATTGACGCTCAGGTTCACTGAAGTGCCGACAGCAGCACCGTAGTTGTCCGTGCCCCACAGGACAAACTGGACAGTTCCGAGGTTGCCTGCAGTCGGCGTTCCGGCCAATACGCGAGTAACAGGGTCGAAACTCAGCCATTCCGGGACAGACGAGCCGTCGGGCATCTTTACGCTGTAGGTAATTGAGTCCCAACTGTCGGGGTCTGTGATCGTGCCAGCAGGCACCGTGTAGCTGAACTGAGAGTCTTGGCGCGCTACAAGAGTGGGTAGCGCCCCGGCGACTGTGGGTGTGCGGTTGTTCAAAGCGCGGTTCACCGCAGTCTGGATCATCGTTTTATCCCAGACCGTGGCATTGCTAAACTCAATGCGGTCAACCTTGTTATCCCAGGACACGCCGTTGAAGATGGTTGCCGCAGCAAAATAATCGATGACACTGATCTGGTCGGTGCTGTTACGAACCTTGAGAAGCAGAATGTTGCCTGAGCGCGATGCAGTAACCTCTGACTCCATCGCACCAATTCGAATCGTATCCGTTGCTGACAGTGCGTCATACGCATTGATACTCTCTTGTCCGTCACCTTTATTGAAGACGAAGATATCATTTCCTGCGCCACCGCTCAGTGAGTCCGAACCCGCACCACCTCTGAGCTCGTCGTCGCCGTCATTACCATTGAGAGTGTCATTACCAACATTCCCAATCAGCGTCTCTGCTTGAGAAATACCGTAAATGGCACCGCCCGTAGTCGATGTCACGATGCCAGTTTCGACGTACTCCCACATGTAGCTCTGGGTAGACACCTCAAGGACGTCAATACCACCGCCCGCGGCTTCAATAATCACCATGGACCCATCGGCGTCACGGTATACGTCGTTGCCTTGCCCGCCCTCCAAGTTGTCCCAACCTTGGCCGCCGATGAGAACGTCATCACCGTCGCCACCAAACAGGTAGTCATTGCCCTCCTCACCGGAGAGCGTGTCATTGCCCCCCAAACCGCGTAAAACGTTGCTCAATGCATTGCCGATCAACAAATCACCACTATCCGTGCCCTCTGGGTCGGTTGGCAGGCCGAAGTAACGATCGACTACATTGCTGCTCCAAATGGTACCGTCCGAGAATTCGATGCGCTCCATCGCACGGCTGCGATAACCGCTTTGATTGGTAACGTAGAAATAGTCATCCAACAGCACGGAGCCGCCATTCGTCAAGGTGAGCAGCAGATCGGCACTGTTTTCACCAACCCGCGCCATACTCACTTGCTCAGGCATGATGCCTGCATCAAACACAAGCCTGTCACGGCTGACTGCCTTGGAGTCATTTCTGAAGTTGTCACTTACGCGGATCGTGTCGTGACCATCTCCCTGGCCATATCGGTACACAGCGCCCAAGCCACTACCAGTCAAGGTGTCGTTGCCAGTGCCACCGATAAAAATAGACAAGCCCCCGGCCGCCATGATGACGTCATCGCCCGCGCCGCCCTCAAGGTAATCGTCACCGTTGTAAGCAGTGATCTGGTCGTTACCGTCTCCACCAATCAGAGTATCGTTGTCGTAGGCATACTCAGATGGGCCGGCCACCCCACCCCAACTACCTGTTCGTGTCTGCGCATCAAACAGTCGATCATCCCCTGCGCCGCCCTCGATGCGATTTGTCGACTGATTGCCCACGATGGCATTGTTGAGGGAGTTACCAATTCCGACAACGGCAGATGATCCAACCAAACGCATATGCTCCAGGTTAGCACCCAGCGTGTAAATCACGGCAGCTGATTCGACGACGTCCCCCCCAGCAAAAACCACTTGTGAATTCTCATATGTTCTAACTTTATCGTTCTTGCCAGCGTCATAAACGAATAAGTCAACAATGACGTCGTCTTCACGATCAACTCTAAAAACATCAACCTTGCTACCGCCAATAAGGGTATCTCGTCCAGCGTAGCCATCGAGGACATTTTCGAGCTCTCTCTCGCCTTGGATCAAATTATCGAGGTTGTTGCCATAGCCACCTCGAGCATTCACCTCACCCAAACCGTTGGTGATCACAGTGCTGGATGTGCCCAATATGAGGTTTTCCACGTTATCGGGCAGATACACGCCGTAGTAAAACTGATCTGTCGCCCCGAAGGTGGCCCAACGGCCGTCAACTTGCCTGAGGGCACTTCTAGAAACCCCGGTTTCCCGGCCTCGTCGAGCGGCAAGTCATTGATCTACATGACCCCGAATGGGCAGAAAGCTGGGTTTCGAGAAGTGCCCCTGAGGGTGTCAGTACCTTCTCCAGCGAACTCTTCGATACTGAGCAGACCGCTTGTCTCGAGGAAATAAGTGTCATCACCCAAGCCGCCAATGGCCCGGTCATTGCCCCCGCCGCTACGGAATTGGTTATTGTTAGCGTTGCCTCTGAGGACGTTGTTAGCTGCGTTGCCTTGGACGGATAAATTGAGAACACCCGTCGCAGTGAAGTTTTCTACGTTAGATGGCAACTGGTAACTAACAGAAGAGCGCACCTCATCGATACCACCGTCGACTACTTCTGTCACTGTATCCAGCGCATTGTCAATGAGGAAGACATCCCCGGCCGCTGTTCCCGTGAGTTGATTGACTTCCCCAACGATGGCCTGAGACTGGATCTGTGTAACTCCCCAAACCGTACCGTTCTCGAACAACAATTGATCGACTGGCAAGTTTCCTACGTAGTAGGACTTGATGCGAACCTGCGTACTGCTGCCATCAATCACCACGACCAGATCTGTCCCATCTCGATACAGCTTCACGTGCTCAGGCAAGACACCAGAACCGAATTGAAGTGTGTCGGTGCCAAGCGCGCTATCCATATCGATGACATCAGAGCCATCGCCGCGCCCGAAAACGAAGAAGTCGTTGCCATTTCCACCAACTAGGCGGTCGTCTCCGGCTCCGCCCATCAGGGTGTTCGTGCCGCTGACTTCTGTAGCGTTGCTGCCAACGGCGTAAAGGGTGTCGTTACCCGCCCCCCCTTCGAGCAGATCACTTCCCTGCATGCCGTACAGCAGGTCGTCACCGTCTCCCCCCCTCAGCACATCGTCGCCAAGGTAACCCCACAGCGTATCTGCACCCGCACCTCCACTGATGGTGTCGTCGGCACTTGTGCCTCGCCGCGAATCAGCGCGGGGCGTCTCCTGAAAGCTAAGTTTGATGATCTGGTCGATGGTGTACAGGCTACCGTCGGCAAAACGAATAAGATCAACTAAGCGCTCAGGCTTAGGCAGGTTGTCAGTGCCACTTGTGGAGATCCACAGGTTGTAGAGCTCAAGGGTGTCGCCAGGATTCTTGAGGGACTTGATGAACAAGCTGTTATCGACTTGCTCGATGCGCACGTCGCTCAGCTTGAGGTCCGCGAACTCCACGGTATCCACAGCATCAACTGCAATGTCGTGATCACGCAGAATGATCCGGCCCATACCGCTGCGCAAGATGTACGTGTCGCTTCCACTTCCTCCTACGATGGTTGGGGTGTAAATGAGACTGCCATCTGTACCAATGTCGAGCACATCATTACCTGCGCCGCCATCCAGCACATGGTCAACACCGTTGGCAATCAGTGTGTCATTACCGTCTTCCCCATATAGGGAGTCTCCGCCAGAACCACCAACCAGGCGGTCATTGCCTTCTCCCCCCCTGAGGCTGTCATTGCCCTCTCCACCATCGATCGAATCGTTGCCACCAAGGCCTAGGACCCTGTCATCTCCGTCAAGTGCGGCCAGGCTGTCGATACCATCGCCGCCGTGCATGAAGTCGTCTTGTGCAGATCCTGCCGTCCTTTTGATGAGCTCAAACACGTCGCTGGAGGTCAACTGCGCCCCATTGGCGAAGGTGAAGTACTCGATCCGACCATACGAGAAGAACTCCGAAATGATCAACCTGTCAGCGGTGTTTCTAACCCTGACAATCAGATCGTTGGACTTGTTGCCAGTCAAAGGGTCGCGGTCCGGGTCATCGGCAGGCAGGTCTGCGCGCGCAACGAAAACGATGTCGGAAGCCGTGAGGCCAGGACCAAAGATCAACTGATCACCAGAGCCTCCAAAGGTGGAGCTGCTGCCGTCACGCAAGAAGTCTTGTCCATCTCCAGCGTTGAACACATAGTTGTCCTTGCCGGAGTTGCCGTACATGCTGTCGTTGCCACGTCCGCCGATGAACAGGTTGTAACCCGTTCCACCCCTCAGGATGTCATTGCCATCGTTGCCTTCCAGGCGGTTGTTGAGCGCTGTTCCTGTCAGGTTGTCGTTTCCGCTGCCTCCGATGTAGTTTGTTAGCACCCGCGACGTCACATCTGCCTTGTTCAGCGACAGGCCGTCGGCCAACTCGATGGTTTCGATGGTGCGCGCGCTTCCCTCGAAGTACCGGCTGACCACAAGGCGGTCTTCCGTGCCAATGACGGAAATGAAAAGGTCGTTACCGACCATGCTGAACGCAAGATCCCGATCGGCAAGCCCAATCATCTGAATCTTGTCCTGGTCGCTGGCGGTGATGGACTCGTAAATGGTGTCCTGACCACTACCTCGCCCGAAGCGGAACGTGTCGTTACCACCGCCAACTTCTGTGCCCATGCCACCGTAAAGCTTGTCGTTGCCGCCGCCCCCGTCCAGCAAATCGTTACCTGAGCCGCCATACAGCGAATCGTCGCCCGCCTGGCCGAAAATCAAGTCGTCTTCCGCATCACCCTGCAGCGTATCGTTGTCAGCGCCACCGTCCAGCGTGTCGTTGCCGGTTCCGCCTTGCAGCAAGTCCTTTCCAAGGCCGCCATCGATCTTGTCTGCGCCACCAAGGCCTGAGAGGGTGTCGTCTCCAGCAAGGCCGCTCATCCGGTTGGCGCCTCCGTCCCCGACCAGACTGTCGTTGCCGGGGGTCCCAAGGATGATGCGCAAGGCATCAGCAATGGCTGGCCCCACGTAGCTGACATTGCCAATCAGGAGCTCGCCAATCTGGTTCACCTCGATCGCAATGCGGGCGCCCTCGGTACCGTGATAGAGGTAGCCGTCGTGCCAGTAGACTTGGTCTGCAGTGACGCCATTGAGCTCGATGCGAGACAGGCCATCTGTGTCGATGATGGTGTCTTGGCCGTCGGCTTTGTTGAATCGATAGGTATCGATGCCAGCGCCGCCTTGCAGCACGTCGTCTCCTCCATTGCCAAGGATGAGATCGTCACCATTGCCACCGACGAGCGTGTTGGCCAGCGCGCTGCCTGAAAGTACGTCGTTGCCGCTGCCGCCGATGGCGTTCTCGATTTGCGTGCCATGGCCGATGTAGACCTGCTTTGGCGCCAAGATGCTTGCGTTACGCTCACCGACGGAGGACCATCCTCCCTGATTGAGATCGATGCGGACGCCATCAGACTCCCCACTGGCATCAAACGTATCGAGGCCGGCGGCGTCATAAACGTACTTGTCAGCGAAGGTGTAGGTGTCGCTGGCCGTCTTGACGTTCCGGGCAACGCCGTAGAGGTACTGCAAAGCGGCAACGTCGAACGGCGCAAGCTGGGTTGCCGGTTCACCCGTCCGGGTGTAAGACATGACCGTATTGACGTTGTTGTTCTCCGCGTCGGGCAGCAGGGGCAACTCAAAGGGGTGCTTCAACCCCAGCGCATGGCCAGTTTCATGCAGCAGCACCTCGAAGCCAACCGTTCCCTCGGTGAGGGTCTGTCTGGTCAAGAGTTGGCCAAACTCATTCGCATACTGACGAGAGAACAGCCCACTGTTGAGGTGAATCTCACCGGTTTGCGACGACGCATAGCCCGCGAAGGCCCCCGACTCGGCACTCGTCAAATCGTCCAGGAAATAGCGCAAGTCGGAGGCCTCTCCGTTACCCACTTCTGTGAACGTGACGTCGATCACCGCACTGAACTTGGCCAGTGCTGCCCGAACGGCTGCCTTCTGCTCGTCGGTGAACAAGTAGGCATTTTTTTCGCCGCCAGAGAAGGTTTCAGCGAAGCTGTATGTCAGCACATGCTTACCAGCACTGCTGACACTTTCTCTGGAAAGCAGGGCGTTGACGAAGTAGGGCAGGTTGGCTTGGGCCAACGGATCCACGATGGACTCATTCGGAGGTGGGGCCAGTTCGTAGATGTGCTCGCGCTCCCAGACCGTGCCGTCTTCAAAGCAGATCTGCGCGATGGCGGCTTGAGGTTCCTGGCCGTCGGTCACCGCCGCGGCCTCATAGCCATGACTGAACCCACCGCCGTAGTAGCCCTTGACCGTCACGCTGTCATCGACCCCGTACGAGATGACAAGGTCCTCACCACTGCGAGCGACCGCCTTGATCTGGCTTGATGAGAACTTGAACACGACGACGTTGTGCGAGCCGTTTCTGCCATCGTCCTGAATGGTGTCCTTGCCATCACCCAGGTTGAAGACGTACATGTCGCTGCCGCCGCCACCGTTGAGGGCATCGTCGCCCGCACCACCTTCCAGGATGTCCATCCCTGGGGCCTTGGTGCCGTTGTCACCGTAGAGCTTGTCCCTGCCTGCACCACCGCGCAGGATGTCGTTGCCATCGCCACCCGTCAGGACGTCGTTGTCGTCACCGCCGTCCAGGATGTCATCGCCGGCACCGCCGTCGAGATCGTCGTCGCCGGCACGGCCGAAGAAGATGTCGTTGCTCTTGTTCTCTCGGCCGCGTTCGTCCTTTCCGTCTGCATCGTCGTACAGGATGTCGTTGCCGCTGCCGCCGTCCAGGTAGTCGTCGCCGCCACCTCCCAACAGCACGTCGTCGTTGTCTTCGCCGAAGAGATGGTCGTTGTCTGCGCCACCGGAAATCTTGTCGTCGTCTGCGCCACCAAAGAGGTAGTCGTCTCCGTTGTTACCCCAGATCCGGTCCTTGCCTGCGGCTCCGTAGATCAGGTCGCCGCCCATCTTGGTCTCGTCCAGGCCGGATGGATACCAGTTCCTGCCCACAACGTACATGGCATCGCCACTGATCTCGTCGTCACCCGAACCACCGTGCATCACATCGGCACCCAGCCCCCCCACCAGGGTGTCGTTCTCGGTGCCGCCATCCAGGAAGTCGCGGCCGTTGCCGCCTGACAGTTCGTCCGCGCCTGCATCGCCGTACAACTCATCGGCGCCGTCATAACCCACCAGCACGTCGTCGTCGGCATCGCCGTGCATCTTGTCTGCGTCGTTGCCGCCGTAGAGGATGTCGTTGCCCTCACCGCCCCACACGCGGGCGCCTTGTTCTCCGCTTGAAGGCGCGAGGATGTCTTTGGCCTCTCCCAAGAAGACTTGGTAATCAACGGGCTTGCCCAGGTTGCTGGATGGCGCGGTTTCCAAGTTGACGCCGGGCCTCACGTTTTCCGGATCACCAAACGTGACGGTGACATTCAATGCAGGTTCCGCACTCACGTCTGGGCCGCCCACATTCCTCCACCACAACTTGCCGTTGTAGTTTTCAGTCTGCGAGATCTTGGGCTCGAACTTGAAATCGAACACAGCCATCTGTGGATGCTCGATCGTTCGCGCTACTCCGTTGACGTAGTAAGTGAACTGCGTCCCTGTGTTGCTACCCGCCACGGGGTTGAAGCCAGCCCCATCGCGATGCACGATGACTGTCTCGTCCGTTTCCACGAGCTTGGCATTTGCCCAATCCAAGGTGTAGCCCACACGAATGAGGTCGTCACCGCTACCACCAAAGACAACGTCCTTGCCCTTGCCGGTCAGGATCAGGTCGTTGCCCTCGCCGCCTTCAAGCCAATCGTTGCCATCACGGCCATCAAGGATGTCGTTACCTGAGCCTCCTGTGAGCAAGCTCTGGCTAACAGTGCCGATCAAGATGTCGTTGCCCAGGCCACCATCGCCTCCGTCACTGCGGATGACATCGACCTTGTTGTTTTCCGGCAGGGCGTTCGCGGTGACCGGCGCGATATTCGGCCGTTGCGGATCTTGTTCTTGCCCGCTCAGGCTGATGCCGAACTGGCCCTCTTGCCAGTTGTGGATGTAGATGGTGTTGTGCTCATCACCCGTGGCGTTGATGGCCAGGGAGATTGAGTCGCCCATGTTGACGCGGCGGATCTCGTAGCCGCCGCCGACCCAGGCCATCTTGGCCGGATCGTAGGTGGCAGAGGTCAGGCGTTGATCGATCAGGTAGAGCACGTCGCTGCCCTGGTTGTCCTGAATCAGGTCGGCGCCGAAGTCGCTGGTGTCGTACTTGTAGGTGTCGTTGCCCAACTGGCCACGCAGATAGTCTGCGCCTGCCCCGCCGGTGATGACGTCGCTGCCGCCTCCGGCCTCGATGTTGTCGGCACCCGCGTCGCCCTGGATGATGTCGTAACCCTCGTTGCCCTGGATGACGTCGTTTCCGTCTCCGCCTTCCAGCGAATTGATGCCCTGTGCGCCCTTGAGGATGTCGTTGCCGGTTCCGCCCTGGAGTTCGGTTTGTCCGTTGCCAGACTGGACCTCCAAGACGTCGTTGCCGTCTCCGCCGCGCAGGTAATTGACGTCCTGTCCTCCTTGGTCGTAGAGGTAGTCGTTGTCGCTGCCGCCGGTCAGGGTGTCTCTACCGGAACCGCCGTTGAGGAAGTCATTGCCTTGGTCGCCTGAAAGAATGTCTGCGCCATCTCCGCCATACATGACGTCATTTCCATCACCGCCGGAGAGATCATCTATGCCTTTGCCGCCAATGATTAGGTCTACGCCTGCACCGCCGATGATGGTGTCATTACCATCGCCACCAAGCAGGGTATCGTTACCCTCGCCACCATCAATGGTGTCTACGCCGTCATTGCCTTCGATGTAATCCGCACCGCCGTTTCCGTTGAGCACGTCGTCGCCACGCCCGCCGTAAAGCCTGTCCGCAAGGTCATTCCCCTTGATCGTGTTGGCCTGCTCGTCTCCAAACCAGTACACTCGACGGTCGATGTCGTTTGCAGGAAAAATTCCAGAATCGACACGTATATCCATCTGGGAGCGGTTATCCAGAAAACGCATGTCATTAGGACCATCGACTGACACGCCTTCGTCTAGCTCATTGCGTGCCAGCACCCACTTGAGCATTACCGCTCGATCTTTGATCCATTCATCGGAGATTACCTTCTCCTCACTTGGCCCCTTGTCCTTGTCATCATTCCAGACGGCAAAATCGGTTGCACGGGTTAGCTGCCAGACATCGTTGAGCGCATTTTTGGCATCGAGATCGGAACTAGCGATGACCATCGGCGCGAGATCATGAAGGGCGACGTAAAACGCAAAGTCTTGTCTGGCTCTGTCGAAAACATCAGCAGTGCTTTGCAGCAATGTGATTTTCCCTTCGAGCCTTTTGAATAACGGTGTGTCCTGAAGAGTTTTTAATGTGGCATGAAAGGTCACACGGCTCACAGCACTATTACTATCATCCCCGATCGGCAAAGGGGTCACTGAGGGCCCACTCAGCGCCTTTCGCAAACTATCCAAAAGATATTCGTAGCTGCTAGCCATCTGATTACTGCTGAACTTAACAAGATCATTCAGCATGGAAACAGTCAAACTCGGATCCAACCTCTCGAGCGCCGCCCCCAAAGCCAACATGTCAGTGATCTTATACATGTAGTGGTTTGTCACGGGGAAGGCGCTTTCCTCCTCATACAAACCTACTCGCGTACCCGCCTGCCCAAACCACAACGAGTTGGTAGTGAGATTGAGGCCGTTTTGGGCAAAGACGTTCGTCTGAATTGCGCCACCCGGGAACCCTGGCAAACCAAGGGAGGGGCCGATAAGGGACTGTATTTCCGTGTAGGTCCAAAAATATGTTGGCGCGATACCAGCACCATTGAAAGTATAGGAACTCTTAACATTGGCCTGCACACCGAATAAACGTGTAAAGGAGGTTGTCAGATACCCGCCCAAGCTGTGACCATTTACTATCACGCCTCTCGCAAGATCCTGCGGACCGATAAGACCTGCGCCTTGAACCGAGTCCGCCAGCTTATAGCCCACCCCTGTCTCATATGCAATTTGCTTTGCCTGTTCATTTGTGGGCGCACTGATGCGCAACCACCAATTCACCATGTCGACCAACTGCCCTCGCGCATTGCCCGTGACTGCCAAATCGACATCATTGAATAAATCCATGACTCCTGAGGTCTCGGTCCCCCTCATTGAAACGTATATCTGACCCGTGCCATTTTGCCTCCACACTGTTGCATCAAATCCTGATTGCGTGTTTTCATTGGAGTTGATTGATGCAACAATGGCAAAATTGTCCGCAATATAGGTACTCTGCGCCTGCGTCATGCGCCTCGTCAAGTCACTACCCGCTGCAGCCGTAATGATCCCTGCCGGCAGGTCAACGTACGCGGCGTCCGCCATCAATGCGTTGAGATACAGCTCCTTGATGCCACTCATGTCAATTACCTCCCAGTTCGTTTGAAAAACCCACCTTCAATCAACCTGAAGCCGTTTTGCTCCATGATGTGAGCTGCGTTCACATTGTTGCATGAAGAAAAATTGCCAAGATTCACCCCCCCGCGCATCACCCATCCCCCAGGTGTAGAAAGCGAGTCGTACTGCATCAGCACCTGACCGTCGGGCACGCTGACGATCATCGAGGTGACCTTTTCGATAGGAATCCATCCCGGAATCCTTGTTGTTGGGGGGGGCAAATCTTCATATTTTGCCGTTTGCGCAGAGTGAATCGCACTCGTCACGCTGTAACCTTCAACCTTCTTACATGCTCGGTCAAATTGAATACGCCCGACGATCTCATCGGCAAAGGGCAAGACAAGCAGGACCAAGGTGAAAAAAACAGCAACAAGAGCAGAGGCGTTGAAGCCCATGATTCTTTTGATAAAGCCGAACAACTTGATTGCCAAAAAAACATAGACAACCAAAACCAAGAATACCGCCAAACCAATCATTTCAGGGCCCCTCGTTGGTTCACGTTGACGCTGATGAGGCGGCCGTCAGTCAGGAAAATATTTGGCTGCTTGCAAAATTCATCGCCGCACAAACCAATAATTTTCCTGTACATGCTTTCGCCACGCATTAGCCCATACTGGTCATTTGCAGCCTGCCAAGCGTTTGCCCCTATTTGCCTCACATCGCCTGGATGTTCCAGCGCCATGACAACCTCTTCAGCAATCGCTTCCGGATCAAAGAAGTTCACCAGCAGCCCGTTACGGCCATGCTCGATCACTTCCCTGACAGGCGCCGTGTCCGAACCAACGATCAGGCACCCCGAGGCCATGGCTTCCAGCATCGACCACGACAAAACAAACGGGTACGTCAGGTACACATGGGCAGCAGACACCTGCAGCACCTTCCGGTAGACGTCATAAGGAACCTTCCCCAGGAAATGGGTGCGGCTCGCATCCAGCGTCACTTCCTGGAGCATCTTTTCTCGCCAGTTGGCGGCGTCCTGCGGCTTCTGGCCATAGCTCACATCATCTCCACCCACGATGACGGCGTGGCAGGTCTTGTGGGCCTTTTGCACACGCTCCAGCGCCCTCATGAAGCTGTGGAATCCCCGGTACGGCTCCAGGTTCCTCGCCACGTAGGTGATCACCGGGTCCCCCGCTTTGACGGTGTGCCCGTTGGGCAAGGTCAAGTGCGCAGTGGGGTCAGGCCGCAGCAGTTCGGTGTCGATGCCTTCGTGGATGACCTGGATCTTGTCCTGGTACACGGCGGGGTGCCGCGAACGCTGCCAATGGGTGGGACTCACACCCACGTCGCAATGCTCCAGGTTCAGGTTGTGCAGCGCGTTCCAGGTACGCAGTTTGGCTTGCGTGTCGAAGCTGGCAGGAAACTCGGGGTCGAACCCCACGTCACTGCCTGGCGTGCCGTAGTACCACTCGCAGAAGTGGATCAGCTTGGCATCTGGGAACACGTCTTTGGCGTACAGCGTCTCACCCCAGCCGGGGTGAGCCAGGATGGCGTCGGGCTTCCAGCCTTGCTTGCGCAGCTTCAGCATCACCCTTGCCGTGGCCTGACCGCGCAGCACGGCGTCTTCCATCTGACGCATGTAGGGGTGCTGGCTTGAGCTGGGCGGGCGGGCCATGTCGTACGGGATCCACCTGACATCGGGCAGGCCTGGCGCCTTTTTGTGCCCCAGGCCGATCACGTCCCATCCGGGCTGCTTGGACCACATCTGCCCAAGGCGGCGGAACTGGCCGGGGAAGTTCTGGTGGATCAGCAGCACGCGCATGTCAACGCTCCTTGAGGCTTTCGCTGACGTGTGACTGCACGGGGCTGAGCAGGTACTCGATGACCCGCCTCTTGCCCGTCTTGATTTCCGCCGTGAGGTTCATCCCCGGCGCGAGTCGAATGGACTTGCCATCCACATCGATGGCATGAGCCCCCAGCGTCAGCGTGGCGGGGAAGACCGCCCCACCTGAAGCCACCGCCTTGCCATCCTTGTCCGGCTGAACGCTGGGTTCCTTCATCACCGCATCGGCCGTTATCGTGGTGACCCGGGCGGGCACTGTGCCGTAGCGCGTGAACGGAAACGTCTCCAACTTGATGGCCGCTTCCTGCCCCAGGTGAACAAACCCGACGTCCTTGTTCTCCAGCGTCACCTCGGCGGTGACCTGCGCGGCGTCGGGCACCACCACCATTAGCACCTGCGCGGGGGTGACCACGCCGCCGGTGGTGTGCACGGCGCGCTGCTGCACGGTGCCGCTCACCGGGGCGCGCAGCGTGGTCAGTTGCTCGCGCTGGCTGGTCTTGGCGCCTTCGGCCTGCAGTGATCTGGCCTGCAAGTCAGCCTTGGCGTGCCGCTCGCTCAGCGTCTTGAGCGCCTCGGTACGCCAGGCTGCGTGGTTGTGCTCGGCCTGCGCGATGGCGGCTTTGACCTCGACCAGGCGGGCGCGCTGGGTGGCCAGGTCGCGCTCCATCTCGATGCGCGCCTGGGTGCGGTCCTGGCCAGCGTGCTGGCTCACAAAGCCTTGGGCTTGCAGGGTCTGGAAGTCGTCTTCTCGTTTGCGCACGATGGGCAGCGTGGCCTGCAGCTTCTCGATCTGCTCCTTGACGGTTTGCAGCTCGGCCTGGCGGGTGTCGATGTCCGCCTGCAGGCGCGCGAGCTGGGCCTGCGTGTCTCGCCACTCGGCGTCGAGCTGGCTGCGCATGAGTTCGCGCTCGTCCGGGCTCAGGCCGTTGCTGGCCTGGCGAGCCTCCTCGGGCAGCACGGGGGCTTTGGCGCCCCTCTCACGCAGCGCTGTGAGCAGGGCTTGCGTGCGCCAGGCTTCGGACAGAGCGCTTGAGCGCTCCTGGCTCACGCGGCTGTTGTCGGCCTGGGCCGTGGTCGGGTCAAGCTCCACCAGCAACTGGCCGGCTTGCACCTTGTCGCCATTCTTGACGTGGATGGCCTTGACCACGCTGGCTTCGAGCGGCTGGATGAGCTTGGTGCCGTCGCTTACCACGATGCGCCCCGGCGCCACGGCCACGATGTCGACCTGGCCGATGCAGGCCCACAGCAAGGCGATGGTGAAGAGGGCCATGATGGCCCACAGCGCGCGGCGGGGTGCTGGATGGGGCGGTGTGGCCTGAAGGCTCAGTGCTGCGGGCAGGAAGGCGGCTTCGTCGGCCATGCGCGCAGGGCCGGCCAGTTCATGTCGGTGGGCCCAGGCGGCTTGCACCACGGCGCGGTAGCGCTGTAGCAGGTCGAAAAAGGGGTGGCGGGTTGATGGATCTGCGTTGCTCATGCCTGCCCCTCCGGCTTGTCTTCACTTCCCCCTTGCTGCTGCATGCGCCACAGGTAGGCATACAGCCCCTTCGGTTTCTGAATCAACACCTCATGCGGCCCAGCCTCGACGATGCGACCCTTCTCCATGGCCACGATGCGGTTGGCATGCCGCACGGCACTCAGCCGGTGGGCGATGATGATCACCGTGCGCCCGCGGCAGATGGCGGCCATGTTGCGCTGGATGATGGCCTCGCTCTCGTAGTCGAGCGCCGAGGTGGCCTCATCGAAGATCAGCACGCGCGGGCTGGTGAACAGCGCCCGCGCGATCGCGATGCGCTGGCGCTGCCCGCCCGACAGCGACGCACCCTGCTCGCCCACCACCGTGTCGTAGCCCTCGGGCAGCTCGCTGATGAAGTCGTGCGCGCCGGCCAGGCGGGCGGCGTGCATGATGGCTTCCAGCGGTGCGGCCGGGTCGGCCACGGCGATGTTCTCGCGCACGCTGCGGTTGAAGAGGAAGTTGTCCTGCAGCACCACGCCGATCTGGCGACGCAGCTGCGCAGCATCCACCAGGCTGATGTCGATGCCGTCGACCAGCACGCGGCCCTGCTCGGGCACGTACAGGCGCTGCACCAGCTTGGTCAGCGTGCTCTTGCCCGAGCCCGATCGGCCGACGATGCCGATGACCTCGCCGGCGCGCATCTCCAGGCTCACGCCGTGCAGCACCGGGGAGGCCTCGGGCCGGTAGCGGAAGGTGACGTTGTCCAGGGTGATGCGGCCCTTGAGAGGGGGCAGCTGGGCGGCCGTGCTGGGCGGCACCTCGGTGCGGGTGTTGAGGATGTCACCCAGGCGCTCCATAGAGATGCCGGTCTGCTGGAAGTCGGTCCACATCTGGGCCATGCGCATGATGGGCTGGGCCACGCGGCCGGCGAACATGTTGAAGGCGATGAACTGGCCGACGGTGAGCTCCTGGTCCATGACGAGCTTGGCGCCGAACCACAGGGTCGCGGCGTTGATGAGCTTGCCGATGAGGTTGATGCCCTCGTGGGCCCAGGTGGCCAGCGTTTGCGTCTTGAAACTTGATGAGACGTAGCCGGCGAGCTGGTTGTCCCAGCGGCGCGCCATCTGGGGCTCGAGCGCGTTGGCCTTGACGGTCTGGATGCCGGTGATGGTCTCGACCAGCAGGGACTGGTTTTCCGCCCCTCGGGCGAACTTCTCGTTCAAGCGGCCGCGCAGGATGGGCACGACCACCAGCGTGAGCAGGGTGTACAGAGGCAGACTCAGCAGCACGATGAGGGTCAGCTGCCAGCTGTAGAGCAGCATCACGGCGATGAAGAGCACCGAAAAGAGCACGTCGAGCACCAAGGTGAGGGCTTGGCCGGTGAGGAAGCTGCGGATGGTCTCGAGCTCGCGCACGCGCGCCACCGAGTCGCCCACGCGGCGGGCCTGGAAGTAGGCCAGGGGTAGTTGCAGCAGGTGACGGAACAGGCGAGAGCCCAGCTCCACGTCCATGCGGCTGGTGGTGTGGCTGAAGACGTAGGCGCGCAGGCCCGTGAGCAGCGATTCGAAGATGACCACTACCACCAGACCGATGACCAGCACATCCAGGGTGGTCAGGCCTCTGTGCACCAGCACCTTGTCCATGACGACCTGGAAGAACAGCGGGCTGACCAGAGCGAAGAGCTGCAGGAAGAAGGAGACCAGCAGGACTTCACCCAGGAGCTTGCGGTGCTTGACGATGCTGGGGATGAACCAGCTGAAGTCGAACTTGGCCAAAGCCCCGGCGAGGCTGGCGCGGCTTGTGGCAAGCAGCAGGGTGCCGGAGCCGGTGGGGTCGCCTACGGGAGCCCACCGCGAAACAAAGGCCTCCATCGACTCGATGGTGGGGCGGCCACCGCCTTCGGCCGACGGGTCCTGGTAGAGCACGCGCTGGCCGTCGCATTGGGCCAGCAGAACCCAGCGCTCGGCGCCATCGTCAGAGCGAATGCGAGCCAGGGCGGGCAGAGCGGCGAGCGACAAACGCGAACCGGTTGTCTGACTAAGCTTGGCCTTGAGGCCAACGTGCTTGGCGGCCAGCAGCAGCTCGGTGACTGAAAGCGTGTTGGATGCAGTCAAGCCCAGTTGATGCGCCAGCAGGCCAGGGTCAGCTGCGATGTGGTGCAGACGGGCCAAGAAACACAGTGCATGAAGCGCCGATGCCTGCGGCATGCCTCCCTCGTCTGGAGGCAAAGCATCGGACATCGCGGCCGTTGACTGCACCGTGGTACTGCGTCCCATCCCTGAACCTAATTTGATAGTTTTCTAATGGTCGCGCTAGCGTATCGGGTGTAATAAATTGGGTCAACACTCCAAATAGAGGGGGCCATCCCCCGCCCCCTAGGAGACGACTACACCGCTTACCAAACAGCCACCCCCGCCTGAGGTCCATCAGGATCGCCACGCAGATCGATCAAGTCGCTGAGGAAGTGATCCCTCAGTCTCGCCATGAGCACCGGATTGCTCTGCCAGGTGACAGCATGGTAATCCCCCCATAAACCACCGCTCTGAGAAGTAGTGAAGCGCCCCGGGTTTCGCGGAGGCCAGTTGGTTTAAGTCAGACGGTCACGGCCTGACCAGCGCGTTGTTGGTGGCAGTTTGCCTCGAACTCGGCGGGCGGGACATTGCCCAGTGGCCCCATCAATCGATGGTGATTGAACCAAGAGACCCATTCCAGCGTTGCGAGCTCGACGGCCTGCTTGGTCTTCCACGGGCCACGGCGGTGGATCACCTCGGCCTTGTACAAGCCGTTGATGGTCTCAGCCAGGGCGTTGTCATAGCTGTCGCCCTTGGAGCCCACTGAGGGCTCGATCCCGGCCTCGGCGAGCCGTTCGCTGTAGCGAATCGACAGGTATTGCGAGCCCCTATCGGAATGGTGAATCAGGCCATCGTCTTGTGAAGGCTTGCGGTCGTACAGGGCCTGCTCCAGCGCGTCGAGCACGAAGTCTGTCTGCATGGAACTGCTCTGGCGCCAACCCACGATGCGACGGCTGAACACGTCAATGACGAAGGCCACATAGACCCAGCCCTGCCAGGTCGAGACGTAGGTGAAGTCCGAGACCCACAGCTGATTGGGGCGCTCAGCCCGGAACTGCCGGTTGACGCGATCCAGTGGGCACGGCACTTTGGGGTCAGCCATGGTGGTGCGCTGCGCTTTACCCCGGCGCACACCCTGCAGGCCTTGCAGGCGCATCAGCCGCTCGACGGTGCAGCGCGCCACGCTGACACCTTCCCGGTTGAGCTGAAGCCAGACCTTGTCTGCACCATAGACCTGCAGGTTGGCGTGCCACACGCGTTGAACCTGCGGCACCAGCTCTGCATCACGCTGAGCACGCAGCGAGCGCAAGGCTGGTTGCCGCTGGCGTGCAGCATGGAGCCAGTACGCGGATGGGGCGATCTGCAAGACACGGCAGATCGACTCGACCCCAAACTGCTTGCGATGATGGTCGACGAAGTCCTTCAGGACTTGATGCGGCGGTCGAGCTCCGCCTGGGCGAAAAACGCGCTGGCCAGCTTCAGTATCTCGTTGGCCTTGCGCAGCTCGCGGTTCTCGCGCTCCAGGTCTTTGATACGTTGGGCATCGGCGGTCGAGACGCCGTCACGTTGACCGGCGTCGACCTCGTGCTGTCGCACCCAGGTGTGCAGGGTCTGTGGGACGCATCCGATCTTCTCGGCAATCGACTCAATGGCGGCCCACTGCGACGGGTACTGCGCCCGGTGCTCCTGCACCATGCGCACCGCGCGCTCACGGACCTCAGGCGAAAACTTCGGGGACTTCTTCATGGCTCCATTCTCCAGTGTTGGAGCCTCCGCGAAACCCGGGGCGCTTCAGAGGGGCACCCTGGGTGGCTTGAGTGGCTTGTCGGCCGTGGCGGTGCAGGCACTGCAAGCGGGTGATGCCGAGCGGGCCCAGCGCGTGATGGCCACCGTGCAGCGTGAATCAGGCCAGATGGCGCAGTTGGTGTCGGATCTGCTGATGCTGGCGCGCCTGTCGCAGGCGGAGGTGCACAAACAGCCCGTGAGCTTGTCGGCTGTGATACATGAGGCCATGAGCCAGTTGAGCCTGGTCTATGGCGAGCGTGTGCAGCAGGTGGTGCCCGCCGAGCCCTTGGGCGAGGTGCTGGCAGATCCAAGTTTGCTGCGCCAGGCGCTGGTCAACCTGGTGGGCAATGCCTTGAAGTTTTCGGCGCGGGTGCCTCAACCTCAGGTGCAGGTGCAGGTGCGTGCCGAGCCACGCGACCAGGGCGTGCTGCTGACCGTGCACGACAACGGCGAGGGCTTTGATCCGCAGCGCGCCAGCGAGTTGTTCCAGCCCTTCAAGCGCCTGCACAGCGGCACCCGCTTCGAAGGCAGTGGGGTGGGCCTGACCATCGTGCAGCGCATTGTGGAGCGGCATGGCGGCCGCGTGTGGGCCGACAGTGCACCCGGGCAGGGCGCCACCTTCTCGGTGTGGCTGCCCGCCTGATTCGTCTCAGTGGGGCTTGCTGATCAGCGCCAAATAAAACCCATCCATCTCGGCCGTGGGCCACACGCGCACGCTGTGGGTGCAAGCCTCGGGCAGGGGCTTGTCTTGCCAGGCGGTCAGCCCAGCACTCACGTTGGGCAGCTCCATCAGCCACCCAGGCATGGGCAGCACTTGGGCGCCGTCCCGCTTTTTGAGCAGGTGGGCCACCACGCGCTCGTTTTCTTCGGGCGCATACGAGCAGGTGCAATACAGCAGGTGCCCGCCGGCTGCCAGCGCGTCGTAGGCACTCAAGATCAGCCGCTCTTGCTTGCGCGCGCACTCGGTCACCTTGCGCAGGCTCCAGTGCTCGGTGCTGTCGGGCTCGTCGGTGCGAAAGCGGCTCTCGGATGAGCAGGGGGCGTCCAGCATCACCCGCTGAAAGCTGTCGGGCTTGAGTCTTCCGATCTCGCGGCCGTCTTTCAGGTAGCAACGCGTGTTGGTGATGCCCATGCGCTCCAGGTTGGCCTTGAGCCGGTGAAAGCGCCCGCTGACGGGCTCGACCGCGCTGATCTTGCCCGCGTTGCCCATCATCTCGGCCATCAGGATGGTCTTGCCACCGGGCGCGGCGGCCAGGTCCAGCACCCAGTCATCGGCCGTGGGCGCCAGCAGGATGGGTGCCAGCATGCTGGACAGGCTCTGGATGTAGAGCCGCCCATCGTTGGCCCATGCGCCATGGGTGAGCGGCTCGCGTTGCTCAGGAGGGCATTGCCAGGCCATCACACCCTGGGCCTGCGCCCAGGCCACGGGCCCGGGGCTGAGGCCCGCCGCGCGCAGGGCGGGGATCACGCTGTCGGCCTCGGGGTGCAGGCGGTTGAGCCGAAAGCTCACGGCCTTGGGGCCTTGGAACGACGCCAGCGCGTCGGCCTGCAGGGCGGGCGGACAGAGTTGATCGAAACGGCTCAGGAAATCGGCGGGCAGTGACATGCCCTGCATTGTCAAACAGTTACGTCGACGGGATGAATGACCAGGGGGCGCGGCGCACAAGAAAAAAGCCAGCGCGGTGGGCGCTGGCTTGATGGGCTGGATGGGGAATGCCAGGCCTCAAAGGCCTGGCTGAAGGTGCCGTATCAGAACGTGAACTTTGCACCCACCTCGAACGAACGTTCGACACCGGTGTAGATGCCTTGACGCAGGCTGGCAATGTAGCGCTCGTCCGTCAGGTTCTTGATGCTGCCGAACACCGTGAACTGCTTGTTCACTGCGTAGCTGGCCGTGACGTTGGCCGTGGTGTACGCTTCAATCTTGCCAGTGAAGAACCCACTGGTGTTCTCGGTCAGTGGCACGGTGTTGGCCACGTCAGTGAACTGGGCACCCGTGTGGTTCACGGTCAGGGCGGTCTTCAGCGGGCCGGTTTGATAACCCAGGGTCAGGTTGGCCACCCACTTCGGCGTGTAGGTCACGCGGTTACCGCTGGGGGTGTTGAGGCTGCCGTTGGCATTCAAACGGTCTCCCACGAACTTGGCATCAGGGATGTAGGTGGCGTTGGCATCCACGGTAAGGCCGTTTTTGAAGTCGTAGCCCAGCGCCATCTCCAGGCCCTGGTGCAGGGTCTTGCCACCGTTGGTTTTCTGGAAGTTGGAGTTGCTGTTGGCCGGGATCACCTGATTTTTGAAGTCCATGCGGAACGCAGCGACCTCGTAGTTCAGTTGTTGATGGCGGCCACGCACGCCGATTTCAAAGTTGGTGGAGCGTTGCGCGTCCAGTTTCTGATCTTGCAAACCATCCAGCGAGTCGCCGTTCAACGCAGGGGCAAATGCCTTGTGGACGCCGCCGAACAGCTGAGCCTGAGGCGCCGCCTGGAAGGTGAAACCGATGCCGGGCACCCATTCTGTGTTGCGTGTCTTGGCCTGGTTGCCTTGTTCTTCGGTGCGACGCAGGTCATGGCGGCTCTGACTGTACTTCTCCATGCGCAGACCAGGCGTGACGGCCAGGCGCTCAGACACGATGAACCGGTTCTGGGCGTACAGGCCCATGTTGTTGGCTTCGTCAATGCGGTCGGTGTTCAGCGTGCCGGTTCGGGGCGTGGTGCGGGTGGCAGCGATGTTCTGATCCGCCATCTCTTCCTTCATCAAGCGCAAGCCCAGCTCGGTTTCGTGGCGCATGCCAAAGCTGTTGTGGGCGATGTTCAAACGGGTTTCAGCGCCCAGACGCTTGAAAGCCCGGTTATTGCCGTTGACGGTGTTGCTGTAGTTCCAGCGGGTGATGCCATCAACCGTTTGCGTGGGGGTACCGCTGACGGTGCCGTAGCGCCAGTAATCACGGCGCATTTCGCTCCAGTACAGCACGGTGTTCAGGGTGGCGTTGGGGTTGATGGCCCACTCGTGGTTGACATCGAACGAGGTGCGGTCGGTCAGGAAGTAGTCGTCGGGGGCCGGATTGAAGTCGGCTTTGGCACGGTACGCGTTCAGAAAGTGGCCACGGTACGAGATGTTGGCGTCGTTCTCGTAACGGGTGAACTTCACGCCCAACCATTGATCGTTGCGGATGGCCATGCCTGCTTTGAGCATCAGGTCGCGCATCTGGAATCCCTTGTCGAGGAAGCCATCGCTGCGTGCATCGGTGTAGAAGAGGCCGGCCACCGCATCGCCCGAAGTGGAGCGGGCGCCAGCTTCAATGTTGGCCTCTTTGTACCCAAAAGAACCCAGGCGGCCTGAGACCGAAACCCCATCTTTGGGCGCCTTGGTTTTGTAGTTGATCACGCCACCGATCGTGCTGGGGCCGTAACGCAGGGAGGCGCCGCCTTTGAGCACTTCAATGCTGTCCATCCGCTGGATGCGTGGGTTGTAGTAGCGACCGTTGCCCACGAACAGGCCGGGCGCCACCGGCACACCATCTTCCAGGATCAGGCTGTAGTAGTCAGCCGAACTGAGCCCGCGCACACCGATGTTGGCCACGATGGCGGTTTCTTCCTCAGGCTTGATCGAGATGCCAGCCACACCACGCAGCGCATCTTCGGTTGATTGAGGCTGCAGGCGCTCCAGTGTGGTGCGGTTGACCACAGCGGCCGAGCCGGGAATCTTGGCGATGTCGGCGGCGGTACTGCCCACCACGTCGATGGTGGGCATGATCTCTTCCTTGGCATGGGCGCTCACCGACAGGGCAGTCAAGGCGCAGGCCAGGGCCAGCGTGCGACGCGGCGAGGGGCAGAGCGATGGGATGGCGGAAAGACGAGACATAACAACTCCGGTGAGTCATTGCGCGGCCAGGACCGCGACATCGGGAGAGGGAACTCACAACCGGAAGGCATATCCAGTTAATGAGGCAAATGAGAGTGATTGCTATTCTATTTAAATTTGTGTTGAACGCAGGTAACCATGCCCCCCCGATGTGGGCGTGTGGTGGTTTCACGTCGGTGTGCGTCCGTGCCGGCGCTTGGGCACGTCTGATCAGTCAGGGCAAGCGGTGCAACCAGGGGTCGACCTTGGGCCACAAGGGGCGCATTAACAGCAAGGCCGCCGCTGCTGCCGCGATGTTGAACACCGTGTGGACCAGAGCCACTTGCTCGGCAGGGCTGAGCCCCGAAGCCAGGATGAGCCCAATCACGGGTTGCAGCAGCGTGGCGAACAGCAGTACCCCCAGCAGCTTGAATGCCGTGTTGAGCAAGGCCAGCCGACGAGCCAGGGCGCTGAGGCTGCTGCTGGCCAGCAAGGCGGTGGAGGTGGTGCCCACGTTCGAGCCCACCAGCATCCACAAGGCCATCTCGATGGGGATGAGGCCCTGCCCCACGCTGATCACAGCCAGGCCGCTGACCACGCTGGACGACTGCACCAGCGCGGTGAGCACCACCCCAAACACCAGTGCCAGCACGGGCTGCTGCAATTGCGTCTGCCAATAGGGCAGATCGGGATGCTGTGACAGCGGTGCCAGGGCCTGAGCAATCAGGTCGAGCGCGAGGAAGATCAGCCCGAAGTAAAACAGCGGCTTGCCCCAGGAGCGCCAGGGCCGTGGGCCCGCCAGCGACCACAGGCCGCCGATGGTCAGGAACACCGGCCCCAGCCCGCTCACCTTGAACGCCACCAGCCAGGCGGTGAGCGTGGTGCCCACATTGGCGCCGATCATGACCGCCATGGCGCCGCGAGGCGACAGGGTTTGGTTGTGAGCCAGGCCCACCGCCATGGAGGTGATGGCCGATGACGACTGAATGACCACCGTGGCCAGACCGCCCATCAAGGCGGCCACCCAGTCACGGCGGGTGACCTGGGCCAGAAACTGACGCATGCGCTCGCCGCCCAGACGCGTGATTTCATCCGAGAAAGCCGTCAGACCATGCAGGAACAGCATGATGGCGGCCATCACGCTGAAGATCCAGTTCCAGGGAATATCCCAGAACTCGTTCATGCCTTGCCCTGCACCAGGCCTGTGAGCGATTCGATGGCGTTGTCCACCGCGTCCCGCATTGGGTTGAGTACGGTGCCCACCCCGAGCGCCTTGAGCTTGCTTTCATCGGCTTGCTCGCGGGCCACCACGATGCTGTTGCCCTTGAACTGGTGCGATTTCAAGCCGTCGAGCAGGGTGGCATTGGCGCTGACCTCAGGCAGGGTGCTGATCACCCAGCGGGCCTGCGCCAGGGGCAGGCTTTCCAGGAAGTCGGCGTCGGCGCCGTCACCGTAGCGGGTGGGCAGACCGTGTCGACCGTGGCGTCGAGCCACTTCGGGGTCGAAGTCCACCCCCATCACCTTCAGCCCCGACTGCCTCAAGCCATGGGCCAGGCGTCCGCCGTAGCGCCCCAGCCCGAAGACGATCACCTCGGGCTGCTCGTTCTCGTGCGCGCCAGGCACCTCGGCCGCCAGCTCGCGGTGGGGCACCTTGCGTTCGAACAGGGTCAGCCAGCGGCCCAGCCGTTCGTACAGGGGCTGTGAATACAAAATCATGTAGGTGGATGCCGTGATGGTGACCAGCCCGACGAGGGTGGTCAGCCCGAGTGCGGCCGAGCCCACATGGCCCAGCGTGATGCCCATGGCCACGAACACGATGGAGAACTCACTGATTTGCGCCACGGTCAGGCCCGCCATGAAGCCGGTGCGGCGCCGATAGCCCATGTAGCCCATGATGGCCATGACGATCAGCGGATTGCCGATGAGCACGAACACAGACAGCACGACCGCAGGCCAGATCTCGCCGCCCAGGGTGGAAAAATCAAGCTTGGCACCGAGATCCAGGAAGAAGAACAGCAGCAGGAAGTCGCGCAGGCCGCTGAGGCGGGCGTTGATGGCATCACGGTACGCGGTGGACGCCAGCGAAAAACCCGCCAAGAAGGCCCCTGCTTCTTTGGAGAAGCCCGCCCATTCACCCAGGGCGGCCAGGCCGGTGCCCCAGGCCACGGCAAAAATCAGCAGCAACTCTTGTGAGCGTGCCATCCACGCCACCAGGCGTGGCAGTACATAGCGCATCAACAAGAACAAGGCGGCGCCGGCCACGACGATGCGCCACAGCAGCGAGCCCAGCACCTCGATGGCACCTGCATCGCCACCCACCCGCAGGGCCGACATGCCCATCATGGCCAGCACCACGGCCAGGTCTTGCACGATCAGGAAGCCCACGGCAATGCGACCATGCAGCGAGTCCATCTCGCGTTTGTCGGACAGCAGCTTGACGACGATGATGGTGCTGGAGAAGGTGAGCGCCACGGCCACGTAGAGGGCCTCCAGCATGGGGCGCTCCATCAGCATGAGGATGCCGAAGCCCAGCACGATGGTGAATGCCAGTTGCCCGAGGCCGGTGGCCAGCGCCACGGGGCCAATGTGGCGCACGTGCTGCAGGTCCAGCTTGAGGCCGACCAGGAACAAGAGCACCGCCACCCCCACATGGGCCAGCAGGTTGATGGGTTCGTGAGCGGCCACCAGGCCCAGCACGGCCGGGCTGGCGATGATGCCCACCACGATGTAGGCGATCAGCACAGGCTGGCGCAACCACAGCGATACCGCGCCAGCGCCGGCGGAGATCAGCAGCAGCAGAGCGAATTCACCAAAGACCTCGTGTCACGCTTGGAGCGCAGGAATCTTGATCCACATTCAGATTGCCGTGATGCGCGGCGTTGTGTGGTTCACAGCCCCCACCAGACCGACACGATGGCGCCTGCGGTGCCTGACAACAGCACCACGGCCCAGACCGGCCAGCGTGCGCCCCACAGGGCCAGTGCGCACAGGGCGACGATGACCACGTCGGGTGCGCTGCGCAAGGCGCTGCTGGCCACCGGGTGCACCAGTGCGGACAGCAGCAGGCCCACCACGCCCGCATTGACGCCGGCCAGGCACACCAGGGCCGATGGGCGGGCGCGCAGGTGGTGCCACCAGGGCAGGGCCGCAGCCAAGATCAGGAAGGCCGGCACAAAGATGGCCACCAGGGCCAGCAGCCCGCCCCACCAGCCTCCGGGGCCGATGGTGGCCGCCGCCCCCAGAAACGCCGCCAGCGTGAACAGGGGCCCCGGCACGGCCTGGGCTGCGCCATAGCCGGCGAGGAAGGTGGTGGCGTTCATCCAGCCGGTGGGCACCAGTTCAGCCTGCAGCAGGGGCAGCACGACGTGCCCGCCCCCAAACACCAGGGCACCCGCACGGTAAAAGGCGTTGACCACGGCCCATGACTCGGCCTGGGGGCTGAGGGCGGGCAAGACCACCAGGCCCAGCACGAACAGGGCCAGCCACACCAGACCGCTGCGTCGGCGGGGCACATGGCGTGAGGCCGACACTGGCGATGGCGCCTCAGGCGCCAACGTGGTCTGGCCTGACGGCGTGGCCACCGGGGTCCACCCCAGTGCTTGCCAGGCCAGCCAGGCCACGCCGCCCGACACCGCCAGCACCACCCACTGCGCCCACAAGCCGGGCCACCACCACAAGAGCGCGGCCGCCGCCAGGGCCAGCACACGGCGAGGGGTGTCAGGACACAGGCTGCGCGCCATGCCCCACACCGCGTGGGCCACGATGGGCACCGCCACCAACTTCAGCCCGTGCAGGGTGCCATCGGCCCAGGGCCCCTGCCAGTGGCTCAGCCCCATGGCCAGTGCGATCAGCGCCAGTGCCGAGGGCAGGGTGAAGCCCAGCCAGGCCGCCAGAGCCCCACGGTAGCCCGCCTGCATCAGGCCCAGCGCCATGCCCACCTGGCTGCTGGCCGGGCCAGGCAGGAACTGGCACAGCGCCACCAGGTCGGCGTAGTCGTGCTCGCTCAGCCAGCGGTGGCGCACCACGAAGGCCTCGCGAAAGTAGGCCAGGTGGGCCACCGGGCCACCAAACGAGGTCAGCCCCAGCTTCAGGAACACCCAGAACACCTGCCAGGGGCCGGCAGGTGGCTTGGGCGTGGGGGAGGTCAACGCAGCATCACGCAGTGTCATGAGTGCGTGTTGTACACGCTGTGGCGGCCATCCCGTGTGACGAGCAACACCTCGTAGCGATCACGCCTGCCGCCATAGGCCGGCCCATCCATGCCGGGAGACCCGATCGGCATGCCAGGCACGGCCAGGCCCAAGGCCCGTGGATGCTCTCTCAGCAGGCGCTGGATGTCCGTGGCCGGTACGTGCCCTTCGATCACATAGCCCTGCACCCGCGCTGTGTGGCATGAGCCCAGTTGCTTGGGCATGCCCAGCCGCTGGCGCATCTCGGCATTGCCTTCGTCATACACCTTGGCGTCAAAGCCGTGGGCCTTCAGGTGGTCCACCCAATCCTGGCAGCAGCCACAGTGGGGATCTTTCCAGACCTCGACCAGTGGGCGGCGGGGCGAGGCAGCGCCAGCGACTTGGGTGGTGGGCACCGCCAGCAGGGCCATCAGGCCCACCATGCGTGTGAGGGTGTGGCGTCGGTTCATGGTGTGTCCTTTCAATGGCCCTGGTGGCCGTGCTTCTTTCCGTGGTGGTGGCCATGCCCGGGCTTGCGCACCGTCACCTCCACATCGCCCGCTTTCACTTCAGCCGGCGCTTGACGATGCGTGGCCGGCGCTGGCCCGGTGTATTCGTACGCCACCGTGCCCGCTGGGTGCTTGAACCAACCTGGGTCGCGGTAGTCGTTTCGGGCCAGACCCTTGCGCACCTTCAGCACCGAGAACATGCCGCCCATGCCGATGGCGCCGAAAGGCCCTTGGCCGGCCATCATGGGTGCGGTGTTGTCGGGCAGGGGCATCTGCATCTCGGTCATGTCCTTCATGCCGCGTTCGCCCATCACCATGTAGTCGGGGATCAACTTCGTGATCTGCCGCGCCACGCCGCTGTGGTCCACGCCGATCATGGTGGGCACGTTGTGCCCCATGGCGTTCATGGTGTGGTGGCTCTTGTGGCAGTGGAAGGCCCAGTCGCCTTCTTCATCGGCCACAAAGTCCAGTTGGCGCATCTGGCCCACGGCAATGTCGGCCGTGATCTCGGGCCAGCGTGATCCCTTGGGGGTGGGGCCGCCATCGGTGCCGCTGACCACGAACTCGTGCCCGTGCAGGTGGATGGGGTGGTTGGTCATGGTCAGGTTACCCACGCGGATGCGTACCTTGTCCATGTGGCGCACCACCAGAGGGTCGATGCCCGGGAACACGCGGCTGTTCCAGCTCCAGATGTTGAAGTCCAGCATGGTCATGATCTTGGGCGTGGCGCTGCCAGGCTCGATGTCGTAGGCATTGAGCAGGAAGCAGAAGTCGCGGTCCACCTCGTCGATCAGCGGGTGCTTTGCTTTGGGGTGCGTCACCCAGAAGCCCATCATGCCCATGGCCATCTGCACCATTTCGTCGGCATGGGGGTGGTACATGAAGGTGCCGGGGCGGCGGGCCACGAACTCGTACACAAAGGTTTTGCCCGGCGGGATGCCGGGCTGGTTCAAGCCGGTCACGCCATCCATGCCATTGGGCAGGCGTTGACCGTGCCAGTGGATGCTGGTGAGCTCACCCAGGCGGTTGGTGACGAAGATGCGCACGCGGTCGCCTTCGACCACCTCGATGGTGGGGCCGGGGCTTTGGCCGTTGTAGCCCCACAGGTGGGCCTTGAAGCCGGGCGCCATCTCGCGCACCACGGGCTCGGCCACGAGGTGAAACTCTTTGACGCCGTTGTTCATGCGCCAGGGCAGGGTCCAGCCATTGAGCGTGACCACGGGGTTGTAGGGCCGTCCGGTGTTGGGCATCAGCGGGGGCATGGTGTCGGGGCGGGTCTGGATGACCGGCTCGGGCAGGGCGGCCATGGCCACCTTGCTGACGGTGGCGGCACCCACGGCGGCGGTGATGGCACCAGCGCCCGAGAGGAAGTTTCGACGAGACGTCATCGTGTGAATCCTGTGTCTGAAAGTGATCGGGGTCAGTGCGGGTCTTGGCCACCCGCAGGCAGGGCAGGGCCGCTGCCACCCGAGGGCGCGCTCAGGCTGGGGCTGCTCACCATGGCCAGGTCCAGATCGGCCTGGGCCACCCAGAAGTCGCGCAGGGCGTCCAGGTAGGCCGCCACGCTGTGCACCTGCGCGCGGGCATCGGCCAGCAGGTCGAACACGCCGATCAGCATGCCGTTGTAGCGCAGCAGGTTTTCTTCAGAGATGCGTTGCTGCAGCGGCACCACCTCGTCACGCAGGTGGCGGGCGATGTCATAGGTGGTGCGTTGGTTCACGTAGGCCTCGCGCACCTCGGAGCGGGCGCGGATGGCCGTGTCGGCGGCGCGGTCCAGGGCCTGCAGGTACAGTGCCTCGGCCCGGGCCACGCGCGCGCCGCCCCAGTCGAACAGGGGCAGCTCCAGCGATACCTCCCAGCCGGTGGTGGTGGGTTCTTCGTTCGAGCTGGCCCGCTTGGCACCCAACTCCAGCACGTTGATCAGCCGGGTCTGTCGTGTCAGGCCCAGGCTGCGCGCGGTCGATTCGGTGGCGGCCACGGCGGCCTTCACGTCCAGCCGCTGGGCCATGGCCTCGCGCTCCACCTCGGGGCGCTCGGGCAAGGTGGCGGGCAGGTCCGGCAGGCGCTCGAGCAGGGTGAAGGCGGTTTGTACGCCCCACAGGCCCAGGGCGCGGATCAGGCGCTCTCGGGCTGCGTGTTCAGCGCGCTGGGCGCGGGCCAGGCCCAAGGCCGCCTCGGCATGAAAGCCCTGTTCACGCGCCTGTTGCAGCCGGTTGAAGTTGCCCACCTGGGCCATGCGCTGGGCCAGGGTGGCGCTGGCCTCGGCGGCCTGCATCACCTGCTGCATGTAGCGCCGGCGCTCTTGCGCGGCCACCGCTTCCACATGGGCTTTGCGGGCTTCAGTGGCCACCTGCAAGGCCTTCTGAGCCACCTGCAGTTGGGTCTGCCGCAGTTGCTGATCACCCAGCCGGCTGAGGGTGGGCATGAATACCAGGCGCGCCAGGTTCACATGGATACCACGCTCGATCTCGCGCTCGTCGCCCTTGCTGGAACGGCCGAAGCTGAAACCCGGGTTGGCCAGCCGCGTGGCCTGCACCCGCTCGGCATCGCTGATGCCCACCTCGGCATAGGCCGCCTGCAGCCCTCGATGGTTGAGCAGGGCGATCTGCACGGCGCGCTCGGCGTCCAGTGGCTGGGCCAGCAACTCGGCCACGCGCTGGGCCACGGCCTGTCGGTCTTCGGCGCTGCGCTGCCATGTCAAGGGCGCATCCGAGGCGGGCTGGCCCAGAATGGCTTGCGCGCTGGCGGGCATCTGGTGTTGAACACCGTGCAGCCCACCGTCGGTGGCGACGGTGGCGCAGCCGCTCAGCCCCAGGGCGAGGCTCAGCAGCAGGGCGGCGGGCCGGCGTGCGGTGCGCGCACCAGGCCCGGGGATGCGGTCAGTGGTGCGCATGCGGGTTCTCCGGTGCGGGCGGGGTGGCCGTGGGCGCCGCAGGTGTGGCCGGTGTCGCTGGCGTGGCTGGTGGCTTGCCCGTGGGCTCGGGCGCGTGGGCTTCGCGGGTGTAGGTGCGCCAGCCGCCAATCTGGGTCACGCGTTCATTGGCCTGCACCCAGGGCACGGGGCGCCCTGACACCAAGGGGCGGTACGTGCGCAGGGCGGATTCGAACGTCAAGGGCGGCACGGGGGCATCTGCCTGGGTGGGTTGGGGGGACGAGGCTGGTGGCTGGGCATGGCTGGCGAGGCTCCAGACGGAGACCAGCATCCCGAGCATCCACGGCAAGGGGCGATGGCGCATGGGTTTGAGCATGGCGAAGGGCGGCCTGATGGCCGATGGGGTGATGACAAGGCGGCCGCGCCCTTGGAGCGCGCGGCAGGGGACTCAGATCACACCGTGGGGGTGGGCGGACGGTCCAGGTGCCGAACCGTGGCAGAGCGCCACGTGCCCGTCGGGCTGGCAGGCAAGGTGTGAGGCGCAGCCTCTACCGTGGGGCTGATCCAGACGCTGGGCAGCGTCGAGGCACCGCCGCAGTGCGCACAGGCGCTGCAGCTGTGGTGGCCATGGTGGCCGCCATCGTGCTGGCTGGTGGCGTCAGCCGGGCTGGCCTCGGCGGCGTTCGTGGCGTCTGTGGTGCCCTTCTCATGGTGAGGGCAGGTGTCGGCATCGCTGTCCGACATGGGCATCGCCGCCATCGGCACGCCTGACACCGCGTTGGCAGCACCGCAATGCATGCCGCCGGCCAGTGCCATGGCCTTGAACGGCATGGCCATGACCAGCAAGCAGATCCAGAACAAACGCACTGTGCGCAACATGCTCTTAGCGTAGCCATGCCGCCTGCCCCTGTCAAACCGGCTGGCCAACAACCCCCAAAACGCGGTAGAAACGATGCCATGCATGCCTCTCCTTCTGCCACAGACACGGCCACCACGCCCCGCCGGCCCGCAGCGCTGCCGCGCATCGGCCTGGCTTTGGGCAGCGGCTCGGCCCGGGGGCTGGCGCACCTGGGCGTGGTCCGCGCCCTGAACGAAGCCGGGTTGCCGCTGCACTGCATCGCGGGCACCAGCATGGGGGCCTTGGTGGGCGCGGTGTGCGCGGCCGGGCAGTTGCAGCAACTCACCAGCACCTTCCAGGCCTTTGATTGGCGCAAGACACTCTCGTTCTTCGATGTGGTGTTGCCCCGCTCCGGGCTGCTCGATGGAGCCCGCGTGGGCGACCTGGTGCGTGAGCATGTGGGCTCGGCCACCATCGAATCATTGCCCGTCGCCTACGCGGCCGTCAGCACCGATCTGGTCACCGGCCAAGAGGTGCTCATCCGGCAGGGGGACGTGATCGACGCTGTGCGCGCCAGCATCTCGGTGCCGGGCATCTTCACCCCCGTGCGGCGCCACGGCAGCATCCTGGTGGATGGCGGCCTGGTGAACCCGGTGCCCGTCAGTGCGGCGCGGGCCCTGGGGGCCGAGTTGGTGATCGCGGTCGACCTGAACCACCAGATCGTGGGCGGCAAGAATTTCAAATCGCTACAGGCGCAGCACACCCCGACAGCGGCAGAGCCGGAGCGGGCCACAACCCCGGTCACGCTGAGCGATGCCGCCCCCTGGCTGGCCGGCTACCGACGCGCCATGCAGGATCTCAAGACCCGGCTGCAAGGCAGCGAATGGGCGCGTCGATTGGCCTTGGCGCAAGGCATGGCGGCCCCGTCCAGCCAGGAGCCCATGCCCAGCATCTTCGAGGTGCTGCTGGCCTCCATCAACGTGATGGAAACGCGCATCACCCAGACTCGCCTGGCGCTGGAGCCCCCCGAGGTGCTGATCCAGCCACCTCTGGGCCACATTCGCTTTCTGGAGTTTGCGAGGGCCGACGAGCTGATCCAGATCGGCTACGACGCCGCGCGGCAGGCCCTGGCCACCAGCCCGGCCTTGCAGGATTGGCGTGATCAGGCCGACCAGGCCTGACACGCATCAGCCCAGCCTCAGAACCCCAGCGCGCTGCCCGCCCCCAGCAGGGTGGCCACGCCCAGCGCCGCAAACAAGGCGGCTGCCAGGCCATGCACCAGCCGCATCGGGATGCGTGCGGCCAGCTTGTCGCCCGCGAACACCGCCGGCACATTGGCCAGCATCATGCCCAGGGTGGTGCCCAGCACCACCATCACGGGCTCGGGATAGCGCGCGGCCATGGCCACGGTGGCGATCTGTGTCTTGTCGCCCATCTCCGCCAGGAAGAAGGTCACCAGCGTGGCGCCAAACACGCCCAGCTTCGAGGCCACCTGTGCCTCGTCCTCATCGATCTTGTCGGGGATCAGCGTCCACAGGGCCATGCCGATGAACGACAAGCCCAGGATCCAGCGCAGCATGTCAGGTTGCACCAGGCGTGTCAGCCAGGCCCCCACCGCACCGGCCAGTGCGTGGTTCAGGAGGGTGGCCACGAAGATGCCCAGGATGATGGGCAGCGGTCGCTTGAAGCGTGCGGCCAGCAAGAAGGCCAGCAACTGCGTCTTGTCGCCGATTTCAGCCAGCGCAACCACGCCGGTGGAGATGAAGAAAGCTTCCATGGTGGGGATGGGAGACAACCTGGCCGGAGGTCGGACGATTGACCACGCCGCATCCCCGGCCAGACTCGGAGGCGGTGTGGTCAAAGGTCTTGCCAGGTGGTTCGACAGCCAAGGCTGTCGGGGACTGCGCACGCCATGGCCTGCGGGCCAAGTGTGTTGACGTGGGCCTCTTTGCGTGGGGGCAAAGAGCGGCTACTCTCCAATGACCTTGTCAGTGTACACCGGGGCTGTTCGGGCTCAGGGCTTGATCGCCACCTTCAGCACCCCGTCGCGCTGGTGCGAGAACAGGTCGTAGGCGGGTACGATGTCGTCCAGCTTGTACTGGTGTGTCACCAGCAGGCCCAGGTCCAGCCGGTTGGCGGCCAGCACATTCATCAGGCGGCGCATGCGCTCTTTGCCGCCAGGGCACAGGGCGGTGCGGATCTGGTGGTCGCCCAGGCCAGCGGCAAAGGCCGACATCGGGATGGTCAGGTCTTCCGAGTACACCCCAAGGCTGGACAGCGTGCCACCTGGCTTGAGCACGCGCAGCGCCGACTCGAACGTGCTTTGCAGCCCCAGGGCCTCGATGGACGAGTCCGCTCCCTTGCCCCCGGTCAGCTTCATCACCTCGTCGACCACATCGCATTGCTTGAAGTTCAGCGTCACGTCGGCGCCCAGCTGACGGGCGATGCCCAGGCGGTGCTCGTTGCTGTCCACCGCGATGATGGTGGTGGCGCCCAGCAGGCGGGCACCGGCGGTGGCACACAGGCCAATCGGGCCCTGGGCAAAGACGACGACGGTGTCGCCGATGCGAATGTTGGCGTTCTCGGCGCCTTTGAAGCCGGTGGACATGATGTCCGGGCACATCAGCACCTGCTCGTCGGTCAGGCCATCGGGGATGGGCGCCAGGTTGGCCTGCGCATCGGGCACCAGCACGTACTCGGCCTGGGTGCCGTCGATCAGGTTGCCAAAGCGCCAACCGGCCGTGGCCTTGTAGCCGTGGCAGCCGCACCGGCCGCTGGCCGCCAGGTAGCTGCCATCTTGAGACGGCACACCATCTTGCGCGGCATACGAATTGAAGTTGGGGCAGATGGCGCCCGCGATCACGCGCTGGCCTTCGGTGTAGCCCACCACCGCGCTGCCCAGCTTTTCGATCACGCCCACGGGCTCGTGGCCCACGGTCAGGCCCTTGGCCACCGGGTACTCGCCCTTCAGGATATGCACGTCCGTGCCGCAGATCGTGGTGGTGGTGATGCGCACCAGCGCATCGTTGGGCCCCACGTCGGGGATGGGCTTGTCGGCCAGTTCGATGCGACCGGGCTCGACAAAGACAGCGGCTTTCATCATGGTGGGCATGGCGGGCTCCTGGTGAATGCGGTGCGACCAACTATAGGCAAGACGCGGTTTTCATTCACCCACCGTGACATGCTCATCGCGCTATCCTTGTGCCAGATCAAATTGTCTGGCGGGGGCCGCGCCGTGGTGCCTGGGCTGGGCAACAATGCGCCAGACCGGTGATCGGCTGCGCACTCAGCCCAGCGACCTCAGGAGGCGCGTTTGAACGAATCCAGTCCCTTTTTTGAGCCCGTGGGCTCGGTGGCCCGGCGTGAAGTGATCAGCTGCGACGCATCGCAGTCGATGCGCGAGGTGGCTGGCATCATGCAGGAGCGCAGCATCTCCAGCATCATCGTTCGCCAGGACGGTACCGAGGTCGGCATCATCACCGACCGTGATCTGCGTGCCATGCTGGCCCAGGGGCTGGACCCTCACCACACCCGTGCCGCCGACATCATGCGCGGCCCCTTGTTCACGATTGGCGAAGACCGCCCGCTCTATGAGGCCCTGTACCACATGAGCCGCCGGCGCACGCACCGCATTTGCGTGACGGATGCCAAGGGGCAACTGGTGGGCATGGTTACCGGCACCGACCTGCAACGCCTGCAAACCCGCAATGCCCTGGGGCTGGTGCTGGCCATCGAGCGGGCCGAGACAGTGGATGAGCTGCGCAGCCTGCATGACCAGGTGCAGCAAACTGCGGTCGACCTGTTCCGTCAGGGGCTCTATATCGGTGAGCTGGTGGGCACGGTGGCCCGACTCAACGATTTGCTGCTGGTGCGCCTGATCAAGCTGGTACGCAAGGACTTTCCAACGCTGACGCGGCATTGCGCGTTCCTGGTGCTGGGCAGCGAGGGCCGTGGCGAACAGACCCTGGCGACCGACCAGGACAACGCCCTGGTGTACGCCGATGATCTGGGCGAGGCCGAGATCGACGAGCTGACCCACTTCAGCCATGCCCTGATCGATGCGTTGATCGGCATCGGGGTGCCTGCCTGCACTGGCGGCATCATGGCCCGCAACCCCGAGTGGCGGCGCAGTCTCAGTGACTGGAAGCTGACCGTGCACAAGTGGTACAGCACCCCGGTGCCCGACAACGTGGTGCACGGCACGATGTTCTTCGACATGCGCCGCCTGTATGGCGACCCCGCGTTGGCGCAGCAGCTTCAGCAGGCGGTCATCCAGGCGGTGTCCAGCAGCGCGCCGTTCCTGGCGCGTTCAGCGGCCAACATCGTGCGCTTCAGCCACCCCTTCGGCTGGTTTGGTCGTATCCAGACCGAGATGAAAGACGGCGTGCGCTGTTTCGACGTCAAGAAGAATGGGCTGTTCCCCATCACCGAGGGCGTGAAGGTGCTGATTCAGCAGCAGGGACTGGTGGGGGGCAATACCCATCAGCGCATCGAGATGCTGGAGAAAGCGCAGGTGCTCAACAGCAAGCAAGCACGTAACCTGGTTGCCAGCTTAGACGTGCTCTTGCACCTGCGGCTCAAGGCCCAGTTTGATGCCCTGGCGCAGGGGCAACGCCCCCATAACTTCCTGAACTTTGAAGGACTGGACCGCCTGCAGATCGGCCAGCTCAAGCTGGCCTTGGAGACGGTTCAGACCTTTGGCCGATTCCTGGAGCAGCACTTCCAGTTGGCCATGCAGCGTTGAGCGTGCTGGGCAGTGCCCCAGGCTCGATCAGGCCGGTGTGATGCTGATCTTGGGCAGGGGAATGTGTGGGTGGAGCATCTTCGTGCGCGGGGCCAGCACCTTGGCCTGGCCTTCCAGCACGGCCTTGCCATCCTGGTTCACGACCGAGCAGTCCAGCGTCACGCGGCGCTTTTCGTCGTCCTTGGCGGCCACGGTCACGGTGGCGGTCAGGGCATCGCCTGGGCGCACCGGCAGTTTGAAGCGCAGGTCTTGCGACAGGTAGATGGTGCCGGCGCCCGGGAAGCGGGTGCCCAGCAAGGCCGAGATCATCGAGGCCGCCCACATGCCATGGGCAATCACCCCACCAAACGGTGTCTGGCTGGCGTACTCGGCATCCAGGTGAGAAGGGTTCGTGTCCCACGACACGGCGGCAAAGGCCACGATGTCGTCCATCGTGAGTGTGCGCATCAACTGCTGGCTTTGGCCCACCTGCAGTTCGTCGTAGGGCACGTTCTCCACAAAGTCCAGATCGTTTGAGTACATTGGCAAGTCCTGCGTTACGTCATGGCACGTGGTGACACACCAAGTGGTGACTGCCAAGCCCCATGCTTTCGGACAGCAGTGTGTCAGCTTTATCGCAAGACAGGTAACTTGGCGTTACGTCCTCATGCTGGGAATGTGACAGTGTTCGCAACAATCCGTTACTTGATGGGCGCATCCGGATTGATCCGCCCTGGCGCCTATGGTCTGACGCGTTCCGGGGCGGCGTCTGTCGGGACGCGCAGGGGCAGGTGCAGCTCGAACACGTTGCCTTTGCCAGGCTCGCTTCGCACATCAATGCGCCCATCCAGGATGCCCGTGGTCAGGGTGTAGACGATGAGCAAGCCCAGGTCCGACCCTCCTTGAACCAGGCGGGTGGTGTAGAACGGATCAAAGATGCGCTTGAGGGTGGCAGAGCTCATGCCCACACCATCGTCGGCTACGCTCAGCCGCAGCCGGTCGGTCTCTGCGGCGGCGGCCTGCAGATCGGCCGTGCGTTCGGCCACACGCTGCTCCAGTCGCGCATTCAGTTTCTGCATCTCGCGCTCGCGCTGCTTGCGGTCGGTCACATCCCGCACGATGCTGAACACGATGACCTCGCCGTCTTCCATGATTCGGTTCAGCGAGATCTCGGCATCGAACACGCTGCCATTGCGCCGCTGATGCAGCCATTCAAAGCGCTGCGGCCCACCGTGGGCTGTTGCGCTGATCAGTTGGTGTCCTCGCTCGATCGAATCACAGCCATCGGGTTGACGGGGTGGGGACAGCACGTCCGGCTTCTGACCGATCAA
Source organism: Aquabacterium sp. (assembly GCA_046295615.1). GTDB lineage: Bacteria > Pseudomonadota > Gammaproteobacteria > Burkholderiales > Burkholderiaceae_C > Aquabacterium. The sequence continues at coordinate 80,303 of JBKBMV010000010.1, forward strand.
CTCGTCCTTCTGAAAACCAAACAGGCGCAAGGCCGCGTCATTGCAGTCAATCAAGAAGGGGCCGCGCAGCAAGAACATGGCCTTGCTGCTGTTGCGCACCAGCACGGCCAGTCGCTCCATGGCCTGCTTGGCGTTCTTCTCTTCCGTGATGTTGAGGATGAACCCATCCAGGTACGGCACCTGCCCGTTCTCGTCGAGCACCGCCTGGCCCAGCGGAACTGGCCATTCTTGTGGCGCACGCGGTACTCCACCTGCCAGGGCTCGTTGCGCGCCACGGCGACGGCCACCCCCTCGCCAGCGTGGGCATTGTCGTCCGGCAAGATCAGCGAGGCATGCGACACCGTTTTGTTGTTCAGCAACTCATCGGCTGAGTAGCCCGTCACGTGGTCCACGTGCGTGCTGATGAACAGCATCGTCCAGTCGGCGTCGTACCGGCATCGGTCGCTGATGCCCGGGATGTTGTTCACCAGAGACTGGTAGTGGCTGGGGTCAGACATGCCGCACTTTGTATACGCAGTGGGCTTAGGCAAAAACGGCGGGCGCCATTGACATTGATCAATTTTATGTGCGGCGCCTCTTGAAATTTGCGAGAAAGCGCAAATCATCACAAATGCTCGCAGGAAACGGTAACAGCTGAACAGAGTCAAAAGTGCGCGTGGTGGAGATAGGAAAACCAGTCCGGATGGAATCTTCACGCTCAACGAGCTGGCGGCGTACTTGAAGGTTGGCAAGCGCACGCTATACCGATTTGCCGCGCAAGAGGAGATCCCGGCATTCAAAGTGGGTGGGACATGGCGGTTTTGGCGAAGCCACATCGATCAGTGGATTCAAGATCGATCGCCATGCGAGGCCCAGAAAGGAGGTGATGCGCGAACGTGAACAGCAAAACCCTTCCAGCAAGCAGTGTCGCCTGCATGTGATGCCTGTCTGAGCAGGCAAGCAGATCAAGCGGCTTTTCAATTCATTATTTTTGGAGGTTTGACATGGATTTTGATTTCAAGAAGTTGGCTCCCTGGAACTGGTTCAAGAACGAACAGGAAGAACACCAGGCCGCCGCCTCACTACCGGTTCAGCGCAATGAACAGTCGGTGGCTGCAGGCGCGGTCAGTCCGATCTTGCAACTGCATCGCGAGATCGACCGCCTCTTTGATGACGCATTTCGCGGGTTTGGTTTTCCGACTTTGGCCATGCCGCGTTGGCCGGCAGAGTGGCCAGGCATGCTGAAGCCGGCCGTGGACATCCAGGAAACCGACACGCAGTACAGGATTGCTTTGGAAGTTCCAGGTGTCGAGGAGAAGGACATTCAGATCACGCTCGACAACGACGTGCTGGTGGTGCGCGGTGAAAAGCGTCAGGAGCAGGAGAAGAAGGAGGGGGGCTTCCATCGGATCGAGCGGTCCTACGGCAGTTTTCAGCGTGCGCTGAACCTGCCCGGCGATGCCAATCAGGACTCCATCAAGGCCAATTTCAAGAATGGCGTGCTCACCATCACGATGGACAAGCGCGAGATCAGTACACCGAAGCAGGGACGCTCCATTCCCATCAACAGCTGAAATTGATTGCCGCTTGCATACTTGCTCAATCAACTCGCAGACGAGGTGCCATGACGCGAGGCACCTCGTCGCCCTAATCACTCCAGGAGTGCCCGCATGGCCAGAAAACAATGCCAAGTCTGCGGCCAACCTGCTACCGTGCGGGTAGAAGCCAATCTGAATGGTCGCCAAAGCACCATGCTGCTGTGCGACGACCACTACCGCCAACTGGTGCGCCAGCAAAAGCGTACCGTTTCCCCGCTGGAAGCCTTGTTCGGCTCGCGCAGCGGGCTGTTCGAGGATTTTCTGGGCAGCGACTTCTTCCACTTTGGAAACAACTCGGCACCCGTGACGGCCGATGCCGACGATGAGGTGGTCGACGCCTCGTTCGGCGAACCGGCGTCCGCAGGGGCCGGCGCACCGCGCCGTCGCGGTGGCGGTTTGGCCAGCCGCATCAGCGAGCAATCGGAGGCCCTGCTGCAGGAGGCCGCCAAGCACGCCGCCGAGTTTGGCCGTCCCGAGGTGGATACCGAACACCTGCTGCTGTCGCTAACCGACAGTGACGTGGTCAAGACCATCCTTGGTCAGTTCAAGATCAAGGCGGACGACCTCAAGCGCCAGATCGAATCCGAGGCCAAGCGGGGCGACAAGCCCTTCGAGGGCGAAATCGGTGTGTCGCCGCGCGTCAAGGACGCGCTCAGCCGCGCCTTCGTGGCCTCCAACGAACTCGGTCATTCCTATGTCGGCCCCGAGCATTTTCTGGTGGGACTGGCCGAAGAAGGCGAAGGGTTGGCGGCCAACCTGCTGCGCCGCTATGGCCTCACGCCGCAGGCGCTGCGCCAGCAGGTTAGCAAGGTGGTCGGCAAGGGCGCCGAGGACGGCCGCGCCGAGACGCCCACCAACACCCCCGAGCTCGACAAGTACTCCCGCGACCTGACGAAGATGGCGCGTGACGGCAAGCTAGACCCGGTCATCGGTCGGGCCCAGGAGATCGAGACCACGATCGAGGTGCTGGCGCGGCGCAAGAAGAACAACCCGGTGCTGATTGGCGAGCCGGGCGTTGGCAAGACCGCCATCGTCGAGGGCCTGGCGCAGCGCATGGTGGCCGGCGAGGTGCCCGAGACGCTGCGCGACAAGCGCCTGGTGGAGCTGAACATCAATGCAATGGTCGCAGGTGCGAAGTACCGGGGCGAGTTCGAGGAGCGCGTGCAGAAGGTGCTCAAGGAAATCTCGGAGCACCAGGGCGAGCTGATCCTGTTCATCGACGAGGTGCACACCATCGTCGGTGCGGGTCAGGGCGGCGGCGAAGGCGGCCTGGACGTGGCCAACGTGTTCAAGCCCATGATGGCGCGTGGCGAGCTGAACCTGATCGGCGCCACCACGCTCAACGAGTACCAGAAGTACATCGAGAAGGACGCCGCGCTGGAGCGACGCTTCCAGCCGGTGACGGTGCCGGAGCCCACCGTGGCGCAGGCCATCATGATCCTGCGCGGCCTGCGCGACACCTTCGAGGCGCACCACAAGGTCAGCATCTCGGAGGAAGCGATCATCGCCGCCGCCGAGCTCTCCGACCGTTACATCACCGCGCGCTTCCTGCCGGACAAGGCCATCGATTTGCTCGATCAGGCCGCTGCCCGGGTGAAGCTGTCTGCGACGGCTCGCCCGATCGCCGTGCAGGAGCTGGAGGCTGAACTGCACCAGCTGCGCCGTGAGCAGGACTACGTGGCTGCCCGCAAGCAATACGACAAGGCGGCGGAGATCGGCAAGCGCATCGAAGCCAAGGAGGCCGAGCTCAAGAAGCGCGTCGAGGACTGGGAGCGCGAGCGCGCCTCGGGCAGCGCCGAGGTCAAGGCCGAGCACGTGGCCCAGATCGTCTCGCGCCTGACCGGCATTCCGGTGAACGAGCTGACGGTGGAGGAGCGCGAGAAGCTGCTGCACCTGGAGCAGCGTCTGCATGAGCGCCTGGTCGGGCAGGACGAAGCGGTGCGCGCCGTCGCCGATGCGGTGCGGCTGTCGCGCGCCGGCCTGCGCGAGGGCAGCAAGCCGGTGGCCACGTTCCTGTTCCTCGGGCCCACCGGCGTCGGCAAGACCGAGCTGGCCAAGGCCCTGGCCGAGTCCATCTATGGCGACGAGGGTGCACTGTTGCGCATCGACATGTCGGAGTATGGCGAACGCCACACCGTGGCGAGACTGGTGGGCGCCCCTCCGGGCTACGTCGGCTACGACGAAGGCGGTCAACTGACCGAGAAAGTGCGTCGCAAGCCCTACAGCGTGCTGCTGCTCGACGAAATCGAGAAGGCCCATCCCGACGTCTACAACATCCTGCTGCAGGTGTTCGACGACGGCCGCCTGACCGACGGCAAGGGGCGCGTGGTGGACTTCACCAACACCATCATCATCGCCACGTCCAACCTGGGCTCGGACATCATCCAGCGGCGCCTGAAGGCGCGCGGCGCGGCTGGCGAGGAGTACGAGAAGACCAAAAACGAGGTCATGGACGTGCTGCGCGGGCACTTCCGGCCCGAGTTCCTCAACCGGATCGAAGAGATCATCGTCTTCCATGCCCTGGGCAAGGAGGAGATCCGTCACATCGTCGGGCTGCAACTCGATCGCGTGGCGCGTAACGCGGCCAGCCAGGGCGTGACCCTGACCTTCGACCAGACCTTGATCGACCACTTTGCCGAGGAAGGCTACAAGCCCGAGTTCGGCGCCCGTGCGCTCAAGCGCGTGATCCGCAGCGAGCTGGAAACGGCGCTGGCGCGCGAGATGCTGGGCGGCGGCATCGGCAAGGGCGATCACGTCGTCGCCCGCTGGGACGACAAGGCGGATCGGGTCGGCTTCGAGCGCACGGAGCCGCCCAAGAGCGAGGTCAAGGCCGATAAGCCTGACGAAGCCAAGTCGACCGATGCGCCGAAGAGCGACAACGGCAAGGGTTCGCGCAAGAAGAAGCCGGCCAGCGATCCGTCCTGATTCAGGGGGCTGTCGTGTCTGACCCCCATGGCCTGGCATCGGCAGCCACCCTGGTCTCACTCGCGGCGGCGCTCGCCGCTGCGGGGCACGCGGTTGTCTACAAGCGTGACCCCCGATCGGCGACGCTCTGGGTGCTGCTGATCGCGTTGCTGCCGATTGGCGGTTCGCTGCTGTACCTGCTGTTCGGCATCAACCGCTATCAACGGCGGGCGCGGAGGCTGTACCCGGGCGCTGGCCGTGCATCACTGACGCCAGACTGTCAGATTGTTCCGGACACGCTGCCATCGGCGTTCACCGGTCTGGCCCGTCTGGTAGCAAGCGCCACCGGTCAGCCGCTGACCGATGGCAATCGCATCGAGCCACTGGTCGATGGCGAGCAGGCCTACCCGGCCATGCTCGCCGCGATCGACTCGGCCCGACACAGCGTTGCGCTGGCGTCCTACATCTTCGATGGTCGGGGCATCGGTACGCAGTTTGTCGAAGCCCTGCAGCGTGCCCATGCGCGCGGCGTGCAGGTGCGGGTGCTGATCGATGATGTCTCCGCACGATGGGTACGCCGAAGCGCCTATCGGCAGCTGAAGTGCAGCGGGCTGGTGGTGGCGTCTTTCAACCCGACGCTGATCCCCGCCCGCCTGCATGCCGCGCACCTGCGCAATCACCGCAAGCTGCTGGTGATCGACGGCGAAACGGGCTTTACCGGCGGCATGAACATCTTCAGCCGGTACTGGCAGCCCGACGCACCCGAACAGGCCTGCCATGACTTGCACTTCCGCCTGCAGGGCCCGGTCGTCGCCGATCTCAGGCGCTGCTTCACCGAGGATTGGTGCGACACCACGGACGAGCGGCTTGACGAGCGCTTCTGGGGTGGGCGGCCTGCGCCGGCTGGCGAGTTGGGTACAAGCTGGGCCAGAGGCATTGAGGCCGGCCCGGACGAAACCCTGGACCGGATGCGTTGGACATTCATGGGGGCCTTGACTGCGGCACAGCAGTCGGTCCGCATCTGGACGCCCTACTTCGTGCCCGATCAGCCGATGATCGCGGCGCTGAATACGGCCGCCTTGCGCGGCGTGCGCATCGAAGTGCTCACGTCCGCCAGCGGCGATCATCCGTCCGTGCAATGGGCGGCCCGCGCCCATTACTGGCAGGTGATGGAGCATGGCGTACGGATCTTCGAGCGCCCCGGCCCCTTTGATCACACCAAGCTGATGCTGGTCGATGGCGCCTGGTGCTGCCTCGGTTCGGCCAACTGGGACGCGCGCAGCCTGAGGCTCAACTTCGAGTTCAATGTCGAGGTGTACGACACCGGGCTGTGTGGCCACCTCGAAGCACTCTTCGCTGCCACGCGCGACGCATCAGCCCTGGTCACGCCGGCGGCCGTACATGCTCGCCCGCTTGCCGTGAAGGTGCGCGACGGCATCGCCCGCCTGTTCACGCCGGTTCTTTAGCGAAACGACTTTCGGAGAACAACACTGATGGAAAAGAAAGATCAATGGAACGTCGGGTACTGGATCATTGCCGGCTTGATGCTGCTGATGTTCCAGAACTACTGGCAAGCGGCGCAGACCGTCGAGCCGGTGCCGTACAGCGAATTCGAGAAGGCGCTGGCCGAGGGCCGTGTTGGCGAGGTGCTGGTATCGGACCGAACCGTGACCGGGCGCCTGAAATCACCGGACGCCCGCGGCAAGACCACCATCGTCGCGACGCGGGTCGAACCTGATCTGGCGGAGCGGCTGTCCAAATACGAAGTTCCCTATGCACGGGTCGTGGAAAGCACCTGGCTGCGCGATCTGCTGTCGTGGGTTTTGCCGGCAGTGGCGTTCTTTGGCGTCTGGTTCTTCCTCTTCCGCCGCTTTGCCGAGAAGCAGGGCATGGGCGGTTTCCTGAGTATTGGCAAGAGCCGCGCCAAGGTGTTCGTGGAGAAAAACACAGGTGTGACCTTCGCGGATGTGGCGGGCGTGGACGAGGCCAAGGCCGAACTCGTCGAGATTGTCGATTTCCTGAAGAACCCGCAGGACTATGGCCGCCTCGGTGCGCGCATCCCCAAAGGCGTGCTGCTGGTGGGCCCGCCGGGCACGGGCAAGACCTTGCTGGCCAAGGCGGTGGCCGGCGAAGCCGGGGTGCCGTTCTTTTCCATCTCCGGGTCGGAGTTCGTCGAGATGTTCGTCGGCGTGGGGGCCGCGCGCGTGCGTGACCTGTTCGAGCAGGCCCGCACCCAGGCACCCGCCATCATCTTCATCGACGAACTCGATGCTCTCGGCCGCGCGCGCGGTGCGGGTGGGCCGATCGGCGGCCACGACGAGCGCGAACAGACGCTCAACCAGCTGCTCACCGAGATGGACGGTTTCGACAGCTCGGTGGGGCTCATCATCCTTGCGGCCACCAATCGCCCGGAAATCCTCGACCAAGCGCTGCTGCGCGCCGGCCGCTTCGACCGCCAGGTGCTGGTGGATCGACCCGACAAGAAGGGGCGTCTGGACATCCTGAAGGTCCATGTCAAGAAGGTCACCCTCGCCCGCGATGTGGACCTGGAGCAGGTCGCGGCGCTGACCACTGGCTTTTCCGGCGCCGACCTGGCCAATCTGGTGAACGAGGCGGCGCTGGCCGCGACACGGCGCCGCGCGCAGGCGGTGGAATTGCAGGATTTCACCGCCGCCATCGAACGCATTGTGGCCGGGCTCGAAAAGAAAAACCGCGTACTCAACCCGAAGGAGCGGGAAACCGTGGCCTACCACGAGATGGGCCATACGCTGGTGGCACTGGCCCTGCCGGGCACCGATCCCGTGCACAAGGTGTCGATCGTTCCGCGCGGCATCGGCGCGCTGGGCTACACGTTGCAACGCCCCACCGAAGACCGTTTCCTGATGACACGGGCCGATCTCGAGCACAAGATCGCCGTGCTGCTGGGTGGGCGCGCCGCCGAGAAACTGGTGTTCGGCGAACTGTCCACGGGCGCGGCAGACGATCTGGCGCGCGCCACCGACATCGCCCGCGACATGATCACGCGCTTCGGCATGGACGAGGGGCTGGGCTATATCGCCTTCGAGGCGCAGCGGCCACGCTTTCTCGACGCCCCGGAGTTGGCGCAGGGGGGCTGCCGGGTGGCGGAATCGACCCAGGCGCGCATCGACCAGGCCATCCGCGACATCGTGATGGGCGTGTTCGATCGCGCCTACGGAATTCTCGACCGCAATCGCGAGGTGCTGGAGCGCTGCGCACGCGAGCTGCTGGCGCGCGAAACCCTCGATGAAAACGATATCCGCCAGTTGACTCAGGGGCTTCAGCGCGAATCCCGCGACGCTGCTGATCAAGCGGCGCCATCGTCACCCACCCATCCTGAAGGAGTTGCACCATGACCGACAGCGTTCACATTGTTTGCCCGCACTGCCAATCCATCAACCGCGTACCCATGGCGAAAGTGGGCGACCACCCCAATTGCGGTCGCTGCCAGCGTCCGCTGTTTTCCGGCGAGCCCATCGAGCTGACCGCTGCCAAGTTCGCCCGTCATGCCGAGCGCAATGACATTCCTTTGCTGGTTGATTTCTGGGCACCCTGGTGCGGGCCCTGCAAGATGATGGCGCCGCAGTTCCAGCAGGCCGCACGCCTGCTGGAACCCAAGGTCCGGCTCGCCAAGGTCAACACCGAAGCCGAGCCGCATCTGGCCGCGCAGTTCGGCATCCGCAGCATTCCCACCCTGGCGCTATTCCGCAACGGGCGAGAAATCGCGCGCCAGGCCGGCGCCATGGGGGCGCAGGACATCGTGCGCTGGGCATCGGCTGCGCAGTCCGGACGCTGAACGATGCAGGACTTGCTCGGTACGACCCTCAAGCTGGCAGGCGTCCCGCACCTGCTGCTGGAGTCGGATGCCGAGCAGGCGGCGACGGCGCGAGCAGCGGGTGCCCCCGTGGTTTATGGCGATGCCAGCCGTCCCGACACATTGAACGCCGCAGGGCTGTCGCAAGCCCGCCTGGTGGTGGTAACGTTTCCCCATCCGCAATCGGCATCCCGCATTGCGCGGGCGGTGCATCAGCACCACCCGGCTTTGCCCGTCGTGGTTGTGTGCTGGCGTGAGAGCGAAGCCCTTGCGTTGACGGAACTGCCGAACGTTCACGTGTACAAGGCAGCCATTGCCCCGGCGCTGGGGCTGGCGGAACAGGCGATGCGGCTTGGCGGTGTTCCTGTCAGCGCTGCCAATGGCACGCTATCGTCAATGCGCAATGCCACTACTTTATGAACTTCAAGAGTGCTAGTTTCTTATGAAATCAGAACGTCTCAACCCGTTTCAGCTCTTTCGCGACCAGTGGGCCGTCATGAGCTTCTACGAACGCTTTGAGCAAGTCGTGGCGCTGTTCCTGTCGGCGGTGATTGCCGTGATCATCGTCGTGTCGCTGATTCAGCTGATCTCCGTCGTCTTCACCCTGCTCATCATCGATGCCTTCAACCCGCTCGATCACAAGGTGTTCCAGAGCGTGTTCGGCATGATCATGACGCTGTTGATCGCGATGGAGTTCAAGCACTCGATCGTGCGAGTGGCATTGCGCCGTGACAGCATCATCCAGGTCAAGACGGTGATCCTGATCGCGCTGATCGCGCTGGCGCGCAAATTCGTGATTCTCGACCCTGATGTCAGCCCGGGCAAAGTGGCCGCCTTGGCGGGGGCGACCCTGGCCCTGGGGACTACTTACTGGCTGCTGCGCGAGCGCGATGACAGAGTGACCGAGGAAGCCTCGCGTGAACCGTCATGAATTTGGCGGCACCGGGGAGGCCTGGTCGCGGCATCGCTGGCTCAACCGCTTGCAAACAACGCTGCTCGTGGTGACCTTGCTCGGCATCGCCACCTTGGCTGGCAGCCTGCTCTTCGGCGATATGGGGCTATGGCTGGCCATGGCGGCAGGAGGCCTTGCGCTGCTGGTCGAGCCAGCCGCTGCGTCGAGTCTGACCCTGCGACTCTATCGTGCGCGTGCCTTGCACCCGAGCGAAGCGCCCGATCTGTGGGCCTTGGTGCGCGAGCTGGCGGCACGGGCCGGTTTGCCTGCTGTGCCGGTGCCGCACTACGCCCCCAGCGCCATGGTCAATGCGTTCGCCACCGGCTCGGCCCATCGATCCGCCATCGTGCTCACCGATGGACTCCTGCGTAGCCTCACGCCGCGCGAGTGTCTGCTGCCGGGATGGGGCCATCCCGAGCCTTCTTGGCTGCGTACACACCCTGCAACCGCTGCGCGAATCGAACGTTTGCGGGAGCTGTCGGCACCGGTTCATCCCACGCCACTTCATTCGCCTCACTTCTTGCCAGATTCCACCGTATCGCCGAGCTCGCCGCGTTGGCGGCCGGGCGGTCTGTGGCGCTGATTTTCAACAGGAGATATTCATGGCCTACATCGACCCCTACAACCGCGCAGCACCAGACCATTTTGTCCGACGCTGGCTGGTCATCACTGCCTGCATCGCGGCGCTCATGCTCTTGTGGCAGTTTCTCCCTGCCATCGAAGCTTGGTTCGCCCCTGATCAGGCGGCCGAACGCACCGTCACGCCGCGAGGCGACCTGGCGCAAGACGAAATAGCCACGATCGAGCTGTTCGAGAAGTCGCGTGCATCGGTCGTCTACATCACCACGGCGCAGTTGGTGCGTGATGTCTGGTCGCGCAATGTTTTTTCGGTTCCGCGCGGAACGGGGTCAGGCTTCATCTGGGACGAAGCGGGTCATGTCGTGACCAATTTCCATGTCATCCAGGGCGCATCTTCTGCTACGGTCAAACTGGCCGACGGACGCGACTACCAGGCCGCACTCGTCGGCGCCAGCCCGGCGCACGACATTGCGGTGCTCAAGATCGGTGTCGGCTTCAAACGCCCACCGGCGGTGCCGGTGGGCACCAGCGCTGACCTCAAGGTGGGGCAGAAGGTGTTCGCCATCGGCAATCCCTTCGGGCTCGACTGGACGCTGACCACCGGCATCGTGTCCGCACTCGACCGAAGCCTGGCGGGAGAAGCGGGAGGCCCAGCCATCGAGCACCTGATCCAGACTGACGCCGCCATCAACCCGGGCAACTCAGGTGGTCCGCTGCTCGATTCTGCCGGACGACTCATCGGCATCAACACCGCCATCTACAGCCCATCCGGCGCATCGGCCGGCATCGGCTTTTCCGTGCCGGTCGATACCGTCATGCGGGTGGTGCCGCAGCTCATCAAAAACGGCAAGTACATCCGCCCGGCGCTGGGCATCGAGGTGGACGAGCAGCTCAACGCGCGCCTGCAGGGCATGACCGGTAGCCGAGGCGTGTTCGTGCTGCGGGTCACCCCAGGCTCGGCCGCACAGAAGGCGGGACTTGTCGGGATTGAGGTCTCACCGCAAGGCATCGTGCCGGGTGATCGCATCGTCAACATCGATGGTGCGGCCATAGACGATGTGGCCCAGTTGTTGGCCCGGCTCGATGACAAGCAAGTTGGCGATGTGGTGTTGTTGGTGGTGGAGCGGGCCGGCAAGTCGCGTGAGGTGCGTGTCGAGCTACAGCCCGGCGTTTGATCCAGCGACGGACTGTGGGACAGCGATGAAAAGGGGGCGTCGCTCAAAGGCCGAAGCACGTTAGTCGTACCCCATCTTGAGCGATTGGGCTTGTTCGGCCAGTGCATCGAGGGCCTTGCTGCGCTCAGCGTCGATCCGTTCCTTGTATGCGATCACGTCCTGGTAGCGGACGCGACGGTGTGTTCCGATCTTGTGGAACGGGATCTCGCCGCGCTCCAGCAACTGCACGAGGAAGGGGCGCGAGACATTGAGCACGTCCGCTGCGTCCTGGGTCGTCAGCTCAGCGTGGATCGGGATGATGCTGACCGCATTGCCCTTACCGATTTCGGTCAGAATGTCCACGAGCAGGCGTAGCGCCGACACCGGCACGCGCACCGGGTGGGACGCGCCCTTGTCGTCGAGGATCTCGATCTGCTGGGTTTCCGCACGGGTCTGCAGAAAGGCAGACAGCGCCCGGCCGCTCTCGCGGGCGATGGCAACTTCTTCGGCCGTCGGCAACGGATGGGGGGGAGAGAGAGTGCTCATGGCAGCCTCCTGGATGCTTCGAACAGCATCATGAGAAAGAGTATAACCGAAATAAACGAATAATCGAAATATTCGAAACATGGCTTGCCGGGCGGACAACCAAATGGACGCCCATTTGCACCCATTCCGGGGCAAGGCGATCCGCCATGCGGCGAATGGTGCTCACATTCACCGCATAAGGTGCGGCGATTGACTTGCGCATGCGGAGATTGCAGACCATAATCTCCGCATGAATAGCGGCGATTGCAAATACATCTGGCAGGCCAGCGACTGGCCGAACTGGCGCTTCGACCTGGCAGTGCTTGCCGGCCCGATGGCCGAGGTTAGTCGTGCCCAGGGGCTCTTGATGGGGCGCTTGGCCGACGTCGGCATGGCGCTGCGCGACCAGGCGAGCCTCGCGGCGCTCACCGAGGACGTGGTTAAGACCAGTGAGATCGAGGGCGAGCAACTCAACGTCGAATCCGTGCGCTCGTCCATCGCCCGCAGGGTGGGCGTGGACATCGGCGCGCTCGCTCCGATAGATCGCCACGTCGAGGGCGTGGTCGAGATGGTGCTCGACGCCACCGCCAACTGTCATGCGCTGGTGTCGCGTGAACGTCTGTTCGGCTGGCATGCCGCACTGTTTCCCACCGGCTACTCCGGTCTTTCCAAGATCAAGGTCGGCGGCTGGCGTGACGATACCAGTGGCCCGATGCAGGTGGTGTCTGGCCCCATCGGCCGCCAGCGGGTGCATTTCGAAGCGCCGCCTGCCGATCGCCTCGAGGCCGAAACCAGTCGTTTCCTCGACTGGCTGAATGGCACATCGAACGAACCACCGCTGCTCAAGGCCGGCCTTGGGCACCTGTGGTTCGTCACCTTGCACCCGTTCGATGACGGCAATGGTCGTATCGCCCGGGCTATTGGCGACCTGCTGCTGGCGCGTGCCGACGGTAGTCCGCAGCGTTTCTACAGTTTGTCGGCGCAGATCCAGCGCGAACGCGAGGCCTATTACGACATCCTAGAGCGGACCCAGAAACGGTCGCTGGACGTCACCGAGTGGCTCGCCTGGTTCCTCGATACCCTCCATCGCGCCGTCGACCAGGCACAGCACACGCTCGATGCCGTACTGGTCAAGGCGCGGTTCTGGCAACGCTGGGCGACCACGCCATTGAACGAGCGACAGGTGAAGTTGCTGAACAGGCTGCTCGACGGTTTTGAGGGCAAGCTCACCAGCAGCAAGTGGGCGGCCATTGCCAAGTGTTCACCGGACACGGCGCTACGCGATATCAACGATCTGCTGACGCGGGGCGTGCTGCGCAAATCGGATGCGGGTGGACGCAGTACCAGCTACGAGCTGAACGATCTGCCGGAGTAGCAGCGTTCCCAGGAATTGGCTTGGCTCACGCTTGGAACGGCGCCTTCATGGACTCCTGCCAACTCATTCGGAAGGAGACCAAGATGGACGTCGTACACCTCAACCAAAAACAACTGGCCGCCCGCTGGTGCATCAGTGAGGCCACACTGGAACGCTGGCGCAGCGCGGGGATCGGCCCCAAGTTCCTGAAGCTCTGTGGGCGGGTGCTCTACCGGCAGGCCGACATCGAGGCCTACGAGGAATCGTGCCTGGCGACCTCGACCAAGACGGTCGCGGCGCAGACCAGTGCCGGCTGAAGGATGTTCCAATTCGTCGGCAAATACTTACAAGTACCGACGTTTCGCAACACGACGGTGCCGGCGACCACGCTTGCAAGCCAGATTACCGGCGAATTGAACGTCCGCAGTCCGCAAGTGCGGACCGATCGAGCGGTTTGTTGAAAATCAACGGCTTGCCATCAGGCCGTGCGGGCTGGTGAGGGTTCCTGCGGGTTCGTGCGGAAAGATGCGGGTTCCTGCGAATCAGTGAGGACGAAGGCTGACACACGGGATCGTGGCCGCCATCCTTGACGTCGCACTGCAGAACCACATCACGCTGTTCGACCTGGCGATTGAGCCGCCGACGTGGTGGGAGGAGCCGCAGGTGAGGGTTAACTACAGCAACCGCCCTTGCCTCGTTCCTGAATTGGCGGGCAGGGCACTGTGCCGTAGGAGCAATACACGCAGCAGTCCCCCGGCTTGGGCTTGAGCACGGTGTGACACTGCTCGCACTCGTAGAACCACTGGCAGGCATTCGTGTGCATGGTTTCAGTCTTGACATGGCCGCACTCGGGACAGGTCAGCGTCGATTCCAAGATCACCGTAGTCACCTGGCTGCTCCCGCCACCGTGGAGGGGTAACCTGCGTCCTTCGTGGCGCGTGTGAGGGCCTCGACGTTTGCCTTCGTATCATCGAAGGTCACCTTGGCCTCACGTCGATCCAGGTTCACGTCGATTTTGCTGACGCCGGCCACCTTGGTCAGCGCCTTCTTGACTGTGATCGGGCAGGCAGCACAGTTCATGTCAGGCACAGATAGCGTGACGGTTTGGGTCGCCGCCCAAAGGGGCGAGGTCATCGAGGCCAACGCCGCCAGCGCAATCAGTTTTTTCATGACAGTCTCCTTTCAGTAGAACCAGGGCGCGATCAGCGGGAATCCGAGGGCGACAATGACCAGTGCCATGACGATCCAGAACACGGCCTTGTAGCTGCGATTGACCTGCGGCAGCGCGCAGACCTGCCCGGGCTCGCAGGCTGCTGGCGCTCGCCATATCCGCCGATACGCGAAAAACAGTGCCACCAGTGCCACGCCAATGAAGAAAGGTCGATAGGGTTCAAGCAGGGTCAGGTTGCTGATCCACGCGCCGGAGACGCCCAGAGTGATCAGCACCAAAGGGCCAAGGCAGCAGGTGGACGCGAGGATGGCCGCCAGACCGCCGGTCAGCAGCGCGCTGCGCCCGCCGTTTCGTCGTGATTCAGTTGGGGATTCTGATTTCATGGTTTAAGCTTACTTCCGTACTTAAGTACGGAGTCAAGCGCCATGAATGCAAACACCGCAACGCTGACCATCGGCAGACTGGCCGAGGCCGCTGGCGTCAACGTCGAAACAATCCGCTTTTACCAGCGCAAAGGACTGATGCAAGAACCCGACCGACCCCACGGCGGCATCCGCCGCTACGCCGGGATGGACTTGGCGCGCGTGCGCTTCATCAAATCCGCGCAGCAACTGGGGTTCAGTCTCGATGAGGTCGGCGACTTGCTGAAGCTCGAGGATGGGGCGCATTGCACCGAGGCCCGCGAACAGGCCGAACGCAAGTTGGCAGACGTGCGCGCCAAGCTCGCCGACTTGCACCGCATCGAGGCCACCCTGACCACCCTGGTTGAGCAGTGCTGCACAGCCAAAGGTGAGGTGCGCTGCCCGTTGATCGAGTCGTTACAGCAGACTTGAATCACTCGGCTGCGGGTGAAGATTTGAACAGATGGCGCGGCAGCCACCACAGGTAGAACACCATCCCGAATAACTCGACCAGCGACTGGAACACGATCACCACGACGGTGGTCTCCCAGCCGGCAGGCAGAGCCAGCGCGAACGGCAGCACGACGAACGAGTTACGGGTGCCGAGACTGAAGGCAAGCGTCCGCCCGGCATCCATTGGCAATCGCAGCCACTGGGTGAGGCCAAGCGCCAGCAGCGCGGTCATCAGCAGGAAGCCGACGAACACCGGCAGTACCGTCAGCAGCACCGGTCCGGTATCGAGTACCGTGCCGACCTGTGCCCCGGCGATCAGGAACACCACCACGGCCAGCAGCGGCACCGGCCACCAGCCGAGACGCTCGCGCCAGACGGCGCGCTCCGTCTTGGCTTCAACCCAGCGCTCGGTCAGCGCGGCGGCCACCAGGGGTAAGCCGATCAGCGCGAGCGCGGCGGGCAACATCTCTTCAGTCTTCAGCGCCTCGCTGAAATCGGCCGCCGGCAACATCAGCCACAAGTAGACGGGCAACAGCAGCAGTTGCACCAAGAGATTGAGAGGTGTGACCGCTATCGCCCGCGCGGTGTTGCCACGGCCGAGTTGCGTGAACGTGATGAACCAGTCGGTACAGGGCACCAGCAGGACCAGCAGCACGCCCAGATGCAGCGCCGGGTCGTCAGGCAGCCAGCGCAGCACCAACCACACCAGCAGGGGGATGAGCACGAAGTTGCCGAGCAGGATAGCCAGCACGAAACGCCGGTCGCGAAAGGCATCGCGCACATGCAGCAGGGGCACTTGCACGAACGTGGTGTACAGCAGTGCGGCCAGCACCGGCCATAGCAGGGCCTCGAAGTGTGGTGGCTCCATGTCGTTTCGTGTGGAAAGCAACACTGTCACTGGGGCATCGCCGGCGCGAACGGGCTGGCCGGCAGGTGCTTGAGCTTGGACATGCGCAGGTAGGCGATGGCGATGAAGT
>JBKBMV010000011.1:0-94745 GCA_046295615.1 Aquabacterium sp.
GGACCTCGACCGCTGGGGCTGCCTGCTGCGCTACATCAGCGACCGCATCGCGCCAGTCATCGGCCCGCCAAGACCCCCAACAGGGCTGCCAGCGGCGGGGTAACTGCCGGATTTAGGTTCATCACACCAAGGTGGTCAAGGCTTGGTTGGCCGAGCATACCCATGAGATCGAGGTCTTCTACCTGCCGTCCTACAGCCCGGAGCTCAACCCCGACGAGATGCTCAACGCCGACCTCAAGGCCGTCGTGAGCAGCAAGGCCCCGGCCAGAGCCAAGGGGACCTGAAGAAGGCCACCATCAGCCATTTGCGCAGGCTGCAAAAATCGCCCGAGCGCGTCATGCGGTACTTCCAGCATGGACCCGTCCGGTACGCCGCATGAATCAAGTTTATTCGTTTCTTGTCAATAATTGCGCACGGCCGTACCTCCCTCGGCCCCCGCTTCACATCCTTGAGCGGGCAGCGACAGCGCTGTTCCAGCGGCCCCCATGTGGGGCCGCCCTTTTTGTGCCGCCTGGCGGTGCTACACGGCCTTCCAAATCCAGGAGCCAATGCCCCACAGCACGGCCAGCAGCACGAGGCTGAGGATGATGTTCCAGAGGAGGGCGGCGAACTTGGCCAAGACATAGGCCAGCCCACCAGCGCCCGCGATCACCAGACTGAAGCGCAGCCACTTGGGCCAGTCAGTGCCGACTTTGATGAGCACGATGTAGGTAAGGACGCCGCCGACCAGCAGGCCAATCAAGCCGAATAGGCCTGAGCGTGCATCGCTGCTGTCGCGCCGCTCGGCCGCGACCAGCGACTCTTTGCTGACGTGGTATTCGAAGGTGCCATCCACCGCGCGGCGGCCGAAGTGTGTCCCTATCAGAAGCCAACCTCTTTCTGGTGCCGCACGGAGAGGATCGTGACGGCATCCGGGTCGATGCGGTAGCGGGCCGCGTAGCCGGGATCGCCGAAGTCGATAACCCACTCGCGGAACTCTTCGGGCAAGTCCTCGATGGTGCGGCCAAGCTGGGGCTGCAAGCCCAACACCTGCATGGCCTTGACGATGGCCTCACCGGCGCGCTTGGCCGCGATGGGGCTTTTGGGGCGGAGGAATTCGCGCAGTCGCTCCAAGTCACGGATCGCTGGCGGCGAGAACCTCACTTGTGGCATGCCGGAGCGGGCAATTCCTTATCCGTGCCCCAGCTCGACAGCCAGGCTTCCACCTCTTCGGCGGTCGCGTGCAGTCCGGTGGTGCGGTACTCTTCCCAGGCCTTGAGCGTGTCTTGGCGGAAGGCCTCGCGCTTTTCCTCGCGATCAACGTACTGGGTGATCGCCTCGCGCATCAGCCAGTGGGACGTGCGATGGCGTGCGTCAGCCAAGCGCTTTAAGCGCGCCTTGATTTCCTCGTCGATCTTGATCGACACAGGGCGAACGGCAGCAGCGGTCATGGCGGACCCCATGAAAGTATCCAAAGGTATTGCCATACCATACTGCACTCGGTGAGGCCACTTGCAAGCGTTGAAGTGCGTACCTGCGTAGTACGCTATTGATCCGGCACGAATAAGTTTTCATGCGGCATAGCGCACGAGGGGATCCTGGAAGCAGGCCCGCACGCGCTGCGGGTTGGCCTCGATGAAGCGCATGTGCGCCTCGGCCGCGGCGCGCAGCTTGGGCTTGGTGCACACCGGCACCTTGGTGCCGATGGCGTGCTTGAGATCGGCGTTGAGGCGCTCATCCGGGTTGAGCTCGGGGCTGTAGCTGGGCAGGTAGAAGACCTCGATCTCATGGGTATGTTCGGCCAGCCACGCCTTGACGGGCTTGCAGTGGTGCACGCCCAGGTTGTCCAGGATCAGAAAGACCTTCTTGCCCAGGCGACGACCGTCACGCACGAGCGCCTCGAAGAATTCGATGAGCCGCTCGTGGTTGAAGGCCCCATCGATGATCATCCAGTGGGCGCGGCCCCGGTTGGTGACGGTGGGAATCATTGAGAGCTTCTGGCGCGTGCCGCCCACACTCATGGCCACGGGCGTCTTGCCGCGCGGGGCGTAGCTCCTGCCGCGCACGTCGGTGTTGGCCAGCGCCGTCTCGTCGCCCCAGTGGATCTCGGCGCCTTCGGCCTTGGCGCGACGCTCGATGGCCGGGTACTCGTGCTCCAGCCAGCGCTGCACGGCCTCGGGGCGCTGCTCGTAGGCGCGCCGGATGGGCTGTTGCGGTGTGAAGCCCCAGCGCTGGAGGTAGTTGCCCACCGCGCGCACGCACAGCTTGACCCCGCACAGCTGCTCGATGAGCTGCATGACCGCCGGGCGCGTCCACAGCGCAAAGTCCATCTTGAGCTGCTCGGGACGCTTGTCGCAGATCGTGCGCCGCACAAGCTCCTCCTGCTCGGCGCTCAGCGCCCGTCCCTGCCCGGGCATGCGCCCCCGCGGAGATGGCCTCAGGCCGTGCGAGCCCCTCAGAGCTGCACCCCCGCCTTCATGGCCTGCTGGTCTGCGTGATAACTCGACCGCACCATGGCCCCCACGGCCGCGTGAGTGAAACCCATCTCCAGGGCGGCCTGCTCATAGGCCTTGAACGTGTCGGGGTGCACGTAGCGGCGCACCGGCAGGTGGTGGTTGGACGGCGCCAGGTACTGGCCGATGGTGATCATGTCGATGTCGTGTGCGCGCATGTCGCGCATCACCTGATAGACCTCCTCATCCGTCTCGCCCAGGCCGACCATGATGCCGCTCTTGGTGGGCACATCAGGGTGCAGGGCCTTGAACTTTTTCAGCAGGTTCAGGCTGAACTGGTAATCGCTGCCCGGGCGCGCCTCCTTGTACAGGCGCGGCGCGGTCTCCAGGTTGTGGTTCATCACATCGGGCGGGGCGGCCTTGAGGATCTCGAGCGCGCGGTCGTCGCGACCACGGAAGTCCGGCACCAGGATCTCGATGCGGGTGGCTGGCGACAGCTCGCGCACCTGCCGGATACATTCCACGAAGTGGCCGGCCCCACCGTCGCGCAGGTCATCGCGGTCCACCGAGGTGATGACCACGTACTTGAGCTTGAGCGCCGCAATCGTCTTGGCCAGGTTGGCCGGCTCGTTCACATCGAGCGGGTCGGGGCGGCCGTGACCCACGTCGCAGAACGGGCAGCGGCGCGTGCACTTGTCGCCCATGATCATGAAGGTGGCCGTGCCGTGGCCAAAGCATTCACCGATGTTGGGGCACGAGGCCTCTTCGCACACCGTGTGCAGCTTGTGCTCGCGCAGGATCTGCTTGATCTCGTAGAAACGGGTGCTGGGCGAGCCCGCCTTGACGCGGATCCAGTCGGGCTTCTTGAGCACCTCGCCCACCGGCACGATCTTGATGGGGATGCGCGCGGTTTTGGCCTGGGCCTTCTGCTTGGCCGAGGGATTGTAGGCGCCCGTTGCGGCGGGCGTGACGGACGCGTCAGAAGGGGGGGCGGACGGCTGGCTCATGCCATCACTGTAGCCCAAGCCCCACGCCCGGGCGATGTGGCAAGCCACAAATACCAGCACCATCCAGGTGCAAAAAGACCGATCGCACCCTCAAGAGCGCTGATTCAATGTCCGATATCACACGCGATACGGAATTGCCGATGCCTTTGTCCGCTTGCTGAACGCAGGCCGACTGAGTAATGCCGTTTCACGATCAACCTGCATCGGAGCATTTGATGATCCGCCCCCAATCTCTCACTTTCAAACTGGTCTCAGCCACGGCGATCTTCTGGTTGGGCTTTGTCATCCTGGCCGCCCTGTCGCTGCATGGCCTGAGAACCATGAGCCACGACCTGGAGTTGGTGCACGACACCCACATGCAAGCCAGCCAAACGGCCGCCAAACTGCGGCAACTCATCCAGGACAATCGCACCGAAGTGCTGCTGACTTACCAGCACGCCCCCGACAGCCCCGTGGCCGACGTGCACGACCACCCCACCGAGATGCACCTCAAGCGACTGGCCGAGCGACGACAAGACATTGATGCAACCTGGAAGCGCCTGCAAGCCTTGACGACGCAAGAGGCCGACCGGCGCGTCACCGAAACGGTCGGGCAAGCCATGCAAGTGTGGCTGGCTCGCTGCAACGCCACGATCGAGGGATTGAACCGTCAAGACTTCACCAAGGATCAGCTGGCTGCGTTCCTGCTGGCGGGACGCACGGAGGGGAAAGCCTTGTTCGATGCGCTGCAGGCGCTGGAGACTCACCACCTGGAAGCTGCTGCTCAACTGAACAAGAACGCCGACCAAACCTACCAACGCGCCTGGGCCGCCGTGCTGGCCCTGCTGGCGCTGGCCTTGGCGCCCGCCACTTGGCTGGCCAAGCGCGGCCTGCGCCGCCTGGTGGGCGGCCTGCGCTATGCGCAGCGCGTCTCCAGCGCGATTGCGGATGGCCGGATGGAGCCGGTGCCCCACGACCCCCGGGGTGACGAGGTGGCCGCCCTGCTGGCCGACATGGCACGCATGCGCGACAACCTGGCCACCCTGATCGGACGGGTGCGTGAGGTGAGCGAAAGCGTGGAGGTGGCCAGCAGCGAGGTGGCCGCTGGCAACCAGGACCTGTCAGTGCGCACCGAGCGCACAGCAGGAAGCCTGCAGCAAACCGCCAGCACCGCCGTGCAGCTCAATGAAACCGTGCGCCAGAACGCCGACAACGCCCGCCAAGCCAACCAGTTGGCCGAAGCAGCCAGTCAGATTGCGACCGATGCGGGCGAGGTGGTGGGCCAGGTCGTCAGCACGATGCGCGACATTCACGACAGTTCGCGCAAGATCGCCGACATCATCAGCGTGATCGACGGCATTGCCTTCCAGACCAACATCCTGGCGTTGAATGCGGCCGTGGAAGCCGCCCGGGCTGGCGAGCAGGGTCGGGGCTTCGCGGTGGTGGCCAATGAGGTGCGCTCGCTGGCCAGCCGCAGTGCCAATGCGGCACGGGAAATCAAGAACCTCATCAACAACAGTGTTGACAAGGTCGAAAATGGCTCAGCCCTGGTGGACAAAGCAGGCCAGACCATGCAGGAGGTGGTGCAGGCCATCCGGCGCGTGAACGACACGGTGGCGGAGATCCGCCACGCCAGCGAAGAGCAAAGCTCAGGCGTGTCCTTGCTGCAGCAATCGCTGACCGAGATGGACCAATCCACGCAACAAAACGCCGCGCTGGTGGAGCAAAGCGCGGCTGCCGCCGAAAGCCTGAAACAACAAGCCCAGCAACTGGTGTCGGCGGTGTCGCGCTTCCGCTGAGGCGCGGCGCGACCAGGGTCCAGCCCAGGCTCAGCCCAGACGGCTGAGCAACTGCGTGGCCAGCACGGCCGCCACCTCATCGGGTGCAATCTGCACGCCCAGGCTGGCCAGGTCCACCGTGGCCAGGCCAGCGTAGCCGCACGGGTTGATGCGGGCAAACGGCGCCAGATCCATCGCCACGTTGAGCGACAGGCCGTGGTAGGTGCAATGCCGCGTCACCTTGATGCCCAGTGCGGCCACCTTGCCCAGGCCCTTGAAGGGGTCGGCTGGGTTGGCGGGCTCGGTCAGGGCCGCATGGGCGAACGGGTCGTTCAGGCGCACATAAATGCCCGGTGCACCCGCGACGCGGTGCCCCGTCACCCCGACATGCATCAGCGTGCGGATGATGGCTTCTTCGATGCGGTAAACGTACTCTTTGACGAAGTAACCCCGGCGGCGCAAATCCAGCAGGGGGTAGGCCACCACCTGGCCAGGGCCGTGGTAGGTCACCTGCCCGCCCCGGTTGGTCTGCACCACCGGGATGTGCTCGGGCCCCGGCGGGTTGAGCAGCACATGCTCGGCTTTGCCGGCCAGGCCCTGCGTGAAGACCGGCGGGTGCTCGCACAGCCAGATTTCATCGGGCGCATCAGGGCCCCGGGTTTCGGTGAAGGCCTGCATGGCCTGGAACGTGGGTTCGTAATCAACCCTACCCAGGTGCAGCACCCGGGTGTCGATGGCAGAAGGCACAGCGGTGGTCAGCAAAGCAAAGCGATGACCTGCATTGTGCGTCAGGCCGCCCGACGACGCTGGAACAAGGCCCCGGGCAGCCGGGCCACCTTGCCCATCAACTCCAGCTCCAGCAGCCGGGCGCCCAGCTCGGCCGGCCCCAGGCCGGTGCGCGCTGACAAGGCCTCCTGGCTGACCGGGTCGTGGCCCATGGCGCTCAAGAGCGCGTCGTCTTCCGAGGGCGCCGCTGAAGACGATGCATCGGCTGGGGCAGACGCCGACGCCGCGCCGACCGCCGCCCCCTTCGCCAAAGCGCCCAGCCCCAGTTCTTCCAGCACCTCGTCTGCGGTTTCCACCAGGCGGGCGCCCTGCTTGATCAAGGCATGACAGCCCCGGGCCTGGGGCGCATGGATGGAGCCGGGGATGGCCATGACCTCGCGGCCCAGCTCGGCCGCCAGGCGGGCGGTGATGAGCGAGCCCGACTGCACAGCCGCCTCCACCACCAGGGTGCCGCGCGACAGCGCCGCCACCAATCGGTTGCGCTTGGGAAAGTTGCCCCGCAGCGGTGGCGTGCCCAGCGGAAACTCCGACAGCATCAAACCGCGCGACGCGATGGCCTGCGCCAGTCGTGCATGGGCCTTGGGGTAGACCTGATCCAGCCCCGTGCCCACCACGGCGATGGTGCCGCCCGGCCGCCCGGCGGGGGCCAGCAGCAACTGTCCGTCGAGCGCGCCCTCATGAGCGGCTGCGTCGATGCCGCGCGCCAGGCCGGACACGATGGTCACACCCGAGGCGCTCAGGGCCCGCGAGAAGTCACGTGCGTGATCCAGGCCCTGGGCGGTGGCGTGGCGGCTGCCCACCACCGCCAGCGCAGGGGCTTGCAGCAAATTCAGATCGCCCTCAGCGAAGAGCAGCAGCGGTGGATCGGCGAGGTCCAGCAGGCTGCCGGGGTAATGGGCATCGCCCAGGCTCAACAGGTGCCGAGAGGGCGGACAGGGCGCAGCCGCCAGCCACGCCCCCACCCGACGGACGTGCTCCTCAACCAGGGCACAGACCTCATCGCCGGGGGCAGCCAAGATGGCGGCCTCGCGGGGCGACGCGATCTGGCCCAGCACCGTGGCCGACGCCTGGCACACGGCCTGGGGCGAACCCAGCGCCGCCAGCCAACGGCGCACGGCAGTCGGCCCCACGCCGGGGGTCAACAACAGGCGCAACCAGGCGCGCGCCTCCTCTGTATTCATGATTTTTGATGTGTATCAGGGCCGCCACCCGGCAGGGCAGCGGCGGGGCACAGCCTGTGCAGGCTGAAAACGCTCAGGGCTGGGTGAAGCGGTCACCCGGCTTGACGGGCTCTTGCACGTTCAGGATCAGCGCGTACGACATGCGGTCAAACACCCGGAACACGAACAGCAGGCCATGGCGCTCGTCGGGCAGCTTCATGGTGGCGTTGTCGCCCGAGACGCGGTCTTGTGCCACACGGCCATCGCGCCACAGCGCCAGCACGTGACCACGCTCCAGGCCATCCTGCGCGCCGCGGTTCAGGGCCACGATGTGGTTTTGTCCGGCCGTCAGGCCATCGCCATAGATGGAGACCACCTGGCCGGCCACATCCTTGCCGGGCGCACGGGGCACGACGTTGTCGAAATCACGCGGTGCCAGGGGGGCCAGGCGGTCGCCCACCGCCGCTTCCTGACGCAGGGCCGTCACGCTGAAGGTGGAGGGAATGATCAGGGGCTCGCCATTGGCGCCCGTGCCCTCGGCGCCTTCGCGCACCAGGCTCATCACGCCCACGTACTGGGCTTCATAGCCCAGCACCTCGCGGCTGACGGGGTCGCGCAACGGCTTGGGCTCGCGGAACAGGCGCCACTCGCGTCGGCCATTCAGCTCGCCGCGCACGTAGGCGGTTTCGCCGCGCGACAGCATCACGCGGCCCTCTTGCGTGGCCACGATGCGCGGGGCACGCAACAATTCTTCGCTGGTTTCGAAGATGACGGCTTCATTGAAGAAGGGCTCCAGCAGGTGCACGGGCACCGACGAGATCGCGTCGTCCACACTGCCTTCACGCACCTGGGGGCTGAGCTTGACGGTGCCGCCACTGCCCACTGGCTGCCCCAGGCGCAGGCGGGCGCGGCCGTTGCTTTTGTCCAGGTACAGCACCTGACCGGGGAAGATCAGATGGGGATTGCGGATTTGCTGCAGGTTCATGCCCCACAGTTCAGGCCAACGCCAGGGTGTCTTCAGGAAGATGCCCGAGATGCCCCACAGGGTGTCGCCGCGCTTGACGGTGTACGAATCAGGCGCGTTGGGCGCCAGCTCGGACAAGGCCACACCGGCCTGGGCCACCTGCTGCGCGGTGGACTTTTGCTGGGCGGTGACGGGGAAATTGGGCCCGGACTGCGCCTGCGCCACGCCACTGAAACCCACACCGAGCGCCATGAGCAACGACAGGCTCAGGGCACGACAGGACGGTTGACGCTGACTCATGAAAACAGTCTCCGGGTGGTGGCCAAACACCGGCGCAGCCCACAGCAGCGCCAAATTCGGCAAAATAGGAACAATAGTCAGCTGATTCTGCCCGCAAATTCGCGGGCGTCGCAACGGATATTGCCCTGTGTTACGAGCGCTGCTCGCGGGCTCACCCCTGGCGTCGTTGCGCTGCTCCCACAACCTTCTGCTTCTGTCTGTCATGGCCCTGCTGCCCATCCTGCACTACCCCGATCCCCGCCTGCACACGGTGGCCAAGCCTGTGGCCCAGGTGGATGAGCGCATCCGCCAGCTGGTCGACGACATGCTGGAGACCATGTACGACGCCAAGGGCGTGGGGCTGGCCGCCACCCAGATCAACGTGCA
The DNA here is from genome assembly GCA_046295615.1 of Aquabacterium sp. Taxonomy (GTDB): domain Bacteria; phylum Pseudomonadota; class Gammaproteobacteria; order Burkholderiales; family Burkholderiaceae_C; genus Aquabacterium. The sequence continues at coordinate 8,773 of JBKBMV010000011.1, forward strand.
CGAGCGCGTGGTGGTGATCGACACCAGCGAAGAGCGCAACGAGCCGCGCGTGCTCATCAACCCCGAAATCGTCTGGGCCAGCGACGAGATGATCGTGTGGGAGGAAGGCTGCCTGTCGGTGCCCACCATCTATGACAAGGTGGAACGGCATGCCCGCATCCGCGTGCGGGCCCTGAACCGTGACGGTCAGACCTACGAATTCGAGGCCGACGAGTTGCTGGCCGTGTGCGTGCAGCACGAGCTGGATCACCTCATGGGCAAGGTGTTCGTTGAATACCTCTCGCCGCTGAAGCGCAACCGCATCAAGACCAAGCTGGTCAAGCGCGCCCGTGAGGCGCAATCGGCCTGAGGGTGCGCCGCCATGAGTCGGCCCATGAAGGTGGCGTTTGCCGGAACGCCTGAATTTGCCGCCGAAGCCCTGCGCGCCCTGCTGGCCGCCGGCTTTGAGGTGCCCCTGGTGCTGACCCAGCCCGACCGCCCTGCCGGCCGGGGCATGAAACTGCAGGCCTCGCCCGTGAAGCAGCTGGCCCTGCAGCATGGGATCGCCGTGGCCCAACCCCACAGCCTGCGCCTGGACGGCAAATACCCCGACGAGGCCGCTGCAGCCCGCGAGGCCCTGCTGGCCTCCGCCCCCGACGTGATGGTGGTGGCCGCCTACGGGCTGATCCTGCCGCAGTGGGTGCTCGATCTGCCGCGCCTGGGCTGCCTGAACATCCACGCCTCGCTGCTGCCGCGCTGGCGGGGCGCCGCGCCGATCCACCGCGCGATCGAGGCGGGGGACGCCGAGACCGGCATCACCATCATGCAGATGGACGCCGGCCTGGATACCGGCGACATGCTGCTGGTGGAGCGCATCCCCATTGGCGAAGACGACACCACGGCCACCCTGCACGACCGCCTGGCCACGCTGGGCGGCCGCCTGATCGTCGAGGCCCTGGAGATGGCGGCCTGCGGCGGCCTGAGCCGCACCCCCCAGCCTGCCCAGGGCGTGACCTACGCCCACAAGATTGAAAAGGCCGAGGCCGCCATCGACTGGCGATTGCCGGCCCGCACACTGGCCGCCCGCGTTCGGGCGTTCGATCCATTTCCGGGCTGCACCCTGGCCTGGCCCACAGGCGCCGGCACCGATGCGCCCAAAGACACCATCAAGCTGTGGGCCGCCGGTGTGGTGCCCGCCTCGGGCCAGCCCGGCGAACTGCTGCAGGCCCAGGGTGACACCCTGATCGTGGCCTGCGGCGAGCAGGCCCTGGCCCTGCGCACCCTGCAACGCCCGGGGGGCAAACGCATCAGCGCGCGTGAATTTTTGCAAAACTGCTCCCTGCCCGCATCAGTGTCTTGAACGGGTGAACTACAACCCTCATCTCATCCATGCCACCATGAGGTGGCGTACTGATTTGACTGACACGGGACCGGAGGCCCGCACACGATGTTCAACATGATGAAAACCGCCATCCTGATGGCGGCCATCACCGCCCTGTTCATGGCCATTGGCGGCATGATGGGAGGCCAGTCGGGCATGCTGCTGGCACTGGTGGTGGCCATCGGCATGAACTTCTTCAGCTACTGGTTCTCGGACAAGATGGTGCTGAAGATGTACAACGCCCGCGAGGTGGACGCCACCACCGCGCCGCGTTTTTACGCCATGGTCAAAGAGCTGGCCGACCGCGCCCAGCTGCCCATGCCCAAGGTGTACCTGATCGACGAGGCCGCACCCAACGCCTTTGCCACCGGCCGCAACCCCCACAACGCGGCTGTGGCCGCCACCACGGGCATCATGCGCCTGCTGAGCGAGCGGGAGCTGCGCGGCGTGATGGCCCACGAGCTGGCCCACATCAAGCACCGTGACATCCTGATCAGCACCATCAGCGCCACCATGGCCGGGGCCATCTCGATGCTGGCCAACTTTGCGATGTTTTTCGGCGGTCGAGATTCCGAAGGTCGGCCGGCCAACCCGATCGTGGGCATCGCCGTGGCCATCCTGGCGCCCCTGGCCGCCAGCGTGATCCAGATGGCGATCAGCCGCGCCCGGGAATTTGAGGCCGACCGGGGTGGCGCCGAGATCAGCGGCGACCCGCAGGCCCTGGCCAGCGCGCTGCAGAAGATCGAGCACTACGCCAAGGGCATCCCCCTGCCCGCAGCCGAAGCCCACCCCGAAACCGCCCAGATGATGATCATGAACCCACTCTCGGGCGGTGGGCTGCGGGGTTTGTTCTCGACCCACCCGGCCACGGCCGACCGCATTGCCCGGCTGATGGCCATGACGCGCGGATCGTGACATCGCTCACAGCCCGCCCCTGATGGCGGGCTTTTGTCTCGGTTTGCGAGACTTTGAGCCCCCCTTCCAGCCCCTGGCGCGCCAGCCCGGCATCAAGCCGGGCTTTTTTACGTCGATAGTGTCTAGACGTAGAACACGTGCCCTTCGGCGCGTGCAGGGACGCTCACGCTCATGCAGCTGGACGACATTCAACGCACCGAGACCGAAACCCGCTGGCTACAGCGGGCTGCCTGGCTGACGCTGGTGGCCGGCGTCTGCCTGAGCCTGGCCGCCTGGTGGCACACCAGCCAGACGCTGGAGCGTGAGGCTCAGGAGCGCCTGCAACTGAAGTCGCAGCAACTGAGCGCAGCCCTGCAGCAGTTCGTGGCGCAACACCTGCATGTGCTGGACACCTTCCAGGCCATGTTCCGCATCCAGCCCGCGCTGAACCGCAAACAGTTCCACCAGCAGTTCCAGGCCCTGAACCCCGGCCTGCGCTCTCCCGCCTTGCTGGCAGTGCAATACGCGCCGGTCGTGGCGGCGAGCGATGTGGTCGCGCTGGAGGAGACCGTGCGGCAAGACCGCAGCCTCATGCCCGAGGGCTATGTGGGCTTCAAGGTGCACCCTCAGCCTGCACCAGGGCAATCGGTGATGCCCATCCTGTACAACGAGCCCATGATGCGCAACCAGGCCGCCTTCGGGCTGGACCTGTTGTCGCGCGCTGAACTGCGCGAGGTGGTGGAGCGCACCCGAGACATGGGCGTGCCCCAAGCCTCGGCACCGTTCGAGCTGGCCCAAGGCGGGCTGGGCGTGGTCGTTCGGGCGCCAGTCTATGCCCCACAGCAACCCGTCGAGACCGTCGCGCAACGGCGCCAGGCCTTTCTGGGCGTGGTCAGCGGCGTGTTCCGCACAGAAGACCTGTTCAGAACGATCGGCAGCGGACAAGACTGGGGCGCCTGGCACTGGCAGGTGGCCGACGTGACCCACCGCCGCACGACGCTGTACGACTCGGCCCGGGCTGAAGGGGCCTCATGGTCGCCACAGCAAGGTGCACACCTGTCGACCAGTGTGTTCCTGGATGCGGCAGGACGGCGTTGGGAGCTGACCCTGTCTCACCCGCATGTGACTGCCGCCTGGCAGCCCTACCCGCTGAGCATCCTGCTGGGCGGCCTGGCAGGCACCATGGGCCTGGCCTGGGCGCTGCGCACAGGGGCGCGCCGCCATGCCCAGGCCGCCAGGATGGCCCGGCGCCTCAGCAAAGATGCGCGTACCAGCGAGCATCGGCTGCGCTCGGTGCTGGACCACACGGTGGATGGCATCCTGACGCTGGATGAACAAGGGCACATCCAGAGCGTGAACCACGCGGTGTGCCGAATGTTCGAGCGTCAGGAGCAGGACCTGCTGGGACGGCACCTGTCCTGCCTGTTCCCACATGCCGCAGTCAGCGAGCAGGTGCCTGACCTGGACAGTTACGTGAACCAGTTGCGCGTGGGCATGGATGGCGTGGGCCGCCGAGCCGAGGGCATGAGGGGCCAGGGGCAACCCTTCCCGGTGGACCTGGCCATCAGCCAGATGATGCTGGAAGGCAGCACTCAGTACATCGTCATGCTGCGAGACCTCAGCGCCCAGGAGGCCGCCGAGCGGGCCATCAGCGAGGCGCAACGGCAGCTCAACGAGGTGGATGAGATGCGCCGGGTGATCGTGAACAACGCACCCTATGCCATTTTTGTGCTGAACACGAGCGGCGTGATCCAGGCCGTGAACCCGGCTGGCGAGCGGCTGGTGGGCTACCCGGCGCAAGAACTGGTGGGGCGCTGCACCACGCAGCGGTTCTTTGATCCCGTCCAGGTGAGTGAACGCACCCGCCTGCTGTCACTGCGCTTGAACCAGCCCTTGAGCGAGCTGGATGTGCTGACCCACTTGGCCCAAGAATCGCCTGGCCTGCCCAGTGAATGGAACATGCTGCACGCCGATGGCAGCCACCTGGTGGCCGAAATCCTGGTGACTGAGCTGCGCAACGAGCTTGGCGCGCTGACCGGCTACCTGGCCATGGCGCACGATGTGACCTTGCGCCACGAAGCCGAGCACCGGCTGCAACACATGGCGCAACACGACGCACTGACGGGTTTGCCCAACCGCAACATGGTGCACGAACAGCTGAAGCTGTGCCTGACCCAGGCCGAGCGAGACCAGCGCCCGCTGGCGCTGATGCTGCTGGATCTGGACCGCTTCAAGAAGATCAACGACAGCCTGGGGCACCACATCGGCGACAGTGTGCTGATCGAGGTGGCCCGCCGGTTGAAGACGGGCATGCGCACCTCGGACATGGTGGCCCGACTGGGGGGCGACGAGTTCGCCGTGTTGTTGCCTCAGCTGGCATCGCCCACGGATGGCGAGTACGTGGCCCGCAAGGTGATCGACCTGTTCAAAGAGCCGCTGCGCATTGGCCCGCACGAGCTGCGCGTGACGCCCAGCATCGGCCTGGCCTTGTACCCGGAGCACGGGACCGATGCCATCACCCTGATGCGCCACGCCGACCTGGCCATGTACCAGGCCAAGAACGATGGACGCAACCGCTTCGAGACCTACCGCGACGCGCTGCAGCAGGCCACGCCCGACACCCTGGTGCTGGAGAACGACCTCTACAAGGCGCTGGAACGTCAAGAGCTGCGCCTGCACTACCAGCCGCAGTTTGACTGTCACACCGGCCTGATCACGGGTGCGGAGGCTCTGCTGCGTTGGGAGCACAACGGCAAGCTGGTGCCACCGTCCGACTTCATCCCCTTGGCGGAAGAAACCGGCTTGATCGTGCCCATGGGTGAATGGGTGCTGCGCGAGGCTTGTGCACGGGCCCAGCAATGGCGCCAGCAACTAGGCTGGCCACTGCGCATGAGCGTGAACCTGTCAGCCGTTCAGCTGGACCAGCCCGATGTGGACCAGGTGGTGGCCCGCGCACTGCATGACACGGGGCTACCCGCCACCGCGCTGGAGTTGGAGATCACCGAGAGCGTGGTGGTGCGCGAATCGCTGCGCGCGGCGGATGTGCTCAATCGCTTGCGCGCCTTGGGTGTCAGCATCGCCATCGACGACTTTGGCGTGGGCTACTCCAGCTTCGCCTATCTGCGCGAGTTGCCCGTCAACCGATTCAAGCTGGACCGCAGCTTCCTGGTCAACGTGCCCATGTCCACCGGCGACAGCCGCCTGGTGGGCGCACTGATTGCCATGGGCCATCGGCTGGACGTCGGCATCGTGGCCGAAGGGGTTGAAACCCAGGCCCAGGCTGACTTCCTGCAGGCCCACGGCTGCGATGAGGCTCAGGGCTATCACCTGGGACGCCCGATCAAGGAAGAAGCTTTTGGTGCCCTGCTGGCCGAGCACGCCCGCCAGCACCCGGCCAACGCCGTGCTGGACGCAGCGCCTGCCGCGACCACCACGGTGGGCTGATCGCCCAGGAGTCAGCGCCGCTCAACGGCGGGTCACGCTCATTGCGCCACCTTGGCCACATGCATGCGCTCCACATAGTTGGGGCGCGTGACGCTGGCGTTGTCCGGACAGGTGGCGGCCGCACCATTACAGGCCACGGCGGTGATGGTGTAGAGGCGGACAACCTGCGTCACAGGGGTGCCGCCTCCGTCAAGAGCTTCACCCTCGTTGTACTGGTCCGAGGTGCAACTGACGGTGACGCGCACGCCCATCGAGCTGCGCAAGTCCAGCGTCTGGCTGACGCCCGCGCACGTGGTCCAGCTGCCCTTCAAGGCCTGGTACATGCCCCACTGTGTGCCCGCATACGCGCCCTGGAAGGCGCGCGCGCTGTCGATGTCCTGGGCCAGGGTGGTTTGCTGCGTCCAGGTCAGGCGCACCACGGCAGCGGCCAAGGTGGACAACAACACCAGCACCACCAGCGCAGCAATCACGCCGAGGCCACGGACGCTGGCCCGCGCGCGATGGAGCATGGTGGATCGAGTCAGGAAATGGGTCATGGCACGTTCATCACATGAGCCCCCATGGCCAGGCTGGCGGTCTCGTTGTTGCGCGTCAACTCCAGGTTCAGCCACAGAAAGCCGCTCTGCTGAGTGGCGCCCTGGTTGGGGTCGTACACAAAGGTGCAACTGCGCACGTTGGTGGCCAGCACATCCGCGCCTGTTACGGCCGGGCAGGCGGTGGGATAAGTGGCGGTGAAGCTGCGCTTGAGTCGGTACAGCGTGCCCTTGCCATCGCCTCGGGCATTGACGGTGCCATCGGCCCCGCTGCACACATAGAACACCGATTGCTGGGCGTTGGACACCACCTGGAAGCGACCACCGTCATAGCCCGCCGACAAGGCCGTACCCGCCCCTGCCGGGCTGACGCTCAAGCGCAGCTTACCCTGGGTGGCCGCCGGGGTGCTGATGGCCGTGATGGCCCAGCGGTTGGTGCCCTCGTACACATCGTTGCCGTTCTGGTTGTTGATGACGATCCAGTCGCCGATGGCAGGGGTGGTGCTCAGGGTGGTCAGGGTGTCGAAGGTGGAGGGGCCTTGGCTAGGGTCCACCCAGGCCGCACAGGTGCCCGAGGGCGTGGTACAGGGGTTGGGCGAGTCATTGACCACGTCGGGCCCCATGCGGTAGCGCCCGCCCGAGATGCTGGGCACCAACTCAAAACACTGTGAGGTGGCCATGCGCAGCGAGTTGGGCACCGACTGCCGCACATCGCGCACGATGCGCCGCAAGGCGGTGTCGGCCTGGTCGCTCAGGTCGCTGCGCAGGCGCGTGTCCACATAGCTGTTCAAGGCCGGCCGCAAAAAGACCACGATGGTGCTGGCGATGATGGCCGTGATCACGATGACCACGATCAGCTCCACCAGGGTGAAGCCGCGTTGCGGCGGGCGACACCCCAGGCGGCGCGCTTGGTGATGACGATCAGCGGGCTTCATGAGCGCATCAGTTGGCATAGTTGGTCCGCCATCCCACCAGGGTCAGGCTCTCGCTGCCCCGGCTGACCACCACCGTGATCTGCCGCGCATCGGTGATGCCCTGCAAGGTACCTGCCGCCACCGTGACCGACACCGAATAGCCGTTCAATGAGGCCACGGGCACCCCATCCAGGTTGCAGATCTGCCCCGAGGTGGCGTAGCCGTTGTAATCACCGATGTCGTTGAACACGGCGCGCGCGCAGCCCACCGCTGCCACATTGGCCTCAGCGGCAAAGGGCTTGAGCGCGATCTCTTCGATCATTTCTTCGGCCACCGACAGCAGCTGCTTGCGCACCACTGGGTCGACACTGGCCTTCACCCCGGTGGAAAACACGCTGAGCACGCCCGCCAACCCCACGCCGATGATCACGATGGCCATGATCATTTCAATGAGGGTGAAACCGCGCCGTTTACTCGACATGGCCGGTTTCTCCTCGCACGACGATGCTGCTGGCACCCGTCAGGCTGATGGTGCGGTTACTGGCCGTGGTGCCGGCCCCATCGCTGGTGACGCGACCATCGGGCTGGAAGAACAACACACCCGCTGGGCTGACGGTGGTGAGCATGGACGGGTTATCGGATGTGGCGAAGGCCCCCGTTCCCCTGGGTCCGGTGAGGCTGAGGTTGCAGGCTGTGGCCGGGTTGGCCTCGGCAATCGTCAAGGTGACGGTGGTGTCGGCCACCGAGACACATACCAGACGGCGGTGACTGACGGCGGTTTTTTGCGCGTAGCGCATGGCCGTGACCAGGCCATCACGCCAGGAATCATCACGCAAGGAGATGGTGGCCTGCAGCTTGGGCATGACAGACACGCCCAGAATGCCCACCAAGATCATGATGATGATCAGCTCGGTGAGGGTGAAGCCGCCCTGCTGGACGCGTTGGGCAGCGTCCCAGGGGCGAGGCACAACAGGTCTTGCAAGCATGGGCGCTCTGAAGCCATCCGATGAGGGGTGATGAACAGCACTTCACCATGACGTGCGCGTTCACCACCACAGGCTTTGAGCGTATCGCCCCGAATCAGGACGAAAGTCACGAAAACATGCGCTGGGATAGCTCAGTTCAGGCGACTCTGGGCTGCACCGCAGCCCTGGATGGCATCAGGCCTTCTTGCGAGACGCCACCGCAGCCACCCCCGCCAGGCCCAGCAGCATCAGGGCATGGGTGGAGGGCTCGGGGATGGCCGGCACGGCCGAGGTCACCGTCAGCGACTTGACCCTGAAGTCGTCCGAGATGGACCGGAAGGTCAGCGACGTCACGGCACCCAACGAAGCAAAGGGGCCCGTGCCGCCCGTGGAGAAGGTCTTGCCATTGATGCTCAACTGGTTGCTGCCAAACGGCATGTCCCACAGATGGAAGCCGGTCAGGTTGACGGCCTTGTTGAAGTCAAAGCGCAGGAACTCGCCACCGTCGACCGCCATGTTCAGGTCCAGGATGGGCAGCCCCAGAAAGCCACTGCCCTCCACCCCGGCATTGACCCCCATGCCGAACAAGAAATCCTTGTCCAGCTTCTTCTGCGCCCCGTTGGCGTCAAAGGCGCGCACCGTGACGCCAATGCCGTCGCTGAACTTGTAGACGCTGTCGGCAGCGCCAATGAAGATGCTGTCGTTGTAGGCAAAGGTGGCGGCCTTCACATGGGGTGACAACGCGGCCATGGCAGCCGCCATGAGCACGGGCATGTTCACGATCATCGTTTTCTTCATCATCAAACTCCTAGAGGCCGGGGATCAATCCGTGTTGAACGGGGCTCAGAAAACCGGCTTGGTGCGGCACAAGATGGCCGCCGCCTGACTCTTCACGCCACCAATGGGTAGATAGTAAGAACAGGTTATCCGTTCAGGATTGATGGATAACGCCAAGGCGGTGGCATTTCTTCACACACGAAAGCGGCCATGAGGAGCGCCCCCCACGTTCAGGGGGCGGGGTGCCACGGATGAACAAGGTGAGTTAAAGGCCAGACCAGCACCCAGCGACAAGGACTGGGTCAATAGATTTCACGCACATGCACGGCCCGCTGAGTTTCCGGCTTGAAGATGCCAAACGTGGCCCGCGCGGACGGGTCGCGGTCGTGGGTGGTGGCGCAGCTGCCGTTGATCGAGCGCAGCCACGGCCGGTTCAGCCCCGTGCTGGCCGGGTGCTGACTCAGACACGACTGGTCGGTCGTGGTGCTGCCCAGGTTGATGGCCAGCTCCACCGTGCCGGTGGCCCCGCCCGTGGGCGCACTCATGCTCAGCGCCCCTTGGCCAGCATTCAGCGTGACGTTCGCCGCCGGGCTGCTGCTCCACGCCGTGGTGGGTGCGCCCTTGTGGTCCAGGTACTGCGCCCGCACCACCGAGCCCGTCGTGATCTGTGTGCAGCTGTCGGCACTGTTGATCACCCAGGCCTTGCCCGTCCAGTAGTGCGCCTGCAGCGGCACCTGCAGGGCCGCCTTCTCGCTGCCAAACGCGTTGAACAGCCGCAGCCGCCCGCTGCGCAGGCTCACCGCGCCTTCGCTTTGCCCGGCCGAGCTCACGTTGTCGCTGTCGATGGCGCGCAGCGCCACCGTCGCTGGCGCCGTCAGCTTGTTCGTGAAGGTGAAGCTTTGCGTGCTCAGGGTGCCCACGCCCTGCGCGAAGGCCGAGGCCGCCAGGCCCGAACTGCCCAGGCTGCCCAAGCTGGCGTTCGTCGCCGCCGACAGCGTCACCGCCTTCGCAAAGTTCGGGCTGGTGTTGGCCGTGCCGTCGTAGTTCTGTGTGATGCCGCCGGTGGCGTTGTGGGCCGTCACCGTCATGCTGAAGGGCTGGCCGCTGTAGGTGAAGCTGGGGGTGCCCAAAGCGCAGGCCTGGGTCACCGTCACCGTGAAGTGGTTGGGGATGAACGGCCCCACTGCGCCGGCCGGCCCACTGCCCGTGCTGCCGCTGATGGACAGCCCGGTGCCCAGGTAGTTGCTGCTGCTGGCCGTCAGGTCGGCGTTGCCCACCTCGCTCCAGCGCAGGTTGCTGGCCGTGGCCACGCCGCTGCTGAACGCACCCAGGCTGCCCGTGAAGCTGCCCGCCACGCTGTTGGCCCCGGTGGGCTGACGCTTGCTGAAGCCCAGGGTGGCGCTGGCCGCGCTGGTCTCGCGCCCAAAGTTACTCGTCTTCACCCCACTGCGGTTGACCGCCGTCACCGTGGCCCCAAACGCCGCACCAGCCTTGATCGGCCCAGCCGTCACGCCGCTGAAGCTGAAGCTGGCTGGTACCGCGACAAAGCTGTCCGTGCCCGTCATGCTCAAGCCCGCATCCGCCCCCGAGCCCGTGTAGCTGGCATTCAGTGTCACCTGCCCCGCGTCGGCATACGTCACCGTGGTGCTGGCCACTCCGCTGGCGTTGAAGGCCAGGCTCACGTTGCGGCCTCCGCCATCACACACCGCTGCGGCGTTGTTGCCGGCGTTCAAAGCCGCTCCGCCCACCACCGCCGGCACAAACCCCGTCGTCGGGTTGTTGTAGCTGCACCGGAAGTTGATCGTCTTGCTCGTGCTGGCAAACGCCGGCGTGCACGACAGGCTGTTGTCCGACTTGCGCACCGCGCTCACCGTGATCGCCTGGCTGTCGCCTGAGACGTGGTTGGGTACATCAAAGATCAGACCTGCCTCGGCCATGCTCTGGCTGCAACTGCCGCCCGCGCTGGGCGTGGCCCCCATGCCGCAGTACACCTGCGGGCTGGCCGACGGGGTCACCGACAGGCCGCTGAGCCCCACGGCGTAGGTCGCCACCTGGGTGAGCTGCGCCTGCACCACCGTGCTGCTGCTGCCAGCGGCGATGGTGAAGCCCGCCCCGCTGGGGTAGTTCACCGTGCCTCCGCTGATGGCCAGGTTACCTGTCAGCCCCGCTGTGTACAGCGAGCTGCAATCCGCATTCGAGCAGGCTGTGATCGTGTAACTGTTGGGTGAGCAGGTCAGCCCACTGGCCACGCTGGACACACGGACATGGTGCAGTGGCTGGCTGACGTTCAGATTGCAACTGTTGCCCGAGGCTGGGGTGACGCCCATGCCACAAAATACCTTGGGGGTGTTCGACGGGGTGGGCGCGTAGGACGACAAGCTGATCGTGGCTGTGCCGGTGGTGTTGAACCGTGCATTGACCGTGGCCGTATTGACCGGCCCAGCTGGAATCGAGAAGTTGGCTGACGGCGACCAGGTGCCGCTGACCCCCGCCATGGCGATGGTGCCCGAGCTGATGCCGTTGGTGTAAGGCAGCGAACAATCGGCGTTGCCACAGGCTGTCACGGTGATGGGCACGTCCGAGCCGGTGGGCACCGTGGCGCTGCTGGTGCTGATTCGCAGATGGTGCGGTGGCACGCCACCGTCCACGTAGGTCAGGAAATCGATGCGCATCGTCTGCGGCTCGTCGGCTGACAAGAATCCGCAGTTGCGACATTCGTAAGCCTGAAACTCTACCTTCTTGATGCGCACTCCGTTGTCTGGTGTGTATTGCACATAAACGCCATGGTATTGAATGGCATCACCGAACAACCAGCCCAACAGCAGGTTGTAGACATCGGCCAGCCAGTTGGCCGCCACATAAGTCCCCACGCATTGGTTGTCCCATGTGGTTCGACAGTTCTTGAGGGTGACCACACTGTTGTTCTCCAGTGTGAGCTTGATGAACTGGGTGTTCTCGGCGTTGAACTGCACCCCCCACAGAAAACCCACGTACGGCGTGGGCTGGGTGAAGGTGATGGTGATGGAGGTGGCGTTGTCGTTTTTGCCGGAATAAATGGCCAGATGATTACCCGAGAATCCGGGCAAGCCCGCGTTGGTGGCGGTTTGAGACACGTTGCCTTGGTCAGAGCCCAGATGACACACCATGCCCACGAACAACAGGAAGTATCGATTGCAATCGCCGATGGCCGTGGTGAAGGTCAGGCGCCCTGCGCCTTCGCTGGACAGGGTATTGGTGCTGAAATCCACCGTGCGCTGATTGGCCGCGCTGGAAGGCGGCAGCACGCCCCAACTGGTGTACACCTGCAGGCCGGCGTGAGCGACCACGGCGGCGCTCGCCAGCACACAGGCCAGTAGCAGACGGATCAGTCGAGACCAGAGACGGTTCAGCATGGGTTCACCACAAATGCAATCACACTCACGCTATCTGACCTGATTGTGCGAAAAGCCGTGCGTCAGAAAGCATGAAAAAGGCACGCAGTGCGTGCCTTTCTGAGGAATTGGGGGCAGATTGATCACCCGACCCCAGCGTGACATCGATCAGTTACCAGCGGCGATGCCCACGAAGGTGGCCGTTTCACCGTCCTTGGTCAGGGTGCAGTTGGCCGTGTTGCCGTTGGTGGTGGTCAAAGTAGCGGCCGTGATCGTGTAGCCAGCGGGCAGACCACCCTGGATCAGATTGGCGCCATCCGCACAGTCATCCACGGTCTGGCACTTGGACGCGTTGGCACCCGCCGTGTTGTGGTTGGTGGCCGAGCAACCCGCATAGTTCACGGTCATGGCGCTCCCCAGCGAGCCAGCCATCCCCGCGACAGCGGACTCGGTGGCGTTCTCGCGCAAATCCAGGAACTTGGGCAAAGCCGTCGCGGCCAGGATGCCCAGAATCACGATGACCACGATCAACTCGATCATGGTGAAGCCGGTTTGATGTCGTTTCATGGTGTGTACCTCGTTCAGGTCTGGTTCAGAGTGCCGGGGTGGTCGTGCATCCCGGCTTTGTCAATGCACGATGTTTGGCTTATCGGCAATGGTTTTCATGGCTTGAGAACTTTTTCAATCTCGGTGGCCCTCATTTGCCCATGGTCGCGCTACCGAGGTTCCACATGGGCAGGAACACGCCCAGGGCCAGCAGCAGCACGAGGCCGCCCATGAAGAAGATGAGGATGGGCTCGATCTGCTGAGACAGCGTCTTGAGCGCGTACTGAACATCGTTGGCATACATCTCTCCCACGTCATCCAACAGTTCGTCCAACATGCCGGTTTCTTCACCGACGGCGATCATCTGCAGCACCAGGGGGGTGAACACCCCGGTGCCGGCGGCCGCACTGGCCAGTGCCTCGCCCCGCATGATCCGCTCGCGCATGGTCTCGATGCATTGGGTGAGGTAGGCGTTGTCGGTGGTCAGGGCCACGCCCGACAGGGCGCGCTCCAGGGGTACCCCGCTGCGCAGCGACAGCGAAAACGCCCGTGTGAAGCGGGCAATGGCCGCCTTGTGCACGATGGGCCCGGCCAGCGGCATGCGCAGCACGGTGCGGTCCCAAATAGGACGGCCCATGGGCGACTTGCGCCAGCGTGTCCAGAACAGAAAGGCCACGATGAAGGCGCCCAGCATCGTCCAGCCATGCTCCAGCGTGAAGTTGGAGGTGCTGACCAGGATCAGGGTGGGCAGGGGCAGATCGCTGCCCAGGCTCTTGAACACCCCGGCAAACGACGGGATCACCATCACATTGATCACCCCGATGGCCACGGCCATGGCGATGATCACAAAGGTGGGGTAGCGCAACGCCGACTTCACCTGCTGGCTCATGAACATCTCGAACTCGAGGTGTTCGGTCATGCGCATGAACACTTCTTCAAGTTTGCCCGAGGCCTCGCCCACCTTCACCATCGACACGAAGAAGGTGTCGAACACCTTGGGGTGGCGTGACATGGCGGCTGACAGCTCCAGCCCGGACTCCAGATCGGCGCGCAAGTCGGCGATGACCTTTTTCAGCGTGGGGTTGGTGGCCGTTTCCTGCAGACCGGCCAGCGCCCGCAAGATGGGCACGCCCGCCTTGAACAGCGTGTGGATCTGCTTGGACAGCAGCATCACCTCGATCTGCGTGACCTTGGGAGCCATGAAGGAAGGTGTGGCCACGGGCTGCGAGCCCGCGCTGGCGGCACCGCCCGCTTTCTCTTCACGGATGGTCAGCGGTACCCAGCCCTTGGCGCGCAGGTCGCCGGCCAGCGCCGCCGCCGACATGGCCTCTTGCGTTCCTTGAATCTGGCCGTTGGGGCCACGGGCGGTGTAGGTGAAACGGCTCATTCATCCACCTGTGCACTGACGCGCATGGCCTCGTCGATCGTGGTGCGCCCCTCGACCACCAGACGAGCGGCATCACGCTTGAGGGTGGCACCCGCCATCTGCTGCCGGCCCACCTTGGCGAACACACCAGGCTCGGGGTCGGACAACGCCTCGATCAAAGGCAGGTTCATCTCCAGAAACTCGTACACCCCGGTGCGGCCTCGGTAGCCCACGCCATTGCAATCGGGGCAGCCCTTGGATCGGCGCAAGCGGCTGTAGTCCACCTCTGGCCCCAGCATCTGCCTGAGCCAGACTTCTTCTTGGGGGGTGGGCGTGTGGGGCTGGGCACAGGCCGGGCACAGGGTGCGCACCAGGCGCTGGGCCACCACCAGTTGCAGCGACATGGCCACCATCCAGCGGGGCACGCCCATGTCGATCAGGCGCGCAGGGGTGGACAAGGCATCGTTGGTGTGCAGGGTGGACAGCACCAGGTGACCCGTCATGGCGGCGCGCATGCCAATCTCGGCCGTGGTCTTGTCGCGCATTTCGCCCACCAGGATCACGTCCGGGTCTTGCCGCAGGCTGGAGCGCAGCACGCGTTCGAAGGTCATGTCGATCTTCTCGTGCACCTGCACTTGATTAAGCCCAGGCAGGCGGTACTCCACCGGGTCTTCCACGGTGATGATCTTGCGCTCGGTGCTGTTGAGGGTGTTCAAGGCGCCGTACAGCGTGGTGGTTTTGCCGCTGCCGGTGGGGCCGGTGACCAGCACCAGGCCGCTGGGCTTGTCGATGGCGCGCTGCAGGGCCTCGCGCATCGGCTTGGGCATGGCAATCTTGTCCAGGTCCAGCATGCCCGCGCTTTGGCTGAGCAAACGCATCACCACCGACTCGCCGTACTGCGCCGGCAGGGTCGAGATCCGCACGTCCACCGTGCCGTCTTTCAGACGCACGGCAAAGCGGCCGTCCTGCGGCAAGCGCTTCTCTGAAATATCCAGGCCCGACATCAGCTTCAAGCGCAAGGCCACGGCGCCGGAAATCTTGGCATCGGCTTCGGTCTGCACGTGCAGCACGCCATCGATGCGGAATCGAATGCGCAGGCTTTTTTCCTGCGGCTCGATGTGGATGTCGGAGGCGCGCAGTCGCAGCGCCTGCTCGAACACCGAGTACAACAAGCGCACCACGGGCGCGTCTTCATTGCTGGTGGCATCGATGCCCAGCAAATCACCCAGATCAGACTCGATGTTGGCCAGCTCGGAGGTCAGCTCACGGGCCAGGCCTTCGATCTCCTGCGTGCTGCTGTAGACGCGGTCCAGCGCCGTTTGCAGGTGGGTCTCGGTGATGACGGCCAGCTCAATGCTGCGCTTGACCAGCCGTGACACCTCGTCAAAGGCGTACAGGTCGGTGGGGTCGGCAAAGCCCACCAGCAGGCCTGAGGGACTTTCGTCCAGCACCAGTGCACGGATGCGACGGGCATGGGGTTCGGGCAGCAACTGCGCCAGCTCGGGCTTGAGCGGAAAGTGCGCCAGGTCGATGTACGGCGCCCGCAACTGCCGCGCCACCGCCTTGGCAATCTGGGCTTCGGTGATCCAGCCGTGGTCGATCAGCACCTGGCCCAGCTTGCGGCCACTGCTGCGCTGCTCGCCCAGCGCCTGCTCCAGCTGCTCCGCGCTGATCAGGGCATCCTGAACGAGCAGGTCACCCAGGCGAAAACGTTGTCCGCGGCTCATGATGGGCTTTCAGGGGGTGGCTTCAACGGCGGGGGCGGAGCGCTGACCCGGCACATCCAGTCCCCGCTGAGCAATCTCGGCGACTTCGCCTTGCTCATCGGGCCAGGTCGAGGCCTCATCGGTCACCACGGTGGGGCGAATGAGGATGACGAGCTCGTACTTGCTGCGGCTCACCGCCTTCTGGCGGAACAAGCCACCGACCACGGGTGCCGTGCTCAAGCCTGGCACACCACTGCGGTCCAGACTGGACTCTTGCTGCATCAGGCCCCCGATGGCCACGATCTCGCCATCGCGCACGCGCACGATGCTGTCAGTTTCGTTGATGGCGCTGGATGCCAGCGGCAGGGTGTAGCGCCCCAAGGTGCCCAGGTCGATGGGTTTGGCGCTCTCGGTGACGACGCTGACGGTGGGGTGCACGTGCAGCATCACGCTGCCGTTGTCATCGATCTGTGGTGTCACGTCCAGCGCGATGCCGCTGAAGAAGGGCTGCAGCGTGACGGTGGGCGAGCTGGTGGTGGTGTTGCCCGAGCTGGTCTGGTTGGTGGTGATGTTGGTAACGAACAGTTCATCACGCCCCACCTTCAGCACCGCCTTCTGGTTGTTGATGGTGGCAATGCGGGGGCTGGACAGCACGCGCACATCACCCTGGGTTTCCAGGAAGGTGAGCAAGGCGGCGAACGAAGCCGACTGGAAAGCCACGCCATAGAAGCCCTTGCCCAAGGCATCGGCCACCAGCGAGTTGTTGGCCGAGACACTGCCATCCGGGGTGGAGATGTTGCCCGAGTTGCGCAGCGTGACGCCCGGCGCGCCACCAAAGGTGCCCAGCGTGCCGCGATGACCATTGCTCGAAACCTGACGGAACAGCGACCAGTTCACACCGGTTTGCGAACCATCCGACAGCTTGACCTCGATGATCTTGGCCTCCAGCATGACCTGGCGCTCGATGGTGAGCTGCACTGCCCGCAGGTAGTCGCCCACCTGGCGCAGCTCGGCCGGCGTGCCACGCACCACGATCACGCCAGCACCGGCGTTGATGGTCACATTGCGGCCTTCACGCCCCGCCAGCAGCGACTTCAGCGAGTCGCTCACCTCTTGCCAGAAGTTGGTGTCGGTGGTCATGCGCACCGCCGCCGTGTCATTGCCTGCCGCCCCCCCCGCGGCAGACGCACTGGCCGCCCCTGAGTTGCTGGCGCCAGCGGCCTGCAGCGAGAAGTTGGAGTTCACGCGCAGATCCGATGCGCCCTGACGACGACCGGGTAGGTAGCTGATGCGGAACAGCCGTGTCTGCACCGTGTTCGGGTACACGAACACACGGTTGCCTTTGATGCGGAAGTCGTAGCCATACAGCTCGCGCAGGGCCTCCAGCGCCTCGGGCACGGTGGTTTGGCGCAGCTTCAGGGTGATGGTGCCCGTCACCTCGGGCGAGACCAGCATGTTGTACTGGCCCGTCATGCCCAGTTGCAGAAACACCTGCGCGGCCGGGGCCTCGTTGACAGCGATGTCAAAGCGGACATCCTGGTACGGTGCCAGCGCCTGGTGGCCGCGCACAGGGGTGGCCACCACCGACGGCGTGGCTGCCGGGCGTGCGGGGGCTGGCTGGGCCTGCGCCACCACCTCGGCGGGGCGCACCGCGTCGGGCACCGCGGCCAGGGTCAGGCTCATGCGCCCGGCCAGGGCTTGCGGCGTCATCACGCCACAGCTCATCAGCACGGCCGCCAGGCACCACAGGGCAGGCATGCGTGATCGAACATCCAGTTGTGTCATGGTTGGTCCTTTCGTGGCGACGGGGCGCTGGTGCCTCGCCACTGTTTGATCTTTTCGTGTCCGCCCAGCAGGCGCAGTCGCACCACACCCGGGGGGCCGCGCAGCACGACGCTGTCGGCGTCGATGGCCAGCACGGCCCACGCGCCCACGCGCTCACCGGGCTGGCGGATCTGGTCGTCCAGCATGGCGCTGGCCCGACCGGTGCGTGGGTCGCGGTGGATGGCTTGCAGTCGGGGCACCCGGGCTGTGGCTTCCTCCTCAGCCTCTGGGCTGGTACTGCCCCCAGTGGCAGGCGACACCTGCCCGGGTGCCGGCTTGCGGAAGGCCGCCGGCGGCCGGGTGGGGTCGGCCATGCTGGCGAGCGGATCAGCCGACGGGCCTGACTGAGCCAGCGCAGCCTCGTGGCCGGTCAACAGCCAGGCGCTCAGCAACAGCCCGGCGCACGTCAAGGTACAGGGCAGACGGGACAGGTGTGTCACGCTGGTTCTCATGGGGCGATCTCCAGCGCATCCCGATCGGGGCTGTAGGTGTGAACAGAGAAGGTCAACTGTGGTGGCGAGGGTGCTTCGACCTTCAGGCTGAGCGAGTCCCACATCAGCTTGCGGGGCATGCTCTCCACATCGCGCACCCAGCGCAGC
The DNA here is from genome assembly GCA_046295615.1 of Aquabacterium sp. Taxonomy (GTDB): domain Bacteria; phylum Pseudomonadota; class Gammaproteobacteria; order Burkholderiales; family Burkholderiaceae_C; genus Aquabacterium. The sequence goes on from JBKBMV010000011.1 coordinate 27,072, forward strand.
AACTCCACGTAGGTGCCCGCCACCGTCATCTCGATGCGGTGGCGGTACAGCAGGGGTGGCAGCCCCATGCTGTCAGACAGTGCCCCCTTGGCCAGCGTGACTTCCTGCGGCGCCATGGTGCGCATGGACAGCAAGCGCAACTGGCCGTTTTGCTCCAGCATGCCGCGCAAGAGTGCCACCATCTGGTTGGCTGGCACCAGCAGCGCCTGCTGGCGCTCCAGCTCGGCCTGCCCTTCGGCCAGGCGCTGCTTGACCTGCCGGATCTCCTGCTCGGCCTGACGCTGCTGGTTGAGGTTGTCCAGCACGCGGCGCTGCATCTCGGCCTGGGTGGTCTCCATGCTGGCGCGTGCGGCCTGCTCGCGCTTGCGCACATCCTGCAGGGCCTTGAATCCTGGGGTCAGCCACACCGCGTCAAAAATCATCCAGATCAGAGCCAGCACGGCCACGATGATCAGGCGCCGCTCATTGAGCAGGCGCGCATCAAAGAGGCGGCGACCTTGTCGAATCTTGATCTGGACCAGTGGCCACCAGTTCTTCCAGTCGGGATTCATCGAGCCTCCTCCCGCACTCCACGGTTGGCGCCATCACCCTGTGGCAACTCGCCGCGCAAGACAAAGTCGGTCAGCCCTTGAGGGGTCTCGGCTTCTTCCACCACGGCCTGCAGCTCCACCTGGGCGAAGCGGCGCCCCTTGAAGCGCTCTTCTTCATGCAGGCGGGCCAGGTAGGGTGGCAGGTTGGCGGGGTCGGTGGTGCGGCCCCGCAGCTCCAGATTGCGCCCATCGCCTTCGATGAGCAGGCCCGTGATCCACAACTGGGCTTGCGCCTGGCGCCCCAGGGCCATGAGGTAGTCGGAGTAGCCGGTGGAGGCCTGCGCCCCGGCGCCTTTGAGCACATCGCGCATCTGGCGCTGGATGGTTTCGCGCTGGCGCAACTGTTCCAGTTGTTTGACCACCGGGGGCACCGTCAACAGGGCCAGTTGCTGCTGCAACTCGGCCTGTTTGAGTTCACTGGCCTTGAGTCGTGTCTGGGCATCGTGCTGCATCCACGCCAGGGCGCCGCCCGCCACCACGCACAAGAGCAGCGCCGCCCCGGTGAGTTGCAGGCCCATGCGAGCACCCCAGGGTACCGAATCAGCCCCCTCGGCGCCCGGGTCGATCAGTTGCAGTTGCTGGCGTCCCTGCTGGGTCAGCCATCCGCGCAAGGCTGCCCCGATGGACAGCAGCTCGTGGGTGCACGCACGACGGGCCAGCTCTGGTGCAGTGTCGTCCACGGCCGACAGGTCCAGATGGTCGGCCAGGTTGAGCGCCTTGACGGGCAGGTAGATGAGCTCGGCGAGCATCTCGAGCGTGTCATCGCCTGCCCCTGGCGGCAAGGCCACCGTCAAGCCAGCCAGGGGGGCCTGGCTGTGCACGCGTTCGTGGGTGTCCAGGGTGCGCAAGACCTCCAGCGCGGCACGGCTGAGCGCGCCCCCGCGCGATTCGTCGTGGGCCGTGATGGCCGACTGCGCCACCTCGATGTGACGCATCATGATCAGCTCACCCTGGAAGGTGATGACCAGCAAGGCTTGCTGGGCCCCGAAGGCCAGCAGCGCGTGGGCCTTGCCCTCCTCCTCCCCCAGCGCACAGATGTTGCGCAAGGCGGTCTCGGGCACCTCCAGGGCATGCCAGCGCAGGCCGTGGTCGTCGGCAGCCAGCTGGAGGTCGGCGTGCGCCTCCTGGGGCATGACCACGGTCAGGGTTTGGCTGGACTGGCGCAGCTGCGTGGCCGCCGGCAGCGACAGCACATCGATGAGGGCGTCGTCCACCGCAAAATCCACCTGCTCGCGCAGTGACCAACGGATGGCATCACGCCACTCTTCGCGGGGCACATCCGGCGCCTCAGCGGCCACGATGCGGTAGCGGTCATGAGGCACCAGGCCCACCAGCGAGGCCCCACGCAGGGGGTGCTGACGCTGCAAGGCCTTGAGGGCGTTGCCCATGGTGTCGGCGTCAGCGCGCCAGAACCAGTCCAGGCGGGGACGACCATCCGGCGACGTGCTGACCCGCGCGGCCGAGGCCACAGCCCCCTCCTGGGTCACGGCCAACCACTGGCCTTGCTCACGCGACGGACGACGAAACAGCATGCAATGCTCCCACACTCGGACAGTTGACATGCTGACAGAGCGCCTTCCACGAGGTGGAAGGAATAAGTGCGGGAACGTGTCTTAATTCTCGAATGTTCGCGCCCGCAGGCCGCACCGTGCGACAGACCACACAGGCGAAGGCCCGGAGCAGCGCCGCCCCTCAGCTGAGCAGGCGCGAGGGGTCGACTTCGAGTTTGGTGAGCGCCTGCCGTGTGGCGCGCGTGGTGAGCGACTCTTCTTCCAGGGGCAGCAGCAAGCCCGCCTGCAGGAAGGCCGCCAGACGGTCGAGCTGGAACAACACCGCCGGGCCAGTGGGGCGGGCAAACAGGATCAACTGCTTGTGCAAACCGCGCCAGGCCAGCTGAACCGGCTCTTGCCGACCACGGTAGTCCAGCGTGAACCAAGCTCCCACCTGCAGCTCTCGGGCCCAGCCTAACATGGCCGGGGTGGGCATGGTGCCCCCTTGGGCCACCACCTCCAGGCCTTCCGAGTCGTGCCCCGACAGGTCGCGCAGCAGGTCGTCGTCCAGTTCGACCTCTTCCAGGCCGGGCAGGAGCTCGTCCAACGCCTCCAGGCTGGCCATGACCTCTTGCAGCACCCCCGGCGACAAGACGGCCGCCCGGGCCGAGAAGGCCGCTGCCAGCGCCGTGTTCAGAGCCTGGATTTCTTCATCTTGTCGCTGCAACGACAAGCCCGCCTGCACCATGCCATCGCGCAGGGTCTTGAGCAGGGGTGGCAGGCGACGCAGCACTTCAGCGCGCTCTTCGCGAGAGGTTTTGGCACTGGCCGACCAGATCAGATCGCCCGCCGCCGCTTTGAGGGCCTTGGTGGCCTCACTGGCCGGGCCGTGACGCACCGCGCCATGGGCCATCACATCGGCCCAGACCTGAAACAGGAAGTGACGGACGCCCTCGTGCACGGGCAAGCGCTCCAGCATCTTGCGCAGCTCGATCGTGTACTGGATGGCCCAGGTTTCGCGCTGCTCCACCTGCTGGGCCAGCGACACGCCTTCGCGGCTGGCGGCGTTGTGCTCGCGGAAGTAGCCGTCCAGGAAACGCTCGAACTCGTTGAGCACGGTCTGGAAGACGCGACGCCCGGTTTCCGGGTAGGCCTCCACCACCTGCACCACGCGCTTGATCTCACGGTGCAGGGCATCGTCGTCCTGGGGTGCCGAGGCGACGAAGCCCAGAACGCAGGCGCCCATGCGGTCGATCAACACCCGCGCGGGGTGGGTGACCGAGGCAAAAAAGTCAGGCTCGCTGACCGCCACCCGCAACACGGGCATCTGCAGCCGGGCAAACCAGACACGGATGGCCGCGGGCAGACGCTCCTCCATCAAAATGGACTGGAACATCAGGGCCACCACCTCGATGGTGGCGCGCTCGGCTGGCGTGGCCGCGGCGCGCTTGAGCGTCTGCTTGCCCTCTTGCAGTTGCTTGAGGGCGGCCTGAACGCCGGCCGCATTCTCAGGCATGGGTGCCGTGACGCCCGCTGGGGGCATCAACCCCGTGGCAAAGCGCACGGGCGCTGGCCCCTCGGCGCCCGTGCCCAACCCTGCCTGCGCGCCTGGCCCACCCATGGCCTGGATCAGGCCGGACGAGATGGAGACCGGCTCGGTGCTCGGGGCGGCCGTGGGCGCGAACCCCGGTACCTGGCGCGCAACGGTTTGCGTCAATTGGTCCAGCAGTTGTTGGGGCGCCTCACCGCCGCCGCGCTGCAAATTGGCCGTCTGGGTGAGCAGGCGCGTTTCATCTTGCACGCCCAAGGGGCGAGTGACCGCACCGCCAGCCGCCCCGGAGCCGCCGCCCGACAAGCCACCCAGGGCGCCCGGCCGCGAAGGCTGCACGCCACCCCAGTGGCCTGCCCCACGCCCCACGCCCGCCCCAGCACCCGGCCCCAGTGCCCCCGGCGCGGTCGGCGCACCAGGCAAGGCCCCGCCAGCAGAAGGAGTATCGGCCGCGCGGCGAATGAACGGCCGCAGGTTGATCTCGGGGCGCACCCCGTGCTCACGCAGAATCTCGTTGGCCCGGTGCAGGGCCCCGTTGAGCCACGCCCCCAGCTCTTGCGAGAGGGTGGCCTGGATGGTGGCCCAGTGCTCCAGCGTCAGGCCGGCTTGCAACCAGTGGTGTTGTACCAGCCGCAAGACCCAGGGCGCCGTGAACACGGTGTTGTCCACCACGGCCATCGCGTCAGCCGCTTTGAGCGCTTGCAAACGCGCGGACAGGTCACCCCACTCGGCCGCCACGGTTTCGGCCACGGACTGGGCCAGGCGAGACAGGTGCAGGTCTTGCTCGACCTGCTGGTCGTCCATCAGCGTGAGGGGCACGTCCACGGCCCGCTCGGGCGCCAGTTCGGGCGATTGGCCGCGGCGCACACGCGCCTGGGCCTGCTGCAAGCCGTCTTCCAGGCCCTGGCGCCACACCGGCAGGGCCCGGGGCAAATCCAGCACCACATCGCGGCGCTGGATGGACGTGGCGGGATCGGATTTCAGGCTGGCCAACAGGCGTGCGCCGTCCAGACAGGCTTGCTGAAAGCCCGCCACACCCTGAGTCAAGGCGTCAAGGTGCGCCAGGCTGGCCTGCAAGGCCAGCATGCGAACGGAACCGGATGCCATCGCCGATGACTTTACACCACGGCTCCGGCATTGGGGTCGTTCGGGTCACCGTCGTTCTTGCTGGCGGTGATGAGATCTTCACGCTTGATACCCAGCCACATGGAAATGGCCGCCGCCACGAACACCGACGAGTAGATGCCGAAGCAAATACCGATGGTCAGCGCCAGGGCAAAGTAGTGCAGCGTCGGACCACCGAAGATCAGCATGGTCAGCACCATCATCTGGGTGGAGCCGTGCGTGATGATGGTGCGGCTGATGGTGGAGGTGATGGCGTGGTCAATCACCTCACTTGGCGTCATCTTGCGGAACTTGCGGAAGGACTCGCGCACGCGGTCGAAGATCACCACCGACTCGTTGACCGAATAGCCCAACACGGCCAGCACCGCGGCCAGCACCGACAGCGAGAACTCCCACTGGAAGAAAGCAAAGAAGCCCAGGATGATGACCACGTCGTGCAGGTTGGCGATGATGCCCGCCACCGCAAACTTCCATTCGAAGCGGATGGCCAGGTAAATCATGATGCCGACCACGGTGGCCAGCAGGGCGTAGGCGCCATCGCGCACCAGTTCGTCGCCCACCTGCGGGCCCACGAACTCGCTGCGTTGCAGGGTCAGTGGCTGGGTGTCACCGGCCTTGCACTGCAGGCCCACGGTCTGCTCGCCCTCCACCGTGGCCTCGGCGCGCTGCACCTGCCCCTGTTCAGCCTGGCACAAGGCACCGAACACCCGGTCCACCACCTGAGCCTGTGTGATGTCCTCACGCAGGGGCACACGGATCAGCACATCGCGGGAGGTGCCAAAGTTCTGCACCTGCACCTCGCCAAACCCCAGGGGTTCGATGGCCGCACGGGCCTTGGGCAGATCGGCCGACTGGGCGTACTGCACCTCGATCAGCGAGCCCCCGGTGAACTCGACCGACAGGTGCAGGCCCCGGGTGGCAATGAAGAACACCGCTGCTGCAAACGCGACCAGCGAGATCGTGTTGAGCAGGATGGCATGGCGCATGAAAGGGATGTCGCGCCGAATGCGGAAAAATTCCATGGTGGCTTACTCCTGCGGCTTCCAGACGGTCCCGATGGACAGGTCTTTGAGTTTTTTCTGACGGCCGTACCAGAGGTTGACCAGGCCACGCGAGAAGAACACCGCCGAGAACATCGAGGTGAGGATGCCCAGGCAGTGCACCACGGCAAAACCGCGCACCGGGCCCGAGCCAAAGGCCAGCAGGGCCACGCCGGCGATCAAGGTGGTGACGTTGGAGTCCAGGATGGTGGCCCAGGCGTTGTCATAGCCCGCGCGGATCGCAGTTTGCGGCGCCGAGCCGTTACGCAACTCTTCGCGGATGCGCTCGTTGATCAGCACGTTGGAGTCAATCGCCATGCCCAGGGTCAGCGCGATGGCCGCGATGCCTGGCAGCGTCAGCGTGGCCTGCAGCATCGACAGCAAGGCGATGAGCAGCAGCAGGTTGACCGACAGGGCCACGGTGGAGAACACGCCAAACAGGTTGTAGTAGATCACCATGAACACGGCGATGGCGGCAAAGCCCCACACCAGGCTGTTGAAGCCCTGCTCGATGTTCTCGGCACCCAGGCTGGGGCCCACCGTGCGCTCTTCGATGATCTCCATGGGCGCGGCCAGCGAGCCGGCACGCAGCAGCAGCGCGGTGTCGGCCGCCTCGGCGGTGGTCATGCGCCCCGAAATCTGCACCCGGCCACCCGCGATTTCGCCACGGATGACGGGGGCGGTCACGACCTCGCCGCGGCCCTTCTCGAACAGCAGGATGGCCATGCGCTTGCCCACATTCTCGCGGGTCACTTCGCGGAAGATGCGGCTGCCGCGCGCATCCAGCGTCAGGTGAACAGCAGGCTCCTGGTTTTCGTCAAACCCAGCCTGGGCATCGGTCAGGTTGTCGCCGGTCAGTACCACCTGGCGCTTGACGATGATGGGCGTGCCGTCACGCTCCAGGAAGCGCTCGGTGCCAAAAGGCACCGGACCACCGGCCAGCGCAGCACGGGCCTCGGCGCTGTCGTCCACCATGCGCACTTCCAGGGTGGCGGTGCGGCCGATGATGTCCTTGGCGCGGGCGGTGTCCTGCACGCCCGGCAGTTGCACGACAACGCGGTCGATGCCTTGCTGCTGGATGACGGGCTCGGCCACCCCCAGCTCGTTCACCCGGTTGTGCAGGGTGGTGATGTTTTGCTTGAGCGCCTGGTCCTGGATGGCGCGAGCCGCCTGCGGTGACAGGCTGCCCACCAGGGCCAACTCGCCCTGGTTGCCGGCGTCGGTCCAGGTCAGGTCGGCCAGACCATTGCGCAGCACGGGGCGGGCAGCGTCACGGGTGGCGGCATCGCGGAAACGCACCACGATCGTTTCGCCTTCGCGGCGAATACCGCTGTGGCGGATGTCCTTGTCGCGCAGCAGCGAGCGCGCGTCGCTGGTGACGGTTTCCAGGCGCTGGGTGACCGCGCCCTTCATGTCCACCTGCATCAGGAAGTGGACGCCACCGCGCAAGTCCAGCCCCAGGTACATGGGCTGGGCATGCAAGGTGCGCAACCATTGGGGTGAGCGCGACACCAGGTTCAAGGCCACGATGTAGGACGGATCGGCTGGATCGGGGTTGAACGTGCGCTGGATGACGTCGCGCGCCTGGATCTGGATGTCGGTCGTCTTGAACCGAGCCCGGATGGTCGTTCCCTCGAACTCGACGAAGTCGGGCTGGATGCCAGCCGCTTTCAGAGCGGCCTCAACCCGCGCCACGTCGTCGGCCACCACCTTGACCGTGGCCTTGCCGCTTGACAACTGGACGGCAGGCGCTTCACCGAAGAAGTTGGGCAGCGTGTAGATGAAGCCCACCACCAGGGCCACGGCGATGACGAGGTACTTCCACCAGGCGTAACGGTTCATGGCTGCTTACTTGCTGAAGGTGCCCTTGGGCAAAACCTGGATGATGGCGGCGCGCTGCACTTGCAGTTCCACGCCGTTGGCCACTTCCAGGTGCACCTGGTTGTCGCCCAGCTTGGTGATCTTGCCGAGCACGCCGCCCTGGGTCACCACCTCGTCGCCCTTGGCCAGGGCGTCGAGCATGGCCTTGATCTCTTTCTGGCGCTTCATCTGCGGACGGATCATCACAAAGTACAGCACCACAAACATCAGCACGAGGGGCAGCATGCTCAGAAGGCTGCTGGAGGTGCTGGCGGGCGAGGCGGCCTGGGCAAAAGCGTCAGAGATGAACACGGTTGGTTTCCTTCAAAGAAAGGGCCGAGGCCCTCCGCAGGGCGCCGGCCGTTCAAGCCATGGGATTGTATGCGCCACGCCGGGTGAACCCGGCACCGCGCCACGGGGGGGGTCACAGCACGTACTTCACCAGCGGGTGGCTGGTCAGGGCGCGGTAGAGGTTGTCCAGTTGCTCGCGGCTGGTGGCCGTGACGGTGACCGTCAGCCCCAGGTAGGTGCCTGAGCGCGAGGGGCGGTGCTCCAGGGTGTGGGCCTGGAAGGCTGGATCGTGCGTCTGGGCGATGGCCACCACGGCCTCCACGAAGGCCTCCTGGTGGACGCCCATCACCTTGATGGGAAAGGCGCAGGGGTACTCGATGACGGACTCATCGGCACGGGGCGGGGCGCCCGCCGCCATGGGCGGCGTGGAAGGGGTATCGGTGCTCATGATGTGGAGGTGCTCACTGGATGCTCAGGCGCAGCGCGTCCCAGGCCCGGCCCAGCCAGCCGGCTTCGGGCACGGGTTTCAGGGCCTGCAAGGGCCAATCCTGCCAAGGTTGTTCCCCCAGGCGAATCTTCAAGGTGCCAACGACCTGGCCCTGGCGCAGCGGGGCGATGAGCGGGTCATTGCGCGTCACCACGGTGCGCACCTGCGCCGCCTGGCCGCGGGGCACCACGGCAATGATGGGATGGGGACGGCCCAGCGCCACCTGGCTGTCGCTGCCCTTCCAGACCTGCGCCTGGGTGACCGCCTGGCCGCCATCAAACAGCTTGACCACGTCAAAAGCGCTGTGGCCCCAGTTCAGCAGCTTCTGGCTTTCGCTGGCGCGGGCTTCAGGCGAGGCGGCGCCCACCACCACACTGATCAATCGACGCTCACCCGCCGGGCTCGTGCGACGGGATGTGCTGATGAGGCAGTAGCCCGCCGCTGCGGTGTAGCCGGTCTTCAGGCCGTCCACGCTGGGGTCGCGGTACAGCAGCAGGTTGCGGTTGGTTTGCCGGATGCCGTTGAAGGTGAAGTCCTTCATCGAGTAATAGGGCATGGCCTGCGGAAAGTCGGAAATCAGTCGCGCCGCGATCACCGACAACTCGCGCACGGTGCTGACATGGCCCGGCGCCGTCAGACCTTCAGGGTTCTTGAACGTGGTTTGCTTCAAACCAAACTGCGCAGCCTGCCGGTTCATCATGTCCACAAAAGTCTCGACCGTGCCACCCACCGCTTCGGCCAGGGCCACCGTGGCGTCGTTGCCGCTTTGCACGATCATGCCCTTGAGCAAGTCATCCACCTTGACCTGGCTGTTGACCTGGATGAAGGTGCGCGAGGCGCCGGTCATGCCGGTGCGCCAGGCCCGCTCGGACACGGGCACGGGCTGATCCAGGCGCAGCTTGCCGGCCTGCAGGGCCTGGAACACCAGGTAGGCGCTCATGAGCTTGGTCAGCGAGGCGGGCTCCACCACCTGATCAGCCTGGCGGCTGGCCAGGGTCTGGCGGGTGGTGAGGTCTTGCAGGATGTAGGCACGCGCGGCCACCTCGGGCGGTGCAGGCATGCCCACGGGTGGCTGGGCAAACCCACCCAGGTCCAGCCGCACGGCGGCCTGCTCCGCCGCCGGCGCGGACTGGGCCAGGGCCACCCCGGCAGACGAGGCCCACCACAGGCTGGCCAGGGCCGCCAGACCGGCGACACGGCTCAGCATCAGGCGACGCGAGAGCCGGGACTGAACAGGGAGAGAACGACGCAACATCAACATGACAGACACATCAGATCAAGGATCAAGCGTGAAGGCACATCAGGCCGACCTCCACGGGAGGGTTCAGAAGGTGGCCTGCAAGGGGTGCCCCTGCGTGGCCAGGTGCTTGAGCACCAGCCGCCGTAACAAGGGCAGTTGGCCATGGAAGAAGTGGCCGGTGCCGGGCACCACCGTCACCGGCAGGGACTGCGGGCGGGCCCAGTCCAGCACGGCCGACAAGGGCACAACATCGTCTTGCTCGCCGTGGATGACCACGGTGTATGGCGGCACCTCGGGTACCTCAAAACGCGAGGTGGCGGGCCCCACCAGCACCAGGGAGTCGGGCGCAGGGCGATCCCCACGCTGCTGCACGCTGCGGGCCGCCACAAACCCACCGAACGAGAACCCGGCCAGCGCCCAGGGCTGCGTGGTCAGGCCCAGCTGGGCCTGGTGATGCGCCAGCACGGCCCACAGGTCATCGGTTTCGCCGCGGCCGTCATCGTATGTCCCGGCCGACCGCCCCACCCCACGAAAGTTGAAGCGCACGGTGGCCCAGCCGGCCAGCACATGCGCCCGCACCAGGGTGTGCACGACCTTGTTGTCCATGGTGCCACCCATCAAGGGGTGAGGGTGCGCCACCACCGCCACGCCCCGAGGGGCCTCGGCGGGCAACTCCAGCACGCACTCGATCGGCCCGACCGGGCCGTCGATGACACTCGCAGCGGGGCGACCGATCATCGGATGATCCGCCCCGCTCAGCGCCCGACGTCGTCGGGCAGCTTGAGGCGCTCGACGACCTCACCACGCAGCAAGTGCTTGTCGACGATCTCGTCGATGTCGTCGTTGTCCACGAAGGTGTACCAGACCCCTTCCGGGTAGACCACGGCCACCGGGCCACCCGCACAGCGGTCCAGGCAGCCCGCCTTGTTCACGCGCACCGCGCCCTTGCCATTGCGGCCGGCCGCAGCCACCCGCGCCTTGCAATGGTCAAACCCGGCCTTGGCGGCATGGTCGGCGCAACAGGCCTCACCATTGATGCGCTGGTTGAGGCAAAAGAAGACGTGGCGTTCGTAGTAGGACATCGTGGAGACATTCTAGGACAGGGGGGGCGGCCGTTCGACCTCCGGGGGCTCTCGGAGTTCCTGGCGCCGGCGCAGCAGGTGCGCCGCCAGCCAGGCCATGGCCGCGTAAGGCCACAACAGGCCCACCCACCGCGCTAGACCGTGGAAGCGGATGAAGCGGCCTTGCGTCCACTGCGCCAGATTGGCCGCCTGATAGGGGTCGGTGGGCGCCAGGTGGATGAGCCACACCAGCAGGCCCAGCACCAGCAGACCCAGCCAGGTGCACCACAGCCGGCTGAGGCGCAAGAGCACCACCCCACCCACGGCCCCGAGCAGCAAGCCCTGGCTGCTGGGCAGGGTGAGCCAGCTCAGCGCCTGGGGCGGGCCATAGTTCAAGGCGCTGGACAAGGTGCTGACGCCCATGCCGCCCAACACCAGCGCCGCCATGAGGCCCAGGCGCAGGGTACGGTGCCCCACCAGGGCGCACACCACGCACAGGGGGGCCAGCATGCCCAGGGCCACCACGCCAGCCTCGAACACGCCGGGCCAGGGCACCGCCAGCCAGGAGGCGTGGGCCCGACTCCAGATCATGAGGGGGTCATCGGGCAGCAGCCAGCCTTGCCAACTGACGTCTTGCGTCCACTCCAGCCATAACAGCCGCAGCGGCGGTAGCAGCTGCCCCTGCGCCAGCGGCAAGGGCGGCGGGTAGAGCAGCCCCAAAGGCCAGACCCACAGCAAGGCAGGCCCCCAGCTGGACGACGACCGAAACCAGCGCTGCACGAGCTGGCTCCAGGCCTCCACCACCCCCAGGGCATGCAAGGTGAGCGCCGCCAGCACGCCCCACGCCGCCCCCAGCGAATTCAGCACCCAGTCGCTGAGCGAGGGGATGCGAGAAGGCACGGCAAACTGCAGCAACTCCAGCCCATACGACAGCCCGCCGGCCAGCACCAGGGTGGACAAGGCCGACCCGAGCGCCCCGCGACCCGAGCGCAGATGGGCCAGGCACAGTATGAACCCCAGGGGCACATAGCCCAGGATGTTGCCCGCCAGGTCGGTGGCGGCCTCGTGGCCGAGCTTGGGCAAGACCCAGCTGAACACCTGCGGATCAGGCCAGTGCCAGCCGCTCAAGGGATAGAGGGTGGCGTAGGCAATGAGCATGGCCGCCACCCCGCTGAGGGGCCAGGCGACGCTGCGCTGCCGGACCATGGGCGACGTCAGCCCACCGTGGGCTTGGTGACGACCAGGATGACGGCCACGGCGAACAGGATCACCGCCACCTCGTTGAACACCCGGTACCAGCGGTGGCTGCGCCGGTTGGCCAGCCCCTCGAAGTCACGCAGCAGGCGCTTGCAGACATGGTGGTAGCCGATGACCAGCACCACCACGGTCAGCTTCAGGTGCAACCAGATCTGGCCGGGTCCCTTGCCCACCCCAAAGTACAGCCACAAGACCAGCCCCAGCACCACGGCGGGCACCATCAGCAAGGTGCTGAAGCGGTACAGCTTGCGGGCCATGAGCAGCAGGCGCTCGCGCTCGGCGTGGCTGTCGATGGGCACCATGGCCAGGTTCACGAACAGGCGGGGCAGGTAAAACAGCCCGGCGAACCAACTGGCCACGAAAATGATGTGCAGGGCTTTGACCCACAAGTAGGCGTTGTCCATGCCGGAATTATGGAGCGCAAAAAAAGAGCCCCGGCGTGAGCCGGGGCCTGCAAGCCTTGACGCTGTCATCACGTAAGGCACCTGCTCAGGGAGGAAAAGCAGGGAATGAGGCCTTGCGGCGTATCATTCACGATCAATTATAGGTGGCTTCCCAGGCCCGGGGTAGCCCCCGCGTCCGAAAAACCCCTTTCTATGTTGGTTTTTGGACCGCCTTTGCATTCCTTCACAGATTTCGCAAGTTGTCAGCCTCTATGCCCCCCACCGTATCGCCCGCGTTCCCGAGGCACCGCCCCCGCCGCCTGCGCCGCGACGCGTTTACGCGCCGCCTGGTGGCCGAGCACACCCTGACCCCGGCAGACCTGATCTACCCCGTGTTCATCCTGGACCAGCCCGACGGGCGCGAGCCGGTGGCCTCCATGCCCGGCGTGTCACGCCTGGGTCAATCGGCCCTGTTCGAGGCGGCCGAGCAGTGCCTGGCCCTGGGCGTGCCCGTGCTGGCCCTGTTCCCGGTGATCGACGGAAGCCTCAAAACCCCGGATGGCCGCGAGGCCCTGAATGACGAGGGGCTGGTGCCGCGCACGGTGAGGGCCCTGAAACAACGCTTCCCCGAACTGGGGGTGATGACGGATGTGGCCCTGGACCCGTACACCTCGCACGGCCAGGATGGCCTGCTGGATGACACGGGCTACATCCTGAACGACGAGACGGTGGCGGTGCTGGCGCAGCAGGCCCTCACGCAAGCCTGCGCCGGGGTGGACATCGTGGCGCCCAGTGACATGATGGACGGCCGCATTGGCGCCATCCGCCAGGCGCTGGAAGGCGCCGGCCACGTGCACACGCGCATCATGGCCTACAGCGCCAAGTACGCCAGCGCGTTTTACGGCCCCTTCCGCGACGCGGTGGGCTCGGCGGGCAACCTGGGCAAGGCCGACAAGAAGGTCTACCAGATGGACCCGGCCAACAGCGACGAGGCCTTGCGCGAGGTGGCCCTGGACATCGCCGAAGGGGCTGACATGGTGATGGTCAAGCCCGGCATGCCATACCTGGACATCGTGCGCCGCGTGAAAGACGAGTTCCGCATGCCCACCTTCGCCTACCAGGTGAGCGGCGAGTACGCCATGATCAAGGCGGCGGCGGCCAATGGCTGGCTGGCCCACGACGCGGTGATGATGGAGTCGCTGCTGGCGTTCAAGCGCGCCGGCGCCGACGGCATCCTGACCTACTTTGCGCTGGACGCGGCACGCCTGCTGCGGCAGGGCTGACGCCTCTCGCTCCCTCATTGGCCCATCACGACTGCTCAGGACGGCCGCGTGCGCATCTTTCACATCCACGACCGCTTCACCGAACTGCCCAGCTGGCCAGACACCTTACCGGCGCAAGGCTTCCTGTGGGTGACCACCAGCCGACGGGTGTTCGAGGTGCGCCTGGCTGAAGTACAGCAGCACCTGGTGCGCCTGGCCGGTGGCAGCCTGGTGGACTTGCACGTGTCGGATCTGCTCAACCCCCAACTGCCCTCGCAGTTTGACTACACCTCGTGGTACGACCTGCTGGTGTTTCGTCGCCTGGCGGCCGGGGCGGGCACCGAGCGCCTGTTCATCGATGAGGACCGGGGCACGCCCTCCAGCGCGCGACAGGCCCTGGCCGCCATCGACACCAGCCCCGTGGGCTTTGCGCTGTTCGACCGGGTGCTGGTGACGGTGCACCCGGCTGATTGCTCGGTGCGGGATTTCTTCGAATCGCGTCTGGCGGCCTTGATCCCACCCGGGCGGCCCGCCGTGATGCCCGCAGGCCAGCCGACCACCCCCACCCCGGACCACGCGGACGCCGATGGCGACACGGGCCTGACCCCGCTGTCGGCCCTGGCGGGCGACGATGCCCAGGGCGAGGGCAGCCACGGCTGGCGCCAGGATGGCCGCGGCAGCACCAGCCGTTTGCCGCCCAGCCCGGCCGACCTGATGCTGCGCATCGTGAACCACATGGTGGACGGCTACCTGGATCTGCGCCGCCTGCTGACGCGGCAATTCGGTTATCTGCAGCAGGAGTTGTTGAGCAACCGCCAGCAGTTCCGCCATTGGCAGGCACTGCTGGACTCACGCAACACGCTGCACCTGCTGGAAGACATCTGCGAAGACCAGCGCAGCGCCATCCAGGAGTGGATTGACGCCCTGGCAGACTGGCCCATGCCGGCCGACCCCCAGGGGGCGCGCGAACGCGAGGTGCTGAGGGTGCGATCCCGGGATGTGCAAGAACACATCGAGCGGGTGCTGGCCCATGTGCGGCGACTGGAAACCTCGGCAGAAGGCGCGGTGCAGATGCACTTCTCGGCCCAGGGCTCGCGCACCAACCAGATCATGCGCACCCTGACGGTGCTGACGGCCATCTTCCTGCCCCTGAACCTGATCACCGGCGTGTTCGGCATGAACTTCGATGACATGCCGCTGATCCACGAGCGCCTGGGCTTCTGGCTGGCCGCCGGCCTGATGGGGGCGGTGGTGGTGGGCCTGGTGTGGCTATTCCGCCGCCAGCGTTACATCGGCGACTGAGCCATCACCTCACGGGCCAGGCAAAGGTCATCCCAGACCAGGGCCTTGTCGGCGGGGTTGCGCAGCAAGTAAGCCGGGTGGTAGGTGACGATCACCGGCACGCCGCTGTCCAGCCGGTGCACCTGCCCACGCAGGCGGCCGATGGGGGCATCCGTCTTGAGCAAGGTTTGCGCGGCAAAGCGCCCCATGGCCAGCACGATGCGCGGCTGCACCAGGGCCAGTTGCCGAGCCAGATACGGCGCGCACTGCGCCACCTCGGCCGGCTGCGGGTTGCGGTTGGCCGGGGGCCGACACTTGATCACGTTGGCGATGTACACCTGCTGCTCGGGCCCCGCCTCGCTGCGGGTGAGCCCCACGGCGTGCAGCATGCGGTCCAGGAGCTGCCCCGCACGACCCACAAAGGGTTCGCCCTGGCGGTCTTCCTGCTCGCCCGGGGCTTCGCCCACCAGCATCCAGTGGGCCTGCTCGTGGCCCACGCCAAAGACCGTCTGGGTACGCCCGGCCGACAGGCCGCAGGCCTGGCACGCCTGAACCGCCTGGCGCAGGGCGGGCCAGTCCAGTGTGAGCGGCTGGCTGATGGGGGCCACAGGTGCCGCTGAGGGCGCCGGTAAGGGCGCCGGTAAGGGCGCCGACACGGGCGCGACCACCGCCGGCCGGCCGGGGCGTTCGGAGGGGGGCGGCGCGCGTTCAGCCTCCTCGGCCACCGCCACAGGCGCTGCGGGCTCGGCCTCGGCTCGGACCTGCGGCCAGAACGGAGGAATGCCCATCTCGCGCAGCATGGCCAGCTGTCGTTCACTCCAGCGCATCGTCACCCTCACTCAGTGCCAGGCGCATGACGATCGCATCTTCACGCCCTTGCTCGGCCGGATAGTAGTGCTTGCGCACGCCCACCTGCTCGTAGCCCAACTGCGTGTACAGGCGCAAGGCTCGGGCATTGCTGGGCCGCACTTCCAACCAGATCAGGCCCGACTGGCGCTGGCGACAGCGCGCCGCCAGGATGTTCAGCAGGGTGCGCGCCAGGCCCTGGCCGTGCCAGGCACGGGCCACCGCGATGTTGAGCAAATGCACCTCATCGGCCACGTCCATGGCCACGCACACGGCCACCACGCGCCCCGTGGCGGCCTCACAGCGAACACGCGCCCAGTAACCGGCACGCAACGACGAGCGGTAGTTCTCGACCGTCCAGGCATGCAAGGGGTGCAGGCACGCCTCCTGTTCCATGGCCACCACGTCGGCGATGTCGGCCACGGTCAGGGGGCGGTCAATCCAGCGAAGCTTGTCAGGAGCGCGGTCCATGGGGGCGACTCCCGCTCAGGCCGAGTGCCGCGCCTGCCGGCGCTCGGCCGTGGTCTGCGCCACCTTGTCACGCACATAGCGGGGCAGCAGCAGCGCGGCATCCAGCCGCTCACCGCGCGCCCAGGCCGCCTGAGCCAGCCTGCCCAGCGCCGCGCCCGAGGGGCAGGCCTCGGCATCGTGGTGGCGCACCGCCGGCATGAGGTCAGCCCGGGCCTCGGGCGGCAACACCGCCAGGCCACTGCCCGCCAGCACCAGGCGGCGCCCCGGTTCGGCGGCCCACCGCCGAGCAGGTTCATCCAGGGGCCACAGGGCCGGGGCCACCGCCTCGGTCCAGGCCTCGCCATCCCAGTCGAATGCCGCCACGTACAGCTCGCTCATGCGGGCATCCTGCAACACCCACACCCGCTGGCCGGGGGGCACGGCGTCTGGCTGACGTTGGCGAGCGTCTTCGGCCACGGCCATGAGGGTATTGAGGCCCAGCGTGGGGCAGTCCAGCCCCAGGGCCAGCCCCTGGGCCACCGAGCATGCCGTGCGCAGCCCGGTGAAGGCCCCCGGCCCCAGGCCACAGGCCACCGCGCTCACCTGATTCCACGCCAGGCCCCGGTCCGCCAGCAACGCCTCGACCGCGGGCAAGAGCGTGGCTGAGGCCTGAGCCCCACCCGGCAGCACCTGCGCGTGGCAGCCCCCGGCATCCACCAGGGCCAGATGCACCCGGTCGGTGGCGGTGTCCAGGGCCAGCAGCACAGCGTCAGATTCGAACATGGACGGCAGTGTAGCCGCGCCGGCTGGCACCTGCCGGTTGATGGGGTGGTGACGAA
Organism: Aquabacterium sp.; assembly: GCA_046295615.1. Taxonomy (GTDB): domain Bacteria; phylum Pseudomonadota; class Gammaproteobacteria; order Burkholderiales; family Burkholderiaceae_C; genus Aquabacterium. The sequence continues at coordinate 44,123 of JBKBMV010000011.1, forward strand.
CCGGCGACGAGCGTGCAGGCAGCGGGTTCAGGCTTAGGATGGCTGGTGAATCGCTGCCCCGACGTCCCTGGTTTGTTGCCATTCACTCATGCCCGACCTGAACCGCCCCGCGCCCCGCCTTGCTGGCCAGCCCCTCTCATGGCGCGGGCGAAGACCCCTTGGGGTGCAGGCACTGCAGTGGGTACAGCGCATGGACCCGAGCACCGCACGCCGCATGGCGCTGGGCGCCGCCCTGGCATGGGCCCTGACCTTGTCACCGGGGCTGGGGCTGCAGGGGGTGCAGGCGCAACCAGCCCCCGCCGCCTGGCAACCCCTCGTGCCCGCCTTGCCCGCCAGCGTGCCCGCCGCTGCGGTGTCGGTCTGGGTGGCGCCGCTGGATGCCATGGGTCAGGCGGGTGAGCCACGGTGGGCCTGGCAGGCCGACACACCGCGCCAGATGGCATCGCTGATGAAGCTCTTCACCACCGGCGCAGCCCTGCAGCAATGGGGGCCCGCCCACCAATGGCACACGCAGATCGGCCTGGGCGCCCCTCTGAGTGCGGACGGACGACTGGACGGCCCGCTGTACTGGCGAGCCTCGGGCGACCCAGCCCTGGACGCCAGCCGCCTATTGACCCTGCTGAGCCGCTGGCGTCAGGCAGGGTTGCAACACCTGAATGGCCCCATCGTGGTGGACCGCAGCGTCTTCGAGCGTCCTCCGCATGATCCCGCCGCGTTCGACGGGCAGGGCTGGCGCCCCTACAACGCCGGCCCCGACCCACTGCTGATCGCCCACCAGGCCACCACCCTGACGCTGCGCTTGAGCCCGGATGGTCGCCGCTGGGAAGGCACGCTGTGGCCATCGCTGGCGGGTGTGACGGTGGACACGACGGCGCTGCGGCCCGACAGCGCGCTGACGCACTGCGGCGACTGGCGCTCGCGTGTGAGCTTGCAGGCGCAAGCGCAGGAACCCAGGTCAGGCTTGAGCGCCACGGCTGAGCCCAGCGCCCCGCTTCGGCCCTGGGTGGTGCGGGTGAGCGGCGTGCTGCCCACCGTCTGTGGCGAGCTGCCCTGGCCCTTGCTCTGGCAAGGCGATGGGCCCGGCGATCACGCCGAGCGGGTGTTGCGGGCGCTCTGGGAGCAATCGGGCGGCACCTGGCAGGGGCGCCTGACCGATGGACGCTGGCCCGCCGATCTGCCAGTCTGGCAAACCTGGTCATCGCCCCCGCTGGCCGAGGTGGTGCGTGACATCAACAAGTTCAGCAACAACGTGATGGCCCGGCAGTTGATGCTGAGCCTGCCAGGCGCGGCAGGCACCACCCTGGCCCAGGCCCGCGACCAACTGAGCACCCGCGTGACCGAGACGGTGAGCGCTTGCCGGGCGAACGAGCTGAGCCTGGACAATGGCTCGGGCCTGTCGCGCACCGAGGGCAGCACCGCCCGGTGCCTGGGGCTGTGGCTGGCGCACCTGTGGCGCAGCCCCGCCATGCCAGCACTGGTGGCCTCACTCCCCGTGACGGCAGTAGACGGCACCACCCGACGCTGGCCTGGGGCGGCAGGCCATGCCCACCTCAAGACGGGCTCGCTGGAGGGTGTGACAGGGGTAGCCGGTTACGTGCTGGGCCGATCAGGCCAACGGCACGTGGTGGTGGCGGTGGTGAACCACCCGCAGGCCTCACAGGCCCGGGGATGGATCAACGCCCTGCTGGACTGGGTGCACGACGATGTCGTCACGCACACCCGCCGCCCACGGTCAGAACTGGTTGGCCGCGCGGTTGAAGGCGACTGAGCTGATGTAGCTGTGGGCGGCAGGGCCCAACAGTACTGGCGTGGACCACACATAGACTGACGGGTCGACACCCGATTTCAGCGTAAGGTTAGTGCATACACGACCCATGTCAGTGAAATAGTCGATCTCAGAGCTGTACTGGGGATCAGCCTCGTTCAAGAGGTCATTGGTTTCTGGGTCAACCAGCTTGTCAGGATCACAGGCGGCAGCGCCATTGACATAACCCTCAATCTGAGCGAGGTCATCGGTATCCACTCCCGCGACAGATCGACCCAAGCGGCTGATCTCTGGGTTGACATACACAGCCTGATTGAGCGCGACGCTCAAACGGCGCAACACGGATGCATCCTGTCCAGCCTCCCTGGCGTACGGCGAGGCGCTTAAATCAGGGGTCTTGGCCAGAATGACCTTGGCCCCAGTTTCGGTCACCGACTTGATGGCGCTGGCCAGCGCCTGTCCGCGACGCTGCAACTCCGACTCTGCAGAGGCGAGCACAGCCGACCGGTTGGAGCTTTCGGCCATGACTTGAGCATACAACTCAAGAATGTCATGCTGCCCGACCATGACCGTGACCAAAACCCCTTCCTTCATTTGGCCGCGACGGGCCTGCATCTTGGCAATCACATCGGCCACTTTGTCACCGGCCTCAGCGTCGTTGATGGCCCCGGTACCGTCAGTGCTGCAGTTGGTTTCGGCCCCAAAGCCCAAGCCAAACGACCGCGCCACGCCCACTACCCAGTTGGGCGCAGGAAAGTTGGCCGCCGGTCCACACAGGTAAGTGAGGCTAGATACCAGCTGCGCATTTTGCGTAGACGAATCTCCATCACGGGTGTACGTACCGGCCTGATTGGAGATGACCGTCCTCAGGGCGGTCGCATCGGCGCCGACCGAGAAAGCCACGCTCAATGGCGTCGTGGCAGTAAATGTGACCACCTCCGTGGACGACAACAAATCCGTGATGAGCGTGCCATCACACGCCGTGCCTTCGTAGCACAAGCGCTGCACATTGACCTGCACAGCATCCACCCCCCAAGTGATGGGCTGCAGGGTTTTGGCTGTACTGCCGCTACCAACCGTGATGGTGGTAAACGCGCTGTGCTCATCCCCAAACACCAGCATGGCCGTGGGTTGGTACTCTTCGGCACGGTCGCCGCCGCCGCAGGCACTCAAACCCAGGGTGGCCGCTGCCAGGACGGTCAACGCCAGGCGGCGCAGGGTGGAACGGGAAACAGCAGAAGCGGCAAGCAACATGGGGGCTCCGAACAATCAGACGGGCCCGTGTGGGGCATGCGTGCAGGCATGCGCACGGGCATCGGTACAGGGCGTGAGTCTGCCACGACTCGGCTCAGGCGGCGGCCGCGCGGCTCAATCGGTCGCGCACGCCATCCCAGGCGGGATCGGCGGGCGGGGCCTCCACCCAGATGTCGCCCACGGCGTGGGCGTCCATGTCGCGCAGGTCGGCAAACAGCTCGTGGGCGGCGGTGATGGCATCGCCCGGCATGGCCCGGTGCAGCACGCCCGGGTGGGGCGCGCGGTGTGCCCAGAGGCTGCGCGAGTACACGGCCACCACCCAGCGATGGGGCTCGGTCAGGCCGTGGGGCAGCTGGGTTTCCAGCACGTCCAGGGCGTCGTTGAGCTCACCCTCGGTCATCAGGCGCACCTTGGCGCGCGGTGCGTAATGGGCCATCAGGGTGCCTGAGGCCTTGGGGGCGCTGGGGTCTGGCGCCTCGGGGCGGGACCACTGCACGGGCTCACCGGCCACCGCCTCGATCTCGGCCAGCGTGAGGCGCCCAGGGCGCAACAGCACGGGGTGGCCGCGCGAGCAGTCCACGATGGTGGACTCGATGCCCACCTCGCAGGGGCCGCCGTCCAGCACCCAGACCTCGTCCAGCCCGGGGCCCGCCGCTTGAAACTCATCGACCACGTGGTCGGCGCGGGTGGGGCTGATGCGCCCAAACCGGTTGGCGCTGGGGGCCGCCACGCCCAGCACATCGCGCAAGGCACAGGCCTCCAGCAGCTTCAGGGCCACCGGGTGGTCCGGGCAGCGCAACCCAATCGTGTCATGGCCACCGGCCGCCGCCGTGGCCATGTCGGCCGCGCGGGGCACGATCACGGTCAGGGGGCCAGGCCAGAAGGCATCGACCAGGCGCTGCGCCACCGGCGGGAAGGCCGAGACGAAATGCAGGGCCGCGTGCCGGTTGGGCACGTGCACGATCAAGGGGTGATCGGCCGGGCGCCCTTTGGCGGCAAAGATGCGGGCCACGGCGGCATCGTCGTCGGCGCGGGCACCCAGGCCATACACCGTTTCGGTGGGCAGGGCCAGCAGGCCGCCCTCCACCAGGCGTTGGGCGGCCTGCTCGATGGCATCGGGCTGCAGCAGGGGGTCGAGCAGGCGCATGGGCGGGGCCTCAGAGGGTCTGACGACTCAGAAGGGCTCGATGCCCAGGATGGCCGCCGCCTTCAGGGCCGTGGCACGGGCCGCCTCAGGCGTTGCGCCGGTGATGGTGAGGTGGCCCATCTTCCGCGCCACTCGGGCTTCGGTCTTGCCGTACAGGTGCAGGTGGGTGCCTGACAGGGCCAGCACCGCCGCCCAGTCCGGCTCACGCTGCTCGGCCACACGCTGGCCATTCACCACGGGGAACCACAGATCGCCCAGCAGGTTGAGCATCACACACGGGCTGTGCAGCACGGGTTCGACCAGGGGCAGGCCGGTCATGGCGCGCACCTGCAGCTCGAACTGTGAGACGTCGCACGCATCGATGGTGTGGTGACCGCTGTTGTGTGGGCGCGGGGCCATTTCGTTGGCCACGAGGCGGCCATCGGTCAGCACGAAGAACTCGATGCACAGCACGCCCACGTAGTTCAACGACGCAGCGATCTGGTGCGCAAACGCGTAGGCCTGCTGCGAGACCGCCTCGGTGACGTTGGGCGCGGGCACCTGGGTCACGGCCAGGATGCCGTCGCGGTGCAGGTTTTGCTGCAGCGGAAAGTGCACCACCTGGCCATCGCGGCCACGCGCCACGATGACGCTGACCTCGTAGGCCAGGGGCAGCATTTTTTCGAGCACGCAGGGCACGTGCTTCAGGTCGGCCCAGGCCGCCTCCAGCTCGGCTCGGGTCTTGACGCGCACCTGGCCCTTGCCGTCATAGCCCAGGCGGGCGGTCTTGAGGATGCCGGGCAGCAGGTCGTCGGTGATGACGGCCAGTTGCTCGGGGGTTTCGATGAGGGCGTGCGGGGCGCAGGCCACGCCGCAGCCCACAAAGTGGGCCTTCTCGCGGGCGCGGTCCTGACACACGGCCACGGCGCTGCCGGCGGGCGCCACGGGGCGCGTGGCGGCCAGTTGGTCCAGCGCGGCGGCCGGCACGTTCTCGAACTCGGTGGTGATGGCGGCCGACACGCGGGCCAGCTCGGCCAGGCCGGCGTCGTCCAGGTAGGGCGTGCGGATGTGCTCGTGCGACACCAGGCCCGCCGGGCTGGTGGCGTCCGCATCGAGCACGGCGGTGCGGTAGCCCATGCTTTGGGCAGCGTGCACGAACATGCGACCCAGTTGGCCGCCGCCCATGACGCCGAGCGTGGCGCCGGGCAGGATCACGTCCTTGGCGGCGCTCATGCCTTGGGCTCCATCGACAGGTCATTCGTCATGGCTCGCGCGACCTCGGTCTGGCGGGCGCGGAAGGCCTCCAGCTTGGCGCGCAAGACCGGGTCACTGCCGGCCAGCATGGCCACGGCGAACAAGGCGGCGTTGCCCGCCCCGGCCGTGCCGATGGCGAACGTGGCCACCGGGATGCCCTTGGGCATCTGCACGATGGAATGCAGCGAGTCGACCCCTTGCAGGTGACGCGAGGGCACGGGCACGCCCAACACGGGCACCGTGGTCTTGGCCGCCAGCATGCCCGGCAGGTGGGCGGCCCCACCGGCGCCAGCGATGATGGCCACCAGGCCGCGATCGGCCGCCGCTTCGGCGTAGCGGAACATGTCGTCGGGCATGCGGTGGGCTGAAACCACCTGCGCCTCAAAGGGCACGCCAAACTCGGTCAGAATGTCGGCGGCGTGCCGCATGACGTCCCAATCGCTGCTGGAGCCCATGACGACCCCGACCTTCACGGTCTTGTGTTCAATGTTGGTGCCCACGGCATTCGTCACGGCTGGATCCTTCGTTCGTCGAACCACGTCAAAGACCGGATTTTAGGCCCTCGCCTCTTCCGTACCGCACACCCCACCCCGCTTCAGCGTCCACACCCGGCCCACCATGATCGACATCACCTACGAAAACTTCGAATCCGAGCTGATCGCCGCCTCGATCCGCGTGCCCGTGCTGCTGGACATCTGGGCCGAATGGTGCGGCCCCTGCAAGGCCCTGGGCCCGGTGCTGGAACAGCTCGAGACCGAGTACAACGGCCGCTTCATCCTGGCCAAGGTCAATGCCGACGAGTACCCCGAAATCGCCCAGCAGCTCTCCAAGATGTTCGGTGTGCGATCCATCCCGTTTTGCGTGATGTTCAAGGATGGCAACCCGATCGACGGCTTTGTGGGGGCGCTGCCTGCCGACAAGATCCGGGGGTTTCTGGACCAGCACGTGGCCAGCGAGGACGCCCTGGCCTCGGCCGAAGAAACCCTGGAGGCCGAAGCCGCGATGGCGGATGGCCAGACCGACTCGGCCCGCGCCCTGCTGGAAGACGCCCTGGCACGCGACCCCGCCAACGACGAGGCCCGCTTTGACCTGATCAAGCTGCAGATCGCCGAAGGCGACCTGGAGGCCGCCCAGGCCACTTATGCCCCGGTGGCCAGCCGCGGTGAAGGCCCCCTGCCCGAGCTGCGCGTGAACGCCTTTGGCCGCTACATCCAGGCCTTGGCCGCCGCCCGCGAGGGCCGTGCCCCGGCCGAGCTGGCCGAGGCGATTGCGGCCAACAAGCGCGACTTTGCCGCCCGCTTCGAGCTGGCGCAGCTGTTCTGGGCGGCCGGCAAGTTCACCCAGGCCATGGACGAACTGCTGGAGATCATCATGCGCGACAAGGACTGGAGCGATGAGTTGGCCCGCAAGACCTACGTGGCCATCCTGGAGGTGATGAGCAAGCCCCTGCCCAAGGCCCCCGCAGGCAAAGCCGCCGCCCCGGGCGCTGCCGATGGCAAGCCCAAGCTGGAAATTGCCGGCAAGATGGAAACCACCCCGGCCGACCCGGTGATCGAGCAGTACCGGCGCAAGCTGAGCATGGCGCTGTTCTGAACCCAGCACTGCTGCGGTGACGCCTGTGATCCACGAAACGCGCATCGACCTGCCCACCAACGCCCGGGGCGAGCAGCCTTTCCTGCACTGCCGGGTGGCCGGCCCGGTGGGTGCGCCCCTGCTGCTGTTTTTGCACGGCTTCCCCGAAGGCCCGTTCATCTGGGATGAAGTGATTACCCACTTCTCATCCACGCACCGCTGTGTGGCCCCGGCCCTGCGCGGCTACCCCGGCTCGTACACCCCGGACGACGTGAAGGCCTACCGTGCGCACGAGGTGGTGGCCGACCTGCTGGCGCTGATCCGCCTGCAGGCCGCCACCCCTGACACCCCGGCCGCTGCCGTCATCGGCCATGACTGGGGCGGGGCCATCGCCTGGACGCTGGCCTCGATGGCCCCCCAGTCGCTGCAGCACCTGCTGATCCTGAATGCCCCGCACACGGCCACCTTCTTGCGCGACCTGAAGCACTGCCCGGCCCAGCAGGCCGCCAGCGCCTACATGAACGACCTGCGCGCGCCCGGGGCCGAAGAGGCGCTGAGCGCGCATGATCACGCCGGGTTGCTCGCGCTGATCGAGCGGTTTGGCGCGGGTGGAGCGGTTTGGCGCGGGTGGAGCGCTGTCGGCCGGGCTGGTCGAGCGCCTGCGGGCCTACTGGTCTGCGCCGCCCCATGCGCCACAAGCCACATCCACGCTGACGGGCCCGCTGAATTACTACCGGGCCTCGCCCCTGGCGCCGGGCCACAGCGCGCTGGAGGCGCTGCACCTCAGCGATGACAGTGTGCGCGTGAGTGTGCCCACCACTGTGCTCTGGGGCGAGGCCGATACCGCCCTGCTGCCAGGACTGCTGAACGGACTGGCCCAGCACGTGCCCGATCTGCAGGTGCAGCGTCTGCCCGGTGTGGGGCACTGGGTGGTGCACGAAGCGCCACAGGCCGTGTGTGATGCACTGCAGGGTTTGTTGCACCGCTGAAGACGCGTCCTTCCACCAAGCCTGCCCATGACACCGCCCACCGCCCTGCCGCCCCTGATGGACGCTGCTGATCTGCAAGCCTTGCTGCAGGTGCCCAGCCAGCCTATGCTGGTGCTGGACTGCCGCTTTCAGCTGACCGACACGGAGGCCGGCAGGCGGGCCTACATCAACGGCCACATTCCGGGTGCGCTCTACGCCCACCTCGACGAGGACCTGTCGGGCCCCAAAACCCCGGATGGCCGCCTGGGCCGCCACCCTTGGCCCAGCCCCGAGGCCTGGCAGGCCACCCTGCGCCGCTGGGGTGTGCGCGCCAACACCCGCGTGGTGGCCTATGACGACATGGGCGGGGCCATGGCGGCGCGCTTGTGGTGGCTGCTGCACTGGGCAGGCCACGCCGCCGTGCAGGTGCTGGACGGCGGTTGGCCCGCCTGGCGGGCCCAGGGCGGTGCCGTGAGCACATCACCAGCACCCACACCAGCCCCAGGCGATGTGGTCGTGCACGTCCGACCCGAGATGGTGCTGAGCACCTCCGACGTGCGCGCCCTGCCACCCGACCAGTGGCTGCTGGACGCCCGAAGCCCCGACCGATTCCGCGGCGAAAACGAAACCCTGGACCCCATCGGCGGCCACATCCCCGGCGCCACCAACCGGTTCTTCCAGCTCAACCTGCGCGAGGGGCGGTTCAAACCCGCCGATGAACTGCGCGCCGAATTTGACGCCCTGCTGGCCGGCCGCCCAGCGCACTCGGTGGTGCACCAGTGCGGCTCGGGCGTGACCGCCTGTCACAACCTGCTGGCCATGGCGCACGCGGGCTGGCCCCTGGGGCGGCTGTATGCCGGATCGTGGAGCGCCTGGTGCGCGCAACCCGACGCGCCGGTCGAGCGCTGAACGGTCACGCTGAGCGGACGAACGGTTGGCGACGCACCCGCCCACTGTCAAACATCCCCGCAAGCGGCTCCAGCATCCTCCACAAAGCGTGAACATTCGCACACTGATCGACGGATCAGGGCCATCCCTGGTTCTCCAGAATTCACGAGATCTTTCACCATGAAATCGTGGAAGCAGGAGATACGCGCATGCACCGTCCAGTTTTGGGTCGAACCCGTCAGGCCTGGCGGCGAGGTTTCACCCTCATCGAAGTGATGATCGTGGTGGCCATCGTGGCCATCCTGTCCAGCGTGGCGTACCCGGCCTACACCGACTATGTGCGCCGAGGGCAGTTGCAAGAGGCCTTCACCAACCTGGCCAACTACCGCATCCAGATGGAGCAGTACTACCAGGACAACCGGCGGTACACGGCCACCGCAGCCTCGACCACGTGCGCGGGCGCCGCAGCGCAGCAGCTCACCGCCGCAGAGCTGCGTGGCCAGATCACCAACTTCACTTACACCTGCGTGCCGGGCAACAACGGGCAGACCTACACACTGACCGCAGCAGGCACGGGCAACACCAGCGGGTACGACTACACCATCAATCAAGACGGCACCCGAAGCACCGCCAAGTTTGCCGGCGCCACCGTCACCGGATCGAGCTGCTGGCAAAGCAGGCCCGGCACCTCCTGCTGAGGACTAGCATGCGCACACGAGGCTTCTCCCTGATCGAGCTGATGGTGACTCTGGCGGTGTTTGGCATCCTCACCATGGCCGCCATCCCCAGCATCTCGGACTGGCTTCGCAACACCCGACTGCGCAACCAGGCTGAATCGGTGCTGACGGGTCTGCAACTGGCCCGCAACGAAGCCGTGCGACGCAACCGCCCCGTCACGTTCTGGCTGGTGAACCTGCCCACGCCCGGGCAGCTGACCGCCAACTGCACCCTGGCCTCCAATGCCAATGGGTGGGTCGTGAGCATCAACAGCCCCGCCAACGGATGCGATGCCGCACCGTCACTGTCCGTCAGCCCGATGATTGTGAAGGCTCAGGTGGGAGCCGATGGCGGCGCGGGGGTCGGCATCACGGGCAGGCGTATTGCCGCTGACGGCAGCGTGAGCGCAGCCACCAGCGTGACATTTGACGGACTGGGGCGAACCGTCTCGAGCTTTGCCAACAACACCCAGATGCTGAACCGCATCAGCGTGGGCTATGCCGCCGCCGCCACGGGCGATCGCCCCCTGCAGATCGACATCGACGCCAGTGGGGGGGCCCGCATGTGCGACACCACCATCACGGATACCACAGACGCCCGGGCCTGCCCGACAGACCCACAGCCGCCGTCGCCCACCCCCTGACATGAGGAGTCACGACATGCGTCCATCGCAGATTCGACCACGTCGCGCCGCGGCCCATCGGCAATCAGGCGTGATGCTGCTGGAGATCCTGGTCAGCATCCTGATTTTCAGCTTCGGCGTGCTGGCCCTGGTTGGTCTTCAAGGCAACATGACACGCGCCCAGACCGAGGCCGAGTTGCGGGCTGAAGCCAGCTTCCTGGCCAGCGAGGTCATTGGCCTGATGTGGACCAGCGCTGCCTCGCTGAACTCGTACAGCGGCGCCAGTTGCAACACCACGGACGCCTGCAAGACCTGGGCCGAGAAAGTCACCGAGAAGCTGCCAGCCGGGCAAGGCACGGTCACGGTCAATGGCAACACGGTGACCGTGACGATCACCTGGCGCCACAGCGGCGGCGACCAGCGCACCTACACCACCACCACGGACATCACGCCCGCCTGATCATGTCCACGACACGTCATACCAACCCGCAGAAGGGCATGACCCTGATCGAATTGATGGTGGCCTTGGTGCTGGGGCTGATCACCACCTTGATCGTGGCGCAGGTGATGATCAACGCCGAGGCGCAGCGCCGAACCACCACCAGTGGCACCGATGCCCAGATCAACGGCGCCAGCGGCCTCTACCTGCTCAGCCGAGATCTGCAAGCCGCAGGCTATGGGCTGATTGGCAAAAGCACGATGCGCGGTTGTCCCATCCGCTGGGCGAATGGCAACACAGCGATCACTGACTTCAGGCTGTTGCCGGCCAGCATGACGACCGATGCCGCCGGCAACGCCGTGATCCGCATCCTGTCGAGCGGTGCAACAGACTTCGCCGTCCCGGTGGCGGTCCAAGAGGGTCTTCAGCCCGCCACACTGGCGGCCACCGGCTTCAAAGTACGCTCCACCCTGGGCATGGCGCCAGGGCACTTGATGGTGGTTGCGCCGCCGGCTTGGGATCCTGCAGACAACACCACCTGGTGCACGCTCTTTCCGGCGGGAAACATCTCCACCGCCACCACCCTGCCGGTCAATGGCATCTCGGCCACGCCTGTCAGTGATGAACAGAAGGCCGAGTTTGGCGGCTTTGGCCCCGAGGTTTTTCCGGCGGCTGGCTACCCGCTGGAGTCGACCGTGGTCAACCTGGGCACGGTACCTGACTTGCGCGAATACCGCGTGGCCAACAACACACTGCAGATGCGTCGACTGCTGGCCACAGGCGCCTGGAGCGACTGGATGATCACGGCCCCTGGCATCGTCAGACTCCTGGCGTTCTATGGTGTGGACGACACCGTGCCCGCTGATGGCCGCGTGGATCGCTACACCACCACATCACCCACCAACGCCGATGGATGGAGCCGAGTCTTGACCATGCGCGTGGCAGTGGTGGCGCGCAGCGCGCAGTTTGAGCGCCCGGTGGTGGATGCGGCCACCAATGTCACCACGCGGGTTACGCAAGATGCACCACGCTGGATCCTGGGCCACCGATCCATCCCGGTCGAAGGTGCTGCGCCCTGCAGCACGACGCCCGGTGAGGATGGCGAAAGCGTGTCGTCAGATCAGCAGTGTCTGAGCTTGAGTGTGGGCGTGGCGGACAACGACACGCCACCCGATCAAGACTGGCGGAACTACCGATACAAGATTTACGACACGGTCGTCCCCCTGCGCAACCAGGTCTGGAGCCCGCTATGACACGAACAACCTCCCGACGCGCAGCCATCAAAACAGCACAGACGGGCCTGTCTCTGATCATTGCCTTGCTGGCCCTGGTTGCCTTGTCGGTGGCTTCGGTCGCCCTCATCCGATCCGTGGACACCGGCACCCTGGTGTTGGGCAACCTCGGCTTCAAGCAAGACACCACGGCGCAGGCCGACCAAGGCACCAGGGCCGCCATCGCCTGGATGACGACCGCCGGCACCGACCTCACCGCCAACAACGCCACAGCCGGCTATTACGCGGCCGCTCCGGTCAACTTTGATCCCACGATGCAATTGAGCAGCCTGACCAACCGCGTGATCGTGGACTGGGACTATGACGACAGCGACCTCAAAGACTGCAAGACCGTCCCCGGCACCCCGGCCGCACGATGCCTGACCCCGGTGGGGCTCACGGGAAACGCCGACATCCGATACATCATCATCCGGCTGTGCCAAAACACCGGAGCGGTGGAAACCAACAACTGCGTTCGTCCGGCGGCCCAATCCAGCGGCGATGCCGCGGACAAGGGCGCGCTGGACTACAGCAAACCATCACCATTGACGGCCAAGACGGATGGCGTGATGTATCGCGTCATTGTGCGGGCGCAAGGCGCCCGCGACACCACCACCTACACCGAAACGCTGGTGCAACTCTGAGTTATTTGACGGAGGTCCCATGATCACACAACGCGCCCGGCATCTGTGCCAATGGACAGTCCTGTCATTGCTGATGAGCAGCCCCGTGCTGGCCGTCACCGACATCAGTAACCGTCCCTTGATCACCAACCAGGTATCGGTCAAGCCCAATCTGATGTTCATCCTGGACAACTCGGGCTCGATGAACTTTGGCTACGTGCCTGAAGCCATGGGCAGCTCGGGTCAGTATGGCTTTCGCAGCACCCAGTGCAACGGTGCCGCGTACAACCCTGCCATCACCTACCGGGTACCCGTCACGCCGGATGGCCGAGATTACCCCGCGATGTCTCACACTGCGGCGTGGTGGGATGGATTCAACCCCGTTTTCAACAACGACACCACGTACAACGTCAGCACCACGGTCAACTCGGTGGTGGCGGCGGGAGCCTCCATCACCGTCACGGTCACCGGCTGGCCCAAAACGGAGCCCTTCAGCGTCAACAGCCCGATTGCCTTGATCCGAAACGGCAATCGCGCTCAATGGATCACTGGCACGGTCACGGAGATCACCGGCTCCAGCTCCACGCGCAACGTCAGCATCAGTCTGGGCTTCTCGTCCATCCATGATGGCAGCCACAACGACTGGCGCATCGGCCGCCTCGTGACCTACGACCTGACCAGCAGCAGCGACACCACACCACGAGCCGATTACTACTATCGCTACAAAGGCAAACAGCCCGCCATGTCGTGGAGTTATCTGGCTGACGGCAGCGTGGACACGAGTAGCAAGTTCGTGAGCGAATGCACCAGTTCTCACGGTTTCGACCCCGGCAAAGATGTATTCGATCAAGTGATGGTGAGCGGACTCAGCGCCAGCCAGCAGCAGAACTATGCCAACTGGTACAGCTACTACCGCAATCGCATTCTGATGATGCGTTCAGCGGCTGGTCGAGCCTTGGCTGGGCTGGACAGCAGCTACCGCGTGGGCTTCAACTCGCTCAACAACGGCAACAATTTCAACACCACCGTCACCGACACGCTGGGCTTGTTCAGCAACATTCGTGATTTCGACGCCAGCCAGCGCGTCACGTTTTACAGCAACCTGTACGGCTCCAACATCCAGGGCGGCACGCCCTTGCGCCGCGCTTTGAACAAAGTGGGGCAGTACTACGCCAACGCCATCTCCGGGCAGAGTGACCCAGTTCAGCACGCGTGTCAGCGCAATTACAGCTTGCTGACCAGTGACGGCTACTGGAACGATTCAGACGTCACGCCGCAGCGGCCCAGCACCCTGGGTGGCGGCACCATTGGCAACCAGGATGGCGACATCAGCGACACCACCTGGACACCGCGGCCCGTCTATGACGGCACCAGCGATTCCACTCGCATCGAAGAACGTCGTCGCTACGTCGCCACCGGCACATGCTTCTTCGGCTTCTCGACACGGTATCAGGACATCCGCGAACGACGGACGGTCACCAGCACCACCAGCGGTACTTCGGTCCAAACCAGCACCTCGGCGTGGACGACTGTATCAACATCCCTGGAGTGTGGCTCGGTGCCCAGCCCGAACCCCTCGGCCACCACGGTGGTGTCAAGCACAGGCGGCGGGCAAAGCAATACCCTGGCCGACATCGCTGCGTACTACTACAAGACCGACTTGCGGCCCAGTTTGTCCAACAGCGTGTTCACCTCGTCGTCAGACCCGGCATCCCACCAGCACATGACCACGTACACGCTGGGTCTGGGCCTGAGCGGTGTCCTGCGCTACGACCCCAACTACCTGAATCAGACCACCGGAGACTTTGCGGACATCAAGAATGGCGTCACGCAGTGGCCAGTGCCTCCCATCAATGGTAAAGATCACCCAGCCAAGGTGGACGACCTGTGGCATGCCGCCGTGGCGGGCCGCGGGCGCTACTTCTCGGCCAGCGACCCGCAAGTGCTGACCGACTCTCTGAGTGCGGCCCTGTCTGACATCAACGCTCGGGAAGGCGTGGGCGCTGCCGCCGCCAGCAGCACCCTGCGGCCTGTGCTGGGGACCGACCAGATCTTCCTGGGGTCTTACCGTACCCGCTTCTGGGATGGCGAACTGGAGTCGCGAACCATCACCCGCCTGACCAACGGCAACCTGAGCGCTGGACCAGACAACAAGGTGTGGTCGGCAGCTGCTCAGTTGAACGCCACCCCTCACACCAGCCGCAACATTTTTTACCTGCGCAGGCAGACCACCACCACGGGCATCACCACCAGCCTGGCTGCGTTCAATTGGGCCAACATCAACTCGGATACCGACGCCACGGCCCTGTTGAACCACTTCAATCGTTTCTGCGAGCAGGGCACCATTCCCACGCAATGCGCCGCGCTGACCCCGGAACAGAAAACAGCCGCCAAGGGTGAGAACCTGGTCAACTACTTGCGGGGCGACCGCAGCCGAGAGGGTTCGCTATACCGCAGCCGACAGTCACTGCTGGGTGACATCGTCGATGCCTCGCCGGTCTTTGTGGGCCCGCCTCCCTTCAACTACACCAGCCAGGACTACCCCACCTACAAGTCGGCACAGACGAACCGGTGCCCGATGGTGTACGTAGCGGCGAATGACGGCATGCTGCACGCCTTCTCAGCCAGCAAAGCTGCTAAGACTGCTCAGACCGACGCACCCACGACCTCGACGACCGCCGCCGCGACCAACAAGTGCAGCGATGGCGGCACCGAAGTCTGGGCTTATGTTCCGCGTGCCGTCATGAGTCACATGTACATGCTGGCCGATAGCGATTACACCAACAACCATCGTTTTTATGTGAACGCCACGCCCGTGGTCGGCGACATTGCGCAGACCGTTGAGGGCGAGGGCGACACCAAAACCACCAGTTGGAAAACCATCCTGGTGGGTGGCTTCGGCGCCGGTGGACGAGGCTACTACGCGCTGGATGTGACCAACCCTGCCAGCCCCACGGCGCTGTGGGAGTTCAGCGACAGCGACATGGGCTTGAGCTACGGCAATCCGGTCATCACGCAGATTGCCGACGCCGACGGCGAAGCCACCTGGGTGGTGGCCTTCACATCGGGCCTCAACAACAGTGGCAACGGCTTCCTCTACATCCTCAATGCCCACACGGGCGCGGTGATGTACAAGATCCCGACGCTGGTGAATGGTGGTGCAGTGGGAACGGCCTCCAGCCCCAGCGGCTTGAACAAGCTCAATGCCTGGGTCGAGAGTCCCACGTACAACCTCGCCCTGCGTTTCTACGCCGGCGATATGCGAGGCAACCTCTGGCGTTTCGATGCCAGCAACCTGACGGCTCCAGCGCCCAACGCTGCAGACACCCGCGCCGTGCGGCTGGCTAATCTGGCCGTCAGCGGTGACGCGCAGCCCATCACCATCCGACCTGAGCTGGCCCAAGTCAACTACGGGGGTTATCAACATCCGGTGGTGCTGGTGGGAACAGGACGCTACCTGGGCATCAGCGATGTCGAAACCGAGGCACGCCAGAGCATCTACGCCATCAAGGATCCGCTGACCAGCACCGGCTGGGGCAATGTGCGCCCCAACCTGATCGAGCAGACCTTGAGCGCCTACAACGACAGCGCCAACGTGCGGACGCTGACCAAGCGCCAGGTGGACTGGAACAGCAGCACGGTGGCCGGCTGGTACATCGACCTGCCCGACGATGGCGAACGGGTGGTGACCAACATGGGGCTGGCGTTCACCACGCTGACCGTGGCCTCGCTGGTACCCAAGGCCGATGTCTGCTCGGGCGATGGCTACTCATGGCTTTACAACCTGGACATCGGCACAGGCAGCTACGTCAATGAAGGGCCCGTCGCTGGCGAAAAGAGCGATCAGGCGGTCATGGGCATCAGCATCGTGCAGGTGGTAGACGGTGATCGCAATGAAACGGTGGGGCTGAACACCAAGTCCACCGGCGAGACCTCGTTCAATCGCCTTCCCGATGGGGTGGGCGGCAGCGCTGGTTTGCGTCGTACCTCCTGGCGTGAACTCCTGCCACCCGGCCAATGATCCTGACACGCCGCACGCCCCCAGGCCCACGACACCGCGACGAACGGTTGTGGTGGGCCGTTGGTGCCGCGGTAGCCTTGCATGTGGTGATGCTGGCGGGCGGCCACGCGCCCGACGCTCAGTCCATGGGCCGTCATGGCTCTGCGAACCCCACCACAGCCATGTCTGCGGCGATGTCTGAGCAGGCACCCGTGGCGTGGCAACTCGTGCATCGACTTCAAGGAGCCGCCGAGCGCGCGCATCACAGCCCTGACGATCAGCCCGCCGATCATCAGACACACCAGGTGTCATCACCTGCCGTGAACCCGGCCATGGGCACCCCTTCTATGCCGCCCTTGCTCGCACAAGGCGCCCACCAAGAAGCACCGTTCTGGCGCCGCCACGAAGTGGACCAGGGCCCCATCCCCCTGCATCCCGTCATCATCCCCTACCCCGACGGGGTTCAGGTTGCTCAGGTCGTCCGGGGCATCATCACGCTCTACATCGATGAACTTGGTGTGGTGCGCCGGGTGGAGCCCAAGGATCGCACCCTCGCTCCTGCGATGGTTCAAGCGGCACGGGACGCCTTCCTGCAGGCGCGCTTTCAGCCCGCCCTTCGCCAGCAAGCCCCCGCCCGGGTACAGATCGACATCGAAGTGCAGTTCGACCCGCCCGAAGCCCCTCCGGGCAACCGATCGCTCACCCCAGGCTTGTGAGTGTGGCTTTAGGGGCTCACACCCTTGTCGAAGGCCCCAGGCATCCGCGATGATGGTGTCATCCACCTCACCCGGGGCCTCAAGTCATGAAAGTCGCCGCCATCCAGATGGTGTCCACGCCCGACGTGCACGCCAATGTCGAAACCGCCCGCCGCCTGGTGGCACAAGCCGCTCAGGCCGGGGCCGAACTGGTGGCCTTGCCTGAATACTTTTGCCTGATGGGCCTGGCAGACACCGACAAGCTGGCCATTGCCGAGCCCCTGGCCGATGCGGATCTGCCCGCCACGCCCAGCACGCCGCTGCAGCATGTGCTGGCCGAAACCGCCCGCGAGCATGGCGTGTGGCTGATCGCCGGCACCATCCCGCTGCGGGTGGATGCCGCCCTGGACGACCACAGCCGGGTGTTCAACAGCACCCTGGTGTACGCCCCCACCGGCCGGCGCGTGGCCCGCTACGACAAGATTCACCTGTTCCGCTTCGATGACGGGCAGCGCCGCTACGACGAGGCGGCGGTGCTGCGCGCAGGCCGCCAGCCGGTGGCGCTGGAGGTGCCCTCCAAGGACGGTCACACCTGGCGCGTGGGCCTGGGCGTGTGCTATGACCTGCGCTTTCCAGAGCTGTTCCGCCAACTGGGTCAAGAGCGCCCGCTGGATCTGATCGTGCTGCCGGCCGCCTTCACCGACACCACCGGTCAGGCCCACTGGGAGTTGCTGCTGCGCGCCCGCGCTGTGGAAAACCTGTGCCATGTACTGGCCCCGGCCCAAGGGGGGCTGCACCCCAACGGTCGCCGCACCCATGGTCACAGCATGGTGGTGGGCCCCTGGGGCAAGGTGCTGGCCGAGCGGGCCGAAGAGGGCGAAGGCGTGGTGCTGTGCGACATCGACCAGGCGCGGCAAACCGCTGTGCGCCACCAGCTGCCAGCCTTGCAGCACCGGGTGCTCTGACGCCCGCTCACACGCTCTGGTCGTCGCTGGCGGGCGCGAACAACTGCAGGGCCCGCGACTGCTGTCCATCGCGGAAGTGTTTGCGCTCGAACAGCTTGGTCTGGGCCTCCAGCGGCAGGTCGGTGATGCGCAACACGTTCAGGCGAATCAGCGCATCGATCAAGTCTTCCAGCACGCGCACCAGGTCGGCGTCCATGGTGGCAAAGCCACGCTCGGCATCGCCGCGCAGAAAGGCCTGCACCGCCGGGTGATCGATGGCCAGGCTTTCGCTTCCGGCCACCGGCTCGCGGTGCAGGCTGACGATGTTGCCCAAGGGGTCTCGAATCGCGTGGAACATGGCAAGCTCGGCGGGGTCAATGCAGAGATTATCGGCACACCCACCGTCAGCTTGATGCGCTTCAGCCGTCGCCAGCCAGGGGCGCCCAAAACGGGGTCTGCTCGTCACCATCACAGCGTCAGCAGGTGCTGCACCTCGCTGGCCGAGCGTGCGCACCAGGGGTGCGGCGTGGCCGGCATGCCGATGGGGCCCAGCGCGCCAATCTCAGGCCCGAACTCGCGACGCATCCTCTGGTAGTCCCAGTAGTAGTGGTTCTGGCCCCAAGGCACCGTCACGAAGTACTTGTGGCGCTCCACAAAACGATTGCGCGCCTCGGGCGTGAAGTCCCGCAGGTTCTTCTTGGCCTTGTACACGCGGAACACATCGCCCTTGCGGTTCAGGTCGGGCGCCGGAGTGGGCTGGTCGGCCACGCCCGCCCGAATCACGGACACGGTATGCATGAACATCGGAGACTCCTTGCGCGAAGTGCCCGGATGGATGACAGACTCACGCGCTCTGGCCAAACAACAGCCACTAGTCTTCGAGGCGCTCGTGGGCACGGGCTGGCAGGACGTGCTGCTCAAGGCCAGTGCCGGCCGCTACCTGGCGGGCGATGTGGGGGTGACGCTGGATGTGTCGCGCTCCAGCCCGTCCACGGCCACGGTCACCGATGCGCCCTTGATCCGCGATGGTGGCGCGCGGCTGGACCGCCGCTACACGCTGCACGAGCTGACCCGCGCCCGCGATGCACGCGGCTGGCAGGTGACGCCTGCCGACTGACGATGCGGGCCGGTGCCTCGGTTTTTTCGAAGCATGGGCCAGCAAGAATCGAATGGACGCGCCGGGGGTGGGTGGCCTAGTCTGGCGCGGTGCGTCTTTTCAAGGAGCTTGCCCATGCCCCCCAACAGCCCCGTCACGGCGGGCCGCATCGTGGCCCTGGCTTTGTTTGCCAACGAAGAGATCAACGACGCGGAGCTGTTTGCCCTGCATCGTGTTCAAGTGTGCCATCAGCTGGGCCTGAGCCGCGACGACTGGCATCAGGTGCTCAACGAGCTACACGACACCTTTCTACACACACGCCGTCGGCCCCGCATGACGCTGGCCGACATGATGCCGGTGCAGCACTGGCTCAACACGGTGGACGACCCGGTACTGCAACAGCGGGTGGCACAGATGTGTGTGGCCGTGGTCAGTGCTGATGGCTTCATCGAGGTCGGTGAAGCCCGTTTGTTGCAGCGTTTGTTGTCCACCTGGCGCCTGCCCCAAGAGGAGCGAGACATGCTTGAAGCCCTGGTGTATGGTCTGGACTTCGAGATTCGTCCCCGCACCGATCTGGACACCGTGCACTGAGCCCGAGCCCAGGCCGTGGGGTGTGCAGCATGCACGACCCGATCCACCCCATCCAAGGGGAGGGCGCGGTCAATCAAGGGTTAACGCGGATGTCGCCCATTTGACAATGGCTCATTTCAAATATAAAGTGACAACACTAGTCGTCACTTGACCTGCGTCAGCCAGCCGGCGCTTTCAGCGCCCAGCGACCGGGGTGACGGATCCCTCATCCCTGAGCCGCTGTGGAGTTCCCATGTCCAACCATTTCGACGTGCTGATTGTGGGCGCCGGCCTGTCCGGCATTGGCGCTGCGCGCCACCTCAAGACGCAATGTCCAGACAAGTCCTTTGCCATCCTGGAAGGACGCGACACCATGGGCGGCACCTGGGATCTATTCCGCTATCCCGGCATCCGCTCTGACTCCGACATGTACACCCTGGGCTACAACTTCAAGCCCTGGACGGAAAAGCAGGTGATCGCCGACGGCCACCGCATCCGCAACTACATCGCCGAGACCTCGCGCGAGAACGGGCTGGACAGCCACATCCGCTACGGCCACAAGGTGGTGGCCGCTGACTGGCACAGCGACACCGCCACCTGGACGCTGACCGTGCAGAAGAAGTCGGGCGAGATGGTGCAGATGACCTGCGGCTGGCTGATGATGTGCTCGGGTTATTACAACTACGAGGAAGGGTTCACGCCCGAGTTCAAGGGCCGTGATGACTTCAAGGGCACGATCATCCACCCGCAGTTCTGGCCAGAGAACTTTGATTACAGCGGCAAGCGCGTGGTCGTGATCGGGTCGGGCGCCACGGCCATCACCCTCATCCCCTCGATGACGGACAAGGCCAAGCTGGTCACCATGCTGCAGCGCACGCCCAGCTATGTCGTGTCGGTGCCCCAGTTCGACCCCATGGTGCGCTTCCTGCTGAAGTTCCTGCCCGACATGACGGTCTACAACATCAGCCGGGCGCGCAACAACTTCATCACGCAAGGCATCTTCAAGCTCTCGCGCAAGTTCCCCAAGTTCATGCGCTGGCTGCTGCTCAAGCAGGTCAAGGCCCAGGTGGGCCCTGATTTCGACATGAAGCACTTCACGCCGCCCTACAACCCCTGGGATCAGCGTCTGTGCGCCGTGCCCAATGGTGACCTGTTCAAGGCCATCAAGAAGGGCAAGGCCAATGTGGTGACCGACCACATTGATCGCTTCGTGTCCAACGGCATCAAGCTGAAGTCGGGCCAAGTGCTGGAGGCGGATGTGATCATCACGGCCACGGGCCTGAACCTGCGCCTGTTTGGCGGCATGTCGCTCACGGTGGACGGCAAGCGCATCGAGATGAATCAGCACATCTCGTACAAGGGTCTGATGTTCAGCGACATTCCCAACTTGTCGAACACCCTGGGCTACACCAACGCCTCTTGGACGCTGAAGGCCGACCTGATTGCCGAGTACGTGTGCCGCCTGCTCAAGCACATGGACAAAACCGGCAACCGCATTGCCGTGCCGGTGCGTACCCCTGATGTGCAGCCGGCCCCGCTGCTGGAGATGACCTCGGGCTATGTGGCCCGCGCCGAAGCGTACCTGCCCAAGGGCGCCGACCGCGCGCCGTGGAAGCTCTTCCAGAACTACGCGGCCGACAAAAAGCTGCTGCGCGAAGGCGCGCTGGAAGACGGCGTGCTGACCTTCCGCAAGCCCCACGTGTCCGCGCCGGAGGCGGGCAAGCGCCTGGCGGCGTGAGTCGGGTGGCTCAGGGCTGCGCCAGGTAGGCTGCGCGCAGCTGCTCTACCCGTTCGCGGTTCTTGCCGAAGTCCTCGCGGCCCAGGCGGCTGGCGCTGCGCACCTCGATCACCTGTTCGGCCGGGTTCAGCCAGAATTCCACGTCGTCCACGAACTTCATCAACGGGGTTTGCGCTTCGGCGTGGACGTAGTCGGCGCGCTCGGTCACGATGCGCACGCCATTCATCTGAGCCAGTGCGGCCTTCAAGGCGGCCATCGAGGCCTCAGGCCCGCCCGCCTTCAAGGGCAGCGGCTCGATCAGGGCGTAGGCATGCTGCGGGTGCTCAGGCACCAGCCGAGCCTGGCTGGACACGCTGTTGCGCGTCTCAGACGGGGCCTTCAGGCGGCCATCCTGCACCCCCAGGTCGGTGGGGCGCTTGCCTTCGAGCATGCCCATTTGCGTGCCCACGGCGGCGGCCAGCAACAGGGCCAGGGTCAGTGATGCAGCCATGCGTGTCTTGCTCATGATGTGATCCGATGGGGGGTCATTGTCCCAACTTCACATTCAAGCCGGTGAACAGCGAGGTGTCCACCTTTTTCACGCCGGGGGGCACCTTGCTGTTGTAAGTGCTGATCAGGCCCACCGACAGCGAGGTGGCCTGGCTCATGGCCACGTTCAGCGAGCCATTGAAGCGCAGCAGGTTGAGCTGGTCGCCACTGAGGCCCTGGTTGTATTCCAGGCGCTGCTTGAGGCTGACGGTGTCGTTGAGCTGGTGGCTGGATTCTTCGCCGATCAGCACGCCGGTGTTCGAAAAGCGCGTGCCGGTGCGGTCGTTGATGGTCTGCACCTCGCGGTACGTGGAGCGGGTGTGGCTCACACCGCTGAACACGTCCAGCGTGTGGCGGTCGTTGCGGATCAGGTGGTAGCCCAGACCGCCAGCCACCGTGCTGCGGTGCTTGAGTTCGATCAGCCGATCGGCATCCACACCCAGGCGACCAAAGCCGTACCAGGCCCCCGACAGATCCAGATCCTGCTGCCCCGAGGCGCCCCACTTGTTGGCTGTGGTGTCACGCTCGCCATCCACCTTGCTGCGCGCCTGGTTGATGTAGGCCTGCACCGTGGTCTTGGCGCCGTCCACCTGGCGGGCCAGGTTCACATTGGCCAGCAAGGCGGCCGATTCGGTGTTGCCGCCCGAGATGGACAGCGAGGCTCCCGCCAGGCCACGCCATGGGCCGTCGGTCTTGGGCGTATCGGCCAGGGCCGGGGTGCTGAGGCAGGCCAGCAGGGTCAGGGTGAGGGGCGTTTGGCGGATGAGGCGCATGCAGATCCTTTTCGTATTTGAACAAATGTATTTTGCCATGCGGAGATCGCAGGCGCTGCGCTTGACTTCTTTCATATTTCCATCAAAATAGAAATATGGAAGAAAAAGACGTCATTCAAGCATTGTCCGCGCTGGCGCAGCCGGTTCGCTTGCGCGTGTTTCGTGCGCTGGTGGGGGCCGGGCCCGCCGGGGCCATTCCCAGCAGCCTGGGCGATGAGCTGGGCGTGCCGGCCTCCAGCCTGTCGTTCCACCTCAAAGAGCTGCTGCACGCGGGCCTGGTGTCGCAAGAGCGCGATGGTCGCCGGCTCATCTACCGCGCTGATTTCGAGCGCATGAATGGCGTGATGGGCTACCTGACGGCACATTGCTGCCAGGGCACCCCGTGTGATGCCGTGGCCCCCGCGCCTGCTGCGCCCGCCTGTTGTTGAGCATTCAGCACCCCCCCATACCCCCTCACTGGACGACCCCCATGAAGCGTTTTCACGTTCACCTGCACGTGGCCGATCTGGCCCAGAGCATTGGCTTTTACAGCAAGCTGTTTGGCCAGCAACCCAGCCGACAAGAGGCCGATTACGCCAAGTGGATGCTGGACGATCCCGCCGTCAACTTCGCCATCTCGCAGCGCGGCGCCGAGCCTGGCATCGACCACCTGGGCATCCAGACGGATGACGCCAGCGAGCTGGCCGCGCTCAAGCAGCGCGCCGAAGCCGCTGACCTGAGCCTGCTCGACGAAGGTGAGACCACCTGCTGCTACGCCCGCAGCGACAAGCACTGGCTGGTCGACCCCCAGGGCATCGCCTGGGAGCACTTTCATACCCTGGGCAACGTGCCCACCTTCAGTGCGGGCGAGCCTGTGGCCGCAGGCCTTGCTGCCACCAGCGCGTCATGCACGCCGGCAGAGGCAGCCCCCCAGCCCAGCCCACAGGCCGCAGCGTCGTGCTGCCCCCCGCGCGGTAAGCCGGTGGGCATCCCCGTCAAGTCTTCGGGCTGCTGCTGAACACCATCACCGCTTTCGAGAGCCTCACCATGAGTACCACCCCCCCCGATCGCGTCTACCACGTGCTTTTCATCTGCACCGGCAACTCGGCCCGGTCGATCCTGGCCGAAGGCATCTTGAACAAGCTGGGGCAGGGCCGCTTCAAGGCCTGGTCGGCCGGCAGCCACCCCAAGGGCGCCGTGCACCCGCTGGCGCTGGAAACCCTGGCGCAACTCCACATCCAGCCCCAGGGCTTTGCCAGCAAGAGCTGGGATGTGTTCGCCCAGCCAGACGCACCTGCGCTCGATTTTGTCTTCACCGTGTGCGACAACGCCGCGGGCGAGGTCTGCCCCGTGTGGCCGGGCCAGCCCATGACCGCGCACTGGGGCGTGCCCGACCCTGCCGCCGTGACCGGCAGCGACGATGAACAGCGCCAGGCCTTCAAGGACGCGGCCCATGTACTCAAGCGCCGCATCGAGCTGATGCTGGCCTTGCCCATCGCCAAGCTGGCCCCCCTGTCCCTGCAACATCAACTCGACACCATCGGCCAGCAGTGAGCCATCCATGACCACCCATGTTCTGATTTTGTGCACCCACAACTCCGCGCGCAGCGTGTTGTCGGAAGGCATGCTCAACCACCTGGCCGCGCAGCAGGGCCTGGATGTGAAGGCCCACAGCGCGGGCAGCGCGCCCAGCGGACGGCTCAACCCCTTTGCGCTGGAGGCGCTGAACAACGCGGGCATCGACACCTCGGCCTACCGCAGCAAAAGCTGGGACGAGTTCACCACGCCCGAAGCCCCGCCGCTGTCCATCGTGATCACAGTGTGCGACAGTGCCGCGGCCGAGGCCTGCCCGGTGTTCTTTGGTGGCAACGGCCAGCCGGTGAAGGTGCATTGGGGATACCCTGATCCGTCCAACGCCGAGGGTGGTGACGAGGGCAAGCGCCGGGCCTTCGAGCTTACACGCCAGGCCATCGGCTACAAGATGCTGCAGTTGCTGGCCCTGCCGCTGGCCACCATGCCGCGCGACGACTTGCAGGCAGCGCTTGAGCGCATCGCCCGCAGCTGAACCAGGAGCACCACATGGGTTTGTTTGAACGTTACCTCACCGTCTGGGTGGGGCTGGGTATTCTGGCGGGTGTGGGTCTGGGCCTCGTGGTGCCGGACCTGTTTCAGGTGATTGCGGGCATCGAGTACGCCCACGTGAATCTGGTCGTGGCCGTGTTCATCTGGGTGATGATCTACCCGATGATGATCCAGATCGACTGGTCGTCCATCAAGGATGTGGGCCGCAAGCCCAAGGGCCTGATGCTCACGCTGGTGGTGAACTGGTTGATCAAGCCTTTCACCATGGCGGCCTTGGGTGTGCTGTTCTTCCAGTATCTGTTTGCCGACTGGGTGGACCCGCAATCAGCCAGTGAGTACATCGCCGGCATGATCCTGCTGGGCGTGGCGCCTTGCACGGCCATGGTGTTTGTGTGGAGCCAGCTGGTCAAGGGCGATGCCAACTACACACTGGTGCAGGTGTCGGTCAACGACATCATCATGGTGTTTGCGTTTGCGCCGATTGCGGCCTTCTTGCTGGGCGTGACCAAGGTGACCGTGCCTTGGGAAACCCTGCTGCTGTCCACCGTGCTGTACGTGGTGCTGCCGCTGTTGGCCGGGCTGTTCACGCGCAAGGTGCTCATGGCGCGTTCATCCCACGCCTTGGGCGACTTTGTGGCCGGCATCAAGCCCTGGTCTGTGGTGGGCCTGATCGCCACCGTGGTGCTGCTGTTCGGGTTTCAGGCCGAAACCATCGTGGACAAGCCGGCCGTGATTGGCCTGATCGCCGTCCCGCTCATCATCCAGACCTATGGCATCTTCGTGATCGCTTATCTGGCGGCGCGCTGGCTCAAGCTGCCGCACAACGTGGGCGGGCCAGCCTGCCTGATCGGCACCTCCAACTTCTTCGAGCTGGCCGTGGCCGTGGCGATTTCCTTGTTCGGCTTGAACTCGGGCGCCGCCCTGGCCACGGTGGTGGGCGTGCTGGTCGAGGTGCCGGTGATGCTGTCGCTGGTGGCCCTGGTCAACCGCAGCAAGGGCTGGTATGAACGCGCACAATGACACCATGAGCACCCCTGCCGACACCATCATCTTCCACAACCCCCAGTGCGGCACTTCGCGCAACACCCTGGCGCTGATCCGCAATGCGGGCATCGAGCCGCAGGTCATCCATTACCTGGAGACGCCGCCCAGCCGTGATCAGTTGGCGCAACTGATCCGCGACTGCGGCCTGAGCGTGCGCGACGTGCTGCGCGCCAAAGGCGATGTCTACGATGAGCTGGGCCTGTCGGCGCCCCACTGGACGGACGACCAACTGCTGGACTTCATGGTGGCCCACCCCATCCTGATCAACCGGCCCATCGTGGTCACGCCCAAGGGCACGGCCCTGTGCCGCCCCTCCGAGAAGGTGCTTGACATCCTGCACCAGCCCCAGCGAGGGCCCTTCACCAAGGAAGATGGTGAGGTGGTGATCGATACTGAGGGCCGACGTCGCGCATGAGTTCTGCTCATGACTGGCCCTGTCTCATGCGTGCCTGGCACGCGCATGAGCGTGAGTTGCAGGCCTGGCTCACAGCGCGCCTGAGCGGTGACAGCAGCCTGGCCAGCGACCTCTTGCAGGACGTGTTCATCAAGGCGCTGCGTCAGGGCAGTCGGTTTTGCGAGATCCACCAAGCGCGGGCCTGGCTGTTCGAGGTGGCGCGCAACACCCTGACCGACCACTGGCGCAGGCACCGCCCCACCGAGGCGCTTGACGAGGCGCTGCCCGCGCCCATGGAGGATGCGCCTCCAGCGGTGGACACCCTCGCCAGTTGCCTGCCCCGCGTGCTGAACGAACTCAGCGAAGCCGACCGGGATGCCATCAGCCACTGCGACCTCGGCGGGATGAGCCAGGAGGCCTACTTTTTGCATCCACCTGCATCCTTTGGTCGGCCCTTGCGTCTTCTTGGTGAACCACTCAGGAGAAGAGCATGTGCATGGGATACGCCAAGGACATCAAAGCGTGGGCTTGCCCTCAGGAAGTCAGCCGGCGTGATGCCGCCATCAGCCAGTGGGCAGGGATGTGGCTTGATGTTCGTTCAGAGGCCGTCGCCCCCTTGGGCCGAGATTCCGCTGCCCACATGCCACAGGTGGCGATCGACTCGCGCCCGGAGTTGATCCCATCGCTTGACAAGGTGGCGGCCCCGCAGGAGGCTTGAGGCATGAGCACAGACACCCTCCCTCCGCCCGGTGATCGGGCCGCCCTGTGGCGCTGGCTGGTTACGCTGGCCGTGCTGGCGCCCGCCTGGTGGTGGGCCTACAGCCACCTCACCGATGGGGCCGACTGGGTGGTGGCCGCCGTGGGCCTGACCCGCCAGACCGCCCTGGGCGAGGCCTTGCATTTCTTTGTGTACGACACGCCCAAGGTGCTGCTGTTGCTGACGGGCGTGGTGTTCGTGATGGGCGTGGTGCAAACCTTTTTTGCGCCCGAGCGCACCCGGGCCTTGCTGACAGGCAAGCGGGCCGGCGTGGGCAACATCCTGGCGGCCTTGCTGGGCATCGTCACCCCCTTCTGTTCCTGCTCGGCGGTGCCCTTGTTCATCGGCATCCTGTCAGCGGGCGTGCCGCTGGGTGTCACCTTCTCCTTCCTGATTGCGGCCCCCATGGTCAATGAAGTGGCCCTGGTCATGCTGCTGGGCCTGTTCGGCTGGAAGGTGGCGGCGCTCTACCTCGTCATGGGCTTGGCGGTGGCCATCGTGGCTGGCATGGTCATCGGCCGCCTGGGCATGGAACAGCACCTGGAGGACTGGGTGCAGGCGGTGGCCAAGGGGCAGGGCTCCGCGTCCTATGAAGGCGATGGCGCGCTCTGGAGTCAGCGCTTGCAGGCGGGTGCCGACCACGTCAAGGAGATCGTGGGCAAGGTTTGGCCCTATGTGGTGGTGGGCATCGCTTTGGGTGCGGGTATCCATGGCTATGTGCCTGAAGACTTCATGGCCTCCATCATGGGGCGTGAGGCCTGGTGGAGCGTGCCCGTGGCGGTGCTGTTGGGTGTGCCCATGTACACCAATGCGGCCGGGGTGATCCCCATCGTGCAGGCCCTGCTGGGCAAAGGCGCTGCCCTGGGCACCGTGCTGGCCTTCATGATGAGCGTGATCGCCTTGTCCGCCCCCGAAATGATCATCCTGCGCAAGGCGCTCAAGCCCCGCTTGATCGCCACCTTCGCCGGCATCGTCGCCTGCGGCATCTTGCTGGTGGGCTACGTGTTCAACCTGGTGTTGTGAACGCTGCATCACCCCTTCTTCTGTTCAACAAGGAATCTGACATGAAAGACATCAAGGTGCTCGGTTCGGGCTGTGCCAACTGCAAGACCACCATCGCGCTGATCGAGCAGGTTGCCCAGGACAAGGGGGTGCCTGTGCAGATCGAGAAGGTGCAGGACATGCCCGCCATCATCGGCTACGGTGTCATGGCCACGCCGGGTGTGGTCGTCGATGGCAAGGTGGTGCACGCAGGCGGCCTGCCCACACGCGACAAGATTGCTGCGTGGCTGGCATGAGCGACACGGCGTCCGACAAGCCCAAACTGACGTTTGACGTGGTGTCCGTGCGGCTGAGCGCGCATGCCAGCGAGGCGCGCTGCAAGCAGGCCACCATCGCGCTGGACACGGACATGGCGGGCAACCCCCAGGCCTTCAACCCGGCCGAGTTGCTGCTGGCCGCGCTGTCGGCCTGCATGATCAAGGGCATCGAGCGGGTTGCGCCCATCCTCAAGTTTGAGCTCAGGGGTGTGGAGGTGTGGGTGCATGGCGTTCGGCAGGATGTGCCGCCGCGCATGGAGTCCATCACCTACGAGATCATCGTGGACACGGACGAACCCGATCGCCGTCTGGCGCTGCTGCACGACAACGTCAAGAAATACGGCACCGTTTTCAACACCGTGGCGCCGGGTACCGAACTCTCCGGTGTCCTGCGTCGCAAGGATACTCGCCTTGCATGAGCACGATGAGTGCCGTTCACCGCGCCGTGCGCTCGTGCCAAGCATCAGGCAGCGACATCAGGCAGCGGGGGCGTGCTTGTTATGCTGGACCAATGTTCATCCCTGCCCGTCCAGCACTGCAAGCATTGGTCTTCACGCCAGTGTGTGCGTTGGCGCTGGGGCATTTTCAATCGGTCACCCCGCCCTGAGGTGAGCGCGCCCCTTGCCGCGTTCAGCGGGGCTTGGGCGTTTTCTGATCGTTGCACGATCACACGCCAGCGGTTGCAGTCATCACTGCAGCGTCTTGTTCAGTTCACGCGCCCTGCTTGGGCGCGGCTTGAATTCTCCCTACCTTCCCATGTCCATTTCATTGCGCGACCAGTGGCTGGGCAACGTGCGAGGCGACGTGTTGTCGGGCCTCGTGGTTGCACTGGCCCTCATTCCCGAAGCCATTGCGTTTTCCATCATCGCGGGCGTAGACCCCAAGGTGGGCCTGTACGCCTCGTTTTGCATCGCCGTCATCACCGCCATCGCGGGCGGGCGCCCCGGCATGATCTCAGCCGCCACCGGCGCCATGGCCCTCGTGATGGTCACCCTGGTCAAAGACCACGGCCTGCAGTACCTGCTGGCGGCCACCTTGCTGACGGGGGTGTTCCAGATCATTGCTGGATTCTTGAAGCTGGGGCAATTGATGCGATTTGTCTCGCGCTCGGTGGTCACCGGATTCGTCAACGCGCTGGCCATCCTGATCTTTCTGGCTCAATTGCCTGAGCTGACCGACGTCACCTGGCATGTGTACACCATGACCGCCGCCGGCCTGGCCATCATCTACGGCTTCCCTTACCTGCCGGTGGTGGGCAAGGCCGTGCCCTCGCCCCTGGTGTGCATCGTGGTGCTCACAGGCGTGGCCATGGCCGTGGGCCTGGACATCCGCACCGTGGGCGACATGGGCGAGTTGCCTGATAGCCTGCCCATCTTCTTGCTGCCCGAGGTGCCGCTGACGCTGGAGACGCTCCAGATCATCGCGCCCTACGCCTTGACGCTGTCGGTGGTGTGCCTGCTGGAGTCGATGATGACCGCCTCCATCGTGGATGACCTGACCGACACCCCCAGCGACAAGAGCCGCGAGTGCGTGGGCCAAGGCCTGGCCAACATCGGCAGCGGCCTCATTGCGGGCATGGCGGGCTGCGCCATGATCGGCCAGTCGGTGATCAACGTGAAGTCGGGCGGGCGCGGACGCCTGTCCACCTTCCTGGCCGGCATCTTCCTGCTCATCCTGGTGGTGTTCTTGGGCCCCTGGGTCAGCCAGATCGCCATGGCCGCGCTGGTGGCGGTGATGATCATGGTCAGCATCGGCACCTTCAGTTGGGAGTCGGTGCGCAAGCTGCGCGAGCATCCGCCCAGCTCATCGCTGGTGATGGTGGCCACCGTGGTGGTCACGGTGGGCACCCACGATCTGGCCAAGGGCGTGTTCGTGGGCGTGCTGCTGTCGGGCATCTTCTTTGCCAACAAGGTGGGCCGTGTGCTGCGGGTCGAATCCAGCACCGAAGACGGTGGCGATACCCGCGTCTACACCGTGGCGGGCCAGGTGTTCTTTGCATCGTCCGATGCCTTTGTGGACCGGTTCGACTTCAAGGAGGTCGTCAAGCGCGTGCGCATCGACGTGAGCCAGGCGCACTTCTGGGACATCACGGCGGTGGGGCGCTCGACAAGGTGGTGCTGAAGTTCCGACGTGAAGGCGCCGAGGTGGAGGTGCTGGGCCTCAATGAAGCCAGCGCCACGATGGTGGACCGTTTTGGTCAACACGACAAACCGGGGGCCACCTTGCCCACCGGCCATTGAGGTCAGGAGGCCCACCATGTCAGCTCAGGTGATCGCGTGTGTGGATGTGCAAAGCCCCTTGACCGCGCTGTGTGATGGCGCGGCCTGGGCGGCACAGCGGCGGGCCGCGCCGCTGTTGTTGCAGGTGCTGGAGCGCCACCCCGAGACGGCGCAGCACCTTGATGCTGCCGGCCAGATCGGCCTGGGTGCGCAAGAAGATCTGCTGCAAGAGATGGCACAACTGGACCATCGCCGCAGTGCGCTGGCCCAAGAGCAAGGCCGGCAGGTGCTGGAGGGCATGCGCACGCGTGCGCTGGCCGCCGGGGTTGCACAGGTCGACCGCTTGCAGCGGCACGGCGAGTTGATCGAAACCCTCGGCGAGGTGGGGGCCAACGCCACCCTCGTGGTCATGGGCCGGCATGACCACCGCGTGTGGGCCGGGCACGCGCCCGACCACCATATCGAGCGCGTGCTGCGCGGGCACCGCCGCTCGGTGCTGATGGTGCCCGGTCAGCAGTTCGTGGCGCCTTCGTCGTTCGTGCTGGCCTTGGGCGATGACGAAGATGCTGCGTCCTTGCTGGCGCGTGTCAGTGGTCACGCCATGCTGCGGGGCAGTCGGGTGCCTGTGCTGGTGATGAGCCGCTGACAGGCGCGGGGGAAGGGGGGCTCTGCCTTCGCTCGCCTCAGCGTCCGGCCGGCAGGGGCGGCAACTTCGCCTCCTGCGCCCGCGCATAGAGGATGCAGGCCTCGAAGATGGATAGCGCATTGCGCAGCACTTCTTCCAGCGGGGTCTTGCAGCGTTCGGCCACCCATTGCGTGGCAATGCGCGTGTTCGAGCCCACCAGGCCGTCGGCGATCATCTGGTGGCTCAGGCCCATCTCTTCCAGGCGCGGAAACATCTGCCGCATGAAGCTGGCGATCAGGTGGGCAAAGTCTTGCGTGGCCTTGCCGGTCAGGTCGCTCATGCTCTGGCCCACGTTCATGGCGTCGATCAGGCCCACGCGTGCGCGGCGGGGGTCGTCGCGGATGAACTCGAAGAAGGTGCGCAGGGCCGCTTCGGCCAGCTTCTCAGGTTCGGGCGCGCAGCGGGCCAGGGCCATCACCGTTTGCTGCATCAGCTCGCGGTTGATGGTCACGTACACGGCCTTGAACAAGGCCTCCATGCTGTCAAACGACTCGTAGAAGTAGCGCGAGGTCAGTTGCGCCTTGCCGCACACATCGCGCACGGTGGAGGCGTGGTAGCCCTGTTCGCCAAAAACGGCCAGCCCCGCGTCGATCAGCTTGGCCTTGCGCTGGCGCTGCCGCTCTTCGGAATCCACCCCGCCGTAGCGCCGACCAGCCGGCCCCGAGGTCGTGGGGGGGTCAGGGTTAACCCTATTTTTGGAAACAGTCATTGTCAAATACGATATTTGAAATTGACGCTTGTCAAATTGCTTGATGCTGCGCGTCGACGGCCAACCCTGATTGTGGCATTGCCCGCCGTTGGGGCGCTGCCGCCCCCACGCTTTCCCTCCCCCCCGTTCCAGAGTGCGTATGAAAGATTTCAAGAACAAGGTGGCTGCCATCACCGGTGCAGCGTCTGGCATGGGGCGCACCCTGGCGCTGGAGTTGGCTCGCCGTGGCTGCCATCTGGCCTTGAGCGACGTGAATGAACAAGGCCTGGCCGAAACCGCCGCCATGGCCGCCAAGCTGGGCGTGAAGGTGACCACGGCCAAGGTCAATGTGGCCAGCCGCGACGAGGTCTTTGCCTGGGCCGATCAGGCCGCGCGCGACCACGGCAAGGTCAACCTGGTGTTCAACAACGCCGGCGTGGCCCTGGGCGCCTTCCTCGAGACGGTCAAGCCCGAAGACTTCCAGTGGATCATGGGCATCAACTTCTGGGGCGTGGTGTGGGGCACGCAAGCCTTCCTGCCGCACTTGAAGCGCGCCGGCGAGGGCCACATCGTCAACACCTCCAGCCTGTTCGGCCTGCTGTCGCTGCCCACGCAAGGCACCTACAACAGCAGCAAGTTTGCCGTGCGTGGCTTCACCGAGGCCCTGCGCCAGGAGCTGGATCTGGAAAATTGCGGCGTCAGCGCCACCTGTGTGCACCCGGGCGGCATCCGCACCAACATCGCCCGCGATGCCAAGATGGACAACAGCATCACGGCCAAGACGGGCGCCAACCCCGAGACGGCCAAGGCCAAGTTCGACAAGCTGCTCAACACCACCACCGCTGAAAGCGCCGCGCTGCAGATCCTGCGCGCCGTGGAGCGCAACCAGCGCCGTGTGCTGGTGGGGCCCGATGCCAAATTCCTCGACAAGGTGGTGCGGTTCTTCGGCTCCTGGTATCAGCCGATGACCACCTTCTTCGCCAAGAAGACCATGCTGGGTTGAGCCGCCCCTGTCGTTCGTAAGGATCAACCACCATGTCTGCCGTGATGAAAGAAGCCACTGCCTCGACCCAAGCGCCCATTCAGCGCATCTACCAGCCAGTGCCTGGCGCCCGCGAAAGCATCATGGCCGGGCTGATGCGCAACAGCCTGCGCTTGTTGTTCAAGCCGGTGATCAAGCCGCCCATGCCGGTGGGTCTGCAGCGCGCAGTGCTGCACATGCTGTCGATCTCGATGCCGCCGGGCGGTGGCGTCAAGGTCGAGAAGGTGATGATTGGCAAGCTGGCCGCAGAGCGCATCACGCCCAAGGCCACGCCCCGGCCCAAGCACGCCATGCTCTACCTGCACGGCGGCGCATTCTGCGCCGGCAGCCCGCGCAGCCACCGCAGCATCACCACGCGCCTGAGCCGCATGGCCAACTGCGAGGTGCTGGCCATTCACTACCGCCGCGTGCCCGAGCACCCGTTCCCCGCGCAGATCGAAGACTCGGTTGCGGGCTACAAAGAGCTGCTCAAGCGTGGCTACAAGCCCGAACACATCGCCGTGGGCGGCGACTCGGCCGGCGGCACGCTGACGCTGCTGCTGTTCAAGGCGCTGGAGCTGGAAGGCCTGCCCACGCCCAAGTGCCTGGTGATGATGTCGCCGGCGTTTGATGCCAAGCTCAACAGCGACAGCGTCAAGAAGTACAAGAAGCTCGACCCGATGATCAACATCGAGTGGGGCATGCAGGGCTTCGCGTGGTACCGCCCGCGCCACGATCACCCGCTGGCCTTCCCCAAGCGCCAGGATCTGAGCACCCTGCCGCCCACGCTGGTGCAGGTGGGCGAGATCGAGGTGCTGCACGACGATTCCGTCTGGCTGCTGCACGCGGCCAAGCGCTTTGATCGCCACGTGGAGCTGGAGATCTACAAGGAGCGCTGGCACGTGTTCCAGATCCACGCCGGCCTCATGCCCAGCGCCACCAAGGCGTTGGAGCGCCAGGCGGCGTTCATGAAGCAGCAGTGGGGGGGGTGAGCATCGGTATCCACTCAGGCGACACGCGGCCCACCCTGGGCTGAGGGCTGGAGGACGGAGATGCGGCGATTCATGTGCCTCGCGCCATCAGCGCCACCAATTGCGCTTGCCGATGCGTTCCCGTCTTGGCGAGGCTGCGCTTGAGGTGTGTGCGTACCGTGCCGATGCTGACATTCAGATCCGTCGCAATGTCTTCCAGAGACCGTCCCCTGCCTAGTGCCGCAGCCACCGTCGCTTCAGCGCGCGTCAGTCCGAACAGTTCCCGGAGGTGGGTGACATCAAGCGAAGCCTCGGGATCGCGAATGAAAATCAGCGCGGCTGGTTGGTCCCGGTCGTACACGCCTGCATGGGCCGATAGGGGGGCCACGCTTAACACCAAGGGCGTCCTCTGTGACCTGGGCACGATGAGCGCCGTGCCGGCTTGGCCGCCACGGCCTTGTGCAGTGTCCAGGGCGGCCCTCACGAGCGCGAGCAGCTTGTCTCGCAAAGATGGCGGATGCAGCGACAGCCGGCCGCCGTCAACCACCAACTCCGGGCATTCGCGCAGCATGACCTCTGCTCTGGCGCTGGACTGGATGATCAGGCCACGGCGATCAACGATCAGCACACCCGCATCAAGGCGATCAAGTGCCTGCAGCGCAGCCGAATGCTGCCGATCGAGCGCGTTGAGGCGTTGAGCTATGTGCAATGCACGCTGCAAATGGGGCAAGATGATCGCAGCCTGTCGTCGCTCCTGGTCGGTGTAGGCCCCGGCTTCACGCGGGCGGTGAATGCCCAGCACGCCCATCACCCCCTGCGCGACAGGAAACACCGCCCCCAGCATGTGATGGATTCCCAGGTGCGGTAGCCATTCCTGGTAAAAGCCGCTGCGCGCCTGCTCTTCTGGCCGGACCAGGTCTTCGTCGGTGATGATGCGGGCCAGGCCATATGTGACCGAGCGCTCCACCCACAGGTCTCGACGATGCCACTCGTTTGCCCATGCCTGATCGCGTTCGGATACCACCAGATTGCTGGTGCATTCCAGCAAGCTCACGTGCCCATGTTCCCCA
Source organism: Aquabacterium sp. (assembly GCA_046295615.1). GTDB lineage: Bacteria > Pseudomonadota > Gammaproteobacteria > Burkholderiales > Burkholderiaceae_C > Aquabacterium. Next base: position 79,195 of record JBKBMV010000011.1, read on the forward strand.
TGCAGCTTGACGACGGTGCTGGTTGAACCCAGTGCCTTCGCAATCCGGGATGCTGTGCCAGGCCATGAGGAGGCCCCCATCGCCGCATCGTAGAGATGGGCGATGAGTGCCGACAGATCAGCCTCATGGGATGGCAAGGGCTCCATGCTGCATTTCTACCCCATTTGGGAGACGAATTGAAGCCGGCGAACCGTTAACTTCCCGAGCAGATTGATTCGATGGCAGTGCTTGCGACGTGCAACAGTCCTGCGCCGCTGAACGACAACAAACTTTGATGTGAAAGCAGAGGCTATGAGGAAAATCGTGATCCTGACGTTCGCCGGATGGGTGGGCATCGCCCCGGTTCTGGCGCAGACTGCCACACCCTTATCCCGGATGGACATTGCCGGTGTGCGCATTGGCATGACCGAAGCCGAGGTTGTCAAAGCCATCCAGGCCTTCGATCCCACCGCGAAGGTATCCAGTCGGTCGATGGCATATATGCCGTACTTTGACGGCGTCAACCACTTACAGACCCCGGAGTTTCTGGACCAACTGGGCTTTCGCACGGCGCACGGCGGCATTGGTGTGTACTTCACCAGTCCGCCATCCGAGCCGCGTGTGTTTGCCGTGTCTCGCCGTGAAAGCCCGCCACAGCCTCCGAGCGGGGAGCAAATGCTGGCAGCACTGACCGCCAAGCATGGCCCCTTCAATGTCCGCTCCATTCCCAGTTCTGCCGGAGGCGTGGTGGTTCATTGGGATGAAGAAGGCAAGGCACAGTGCCTGGTGGCAAAGGACCGCAAGGGGCAGCGAACCCCCTCGTTGAATGCCATGGGAACCCTGCTGCCACCGAATGCGGTCAAGGTCATTGAGCAATATGCCCGCCAGGATGCCTTTCGTGAGGCGCTGGGCGCATCCCGGGATGCAGCCAAGTGCGGGACCGTTCTGCGCTACGAGTGGGGCAGTGACCCGATACACAGCTTCCAGGCCTGGCTGGTGGATCAGGGCGGCATGGTCTTGGCAAACCGGAAGTCCGTGCAATGGGTGGAGCAACTGAAGGCCGAGGCGGTGCGCAAGCGCCAGGGGCAAGGAGCCACCCCCAAGCTGTGAGCCGAGCGATCAAGCGGCGTTCATGAAGCAGCAGTGAGGGCGTTGAGCGTCAAGCCATCACATGTGGCGAATCGCGTCCATGCGCTCATGCAGGACGCGAACCACCGTCACGCTGTTTTGATCGACACGGAAGTACACCACATGACGTTCGACCATCTGACGACGATAGCCAGGCCGAATGTGATCGCAGGCTGATGACACCATCGGGGCTGTGGCCAAGGCGTTGAAACACTCTGTCAAACGGTCAATGTAGCGTTCAGCCTGGCCAATGCTCCAGTGTTGGGCGGTGTACTGCCAGATGTCTTCCAGGTCTTGCAGTGCCGCCGGTGTGAGGCGCAGTTCAGCCATGTTTTGCGCGCATTTTTTGCTTGAACGCGCGCGCATCAAAAACCTGTGCGGGGCCGCTGTTCTCCCCTGCAATCAGGGCAGTGCGAATGGTCTCCAACTGCCCGATGCGCTCTTGTTCGCGGCGAATCAGGTCGCGGATGTATTCACTGTCGTTGGTGTAGTGTCCGGCCTCAATCTGAGCCTTGACCCAGCGGTCTTGCTGGTCGGTCAGGGTGATTGTTTTGCGCACAGTGGACATGATGTCTGCTCCGCAGTGTGTTTGCATCATCATACTATTGGTGCTTGATGGTGGCTTGGGGTGGGGTTGTGGCGTGCAGCTGTTTCGCTCTGTGCAGGGCTGCAAGTTATTGATCCGAAACAAATGCTCTTGAAGTTTGGTGGAGCACCCCCATGTTGTGTTCGTGGAACGCAAAGACATGAGAACGCTGTCGTTTGAGGCGCGCGAGGAACGGCGGCTGCAAGTGGTGAGTTTGCGTCGGCGGGGCTGGACGTATGAGGCCATTGCCGAGCAAACTGGCCTGTCGCGCACTGGGGTGTTCGACATCTGCCAGCGCTTTGCGCGGGAGGGTGCCAAAGGGCTCAAGGACAAGCCCGGCGGGCGCAAGGTGGGAGAGCATCGGGCGCTTTCCGAGAAGCAGGAAGCCGAAATCCGCAAGCTGATGACCGACAAGACGCCGGATCAGTTGAAGCTGGGCTTTGCCCTGTGGAACCGGCAAGCGGTGGGCAGGCTGATTCAGGAACGTTATGGCGTTTGCCTCACGCCTCAAGGGGTGGGCAAGTATCTGGCGCGCTGGGGCTTCACGCCGCAAAAGCCGCTCAAACGGGCCGATGAGCAGCGCCCGGAGGCGGTCGAGCAGTGGTTGAACGAGACCTATCCCGAGATCGTGCAACGGGCCAAGGCCGAAGGTGCCGAGATTCACTGGGGGGATGAGACCGGCTTGCGTTCGGACGATGTGCGAGGAAGCTCTTATGCACCGGCGGGCAAGACCCCGGAAATCCGGGTGAAGCACCGACGTGAGGGTTTGTCGGTGATGTCGACGGTGACCAACCGGGGCAAGGTGCGCTGGAAGGTGTTTGAAGGGGCGATGAACGCGGGCATCCTGATCGACTTCATGAAGCGCCTCATCAAGGATGCGGCCGGAAAAAAGGTATTTCTGATCCTGGACAACCTGAAGGTTCATCACACCAAGGTGGTCAAGGCTTGGTTGGCCGAGCATACCCATGAGATCGAGGTCTTCTACCTGCCGTCCTACAGCCCGGAGCTCAACCCCGACGAGATGCTCAACGCCGACCTCAAGGCCGTCGTGAGCAGCAAGGCCCCGGCCAGAGCCAAGGGGACCTGAAGAAGGCCACCATCAGCCATTTGCGCAGGCTGCAAAAATCGCCCGAGCGCGTCATGCGGTGCTTCCAGCATGGACCCGTTCGGTACGCCGCATGAATCAAGTTTATTCGTTTCTTGTCAATAATGCGGCACACTGCGCAAAGTTCTGTCAGCAACGTGGAGGCACGCATGCCCACCTCTGTTCACGAGGTGATGCCGTCTATCCAGGCGTGCCCCAAGCTGTCTGAGTAGACCGTTCAGATGGACTGCGGCCACCGACTTGGACGAGAGCGCATTCACCTGCTGTTGATCGACGATGCCCTGCGCGGCTTAGACGACGTGATTTCGGGCTGCGTCCGAGAAGCCGACCAGGCTCTAGCCACGCTTCAAGAACGCCGAGGCTAGTGCTGCCCCCTTATTTGATGGCCGGTCTGTGAGGTGCGCGTTATAACGCTGGACATGAGCCAGATCGAACGCCTCTATCAGATCGACCAGATGCTGCACGACCGTAAGGTGGTCAGCTTTGCCCAGTTGCAGGATGCGCTGGGCGTATCACGCGCTACCCTGAAGCGCGACCTGGAGTACATGCGCAGCCGGCTGAATGCCCCCATCGAATGGAGCCGAGAGGCTGGGGGATACCGGTTTGCTAGCACCGCCTCGACGGTGGGCCCAGCCTATGCCTTGCCAGGTTTGTGGTTCAACGAGCGAGAGGTCCATGCCCTTTTGACCATGCAGCACCTGCTCAGCAACCTGGGCGCAGACGGTATCTTGCAAGATCACATCGGGCCTCTGATGACGAGGCTCAATGCCTTATTGGGCGCGGCAAACGACTCTGCTGATGCCGTCAGGCAGAAGGTGTTGGTCGCTAGCGTGGGGCGCCGCCTGCTGCCAATGGCGCACTTCCAACAACTGGGCCGGGCGTTGCTCAATGGCAAGCGCGTGCGCCTGGCTTACGCCGCGCGCAGCACCGGCGAAGTCACCGAGCGAGAGGTGTCGCCCGTGCGCCTGGTGCATTACCGAGAGAACTGGTACCTGGATGCCTGGTGCCATATGCGGCACGAGCTGCGTAATTTTTCGGTGGATCGGATGGAGCGCTTGGAAGTGACCGAAAAAGCAGCGAAGCCCGTCAACCAGCGCAGCCTGCACCAGGCCCTGGGGCCAGGCTACGGCATCTTTGCGCAGGGCAAGCTGAGATGGGCGCGGCTACGGTTCTCTCCCTACCGAGCGCGTTGGGTGGCCAACGAGCAGTGGCACCCTGACCAGCAAGGGAGCTTTGACGAGGCTGGGTGCTATGTGTTGAGGGTGCCGTATGTGGATGACCGGGAGCTGGTGATGGATGTGCTTCGCTATGGCGCAGATTGCGAGGTGCTGGCGCCAGCAGAGCTTCGCCAGCGTGTCGTGCAAGAAACCCTGAAGATGGTGGAGGTCTATCAAACATCTTAAGCAGGCTCATTCCCTGAGCCTGCCCGCCGCGCAAAATGAGCCATCAATGAAAGAAACACAGTAAAGCAGGCGCTGTCAAGTACACAGCAGGGAGGATTCGCTTGAAGACGGTTCAACCAAGTGATCTGAAGTCGGTACTTCACTCGAAGCGCGCCAATCTGTACTACCTTGAGCACTGCCGCGTGCTCGTCAATGGTGGCCGAGTGGAGTACGTGACCGACGAGGGTAAGCGTTCGCTGTATTGGAACATACCCATCGCCAACACCACCAGCATACTGCTTGGCACAGGGACATCAATCACCCAAGCGGCCATGCGTGAGTTGGCCAAAGCCGGGGTGTTGGTTGGCTTCTGTGGCGGTGGCGGAACCCCGCTGTTTTCCGCCAACGAGATGGATGTGGAGGTGGCCTGGCTGTCACCTCAAAGCGAGTATCGACCTACCGAATACCTGCAGGCATGGGTGAAGTTTTGGTTTGATGATGACTTGCGACTGGTGGCAGCCAAACAGTTGCAACTACAGAGATTGAACTGGTTGCCCGCGCAGTGGACAACCCGTGCCCTGCGCGATGCCGGTTTTGATGTACCCGCTGAATCGCTGCAAGCCTTGGTTGCTCAGTTCACTCCTTTGGTGAACAACGCCCCTGACATCGTCACGCTGCTGACCGATGAAGCCCGCTTGACCAAAGCGTTGTACAGATTGGCTGTACAGGCCTGCGGCTACGGAGAGTTCACGCGGGCCAAGCGTGGCAGCGGTACCGACGCCGCCAACCGGTTCTTGGATCACGGCAACTACCTGGCCTACGGGCTTGGGGCAACGGCCACCTGGGTGCTGGGCTTGCCGCATGGCTTGGCAGTGCTGCATGGCAAAACCAGGCGAGGTGGCCTGGTGTTCGATGCGGCGGATCTGGTCAAGGATGCCATCATCGTGCCGCAGGCTTTTGTGTCGGCCATGCGGGGAGACGAGGAGCAACAATTCCGTCGCCAGTGCATCGAGACATTGACTCGCAGCGAAGCGCTGGATTTCATGATCGACCAACTCAAGGCGATCGCAATCGACACCTCCAGATTGGCGCTGCAAACCACCGCGAGTCCTGTCGGCGGAGGTGCCGAATGAACGTGCTGTTTGTGTCGCAGTGCTCCAAAAGAGCCCTCACTGAAACCCGTCGGATCCTGGATCAGTTTGCCGAGCGACGTGGCGAGCGCACCTGGCAGACGACCATCACGCATGCGGGCCTGGATACCGTGCGTAAGTTGCTGCGGCAAACCGCACGCAAGAACACCGCCGTTGCATGCCATTGGATACGCGGCCGTGACCACAGCGAATTGTTTTGGGTGGTGGGGGATGCCAGCCAATTCAATGACCAGGGTGCAGTACCCACCAACACCACTGCCACCAACGTGCTGCGTGCAGGCGATGAGAAGACCTGGCACCACTTGCCCCTGATGACGGCCCTGTGCGCTTTGGCTGCCTTGCTGCATGACCTTGGCAAGGCCACGCAGGCCTTTCAAAATCGATTGCGCAACCCGGGGCTACGGGAGCGAAACAACCATTACCGCCATGAGTGGGTGTCGGTTCGGGTGTTCATGGCATTCGTGGGCGATGACGATGATGCTGGATGGTTGAGGCGATTGGCGGCCTGTGCGGATGCCGATCAAAACCCAAAGCACTTTGAAGCACAGTGGTTGGATTACTCAAGTGGTCGTCTTTTGCGCGATGGCTTGGACGAGCCACAAGCAAGTCAGAACCTGCCTTTTGCCCGGTTGCCACCTTTGGCGCAGGCCGTGGCCTGGTTGGTGTTCACGCACCATCGTCTGCCCTGCAAGCCTATCGAGCAACTGCGGGGCGTTCAAGATGACGGCGACGAGGAGCCCGGCGCTCGGTGGCGTCGCTTCGGGGCTCGTGCCTCGTTGAATAGCAATGAACTGGACGGCGTTCTGTCGCGCATCAGCGCAGACTGGAACGAACCACGAGAAACTGCAAGCCATGACGCCGTGAAGGCCCACTGGCGCTTCCCCCATGGCCTGCCGGTGGTCACGCTGCCGTGGCGTCAGCAGGCGGCCCGGTATGCCCGCAAGCTGCTGGAGCTGACCTTCGCATCCCAAAGGGATGTGCTGGACGACCCCTTCGCCATGCACCTATCCCGTCTGTGCTTGATGCTGGCTGATCACCACTATTCCAGCATCAGCGATGAGGGCCCGCGCAAGCTGTATCGCAACGCTGGCTATCCGCTGTATGCCAACACGCACGACGGCCAGTTCAATCAAACCCTTGATGAACACCTGCTGGGAGTTCAGGCCCATGCAACGTTGGTGGCTCATTCTCTGCCCAGCCTGGTGAGCAGCTTGCCCGCGTTGCGCAACCACAAGCCGCTTAAAAAGCGCAGTGCTGATCCACGGTTTGCATGGCAAGACAAAGCAGCAGACTTGGCCGCCAGTGTGCGTGCACAAGCGACCGCGCAGGGCGCATTCATCGTCAACATGGCTTCAACGGGTTGCGGCAAGACCCTGGGCAACGCGCGTGTGATGAATGCGCTGGCCGACCCCGCCGTGGGCTTGCGCTGTGCATTTGCGATTGGCTTGCGCACGCTGACCTTGCAAACCGGGCGCAGCTTTCAGAATGATCTGAGCCTGAGTGAGGATCAACTGGCGATTCAAGTTGGTGGCACAGCCTGTCGCGCACTGTTCGAGTATTGGGAGCAACAGGCCGAAGCTACGGGCTCTGCGTCGAGCCGAAGGTTAACGGACGAAGCGGGTTCGGTGCTGTACGAAGGCAATGACCAACACCCACTGTTGCAGCGCCTGACGGATGACGCGAAGGCCAAGGCCTTGATTGCTGCGCCCCTGCTGGTGTGCACGGTGGACCACCTCACGCCAGCCACCGAGAGCTTGCGCGGCGGGCGGCAGATCGCACCCATGCTGCGGTTGATGACCGGCGACTTGGTGCTGGACGAGCCTGACGATTTCGACATGGCCGACCTGCCCGCGCTGACGCGTCTGGTTCATTGGGCTGGCATGCTGGGTAGCCGAGTGCTGCTGTCATCAGCCACCCTACCGCCTGCTTTGGTCGAGGGGCTGTTCATGGCCTACCGAGCAGGCCGTGCTGCATACCAACGGCACCGTAGCGACCGCCCCGGTGAGCCGGTGAATGTGTGCTGTCTGTGGATCGACGAGTTCAATCAGTCGGTGCAAGACTGTGCGGACGGACTTGGCTTCAGAGCGGCCCATGACCGTTATGTTCAAAAGCGTGTGGCCCGCCTGGCGCAAGCCGAGGTGCGGCGCTTGGCGCAGATCGTCAGCCTGCCAGATGCATGGCATGGGATGAAGGAGGCCGAGCGGCGCAAGGATTTTGCCCGGCTGGTTTTGGATCAGGCGTGGCAACTGCACCAGGCACCTCAGAACCACATCGTGGACACGGCCAGCGGCAAGCGCGTGAGCCTGGGTCTGATTCGCATGGCAAACATTGACCCGTTGTACGACGTGGCCCTGGCCATGCACGAGCCAGATGCCTTGGCGCCAGCGTTGCGTGGGCTGGTGCGCGTGCATCTGTGTGTGTACCACTCGCAGTTTCCGTTGTTGCTGCGCTCGGCCCTGGAGCAGCGGCTGGACACCATGCTGAACCGTCGATCCGGTGGCACTGCAGGCGATCCAGTGTTGAGCCGTCCCGAGATACGTGAGTTGGTCGACAGCCATCCAGAGCCGCATCACCTCTTCATCGTTCTGGGCAGCCCCGTCACCGAGGTGGGGCGTGATCACGATTACGACTGGGCGGTGGTTGAGCCTTCGTCCATGCGCTCCATCATCCAGTTGGCTGGGCGCGTGCGTCGACATCGGTCTGGTGCGGTGACTGGGGTCAACATCGCAGTGTTGGACAGCAATCTGCGGCATTACCGGCATCCAAACAAAGCAGCGTTTTACAAGCCCGGCTTTGAAATGGACCCGCTGCCAGAAGAGTCAAAAGACGTTGCCAGGCACTTTCACCTCAAGTCGCACAGCATGCGGCAGTTGATGGGGCACATCGTTCAGGGTGATGCGCCCTGGCCCGTGGATGCGCAGCCGCGCATTTTGGCCATGGCAAGCGTCAGTGCCAGTGAGCACCCTAGTCGCAACCTCGTTCAGTTGGAGCACGCTCGCATGCGCGATGCAATGTTACCGAGGAAAGACGACAAGTGCGCTGTCAAGCGCTCAGCCTATCTGCACTGGGCTCACTCAGGCCGATTGTGGTTGACGGGGCTGATGCCACAGTGCCAGCGCTTCCGCGATGACCCGCAACCTCGCGTGGATGTGGCTCTGCTGCCTAACGAAGATGAAGACGCGTTGCTGTTGCACCGAGTTCTAGACGAAGCTAAACATGGTCAGAAGTTGTTCGTGTCTGTGCACGAGACGAAGTGTCATCCGGTGCCGGACGATCTGTTGGCGTCAGACCATGTGTCGCCTTGGCCTGCTGTGAGCTTGATGGATGAGCTTGCCGAGTTGGCGCAGTCGTGCGATCAGTCGATCGAGAAGTGTGCCAAGCGCTTCGCCACCGCCAGCTTGCCTGCTTGTGGAGGCGGGTGGCAGTGGCATCAGCGAGTGGGCTTCAACAAGAAAGCGTGAGCTGCCTGTGCGGCAGTGATTAGGCCTGGGTGTGTTACGCAACCCATGACTTTTCTGAGCTGTCTTTTCGACAGTCATGGCGCGATGTTAACGCCGTCACTGAGAGGCATTCTTTTAAGGGTTCTTTGATCTATTACGTAACCCTTGACTGGATAAAAATATCAGCCATAATTAAGCCCAGATGCAGTCGTTACCTGCATCTGGGCTTTTGTCTGCAACGTGCTGCCAGGCACCAATCGAGGAAGAGAGGTCACAGTGGTTAGCTTCCACGCGCTCAGAAGAGCTTAGGCGGCTTTACGCCGTTCGTCACATCCTCGGTCGGCTTCGTGCTGACCGAGTCATTCTAACTTCGAAATTGGAGAGGCGTCCCTATGTCTGAAGCCCCTGAGAAGGTCGGCTGGGCAAGCTATCGCGCGGCCATCAGTGCCTTCTTGCAAGAACGAATGCAAGGCAAGCTCGACAAGCTCAAACCCGACGACCCACAACGCAGCGAAGTGATGGCTTCGTTTGCGTATGACACCTGGTTGAACAGCGCCGCCAAGCGGGTGGAGCAGATCCAGGCGGTCACCCACTCCCTGAAGCCCATTCACCCTGATGCCCGAGGCACCAATCTGTACGTGGAGCCGACCACGTTACCGGCCTTGGCTGAGTTGGGCAGTCACGCCCTGGGTGACAGGTTTGTGGGCGACGTGGTGGGCAATGCTGCTGCGCTGGATGTGTACAAGCTGCTCAAACTGGAGGTTGGCGGGCGAACCCTGCTGGCGGCATTGCTGGCTGAAGACGCCGGCGCCATGGAGGCATTGCATGGCGATCCGGCGAAAGCAAAAGGCATGCGTGATGCCTTCGTGTCGTTGACCCAGCCGCGCAATGAGGCCGCCAGTAGCCACACCTTGGCAAAGCAGTTGTACTGGCTGACCGGCCAAGATGCGTGTGCCGATGCCGACTACACATTGCTCGCGCCTCTGTATGCCACGTCGCTGGCCCACGCCGTGCACAGCGAAGTTCAAGAGGCGCGCTTTGGTGAGGTCAACAAGGCCGCTCGTGCAGCCAAGCGCGAGCGCCGGGCGCATGACAACGCGTGCCTGGACTACCCCGATCTGGCGGTGCAGAACATGGGGGGTACGAACCAACAAAACATCAGCCAGCTCAACAGCGAGCGGCGTGGCATGAACTACTTGCTGTCGTCGCTGCCACCTCAGTGGAAAGCCAATGCCGCTCGTTTGCCAGTCAATGCGGCCTCAGTGTTTGATCGGCTCTTCATTGCTCGGCCCAATGTGCGGCGCGCGGTCAAGGCACTGCGGCAATTTCTGGAATCTGATCCTGTGCCGAACTTGGCCACACGTCAGCATCGAGAAGCCCTGACGGACGTGCTGATTGATGAGCTGGTGGCCTTGGCGGCAGAGCTGCATCGTGTGATGCCGCCCGGCTGGAGCAGGGACGATGATCGCTTTGATCGGCTCAGCGCACACGAAAAGCTGTGGCTGGATCCTTTGCGCGCCGAACTGCCGGAAGAATCAGACTTTGCCAAGCAATGGCTGGCCATGGACTGGCCAGAAGAAATCGGCCGGGCCTTTGCGCGATGGTTGAACAACCAACTGTGGGGCAAATTGCCGGTGGGGGATGTCGAGGCTCGTGAGTGGCGTAAAGAACTGCTCACAGATGAGGATGGCTTTAAGCAGCAGCTGCGAACCTTGCGCAACAGGCTGGGCGCTACCGCCATGGAGGCCACATCATGAGCCAACCCCAAGCCATTCTTGTTCTGCCCCATCTGCGCATTCAGAACGCCAACGCCATCTCCAGTCCGCTCACGCATGGCTTCCCATCCATTACGGCATTTACGGGTGTGATGTGGGCACTGGAGCGCAAGCTGGTCAAGGCCGGCGTGCCCTTGCAACTTCACGGTGTGGGGGTGGTTTGCCATCACCATCAAGAGCAAGTGAGCAAGGGCTATGTGCGTAACTTCAACCTGACACGTAACCCGGTTGACAAAGACGGCAGCACGCCCGCCATCGTGGAAGAAGGACGCATGCACCTTGAAGTCACGCTGGTGTTCGCCGTGTCGCAACGCGCTGATCATCCCGGCCCTGCGTTGCTGATCGACGGTAACGGCACCCAGATGGCCGATTGGGCACAACTGGCGGGCGACACCATTGCGGGTATGCGTGTGGCCGGGGGCAGCGTGCTGCCTTCGCGCCCAGTCCCAGGTATCCGTGTGCGTCCTTGGATGAGCGTGGTCCCGGAAGACTCCGTGGCCGCCACCGAAGCATTCAGGCGGTGGCGGCGGTCGTGGCTGCCCGGCTTTGCGCTGGTGGGGCGCGATGATTTGCTTGCGGATCGACTGCAGGAGCTGCGTGCAAATCAGCCCAATGCCACGGTGTTGGATGCCTGGCTGCATATATCTCGCTTCAACCACCAGCCTCAGCCATTGCCAGACGGCACCATCGGCCCAGATGGACAGGTGATCTGGCGTGACCCTTGGCGAGCCAAAGGCAGTGGCTGGGTGGTGCCCATCCCGGTGGGTTATGCCGCACTCACCCCCACGCTAGCACCAGGCTCGGTGCGCAATGCGCGGGACGCAACAGTGCCCGTTCGTTTTGTGGAATCAATTTACTCCGTGGGCGAGTGGCTAGGCCCGCACAGGCTGACGAGCTTGGGGCAGTTGCTTTGGCATCCAGAGTCAGACGAGGCCCTGGGCGTGTATCGCTGCCGCAGTGGCTATCAGCGCGCAACCACCGAAGACATGGGAGAGGACTGGGATGACCTGGATGCCTACGATTGACCTGCTGGCGATATCAGACCCCTGTTCACATCTCAATTTCACACATCAAATTTTCAAGGATTGACACCATGACCGACAAACTCTCCACCGCTTCCGTGCTGGCCTTCGAGCGCAAGCTGGACCCATCTGACGCCGTGTTTCACGCTGGTCTGTGGGCAGATCGAGCCCGGTCCCATGCATGGAACGCCGTGACCATCCAGCCGAAATCGGTGCGCGGCACCATCAGCAACCGGCTCAAAGCCAAAGACCAAGATCCGGCCAAGCTGGATGCGGCCATCGAAAAGCCCAATCTGCAAACGGTAGACGTTGCAGCCTTGCCTGCGGATGCGGACACCTTGAAGGTGCAGTTCACGCTGCGGGTGCTGGGCGGTGCAGGTACGCCATCTGCCTGTAACAGCGCTGCCTATCAGTCCAAGCTGCTGAGTGCCGTGCACAGCTATGTGCAGCGAAACGGGTTTGCCGAGTTGGCGCGGCGATATGCAGCCAACTTGGCCAATGGCCGGTTCTTGTGGCGCAACCGGGTCGGTGCAGAGAGCGTCGAGGTCGTCGTTGAACAACTGCAGGGTGGCCAGGCGGTGAACACCTGGACGTTCGATGCGCTGTCGATCAACATGCGTGCATTGGCTGATTCCTCTCAGATCAAAGGGCTGGATGAGTTGGGGCAGGTCATCGAGAAGGGGCTGTCTGGTTCGGCGCATGTGTTGTTGCGGGTTACAGCCTTTGTGCGCCAAGGTGCGGGGCAAGAGGTATTCCCGTCGCAAGAGCTGATCCTGGACAAGGAAAGTGCCGGGAAAAGCAAAACGCTGTACCACGTCAACGGCGTGGCAGCCATCCACTCTCAGAAGGTCGGCAACGCCCTTCGTACCATTGACACGTGGTACGAAGGGGCAGCGGAGATGGGTCCGATTGCAGTGGAGCCCTATGGCTCTGTGACCACACAAGGCAAGGCCTATCGGCAGCCCAAGCAGAAGATGGACTTCTACACCTTGCTCGACAACTGGATTTTGAAAGACCAAGTTCCCCCTGTTGAGCAGCAGCACTTTGTGATGGCTGTGTTGATTCGGGGCGGTGTGTTCGGTGCTGCGGAATGATGCGAGGTGCTATGACCACGCATTACATTGACATCACGCTGTTGCCAGACCCGGAGTTCAGCCATGCTCACCTGATGGGCGCGCTGGTGGCCAAGCTGCACCGAGCGCTGGTCGTTGGGCAGATCCAGGATATTGGCGTGAGCTACCCGAAGCATGTGGTGCATCCGGTGAACCGCCGCACGTTGGGCAGTGTGCTTCGCTTGCATGGAACAGTCGCTGCGCTTGACCGTCTCATGGGCCTGGACTGGTTGAAGGGTATGCGTGACCACGCTCAGGTGAGCGCGTTGTCAGCGGTGCCTGCCACTGCACAGCACCGTGCGGTGCGCAGGCGCCAGTTCAAGACCAATGTTGATCGCCTGCGTCGGCGTCGCATGCAGCGCAAGGGTGAAACCGCAGAGCAGGCCGCTGCGGCTATTCCCGACGGTGTTGAACGACGCCCGGATCTGCCGTTTGTGCAACTGCGCAGCAGCAGCACAGGACAGTCGTTCTGTCTTTGTATTGAGCACGGGCCATTGCTGTCTGCCCCTGTTCATGGGACATTCAATGCGTATGGCTTGGCACAGGAGGCGACCATTCCGTGGTTCTGACCCATTTTTTCTAGGCTCAGCATTGGGCCAATAAAATCAAGCACTTACGGCGCACCCTATGATTAGGGTGCGCGTCTTTGATTCCGGCGTTTGTCTTTTTGAATCAAGGGGCTACAGACGGTTTTCTACAGTTCACTGCCGCACAGGCAGCTCAGAAAAGTCGGGCTTGGAAGCCCAGCGACAGCGTGCGGTTCACTGCCGCACAGGCAGCTCAGAAAAAACCGCGCTGGACTGGCGAGTACTGACGGAAGTTCACTGCCGCACAGGCAGCTCAGAAAATGCCCGAGTCAGGCGACAGCACAATGGCCTGGTTCACTGCCGCACAGGCAGCTCAGAAAATGCGAAGAAGTCGCGCTCGGCGTGCGGTTTTGTTCACTGCCGCACAGGCAGCTCAGAAAATCGGACGATGTGTGATCGCTCTCGACCTTTTGTTCACTGCCGCACAGGCAGCTCAGAAATTTAGCGGATCAGCTTTCTTAGCTGCTGCGCCGTTCACTGCCGCACAGGCAGCTCAGAAATCCAACGGCTACGGCGACTACATCATTTTCAAGTTCACTGCCGCACAGGCAGCTCAGAAAAAGAGGCTTGAGCGTGGTTTGACGCTGGTGGAGTTCACTGCCGCACAGGCAGCTCAGAAAGCTGATCCCGGTGTGGGCCTACCGGCGCGCTGGGTTCACTGCCGCACAGGCAGCTCAGAAAAATGAACATGCGCTTGAACTGCTCGTGCCAGAGTTCACTGCCGCACAGGCAGCTCAGAAAGAGAAGCGAAACCGGATCGACTACAAGATCCTGTTCACTGCCGCACAGGCAGCTCAGAAATGCCGCGCCCTGTTCTCGTCGGCTGGCTCTGCGTTCACTGCCGCACAGGCAGCTCAGAAATGCGACAACTGAGCGTGGATGAGCGCGTCAACGTTCACTGCCGCACAGGCAGCTCAGAAAAAGCAAAGAAATGGCTTGTTGCATCGGCCATCGTTCACTGCCGCACAGGCAGCTCAGAAAGTCAGGCTTGATGTGCGACGAAACACCACGTCGTTCACTGCCGCACAGGCAGCTCAGAAATCAAGAATGGCACGGGAGGCGCGGGCACGGTTGTTCACTGCCGCACAGGCAGCTCAGAAATAATGGGGCAGACCAGATTGCCGGGGATCTGAGTTCACTGCCGCACAGGCAGCTCAGAAAATGCCCGGACTACTCGACTTCATCCGCGATCCGTTCACTGCCGCACAGGCAGCTCAGAAATGTCCGACGACGAGCTGGCGAAGAAGCTGGCCGTTCACTGCCGCACAGGCAGCTCAGAAATTGACTTGTAATGTCATAGCTGGGCGTGATACGTTCACTGCCGCACAGGCAGCTCAGAAATTGCCCAACTCTGGCTGGCTGATGTGGACTACGTTCACTGCCGCACAGGCAGCTCAGAAATTGGAGATCGGCGAACTCCTGTTCGCGGATGTCGTTCACTGCCGCACAGGCAGCTCAGAAAGATGACGTGTTGATCGTGAAATAGCCCTGCGCGTTCACTGCCGCACAGGCAGCTCAGAAATTGTCTTTGGGCATCGCCACGACTTCAACACCGTTCACTGCCGCACAGGCAGCTCAGAAATGCCCACCTGACCAGCCAGACGCCATCAAGGCGTTCACTGCCGCACAGGCAGCTCAGAAAATTGGCACCTGCGCGGCTATTGCAGGGGTCATGTTCACTGCCGCACAGGCAGCTCAGAAAATTCAATCCTCCATGTTGAAAACCCCACCCACGTTCACTGCCGCACAGGCAGCTCAGAAAAAGCCATGCAGCGATCCAAAATCAATGGGCTCGTTCACTGCCGCACAGGCAGCTCAGAAATATGCGTTGGAGGGTGCTGCTGATTCACTCAGGTTCACTGCCGCACAGGCAGCTCAGAAAAAGCGCAACCCGCCAGTAGTCCGCCTCGTCTTTGTTCACTGCCGCACAGGCAGCTCAGAAATGCTCTTGAGGGCTTCGCGCTTTGCCTTGTCTGTTCACTGCCGCACAGGCAGCTCAGAAATATGCGTATTCGCTCTACGTTCCTGTGAATATGTTCACTGCCGCACAGGCAGCTCAGAAATCTAGGTGCAGTACCGTGTGGGGGTGTGAGGCGTTCACTGCCGCACAGGCAGCTCAGAAATTGCGGTAGTCAATCTCAGCGCCGTACACAGTGTTCACTGCCGGCTCCATGTCGTTTCGTGTGGAAAGCAACACTGTCACTGGGGCATCGCCGGCGCGAACGGGCTGGCCGGCAGGTGCTTGAGCTTGGACATGCGCAGGTAGGCGATGGCGATGAAGTTC
>JBKBMV010000012.1:0-90429 GCA_046295615.1 Aquabacterium sp.
TGATCAAACCCGCCCGGTGGACATGTGCACAGGCCGACAAGCGGCCTGCACACATGCCCACCGGGCTCGACGACCAGGAGTCATTGTGACTGTTGGGTTCCACACGAAATGACGAAGAGCCTCACTGCCGCACAGGCAGCTCAGAAAAAAGGCGTAGACCAGTCCGACCCTTTCCGCCAGTTCACTGCCGCACAGGCAGCTCAGAAATCGGTGTGGCTGGTGTGGGCTACGCTGGTCACGTTCACTGCCGCACAGGCAGCTCAGAAATTCTGATGCGGCTCAGTCTCCCGAAGGTAAGCGTTCACTGCCGCACAGGCAGCTCAGAAATTGGACGATTGACGCAACAGCCGACCATGCAGGTTCACTGCCGCACAGGCAGCTCAGAAAGTTCACTTTGAAGCCAGCGGGTTTCACGTCAAGTTCACTGCCGCACAGGCAGCTCAGAAATATAACGCGGTCAACGGCAAGCCGTATGACCCGTTCACTGCCGCACAGGCAGCTCAGAAATTGACGCATTTTGGTTGTGGGCAAGTTCATGCGTTCACTGCCGCACAGGCAGCTCAGAAACTCAACCCGGAGCCTAGAACACTCTTGCTCTAGTTCACTGCCGCACAGGCAGCTCAGAAATCAGCCGTCATTGATCGTGCCGTGATGGCTGAGTTCACTGCCGCACAGGCAGCTCAGAAATTGAAGCCAGCGGGTTTCACGTCAAAGCCCGCGTTCACTGCCGCACAGGCAGCTCAGAAAGACGCAGGCAATGCCCCAGGCGTGCCGCCCATGTTCACTGCCGCACAGGCAGCTCAGAAATTGCCAATTCGCACCGGCTGGTCGTTCAGGCAGTTCACTGCCGCACAGGCAGCTCAGAAATGCAGGAATGGTGATCGCTCTATTGATCTTGGGTTCACTGCCGCACAGGCAGCTCAGAAAGATGCCCCCGGGCACTACAAAAACGGCGCGGGGTTCACTGCCGCACAGGCAGCTCAGAAATTGGGCGTGCCGTCAGCCTTGAGGCCCTTGTCGTTCACTGCCGCACAGGCAGCTCAGAAAAGTACGCGCGGAACTCGTTGAGCCCTTCGTCCGTTCACTGCCGCACAGGCAGCTCAGAAAAGTACGCGCGGAACTCGTTGAGCCCTTCGTCCGTTCACTGCCGCACAGGCAGCTCAGAAATTTTTCGCTTGTCATGACGCGGGCCCACTCAGGTTCACTGCCGCACAGGCAGCTCAGAAATTGCAGGTTCTGATAAGCGTCTTTCTCGCCCGGTTCACTGCCGCACAGGCAGCTCAGAAATTGTGGTTCAGCACTCCCAACACGCCGCCAGGGTTCACTGCCGCACAGGCAGCTCAGAAATTGGCCAGCGTGCGGGCCTTGCGGGCCTCGTCGTTCACTGCCGCTGGCGCACATTTGCCCGGGGCTTGCGCGCCTCGGCACCCACTCAGGCGCCACGCAGCCCGCCCTGGGCTGGTGGCTTGGGTGGATTTAGGCAGCGGCATCACGCCGCCACCTTTCAGCGCCTCATCAAGCCGCCTTCTTCCTCTTGGCCATCATCGCCAGTTCCTCATCCCGCAGGTCTTTACGCAGGATCTTGCCCACGTTGCTCATGGGCAGGTCTTCGCGGAACTCGATGTACTTGGGCCGCTTGTAACCAGTCAGCTGCTCTTTGCAGTAGGCGGCCACATCGTCTTCGGTCAGGCTGTAATCCTTGCGCACCACGAACAGCTTGACGGCTTCGCCTGAGCGCTCATCAGGCACGCCGATGGCGCAGCACTCGGTCACGCCGGGGTGCATGTTCACCACCTGCTCGATCTCGTTGGGGTACACGTTGAAGCCCGACACCAGGATCATATCCTTCTTGCGGTCCACTATCCTGATCAGGCCGTCGGCGGCCATGACGCCGATGTCGCCGGTGCGGAAGAAGCCGTCGGGCGTCATCACCTTGGCGGTTTCTTCAGGGCGCTGCCAGTAGCCGGCCATCACCTGCGGGCCGCGCACGGCAATTTCTCCAGCTTCGCCCTGGGCCACGGGCTGGCCTTGCTCGTCCAGCAGGACCACCTCGGTGGAGGGCAGGGGGTAGCCAATGGCGCCGTTGTACTCGCGGTTGTCCAGGCGGTTCACCGTCACCACGGGCGAGGTTTCTGACAGGCCATAGCCTTCCACGATGGGCACGCCCGTGATGCGCTGCCAGGCCTCGGCCGTGGCCTGCTGCACGGCCATGCCGCCGCCGTTGCACACCTTCAGGCGCGAGAAGTCGAGCTCAGCAAACTCGGGCTCTTCCACCAGGGCGTTGTACAGGGTGTTGACCGCCGGGAACTGCGTGATCTTGAACTTCTTGAGCGTCTCGATCATCTTGCCCACGTTGCGGGCGTTGTCGATCATGACGTTCATGGTGCCCATGCGGGCGCTCAGGAAGTAGCACACCGTCAGCGCGAACACGTGGTACAGCGGCAGGGCCACCACGTTCACGCCCTGGCCTTGCACCTTGTCCAGCTCGGGCTTGAACCAAGCTTCGCATTGCAGGATGTTGGCCACCAGGTTGCGGTGGGTCAGGGTGGCGCCCTTCGACACGCCGGTGGTGCCGCCGGTGTACTGCAGGAAGGCCACGTCGCTGCCCTTCAGGGTGGGGCGGGTGTAGCTCAGGCCCTTGCCTTCGGCCAGGGCACGCTTCATGGGGGTGAGCACACGGCGGCCGTCGTTGGGCAGCTGGAAGTCGATGACGTGCTTGTCCACGTTGCGCGACTTGTAGGTCATCCACGGGCCCTTGAGGGGGCCGAACACATCACCCAGCGAGGCCAGCACGATGTGCTTGACGGGCGTGCGGTCGATCACTTCCTGCACGGTGGGGCCGAAGTACTCCAGCACGATGATGGCCTCGGCGCCCGCGTCGTTGAGCTGGTGTTCCAGCTCGCGCGGGGTGTACATGGGGTTCACATTCACCACCACGTAGCCGGCGCGCAAGATGCCGGCAATGGCCACGGCGTAGTGCGGCACGTTGGGCATCATCACCGCCACGCGAGCCCCCTTGGAGAGCTTTTGCGCCTGCAGCCACGCTGCCAGCTGCTTGGACTGGGCGTCGATCTCGGCAAACGTCCAGCGCGAGCCCATGTAGGCCATCATGTCCTTGCGCGCGTGGGTGCGGAAGGCGTCTTCCAGCAACTCCATCAGCGAGGGGTAGGTGTCAGGGTTGATGGTGGCGGGCACGCCGGTGCCGTATTGCTTCAACCAGGGTTTGTCCAATGCCATGGGCGTGTCCTGCGGGAAAGGTGTATGGGTTGATCTGACAATCTCGGGTGTCATTTTGCCGCGCGGCGTGACGGCTGTTAACCCCCCAGGGTCAGGTGCGTTCGAATCCCTGAATTTCGGGTTTCCCCCACTGGTTGCCCATGAAAAAGCCCGCCAGGGCGAACCGTGGCGGGCTGGTCGGGGGGGGCTTGATCGGTGGTGATCAGGTGAACATGAAATGCTCGTTGTCCATTTGCATGACGCTGGACGTGGGTGCCAGCATGGACTTCTTGTGTGCATCGGCGCGGGGCAGCAGGCGCTCGAAGTAGAACTCGGCCGTCTGGATCTTGGCCTTGTAGAACTCCGGCGTTTCCTTGCCGCCGTTCTTCAGCTTGTCTTGGGCCACCAGGGCCTGCTGCAGCCAGAAGTGACCCATCATCACGTAGCCGGCGTACATCAGGTAGTCGTAGCAGGCCGAGCTGACGATGTCGCGGTCTTTGGCGGCGCGCAGCATGATGCGCAGCGTCAGCGTCTTCCATTGCAGGGCGCGCTTGAAGCAGGCGCGGGCCATGGCGCCGATGGGGCCGCCGTCCAGCAGGTGGGGCTTGGCCTGGGCGGTCATGATGTTGGTGAACTCGCTGACCGCCTTGCCACGGCTTTGCAGCAGCACCTTGCGGCCCAGCAGGTCGAGGGCCTGGATGCCGGTGGTGCCTTCGTACAGCGTGGCAATGCGGGCGTCACGGGCGATCAGCTCCATGCCGTGCTCTTTGATGTAGCCGTGGCCACCAAATACCTGCATGCCGATGTTGGCGCACTCCAGGCCCAGCTCGGTGATGAAGCCCTTGAGGATGGGGGTGTAGAAGCCGAGCTTGTCGTCGTAGTGCTCGTACTGCTTCATGTCGCCCTTGGCGGCGCCGGCCACCATGTGGTCGGCCAGCTTGGCGGCGCTGTAGATCATGGCGCGGGCGCCTTCGGCCACGGCCTTCTGCGTCAGAAGCATGCGGCGCACGTCGGCGTGCCAGATCAGCGCGTCGGCGGTGTGCTCGGGATCCTTCTTGCCGCTCAGGGCGCGCATCGAGCGGCGTTCTTTGGCGTAGGGCAGGGCGCCCTGGTAGGACAGCTCAGCGTGGGCCAGGCCTTGCAGGGCGGTGCCGATGCGAGCGCTGTTCATGAAGGTGAACATGGCCTCCAGGCCCTTGTTGGGCTGAGAGATCATGTAACCCGTGGCGCCATCGAAGTTCATCACGCAGGTGGCCGAGGCGCGGATGCCCATCTTGTGCTCCAGCGCGCCTGCCTTGACGGTGTTGCGCTCACCCAGCGAACCATCGGCATTGACGATGAACTTGGGCACGATGAACAGCGAGATGCCCTTGGTGCCCTTGGGCGCATCGGGCAGGCGGGCCAGCACGATGTGGATGATGTTCTCGGTCAGGTCGTGTTCGCCCGACGAGATGAAGATCTTGGTGCCGGTGAGCTTGAAGGTGCCGTCCGGCTGGGGTTCAGCCTTGGTCTTGATCTGCCCCAGGTCGGTGCCGCACTGAGGCTCGGTCAAGCACATGGTGCCTGCCCAGCGGCCTTCGATCAGCGGGGGCAGGTAGGTTTCTTTCTGCTTGTCGTTGCCGTGCAGGTAGATGGTGTTCATGCAGCCCAGGCTCAGGCCGGGGTACATGGTGAAGGGCCAGTTGGCCGTGCCCATCATTTCCGACTTCAGCAGATTCAGCGACATGGGCAGCTCTTGCCCGCCGTACTGCTTGGGGTGGGCCAGGCCCTGCCAGCCGCCGGCGGCGTACTCGGCGTAGGCTTCCTTGTAGCCCTTGGGCGTGGTCACCACGCCGTCGTTGATGGTGCAGCCTTCCTGGTCGCCGCTCAGGTACAGGGGGCTCAGCACCTCTTCGCAGAAGGTGGCGCAGCTTTCCAGGATGGCGTCCACCATGTCGGGGGTGGCGTCTTCACCATTGGGCAGCGATGCGTAGTGCCCGGGGTAGTCGAACACTTCGTTGAGCAGAAAGCGCATGTCGCGCAACGGGGTCTTGTACTGCGGCATGGGTCACCTCGGTGTGTGGTTTCCGCGGCGTGCGGCCTGCGGGAGGGTTGATCTCGAATTTCGAACGATCGTTCATTTCAAACGGTCGTTCGAATCAGGGCGCATTTATACCGCACCCGCAGCCGCTTGTGCGCGCCATTTCCAGTTCAGCGTGTGGGTTTTGGGGGGGTGACGCCGCGCGGCCCCCTCAGGCAAGGGGGAGGTACGCGGTGGTCAGCGGGGCGTGGAGACAAAAAGGTTCGTCGCGGATTGTCGGGGTGAGCATCCGCGGCCCATGCGCATGGGCCAAATCGACGGCATCAACAGCCGCATCAAGGTCATCAGACGCATGGCCTGCGGCTTCAGGGGCACCAACTACTTCTTCCTCTAGATCAAAGCGGCCTTCGCCGGCAATGCGTGATGAATCTGACTTTTTCTGGTGCAGCCCGCAGGTCACGCGGTATGGCATCGCCGACCGCCAATGGGGGCATGATGAGCTGGTGCCCTACCGGGCCAGCGTGCCGGCGCCCAACTTCAGTCGGGTGCTGCACGACGTCCGCATCACCACCTTCGGCACCGACATGGCGGTGGCCATGTGCGAGTTCACCCGCAGCGACACGCCCTTGCGCGGCTTCCAGACTCAAACCTGGGTCCGCCTGCCAACCGGGTGGAGAATCGTCTCGGCGCATGTCAGCATGTTGCCCTGGCCTTCTTCTTGCTCGCCCTGAATCACCATGGAACTCGTCTCGTCCCCCGCTGCGGCATCTATGCCTGCCATCACGCTGGCAGAGCGCGTGTATGCCCAGATCAAACAGCTGATCTTTGATTTTCAGCTCTTGCCGGGCGAGCGTTTTTCGGAAAGCGATCTGGCCAACCGCGTGCAGGTCAGCCGCACCCCCCTGCGTCAGGCGCTGCAGCGGCTGCAGCGTGAGGGCTTCCTGCTGGTGTTTCCCAAAAGTGGCTGGCAGGTGGCGCCGCTGGATTTCGACACCTTCGATCAGCTCTACGATCTGCGCGTGCTGCTGGAAACCCACGCCGTGGCCCGGTTGTGCGAGATGGAGCAACGCCCCGGCCTGAAAAACCTGGCCGACACCTGGCTGGTGCCCGCCGCCGAGCGGCAGACCGCCTTCGTGGCGGTCGATCGGTTGGACGAGGCGTTTCACACGGCTCTGGTGCGTGCCGCGGGCAACCAGGAGATGGTGCGCGTGCACGAAGACATCACCGAGCGCATCCGCATCATCCGACGCCTGGACTTCACCAAGGCCTCGCGGGTGGAGGCCACCTACGACGAGCACGCCCGCATCCTGCGGGCCATCACGCGCCGCCGCACCGACGAGGCCCAGCGCCTGCTGCGCGCGCACATCGAACAAAGCAAGCTCGAGGTGCGCCACATCACGCTGGACATGCTCTATCAGGCGCGTCAGCGCATCGCCGCCAGCCTGGGCTGAACCGCCCAACCGGCCCTGATCCGTTCAGGCTCAGGCGCCAAACACGGTCAGCACACCGGTGTAGCCGTACAGGTGCTGGCGGGCGATCTCGCCACCCGCAAAAAAGCCGACCAGGGGGATGTCGCCCAGCGCGTGCGTCAGGATCTCCATCTCGGCGTTGGGTGCGCCGAAGTAGGGGCCGCCCCGGCCGGAGCAACTGATGTAGATCGCCCCCACGGGCGCGCTGCCCGGGTGTTCTTGCGGATCGAACTCTTCACGGATCTCGGCGCAGATGCGCACCAGGTCCTGTCGTGCGGCCTGCACATGGCGCTGGCAGAAGGCCAACTGCATGCCCGGGCTCACCAGGTCAGCCAGGGCCACGCCCTGCCGTGCCGGGTCCAGCCCGATCAGATGGCGCACCCGTGTGTCGGCGCCGAAGTGCCGACCGTGGCTCATCAAGTCGCTGTCGGCGTCGGTCAGGCCGGCCAGGGTGCCCCGGATGCGGGGCAGGGCCTCGTGCTGCCAGTCCTCGCGTTGCTCGGGGCGCGGCAGGCCCAGGTCGTCCAGCAGGCAGTTCAGCGCCGGGCGGCCGTCCAGCTCATACACCACCTGTCGGTCACACGCGGTGACCGTGCGCTGCGGGCCCACCGGGGTGCAGCCTTGCGTCACGCGCGAGACCAGTCGCACCCGCTCACCAAACGCCACCCCTGAGAGCCCGCCGCGCCACAGGCCGGACGCGCCACCGTCGGACGAGAGGGGCTCGGCCGTGGTGGCCACATGCAGGTGGCCGTGCTCACCCGCCCCCAGGCCACCAAAGAGGTAGGTGGTGGCGGTGCGCTCGGCCAGCTCATGCAGCAAATCTTGCAGGTCAGGGGTGTGGCCATCGGCGTGCACCAGGGCCGTGTGGGCCGCAAAGCCTTGCGCGGCGACCGAGCCCTGCGCGGGCAGCGGCTGCCGCCCGTGAAACACGCGGAAATCCTGCGCCGGCAAGTTGCACAACATCACGGCCAGGGCCGGCTCGTCGTAGTACTCCACCCCAGTGGCCAGCACGCCCACGCCCACGGCGCCCACCCAGGCCACGTGGGGCAAGCGTTGCCGCAGGCCCGCCAGGATGGCATCCAGCCCCTGGGCCAGGCCATCGCTCACATAGCACCAGCCCAGCGTAGCGTCCATGCGCTCGGCGCCTTGCGAAGCCAATTGCGCCCACACCAGCTCCAGCGCCAAGGCCGGTTGCGGATGGGTGCCATGCGCATGCAAAAAGCGCAGGCCGATGGCATGAGAGGGGCTGGACGACATGGACAGGCGGTGGGGGCGATGAACTCAGGCAGACGACTTGGGCGTGCGGCTGCTCGGTGCGGCCTTGCCCTTGGGCGCCGACGCGGTGGTGGCCTGGCCGCTGCGGGCCCGTGTGGAAGACGACGCAGCCGACGACGTGGCCGAACGGGTGCCGCCGCCGGTGGCTTTGCTGCGCGAGCCTTTGGTGCTGGAGGGCGTGGCCGGCGCCTCGGCAGCCGCCTGCGCGGCGGCGGCCATCGGTTGGGCGGCCTGGGCCGCCAGCGTGGTGAACTGCTGAGCCAGGGTGTCCCACCAGCGCATCGGGTTGATCAGGTCGGCCTGAGGCGAGTTGGCCGTGGCCGGCTCGGCATCCGTCGCACGGGCCTCGGTCGGGCTCGTGGGGGGCGCCTTGGCGGTGGCGGGTTCCGGGGCGGCCGGCTCCGGTGTGGCGCGGGCCTGCAGGGTTTCGCGCAGGCTGTCCAGCGACACGTTCATGCCCTTGAGCGTGTTCAGCGTCATCTTCTGAACTTCCAGGCCCTGGATGGTCATGGCGATCATGCGGGCGTTCTGCTCCAGCCAGAACTGGACGGTGCGCAGATCCTGGATGCGCTTGTCCAGCTCTTCCGGGTCCAGGGTGGGCAGGCTCCAGGTGCCCAGAGGGCTGCTGGGTGCGGCGCCCGAGCCAGCGCCACCGGCGTTGGCGAACGGCGGCACGGCGCTGCTGGCGGCCTTCAGCCAGTCCTGAAACAGGCCGACGCCGGCGGCGCTCATGTTGGCAAAAGCCTGCGTGGCCTCGCTGGCGGCCTGCTGCGGATCGGGGGATGACGATGGCGAGCTCATGAAGCCTCCTGGATGACCTGCTCATTGTGCGCCAAGCCCGGTGCGGCGCCACACTCGACGCATAATCGGCGCCTTCATGCAACGTCGAGCATTTCTCAGACATCTCAGCCGTCTCGCTGCCTTGGGGGCGTGGCAGCAGTGGAGCGCCGCTCATGCGGCCACCCAGACCCTGAAGGCCCAGCCCTGGACTGCCTCGGGAGAGGTGTTCACGCTCGGTGTGGCCAGCGGCGAGCCGCGCCCCGAATCGGTGGTGCTCTGGACCCGTCTGGCGCCACGCCCCTTGCAAGCCGATGGCGGCATGCCCCCGCGTCCGGTGCTGGTGCGCTGGCAAGTGGCCCGCGACGACCGCTTCCAGCAGATCGTGCAGCAAGGCGAGGTGCTGGCCAGCCCCGAGGGCGCCCACAGCGTGCACGTCCTCGTGCAAGGCTTGAGCCCCGGCTTTCAGTACCACTACCGCTTTGAGGCGGGCGGGCAGCGCAGCCCGGTGGGGCGCACCCGCACAGCCCCGGCGGCCGATGCCCGACCACAGCGCCTGCGCATGGCCCTGGCCTCCTGTCAGCACTACGAGCAGGGGCACTTCACCGTGCACCGAGACATCGCACGCGCCGATGTCGACCTCGTGCTGTTTGCCGGTGATTACATCTACACGTCGCGCAAGCCGGGCTACCAGCGCGTGCGCGACCACCTGCACCACATGCCGGCGGGCCGCACCCTGGCCGATTACCGCCTGCACCACGCCAGCTACAAGCTGGACGCCGATCTGCGCGCCTGCCATGCCGCCCATCCCTGGCTGATGATCTGGGACGACCATGAGGTCATCTCGGACCACACCGGTCAGTGGGCCCCTGGCATCGAAGAGGCGCAGTCCTTCCTGGCCGTGCGCACGGCCGCCTACCGAGCCTACTTCGAGCACCTGCCGCTGTCACCGCAGCGCGCCCCTGCGGGCGCCGGGCTGCCCCTGCACGACCGCTACGCCTGGGGCCGGCTGGCCGATTTGTGGACGCTGGACACGCGGCAGTTCCGCGACTCGCCGCCCTGCCTGGACGAGTGGGCGCCCCTGACGCGCAAGGTGCTGTGGCGTTGCGACGAGGTGAACGACGAGCAGCGCACCCCCCTGGGGCAATCGCAGGAATACTGGCTGGCCGAGGGGCTGGCGGGCAGCCTGGCCTCCTGGAAGCTGGTGCTGCAGACCTCGCAGATCTCGCCTGCACCCCTGCCGGTGCCGGGCTCGTCTGAACAGGCGCTCTATGCCGATGGGTGGGATGCCTTCCCCGCCGCACGCCGCCGCCTCATGCAAGCCATCGCCCAGCCCCGAGTGCGTGATGTGGTGTTCCTGGGGGGCGATGTGCATCGCCATGTGGCGGCCAACCTGCGCCTGGACCCGCACGACCCCCAGTCGCCCATCGTGGCCAGTGAGTTCGTGGCCTCGTCCATCACCAGCCGGGGCTTGAGCGAATGGCTGACCAGCGCCATCCGCCGGCGCCAGCCCGACATCCTTCACTGCCGCAGCGACCAGCGTGGCTATGCCTTGCTGGACCTGACCGAGCAGCGCTTGCTGTGCGAATTCCGCGCCACGCCCCACCCGGTGCAGGCCGACGCCCGCCTGACCGTGCAGGCCCGTTACGTGGTCGAGCGGGGGCGACCGGGGCCTGTCAAGGCTTGAGTCGGCCGATCTGCCCGCGCGAGGCGGGTGCTGTCCTTACAATAGTGCTATGGCCCGCCTCCCGTTCAAACAACAGGTACTCAAAGCCCGCGAAGACGCGATCGTCGACGCGGTCAACCGTCTGCTGGCCGAAAAAGGCTTTGACCTGATGACGGTGGACGAGGTGGCCAACGAGGTGGGGATCGCCAAGGCCAGCCTGTACAAGCACTTTGACTCGAAAGAGTCCCTGGCCGCCGCCGCCATGAAGCGCCTGCTGAACCGGGCCCTGGTGCAACTGGACGTCATCACCGCCCAAGAGGGGCTGAATGCCCTGGAGCGGCTGAAGGCCGTTGCCCGCTGGACGATGGAGGTGCAACTGGCCGGCGAAATGCCGTCGCTGCCTTCGCAGAACTCCAGCCTGCGCGCCGCCTTGGTGGCCGACATGGATTACATGACCCAGTTGATCGGCGTCAGCGAGCGCCTGGGTGCGTGGATCACCGAGGCCCAGGCCGCGGGTGCCTTGAGCAATGCCGTGCCGGCCGAGGTGGTGCTCTACACCCTGTTCGCCCGCGCCTGCGACCCCGTGCTGGGGGTGCTCAAGGCCGGGGGGCACCCCGAGGCCCAGATCATCGAGTGGGTGCTGGCCACCACCTTTGACGGCTTGGCGCAACGCTGACGCTGTTTTGTCTCCGGTGCCGGCCGGGGCTCCAAAGGTCCAGTCGTGCCCCTCAGACCCTTCAGACCCGCAAGCGGCTGTGCGGGGGCACGCTGGCCAGCAAAAACTCCATCTGATCGGCCAGAATGCGTCGCCCCCGCAGGATCATGTCTTCATGCAGGCTGGGCACATACGGCAGGTAATACAGCTGCCACCCCAGCTCTTGCAGCGTGCGGTTGCCTTTGCGCCCATTGCAGTTGCGGCAGGCCGTGATGCAGTTCATCCAGGTGTCGTGGCCCCCGCGCGAGGTGGGCACGATGTGCTCGCGGGTCAGGTCATCCAGCGCGAAACGCCCGCCGCAATAGGCGCACACCTGGCGATCTCGGGCAAACAGCTTGGCGTTCGACAAACTGGGGTGCTGTCGCCATGCCCGGCTGGGAATGGTGCCATGCACGGCGATGATGGGGTGCAATTCCAGGCGCGAGGGCAGGCCCGTGAGACGCTGGGTGCCGCCGCGCAGCACCATGAAGGTATCTCCCAGCGTCCACGCGACGCTGTCGGTGGCATACAGGACCGCCGCTTCCTTGGCCGACAGCCAAGCCTGCGGACGGCCTGACACGTCGAGCTGCAGCACGTCCATGCACCCTCCAAGATGAGGAAACGGGATATGCACAGGATAGAACACCTTGTGTGACAGTCTCAAGCATCGACCCCAGGCTGCTCCCACTTGAATGCGGTGTTCTGGCTGCGGGCCATGTCCAGCCGCCTGGTCCGGAACCCGCGTCACGCCACCGGCCAGATGTCTCAAAAAAAATTCTGGGGCGTTCACACAGACGCCAACATTTTCTGCAAAATAGCACGACCGTTCGTTTTATTCCTTGCCTATCCGTGTCTGCCTTTCTGCCCCACGACGCCAAGCCCGCCGCCGAGGTGGTGCGTGAGCGTGGCCGCAGCAGCGTGCACAAGGGCCAGCAAACCCGCGCCGCGATTCTGGATGCCGCGCTGAACCTGGCCTCCCAGATGGGCATCGAGGGTTTGTCCATCGGTGCCTTGGCCGAAGTCACCGGCATGAGCAAGTCGGGCGTGTTCGCCCACTTCGGCTCGCGCGAAGAACTGCAGATCTCCGTCATCCGCGAGTACCACGAGCGCTTCGAAGAAGAAGTGTTCCGCCCTGCCATCCGCGAGCCCCGTGGCTTGCCCCGGCTGCGCGCGTTGTTTGACCGCTGGGTGGCCAAGGTGGCCACTGAAATCGACTCCGGCTGCATCTACATCAGTGGTGCCGTTGAATTTGACGACCGTCCTGGCCCGGTGCGCGATGCGCTGGCTGGTATGGTGTTGTTGTGGCACGGCGCCCTCGGCCGTGCCATCCGCATGGCGGTTGATCTGGGGCACCTCAAGCCCGAGACCGACCCGATGCAGATGTTGTTCGAGATCCATGGCCTGATCCTGTCGTTGCATCATGACGCGCGCTTCCTGCGCTCGGCTGGTGCCGTGGATCGGGCCAGGGTGGCCTTTGAGCGCGTGATCGCTTTTTATGCGACCCACGGCGAAAAGCCATCACCTGGAGAGGCCGTGCCCCCCGGTGCGGCCGACGCGACCCGGGCCCCGAGCCCTGGCGCGCCTGTTATGACCCCCCAAGGCCTGGCCTGATCAGGTGTTTATCCACTAACGTGCTTTCTGACCGAGGAGCTCACGATGCCTTCTTACACCCCCCCGTTGCGCGACATGCAATTCGTGATGCACGAACTGCTGGGCGCTGTCGATGAACTCAAGCAGATCCCCAAGTACGCGGATCTGGACGCCGACACCGTCAATGCCGTGCTGGAAGAGGGCGGCAAGTTCGCATCCAAGGTGCTGGCCCCGCTGAACCTGGTGGGCGACGTGCAAGGCTGCGTGCTGAACAAGGAAACCCACGAGGTCAAGACCCCCGACGGTTTCAAGGACGCCTACAAGCAGTACACCGAAAACGGCTGGTCGGCCCTGTCGGCTGACCCGGAGTGGGGCGGCCAGGGCATGCCCCAGCTGGTCAACCAGGCCATCTACGAAATGATGAACTCGGCCAACCAGGCCTGGACCATGTACCCCGGCCTGAGCCACGGCGCGCACGCCTGTCTGGAAGCCCACGGCTCCGAAGAGCAGAAGAAGTTGTACCTGCCCAAGCTGACCTCGGGCGAGTGGACCGGCACGATGTGCCTGACCGAGCCGCACTGCGGCACCGACCTGGGCCTGCTGCGCACCAAGGCTGAGCCCGTGGGTGATGGCACCTACAAGCTGACAGGCCAGAAGATCTTCATCTCGGCCGGTGAGCACGACATGGCCGCCAACATCGTTCACCTGGTGCTGGCTCGTCTGCCGGACGCACCTGCTGGCTCCAAGGGCATCTCGCTGTTCGTGGTGCCCAAGTTCAAGGTGAACGCCGATGGCTCGCTGGGCGAGCGTAATGGCATCTACTGCGGTGGCCTGGAGCACAAGATGGGCATCCACGGCAACGCCACGTGCCAGATGGTGCTGGAGGACGCCGTGGGTACCCTGGTGGGGCAACCCCACCGTGGTCTGCCTGCCATGTTCGTGATGATGAACGGCGCCCGCCTGGGCGTGGGCAACCAGTCGCTGGGCCTGACCCAAGTCGCTTACGAAAACGCCGTCAACTACGCCAAGGACCGCGTGCAGATGCGCGCCCTGTCCGGCCCCAAGCGCCCTGACCTGGCTGCCGACCCCATCATCGTGCACCCCGATGTGCGCAAGATGCTGCTGATCGCCCGTGCTTACGCCGAAGGCGCTCGCGCCCTGGTGTACTACACCGCCGTCGAGCTGGACAAGGAGCACAACCACCCCGACGAGGCCGTCCGCAAGGAAGCCTCCGACACCGTGGCACTGCTGACCCCGATCGTCAAGGCCTTCATCACCGACAACGCCTGGGAAGCCACCCGCCACTGCCAGCAAGTCTTCGGTGGCCACGGCTTCATCCACGAGTGGGGCATGGAGCAGTTCGTGCGCGACGCTCGCATCAACATGATCTACGAAGGCACGAACACCGTGCAGTCGCTGGACCTGCTGGGCCGCAAGGTGCTGGGTGACGGCGGTGCCAAGCTGACCGCCTTCGGCAAGAAGATCAGCCGCTTTGTCAAGGAAAACGCCGACAACGAAGCCATGCAAGAGTTCATCAAGCCCCTGGCCGACCTGGGGCAGAAGGTGCAAGCCTTCACGATGGAAATCGGCATGAAGGGCATGCAGAACCCCGACGAAGTCGGTGCTGCTGCCGTGGACTACCTGCGTGTGGTGGGCCATCTGGTCTACGCCTACTTCTTTGCCCGCATGGCCAAGATCGCTCTCGAGAAGCAAGGCTCGGGTGACAAGTTCTACGCCGCCAAGCTGGCTACCGCGCGCTTCTACTTCGCCAAGCTGCTGCCCGAAGTCGAGACCGCCATGATCACCGCCAAGGCGGGTCTGAAGCCTCTGATGGAAATGGAAGAAGCCCTGTTCTGATACAAAGACGGGTCAAGGGAGGCGGTCGGAGCCGGCCGTCTCCCCTTTCTACTTTCTAAGCCATCTCCATACCACCCAGAGTTCCTGCTAGGAGAGAACATGAGTCGATTCAATGTCCGCAAGGTTGCCGTCCTCGGCGCCGGCGTGATGGGCGCACAAATCGCGGCCCACCTGGTCAACTGCAAGGTGCCGGTCGTGCTGTTCGACCTGCCCGCCAAAGAAGGCCCCAAGAACGGCATCGTCACCAAGGCCGTCGAGAACCTCAAAAAGATGAAGCCGTCGCCCCTGGGCGTGGCTGAAGACGCCGTGCTGATTCAGCAGGCCAACTACGAAGAGCACCTTGAAGAGCTGCGTGGCTGCGATCTGATCATTGAAGCGATCGCCGAACGTCTGGACTGGAAGGAAGATCTGTACAAGAAGATCGCTCCCTTCGTCAACGACACCGCCATCCTGGCCACCAACACCTCGGGCCTGTCCATCACGGCCATGGCCAACGTGCTGCCTGAGCAACTGCGTTCGCGCTTCCTGGGCATCCACTTCTTCAACCCCCCGCGCTACATGGCGCTGCTGGAGTTGATCCCCACCGAATACACCAACCCCGTCGTGGTCGACCAGCTGGAAGCCTTCAGCACCAGCGCCTTGGGCAAGAACGTGCTGCGCGCCTACGACACCCCCAACTTCATCGCCAACCGCGTGGGCGTGGCCGGCATGCTGCTGACCTTCCGCGAAGTCGAGCGTTCGGGCCTGGGCTACGACGTGGTGGACGACCTGACCGGCAAGAAGCTGGGTCGCGCTTCGTCGGCCACCTTCCGCACCGCTGACGTGGTGGGTCTGGACACCATGGCCCACGTGATGAAGACCCTGCAGAACGGCGCCAAGGATGACCCGTTCGCCGACGCCTTCGCCACCCCCGCTTCGCTGACCAAGCTGCTGGAGCTGGGCAACCTGGGTCAAAAAACCAAGGCCGGTTACTTTAAGAAGGAAGGCAAGACCATCCTTCAGTTCAACGCCGAAACCGGTCAATACGTGCCGGCTGGTGGCAAGGCCGACAAGGAAGTCGCTGACATCCTCAAGAAGCCCGCCGCCGAGCGCCTGAAGGCCCTGCGTGAGTCGAGCAACCCGCAAGCCCAGTTCGTGTGGGCCATCCTGCGCAATGCCTTCCACTACGCGGCCGTTACGCTTGAGTC
The DNA here is from genome assembly GCA_046295615.1 of Aquabacterium sp. Classification (GTDB taxonomy): domain Bacteria; phylum Pseudomonadota; class Gammaproteobacteria; order Burkholderiales; family Burkholderiaceae_C; genus Aquabacterium. The sequence goes on from JBKBMV010000012.1 coordinate 15,752, forward strand.
GATCGCCGAAACCGCCCGTGACATCGACTTCGCCATGCGCTGGGGCTTCGGTTCCAAGCAAGGCCCCTTCGAGCTGTGGCAAGAAGCCGGCTGGAAGCAAGTGGCTGAATGGGTGAAGGCCGACATCGACGCAGGCAAGGCCTTGTCGAAGGCTCCGCTGCCCGCCTGGGTGTTCGACGGCCGCGACGGTGTGCACACCGCCGAAGGTTCCTGGGCCCCGAAGGCTGGCAAGTATGTGCCTGTGCGCGACCTGCCCGTCTACAAGCGTCAGTACTTCCGTGAAAGCGTGCTGGGCTCCAACGCCCCGAACGCCGCCACCGCAGGCAAGACCCTGTTCGAAGACGCCGCCATCCGCCTGTGGACGCTGGACGACGAGGTGGTCATCGCCTCGATCAAGTCGAAGATGCACACCATCTCGGCCGAAGTCACGGCTGGCCTGAGCAAGGGCTTGCAACTGGCCGAAGAAAGCTACAAGGGTCTGGTGATCTGGTCGCAAGATGGTCCGTTCTCGGCCGGTGCTGACCTGCAATCCATGATGCCTGCCTTCATGGCCGGCGGTGGCAAGGCCATTGCCCCGTTCGAGAAGCAACTGCAGGACTTCATGCTGTCGCTGCGTTACTCCAACGTGCCGACCGTGGCTGCCATGCACGGTCTGGCCCTGGGCGGTGGCTGTGAACTGGCTGTGCACGCTGCCAAGCGTGTGGCCGCCATGGAAACCTACATCGGTCTGGTGGAAGTGGGTGTGGGCCTGATCCCGGGCGGTGGTGGTCTGGCTTACCAGGCTCGCCGTGCCGCTGAGCTGCTGGAAACGTCCAAGGGCGTGTCGGGGCAGACGTCGGTCGACCTGATGGCCTACGTCAAGGAGTTCTTCCAGGCGTCGGCCATGGCCAAGGTGGGGACCTCGGCCATCGAGTCGCGCAAGTTCGGCTACCTGCTCGACGGCGACATCATCGTGCCGCACAAGGACGAAGTTCTGTACGTGGCCATCGCTCAAGCCAAGGCCATGTACGAGTCGGGCTACCGCGCTCCGGCCAAGAAGCTGTTCCCTGTGGCAGGTCGCAGCGTCAAGGCCACGCTGCAGTCGTCGCTCATCAACATGCGTGACGGCGGCTTCATCAGCCAGCACGACTACCACATCAGCTCCTGCATTGCCGATGTGCTGACCGGCGGCGACGTCGACTACGGCACCCTGGTGAGCGAGGAATACCTGCACGCCCTGGAGCGCAAGCACTTCTGCTCGCTGCTGGACAACCCCAAGACGCAAGAACGCATCATGGGCATGCTGTCGACCGGCAAGCCTGTCCGCAACTGATCGATCGGAGACACACACATGTCCAAGCAACTTCGTGACGTTTACGTCGTCGCCGCCACCCGCACCCCGATCGGCAAGTCGGGCCGTGGCGTGTTCAAGAACACCCGCCCCGAGACCCTGCTGGTGGCCACCATCAAGAACGCCCTCAGCCAGGTGCCCACGCTGGATCCGGCCGCGATCGAAGACTCGATCATCGGCTGCGCCATGCCCGAGGCCGAACAGGGCATGAACGTCGCCAAGATCGCCGTGCTGCTGGCCGGCCTGCCCAAGACCATCGCCGGCGTGACGATCAACCGCTTCTGCGCCTCCGGCATCACGGCCGTGTCCATGGCCGCCGACCGCATCCGCGTGGGCGAAGCCGAGGTCATGATCGCCGGCGGCGTCGAGTCCATGTCCATGGTGCCGATGGGCGGCAACAAGCCGTCCTTCCACCCCGACGTGGTGAACATCGACGAGAACGTGGGCATCGCCTACGGCATGGGCATGACCGCCGAGAAGGTGGCCGAGAAGTGGCAAGTCACCCGTGAAGAGCAGGATGCCTTCTCGGTGGAATCGCACCGCCGTGCCATCGCCGCCCAACAGGCCGGCTGGTTCGACGCCGAGACCACCCCGATCGAGATCGAAGTGCGCACGCCCAACCTCGAAACCGGCGAAGTGACCGTCTCCAAGAAGGTCATCACCCGTGATGAAGGCGCCCGCCCCGACACCTCGATGGAAGGTCTGGCCAAGCTGCGTCCCGTGTTTGCTGCCAAGGGTTCGGTCACGGCCGGTAACTCGTCGCAGACGTCCGATGGCGCTGGCTGCCTGATCCTGGCTTCGAAGGAAGCCTGCCTGAAGTACGGCTTGCAGCCGCTGGCCAAGTTCGTGGCCTTCGCGGTCAAGGGCGTGCCGCCCGAGATCATGGGCATCGGCCCGATCGAAGCCATCCCCAAGGCCCTCGAGTACGCTGGTCTGAAGGCCTCGGACATGGACTGGGTCGAGCTGAACGAAGCCTTCGCCGCCCAATCGCTGGCCGTGCTGAAGGATCTGGACAGCAAGGGCTACGTGCTGGACCGCGCCAAGGTGAACCCCATGGGCGGCGCCATCGCCCTGGGTCACCCCCTGGGTGCCACGGGCGCCATCCGTGCAGCCACCGTGGTGCACGGCCTGCGTCGCACCGGTGGCAAGTACGGCATGGTGACGATGTGCATCGGCACCGGCCAAGGTGCTGCTGGCATCTTCGAACGCGTGGACAGCCTGTAATCTGCTGACTGCGTGATCAAGACCTGAAAAAGCCCGCCTTGGCAGCCCGCCTTGTGCGGGCTTTTTCTTCGGTCGATGTCGAGAGGGCCCTGGGGGCCCAGTGTTCTTTCCTTGGCCTGCTTGCATGGAATCGTTTCAACTGCTCACTGACGACGGCCACACCCTGGCCGCGCGCTGCTATCGCCCGCATGGTGTGGCGGTGCGGCGGGTGGTGATCCTGGCCAGCGCCCTGGGCGTGCCCCAGGTGTTTTATGAGCGTTATGCCGCCTGGCTGGTGCAGCAAGGCTGCGTGGTGTACACCTTTGATTGGCGGGGCATCGCGGAGTCGGCTCCTGCTCATCTCCGTCATTACCGCGCCCGTCTGATGGACTGGGCGCAGCACGATGCGCCCGCCGTCATGGCCTTGGTGGCGCAGCGTCATCCTGAGTTGCCCATCAGCTGGTTTGGGCACAGCATGGGCGGTATTTTGTGGGGCGCCATGCTCCAGCATCCGCAGATCGACCGCGTGGTCACGCTGGGCAGTGGCAGCGGCTACAAGGCCCACCTGGCCCGCCCGCTGCGTTATGTCATCGGGGCGTTCTGGCATGTGCTGGTGCCCTTGAGCGTGGCGCGCCACGGCTATTACGCAGGCCAGCGCTTGCGCGTGGTGGGTGATTTGCCGCGCGGCATCGTGGCCCAATGGAAGCGCTGGTGCGCTTCGCCAGACTTCGTCATGAGCGAGGGGCCGGCCGTGCGCCAGGCCTATGCCGCCGTTCGCGTGCCCATCACCGCGGTGCTGTTCACCGACGACAACATGGCCAGTGCGGCAGGCATCCGCGCGGTGCATCAGCACTACACGGGCACGCGTGTCGATTACGTCACCCTTCGCCCGCAAGACCTGGGTCTGCGGGCGGTGGGGCATTTCCACTTCTTCCATGCCCGCACCGGAGCCCACGGCTGGCGCGCCAGCCTGCCCTGGCTGGGGTTGGCCTGAGTTTCACATCATCCCGTCGCGTGCGACACGATTTCATCCCGAGGAGACATCATGAGCAACCCCACCACCCCTGACATCCTCAGCCTGCGCGAAGGCGGCGTGCTGACCCTGACCTTCAACCGGCTGGACAAGAAGAACGCCATCACCACGGCCATGTACACCGCCCTGGCTGTGGCGCTGGAAGAAGCGTCGCAAGACGATGCCATCCGCGTGGTCGTCATCCAGGGCGACCTGAGCTGCTTCACGGCCGGCAACGACCTGGCCGACTTCCTCAACAACCCGCCCGACATGCGCCCAGGTGCCGAGCCGGCACCCGTGGTGCGTTTCCTGAACGCCATCAAGGCCTACCCCAAGCCCATCGTGGCCGCAGTGGCGGGTCCGGCCGTGGGCATTGGCACCACCTTGCTGCTGCATTGCGATCTGGTGTACGCCGGCGACAACGCGGCCTTCAGCATGCCGTTTGTGAATCTGGGCCTGTGCCCTGAGGCGGGTGCCAGCTTGCTGTTGACCCAGTTGGTGGGCTACCCCCGTGCCGCCGAGAAGCTGATGCTGGGCGAAGCCTTCTATGCCGAAGAGGCGCTGGAAATGGGCCTGATCAACCGCGTGCTGCCCCCGCAAGAGGTGAACGGCTATGCCCAGGCCCAGGCGGCCAAGCTGGCCGCCAAGCCACTGGCATCGCTCAAGGCCACCAAGCAGCTGATGAAGATGTCGCTGCCCGCGCAACTGAACCCGGTGATGGAGGCTGAGTTGCAGCAGTTCGGCAGCCTGCTGCGCGGGCCGGCCGCCAAGGAAGCCATCAGCGCCGTGATGCAAAAGCGCAAGCCAGACTTTTCGCAGTTCTGACAACGTTTGGGGGGCTCGGCTTGTTCAAGGCCGGGCTTTTGCCCCAGCGTTCGGCAGCGTGTGGGGTGCTGCCAACTTGACACACCTGTTGCCAGATGGGCCGCCGGTTGCGCCCCTGCCAACTTGGCGCGGCGTCCAGCTTCGGGCATGATGGCGTGATCCGAGGCTTGCGGCCGCCCCCGGATGCGCTGATGCCGGCGAAGACCGGACTGTTCTGATTGACGGGCCGTGCGAGCACATCAGGGACGGTGCCATGCAAGGTGGGTGGTCAGGGCAAGGGGTGTGGTTCCGCGTCATGCGGTGCTTTCAGGGGCGTGAGCGTGCCCTCGCTCCTTCATGGGTACTGATCCTGGCAGTCTGCTTGGGGGTGCCCCATGGGCTCATGGCCAATCCGGTGCCAGGCGTTGACAGCGCCGCCTCACTGGCAGCCGCCAACCGCTCCTTGGTGCCCCCCTTGCGGGTGCTGCTGGATGACAACTACCCGCCGTACGTCTTTCGCGACCAGGGCGGACGCCTGCAGGGCATCCTGCCCGAGCAATGGGCTGCATGGCAGCAGGCCACCGGCCGCCCGGTCGATCTGCAAGCCATGGAATGGGCGGAAGCCCAACGCCTCATGCAACTGGGGCAGGGTGATGTGCTGGACACCACCTTCCGCACCCCCAGCCGCGAGAAGATTTATGCTTTCGGCGACCCGTATGTGACCATCCGTGTGCCCATCTACGTGCACGAATCCGTCAGCGGGGTGGTGGACGTGGCCGGCCTGCGCGGCCTGGCGGTGGGGGCCAAGGCGGGTGACGCCTGTGTGGAGACTCTGCGCCGGCGTGGCGTGGATCAGATCCGGCTGTATCCCAACTACGAGCAGGTGATCCGCGCCGCGGCGGCGCGGGCGGTGCGCGTGTTCTGCGTTGATGAACCGCCAGCGCTGTACCACCTCCATCGCTTGGGGCTGATCGCCGAATACCGCGAGGCCTTCACGCTGGGCAGTGGCGCCTTTCATCGGGTGGTACGCCGGGGTGATGAAGCCGTGCTGGCCCAGGTTCAATCAGGCTTTGAGGAGGTGCCGGCTGCGGCCTTGAAGGCCATCGATGAGCGCTGGTTGGGTGCCGGCTTGCGCGTGGAAGGGTGGGCCTTACCTTGGTCGCGGGTGGCGGCCATCGGTGGCGGGGTGACGGCGCTGGTGGCCTTGGTGTTGGCGGCCCTGCTGAGCTGGACCCACTTGCTGCGGCGGCGGGTGGAGCAGCGCACGCAGGCCCTCAAGGCCTCCTTGCAGGACGTGCAGGATGCTCAGGCGGTGGCGCAGCGGCACTTGGCACAGCTGGATGCCACCCTGGAAGCCATCCCGGATTTGCTCTTTGAGGTGGACCGTGAAGGCCATTACCTCGATTGGCGCGCCTCTCGACAGGATCTGCTGGTGGTGCCCCCTGAGCAGCTGCTGGGACGCCGCATCCATGACGTCTTGCCTGCAGCCGCCGTGCAGACCATCCTGGCCGCACTGGAGACGGCCGCCCGGCAGGGCTCGGCCTTTGGTGCGCAGATCTGCCTGCCTCTGGCGCAGGGCGAGACCTGGTTCGAACTGTCCGTGGCGCGCAAGCGGGCTTCGCCCGGTGAAGGTGAGCGCTTCATCGTGCTGTCGCGTGACATCACCGAGCGCAAGCAGCACGAGCGGGCCCTGGCCCGCCACGCCGATGAACTCGAGGCGCAGGTGCAGGCCCGCTCTCGCGAGCTGGTCATGGCCAAGGAGCAGGCTGAGGCGGGCAGCCGGGCCAAGAGCGAGTTTCTGTCGCGCATGAGTCATGAACTGCGCACGCCCATGAACGCCATCCTGGGCTTTGCGCAGTTGCTGGACATGTCGCGCAGTCTGCCGAAGCCAGAGCAGTCCTATGTGCGCGAGGTCTTGCAGGCGGGGCGGCATTTGCTCAACCTGATCAACGACGTGCTGGACCTGACCCGGGTGGAGTCAGGCACCCTGGCCTTGAGCCGTGAAGCCGTGTCGGTGGGGGCAACCGCCGACGAGGTGCTGGCCCTCATGGCGCCGTTGGCCGAGGCCCAGCAGGTGTGCCTGCACCAGCACTTGCCGGTGGACTGCCTGGTGCTGGCCGATCGGCTGCGGCTCAAGCAGGTGTTGCTGAACCTGGTGTCGAACGCCATCAAGTACCACCGTCCTGGCGGCCAGGTCTGGCTGGAGTTGGGGCCTGCCACGAGGGCGGATCATTGGCGCGTGCAGGTGCTTGACGATGGCCCCGGCATCCCGAAGGATCGGCAGGGCGGTCTCTTTCAACCCTTCAACCGGCTGGGGGCCGAGCAGGGCCCCATCGAAGGCACGGGCATTGGTTTGAGCTTGAGTCGCCGCCTGGTGGAATGGATGCACGGTGAGATGGGTATGGTCTCTGATGCCGGCCAGGGGGCGTGCTTCTGGCTGGAGTTGCCGCAGGCCGTCTGTGAGCGCGCAGCCGCCTCCGATGGGGCCTCGACGGGCAGCTCCACAGCGGCTGAGCGCAGCGTGTCTGGCGCCTCGGTGTCCGACCAGGCCGAGCGCGCCTCGCCACGCTCTACCGTGCTTTATGTGGAAGACAACCCGGCCAACCTGGAGTTGATGACCCAGATCATGGCCCGACATGAGGGCGTGAACTTCATCGCCGCCCCCACGGGCCAGTTGGGGCTGGAGCTGGCCTGGGCCCACAAACCAGACCTGATCTTGCTGGACATCCACCTGCCCGACATCGATGGCTACACCGTGCTGGAGCGGCTTCGTCAGGACGAGCGCACAGCCGCCGCAAAGGTGGTGGCGGTCACGGCCAATGCCATGCCCTCGGATGCCGAGCGCATTCGGCGGGCCGGCTTTGATCATTACCTGCCCAAGCCCATCCAGGTGCTGACACTGGATGGGTTGATTCAGCACCACATGATGCCGACCGTTGATGGCTCATGAGCCCTAGGGCTCAAAGCGCCCACTGAATTGACAGCCGGACTGAGCGCCCCGGCATGGGGTAGACCGTCTGGCTGTAGGCCTTGGTGGTGTACACCTCGTTGAGCAGGTTCTGGATGCCCAGTTGCACACGCAGCCCGGCGATGCCGGCTGGTCGATCCCAGCTCAGCAGGGTGTCGGCGACCTGGTAAGCGCGCAAAGTGGGTAGCTCGTTGAGCCAGTCGTTGCCGTCATGGCGCCGGGAAGACGCACGAACTGTGAGCGTCCACTCCAGCCTGTGAGGCAGCGCCACGGTACTGCTCAGGCTGTAGGTACGCCGCGCCACCAGCGGGATGTCCGTGCCCAAGCCGGCGAACGTGGGCTTGACGTAGGCCGCCTGGGCGCGCACTTGCCAACGATCAGGAATGACCTGCCATTGCGCGTCGGCCTCAGCGCCGCGTCGCACGGTGCGCCAGGGGAAATTGCGGTTGAGTGACAAACCCTGTGGTTCGGTGGGGCCGAAGTAGATTTCGTCATCGATCACCATGCGGAAGGTGCTCAGGCTGAGTTTCCACGCGGCAGATGGTGTGTAGCGCAAGCCCACTTCACGGGTGCGACCGGATTGGGGGCGCAAATCAGGCGTGGCCAGCGCCAGTTCGTCCAGGTTGGGCAAGCGGGTGTGACGACTGAGGCTGGCGTAGGGCTCCATATCGGCGCGGGCGCGCCAGCTCAGGCCCAGCTCGGTGCTGCTGACTCGCCAGCGCTGCACCTGCGCGCTGTCCAGTGAACCAAAGCTGTAGAAGACCTGGTCCACGTCCATGCGGTCCTGGCGTGCGCCAGCGTGCAGCCGCCAGTGTGCCCAGGGGGTCAGATTCAGGTCGGCATAGTGGCTTGCTGACCGCGCCTCGCCGGTCATCAGCTTATCGGGCGGTGCCACCCCGCCTTCGCTGCGACGGTACTGCCCATCTGACCACACCGCGCCCAGTTCCACGGACTGCGGTAAGCCTGCCCACTGAGTGTTCCACACCTGTGTGAGCTGCCATTCTTCGCGCCGCGAACGGACCTCGCTGATGCTCCAGTCGATCTGTTGGTCCAGATCGAAACCCTCAATGGGCGTGAATCCCAGCAGGTAAGGGTTGTGCCGATCTCGCCGCAGCCATTGCAGGCCCAGCCGGCCAGCCTGACCTTCGATGGCCAGGCCGATACCGAGGCGATCGTCGCGTGTTTCCCCCCGATCAAAAGGGGCGTTGGTCTGTTGGCGATCGTGGCGTGAGCCCCGAAGTACGTCGATGGACAAAGGGCCGGGCAGACCGTGGCGATCGCGGCTGGTGCTCATGCGCGCGAAGGCGTCCAGCGTCAGCCCATCGTCCAGTGTGGGGTTCAGGCGTACTTCGCCCGAGGCCTTGTTGCTCCAGTAGGCGCTGTTGTCGCGATGGCCGTCGGTGCGCTGGTGCGAGGCCTGCACCCGCGCAGCCAGTGCGCCGCTGCCGCCTTCGACGGCGGCGTGTGCAGCGCGGCCGTTGAAGCTGCCAATGCTGGCGCCGATGCGTCCTTGCGCTGGACCGGGCTCGGGTCGACGGGTGGTGATCTCGATCACCCCCGCCACCGCACCCGGGCCGTGCCGCACAGCCCCGCCGCCTCGTACCACCTCGATGCGCTCGATCTGGGTCAACGCCAGGCTGGAGAGGTCGGCGCCTGAGAGGTCGTACTCGTTGAGGCGCTCTCCATCGACGACGATGAGTACGTTGCTGGTGGCGGTGTCACCCATGCCGCGCATGTCGATCCCCGCCTTGGCGTCGCTGCCATAAAAGCTTTGCACCGCCAGATTGGCCTCGGTGGCCAGCAAATCGGTCAGCGTCGTGGCCGGCGAGCGTTCAATGGCGTCGCGGGTGATCACCGTCACTGACTTGTCGGTGCGGGCGGGCTCGCTACGTGGGGCTTTCACCGACACGGTGGGGAGCAAGCCCGACGTGGTCGCGGTCGGATCGCTGTGGGCCAGTGGGCTGGCGAGGAGCAGGGGCAGGCAGGCCAGCGCCCCCAGGCCGACATGGCCTGGGGAGGCGCAGCGCGAGCGCTGGCGACTCATGCCGATGTGCGCCGACGGACGGCACCCACCAAGGCCAGGCCGGCCAGCACCATGGCGATGCTCGATGGCTCAGGCACGGCAGTCACGCTGAGGTTGTCCAGCGCGAAGTAGGCGGGCGTGTTCATGCCCCAAGCACCCGTGTCGGACGAGCTCATGGCGAACTCGATCGACGAGACGACGCCCAGGCTGGCCAGGTTCACGGTCGTCCACTGGTCCAGGATGTAGTCCTGGCTGTTGTCATCGAACCGGAAGTCCGCCAGGTAGACGTCCACGGCACCGGTGGTGTTTCCCTGCGCGTTCTTGCCGATGATGCTGAGCTTGAACCAGTCTGCGTCGTTACCGCTGTCGCCGCCGAATTTCTTGGCGAACATGTCCCCCAACTTCATGGAGAGGGCAGCATAGGTGGTGTTGGTCAGTGCGGCGCTGTTGACCGTCACCGGGCCACCAAAGGTGATGGCGGCCGGGTTGGCTTCATACGATGAGACGTAGGCCAGAGCGTAGTTGGCCGAGCCATTGGCACCGCTGGTGTTGTAGGCACTGAACTGGTTGCCAAACCCCTCGGTGACCATGTCGGTCTCGTTGGAATAGACCCAGCCGGACCAGCTGCCGTAGTCGGCGCTGTACTGATGATTGAAGGTGGCCAGGCCGCTGGTGAAGGGCTGAGAAGCTTCAGGGAAATAGTGCGACGACGGGGGCAGGACGAGCTCGTCGAAGGTGCTCACCACGGGGGCGGCGTGGGCGCTGGCCACTGCCAGCAGGCTCGCCAGCACCAAGGTGCTGCGAATCGTTGATGAGGTGTGATGTGACATGGTGTGTACGAGGGTGTTTGAACGAAGAGGGGTCAGGCCGCTGAAGCGGTCGGTGCGGCCAGCGCGGCCATTGCAGCCAAGTACCAACGCAACGGCCCTTGGCCGGTGGCATCAGGCCTGGCGACGGCGGCGGCTGAGGGCCACGATGCCCAGGCCGACGCCCACGAGTGCCAGCGCAGACGGTTCGGGCACGGCCGCGATGGCAGCGTGGTTCATCACGCCGATGGCGTCCAGGTCGAAGCCGCCGCTGCCCACGGTCTTGTGGGGGTCATAGATGATGCGGCCTGCGCTGTCCCGTGCCGAGCCGTCGCCAACGATGTCGACGATGCGCACGTACTGAACCTTGTCAATGTCCAGGCCTGCCGTGCCGGCCAGCACGTCCAGATCGAAAGGCGTGCCCCAGCCTTGCTTGTACTTGCCGGCCAGACCGTCGATGTTGGTCGGGTCCACGGAGCCAAATGCCGTGACGGGTTTGCTCGTCAGTGATGTGTTGGCAAAGCGGAAGAAATCGATGCCGTTGGACGAGACCTCAACCCAGGCTAGCTCCAGGAAGGTGTCGCTGAAGCTGTTCTCGAACACCGCAAAATCGGCGCCCGCGCCATTGGTGATGTAGCCATCAAAGGTCAGGGTGATGCTGCCGCCATTGCCGAGCACCACCACGTCGAACGAGTCGCCCACGGCTTTCCCCAGCGCTTTGTCAGGTGTTTGCCAGATGGCGTCCACGTCCGTGCCCGGCAGGTAGTCACGGTAACCAGTCGCCCAATGGGTGATCAGCGTCGAGTCTTTGCTGATGGCGGTGGAGCCAGCTTTGCCAGCCGCAGGGGCGTAAGGGCCAGCGTGAACGGCGCTGGCGGCCGTCAGGGTGAGTGCGCTGGCCACAAAGGCCAGAAGCGAGTTGGGGGACAGCATGCGCATGGGGGCTCCCTGGATGGGTGCGCCTGCGGTCTGCTTGGGTGTGGCCGCAGGCTGGTTGACAAAACCAAGGCCACATGAACGCAAAGACGACCGACGGCCACCGACCGTGTCGGTCAGACACGGGCAGGCGGCATATCTCCGTCTTGCCGCCCACCGCAGCCTCGGATCCACGATCAGGCCGGTCTCCGGGCTTGCGAATGCACCTGAGCGGTGCCAGCGATCCGTCTTCCCATGCCGAAGCACAGTGACTGACGTCAAGCATTTTGACGACGTGGATGGCCTTGATTCGCCTACCGTTGCGGGGGCAGCGCCGGCTTGGCTCATCGAGCGCACCGGCTTCCCGTTTCACCCTTGCGAACGCCGAAGAGCGCACCAAGGACACCTGAAAGTTCGTGAAGTTTAACCGAGCAGAGGAACCCGGTAACCGTGTTGGAATTGGCTGAGTTCTGGGTTAGCCTCATGCGCCGTGCCAATGGCAGCCCAAAAACCATGCAACGCCTAACCATATCGATTGATGATGAGTTGGCGGCTCAGTTCGAGTCGCTGATTGCCTCGAGGCAGTACGCCAACCGTTCAGAGGCGTTCAGGGACCTGGTGCGGCGAGAGCTGGTGCAAGAGCAACTGTGCATCGCTCCCGATGTGCACTGCGTGGCGGCCCTGACTTACGTCTACGACCACCACGATCGGACCACCACCTTGCGCTTGTTGGAGCTTCAGCACAGTCACCATGTGCTCACCCGGGCGTCCACCCATGTTCATCTGGCGCATGACCTGTGCCTGGAAACCGTGATCTTGCGCGGCCCAGCCCAGGCCGTCGAAGCCCTGGCTTGCAGCATCCTGGCCGAACGTGGGGTTCAGCATGGGCGTGTGCACTTGATACCACAGCCGCCGGATGTGGGGTCTGTGCAGGGCTGATACGCCATTCGACGTATTCATACAATTTTTTATAACTTCATACTTTGGCTTTCATTCGAAAGCTGATCATGATTCGACATCATTCATTTCTGGGCTGGCTGGGGGTGGTCTGGTGCAGCACGGCCCTGGCCCATGAGGTGGCCCTGCCTGAGGTGGGTGTCACCGCGCATTACGACAACGCCATTGGCACCTCAGAGGCCGCTTCGGAGGGACGGGTCAACCGTGCCCTGCTCGAGACCCGTCCGGCCTTGCGCCCGGGCGAGGTGCTGGAGTACGTGCCCGGCCTCATCGTCACCCAGCACTCGGGCGATGGCAAGGGCAACCAGTACTTTCTGCGTGGCTTCAACCTGGACCACGGCACCGATCTGGGCCTGTTCCTGCAGGGCATGCCCATCAACCTCAGCTCGCACGGCCACGGCCAGGGCTACGCCGACCTGAACCTGCTGGTGCCCGAGTTGATCGAGCACATCGACTACCGCAAGGGGGCCTACCGTGCCGACGACGGTGATTTCTCGGCCGCGGGCTCGGTGCGCATGCACTACGTGCGTCGTCTGGCGGCGCCCCTGGCGCAATTGACCGTGGGCGAGGGTGCTTACCAGCGTGTGGTTCTGGCCGGCTCCACCCCCGTGCGCGCGGGTGATGCAGGCGCCCCGGTGCTGCTGGGCGCGCTGGAATGGCACACGGCTGATGGCCCCTGGACGGTGCCGCAGAACCTGCGCCGCGCCAACGCCGTGCTCAGCCTGAGTGATGGCAGCGCGCACCACGGCTGGCGTCTGGACGCCATGGCCTACGATGCCCGCTGGACGGCCACCGACCAGATTCCCCTGCGGGCCGTGCAGCAGGGTTCGCTGGGCCGCTTTGATTCGCTGGACGACTCGGATGGCGGGGTCTCCAGCCGCTACAGCCTGTCGGCCCAGTGGGCTGATCTGTCTGATGCGGGCGGCTGGACGGCGCAGGCCTACGCCGTGCGCTACCGCCTGAACCTGTGGTCCAACTTCAGCTACTTCGAGAGCGACCCGGTCAATGGGGACCAGTTCGAGCAAAGCGACGATCGGCTGACCTTGGGCGGCGGCTTGAGCCGGCAATGGCGTCATGGCAGCGAGGCCCAGCCCTGGCGCAGCACCCTGGGCCTGAACGTGCGCCAGGACGAGGCCGATGTGGGGCTGTACGACACCGTGCGGCGCACCCGGCTGAGCACCACGCGCGACGACCAGGTGCGCATCACGGCCTGGTCGCTGTACGCCGAGCAGGCGGTGCAGTGGACGCCCTGGTGTCGCACGGTGTGGGGCCTGCGTGGCGATCAGCAGCGATTCAGCGTGCTCAGCCGCACCGACGACCGCAACACCGGTGTGGCCACCGATGCCCTGTGGTCGCCCAAGCTGTCGATGGTGTTCGGGCCCTGGCAGCGCACCGAGTGGTTCGTCAACCTGGGCCGGGGCTTTCACAGCAATGATGCGCGCGGCGTGACCGCGCGTGTGGACCCGGATGGCAACCCGGTGGACAAGGTGCCTGGCCTGGTCGCTGGCTTCAGCCGTGAGCTGGGCGTGCGCAGCGAGTGGCTGCCTGGTCTGCAGACCTCGCTGGCCCTGTGGCGCTTGAACATGGATTCGGAGTTGCTGTACGTGGGCGACGCGGGCACCACCGAGGCCAGCCGTCCCAGCCGTCGCCACGGGGTGGAGTGGAGCAATCGCTGGACGCCCACCGACTGGCTGGTGGTGGATGCCGATCTGGCCTGGACCCGCGCTCGCTTCAGCGATGCGGCGCCCGAGGGGAACCGCATCCCTGGGGCGGTCGAGCGCGCGGCCTCACTGGCCATCGCGGTCAAGAACCTGGGCCCCTGGTCGGGCAGCCTGCAGTGGCGCATCCTGGGTGCCCGTCCGCTGATCGAAGACAACAGCGAGCGCTCATCGTCATCGGTGCTCACCAACCTGCGGGTGGGCTATGCGCTGGACCGCCGCAACCAGTTCACGGTCGATGTCTTCAACCTGTTTGACCGCGAGGTCAACGACATCGAGTACTGGGCGTCGTCGCGCCTGGCCAGCGAGCCCTCTGCGGTGGAGGGGCGTTTGATCCACCCCGCCGAGCCGCGCAGCGTGCGGGTGACCTGGCGGCATCGGTTCTGAAAAACTCCTGAGACAGGCGGTTGAATTTCGCCTGATGGAAGCGGCTCGGTTCGCTGCAGCCACCGTGCCACTGATCGGCGTCATCTTGATGAAACGCCGTGTGGCACCCTTGGAATGCATTGGCATGAATCCAAGGGCTGCCGATAATCGAACCTTCTGGACACAGGTCGGAAGGTTGGATCCGTGCTCACCCATTTGCTTTCACCGGACATGGTGCAGACGGTGCTGGACACCCTGCCCACGCCCGTCTTCTTCAAGGATCGGCAAGGGGTGTACCGGGGCTGCAACCGGGCCTTTGCCGAATTGATGGGGCGCAGCGCCGATGAGCTGTCGGGGCTGACCGTCTTTGACATGGCGCCGCCTGATCTGGCCCGTGTATACGCAGAGGCCGACGAGGCCTTGATGCGCGAGGGTGGCGAGCAGCGCTATGAGGCGCAGGTGCAACCTGCCGTGGGGCCGCGCCGGCACGTCGTCTTCCACAAAGCGGTGCTGCGTGATGCGGACGGTCAGGTGTCAGGCCTGGTGGGCACCATCCTCGACATCACCGAACGCAAGGCCCTCGAAACCCGTCTGGCCCACCTGGCCCAGTACGACCCCTTGACGGGGCTGTTCAACCGCCGCGCCATCCTCGCCCACCTGGAGGCGCTGCACCGCGATCGCCGTGGCCAGGGGCAGCCCGTGTGCCTGATGATGTGTGATGTGGACCATTTCAAGTCCATCAACGACCGCTACGGGCATGCCGTGGGCGACGAGGTCTTGCGCCATGTGGCCCACATCCTGCGGGCCCACCTGCGCGATGCCGATGCGCTGGGCCGCATTGGCGGCGAAGAGTTTCTGGTGGTGCTGGACAGTGCCGATCTGGAGCAGGCCGGTCAGGTGGCCCACCGCTTGCGGCATGCCATGGCCAGCACCGCCGTCACAGCCGGCAACCGCAACATCACGGTCACCATCAGTGTGGGCGTGGCCCAGAGCCTCGCCGGTGACGAAGACTGGGCCAGCGTGATCGCTCGTGCCGATGACGGGCTGTATGCGGCCAAGCACGCGGGCCGGGATCGGGTGATGGTGATGACCGCGCCTGCCGCAGCCTCCGCACCGGCGCCGGTGCGTGGCCTGGAACGGGTGCGATCCTCCGCCTGATCCCCACAAGCCGGCTCAGCGCGGTCGACCGCGCCGCAGGAAGAGCACCATCCCCATCCAGGCCACGATCACGTTGCCCAGCGCAAAGCTGGCGCTCAGCCCATCGCGCAGATCTTTCGGGATGTTGCCCACGTGCCATTTGTGCAGCACCGAGAACACATAGCCTTCCAGGGCGTCCAGATCGTCCACGCGCGAAGCCAGCGCCCCGGTGCCCAGCTCCACGTAGTAGCGTGGGTTTCCTGGTGCGCTCGTCTCCACGCGCCACACGGGCAGCCGCTTGTTCAGGAAGCCGTACTCGCCCTCGAAGCGGGTGACCTGGGTGGTGGCCCCCAGGCTGTCGGGGGCCAGGCCGCTGTGATGAGCGGCCAGTGCACGCGCCAGCATGGGGGCGGCCCCGGTGAGCACGGAGCCATCGGCCGTCACCAGGGTGGGGCCGGCATGGGCCGATGCGCGCCCCGGGGCGGTGTGGGGCGGTGGGGTGGGGCCTTTGGACGCATGGTGCGCATGCTCAGCCGCTGGAGCAGGCTGGGCCAGGGCGGCCACCTGGGCACGGGGGCCTGCATGGCCGGCAGGGTGCACCCACCAGGCCACTGACCCTTCGTGGGCGATCAGGTCCACGCGGCCCACGGTGCCCAGGGCTTGGACGGCGGCCCAGGCATCGGGCTGCAGCGCACGGACGGGGCCCAGCGGTGGCGTGGCAGGTGCGACCGCATGGAGGGGGAGGGCAGACTGCCGCACCACCTTGGTCCACAGATGGAAGGCGCCGCTGCTGGCAAAGGCCAGGCTGGTCAAGGCCACCACCAGCCCCAGGCGACGGTGCCAGCGCTTCAGCGGCCGGTGGGCCAGGCGCTGGGCAGCGCTGCGGCGCAGCGTCCACCAGAAGTACAAGCCTGTGGCCGCGCTCAGGAAGGCCGCCAGTAGGGCCAGGCTCATCACGCTGCGCTGCACCCAGGGCCAGCTGTCCAGAAAACTCCAGTTGTGGGCCCAGCGGAACACCTGACCCAGCGTCTGACGGGTGTCGTTGCTCAAGGTGGCCAGCCGCATCTGACGCGTGTCAATGTAGGCCGTCAGGCCGTCGTCGCGCGCAAAGCGCACCTCCCACACCGGCAAGAGGCGATTGACGCTCAGGTAGCGATCGTCAAAGGCCGTCACCAGCCTGACGCCGGCCAGGGGGGTGTCGCTCAAGCCGGTGTAGTGCCGTGCCAGCGCTTCCGCCAGTTGCCGCTCGCCCTCGGGCACCACCTGTCCATCGGAGGTGCGCATCAGCACGCCGGGGCGCGCAGCGTCGGTATGGGCCAGCCAGTGAGGTTGGCCCTTCAGGCCCACGGCGTGCAGGCTGAGCACCTGCGTGACGCCCTGAGCCTGCAGCCAGGCAGCCGGGTCGGGCGCCTGGGCCGCATCCCAGGCCAGGGCCGGGGGCATGAAGGCCGCTGGTTTGGCCTGCAGGCGCGACATGATGGGGTGCATCACGCCCGACAGGCCCCACAACAGAATGGCCAGGCAGGTGACCACGCCCAGCCAGCGGTGGGCCGTCCACAAGGTGGCGCGCATCACAGTTCTCCTGCCTGGGTGGCCCAGGTGTAACGCAGGCCCACGAACACGGTGCGCAGGGCGCCGGGCGAGTAGGTGTTTTGCGTGGCCGGGGTGTAGCTGCCGGTGCCGCTGTAGCTGCTGCTGGCCTGCTCGGCATGGCGCTGATTCAGGGCGTTGTTCACCTTCAGCCAGGCCTCCCAGGGGCCTTGCTGCCAGCGGGCCTGCAGGTTCAGCAAGGTGTGGCCGGGGTAGCGCACGGTGTTGGCATCGTTCATCCAGTACGCGTCCAGGTGCTGCACCACGCCACTCAGGCGCCATTGCGGTGTGGCTTGCCAGCCCAGCTCCAGGTTGGCCAGCCAGCGCGGCGCGGCCTTGATGTCGCGGCCGCTGTAGTCAAGGCTGCTGCTCACACGGTAGTCGCGGTAGGTGTGACGCGACCAGCTGCCGGCCAGCCCGACCGACCAGGCGCCCCAGCGCTGCCGTGCCGCAAATTCCAGGCCTTCATGGCGGGTGCGCCCGGCATTGCGCGGCTCGGATTGTCCGGGGGCGATGGTGTAGCTCAGGACCTCATCGCGGCCATCCAGCTGGTACCAGGCCAGCTCCAGGCTCTGGGCGCGGGCGCGGTCAGCCCAGCGCAAGCCCACATCGAGGTTGTCAAAGGTGGAGGCCTTCAGGTCCGGACTGCTCAGACTGCTGCCGTATTGGGCACTGACCTCAGGCGGGGTGAAGCCGCGGCTCAGGTTGCCAAAGAGGGTCAAGCCGGGCAGCGCTTGCCAGGTGGCCCCGAGCTTGGGGCTGAGTTGCCGGTATCGGCGCTCTTCAGACGGCGCCCCCGTGGTAGGCGACGGCGTCAGCCCGTTGGTGTAGTCGTAGCGAATGTCATCGTGGCGGAGGCCGCCCACCACCTGCACGGAGGGCGTGGGCGTCCATTCCAGCTGGCTGTAGAACGCGCGGTTGTCCACATCCACCTCGTAGTCGCGCACCACGCCCAGGCGGCTGAACGACACGTTCACCCCTTGGGCATTGCGCTGCACCGAGATCCTGGTCTCGTCCGCCTGCATCGGGCTGTGGTCGATCAGCAGCCCGTTGATCCAGCGCAGCGGGCCCATCGCGGTACGGAAGTCCTGTCGGTGGCGAGCATCCACCCCGATCGACTGGAAGGACTGGTTGGTGATCAGCCCCCTGATGTTGCTGCCGCTGCCCCGGATGCGGAAGCTGGGCAACTGGTCGGTCACGTTGTCGCGGGCAAACAGGGTCAAGGCCGTCAGGCCGCCCGGGTTCCATTCGCCTTCCAGCGTGCTGCTCAGGCGCGTGGCGCGCACCTTGCGGTAGGTGAAGGTGTTGGCACTGAAGCCGGGGTCACGCTCGTACTGCTCGGGCGTCAGGCTGCCGGGCATGTCCGTGTCCAGGTGGTTGCTGGTCAGGGTGGTTTTCAGTCGCGTGGTGGCCGACCAGACCCAGTCGTGTCGCAGCGTCACCGAGTGCTTGTCGGCATCGTTGTAGTCGGCATCGCCTCCACGCTTGCGGGACACATAGCCGCTCAGGCTCAAGCCCTGCTGACGCTCATCGCTGCCGATGGGGCCCGTGCTGGTGCCGAAGTCCAGGCGCGCAAAGCCCTGGTCACTCAGTTGGCCACCCAGCACGTGCCGCGCGGGCTTCAGGGCTGATCGGGTGAAGAAGTTCACCGCCCCGCCCACGGCGTTGGAGCCATACAGCGAGGAGGCTGGCCCCCGCAGCACCTCGATCCGGTCGATGCCTTCCAGGTTCAGCTCGTACAGCGCGTTGTGGTTGAACAGACCCGGTGGACGCAGGGGCAGGCCATCTTCCATGTAGAGGTAGGCCGCCCCCGTGGTCAGCGGATGGCGGATGCTCATCATGTGCTGCTCGTTGCGCAGGTCGGGCATGTAGACGCCAGCGGCCTGATTCAGCACTTCGCCGATGAAGGTCGGGCGCTTGGCCTCGATGGCCCGCTCGCTGATCACATCGATGGCGGCGGGGGTTTTTCGGCGACTGCCGCCCTCGCGCGAGGCCGAGACGACCACCGCATCCAGGGCGGCATCGCCGGGGGCAGCGGTGGTGGCGGATGGTGTGTTGGGGGGCTGTTGCGCGTGCGTGGCGAGGGGGGACAGCCCGCCGCCCGCGGCCAAGCCGCCGAGCAGGCACAGGGTGACGAGCGGACGCGGCGCGGCGCCCGTCGAAGCGGTGGAGGAGAGTTTCATGATTCCAGACCGTGAAGAGCAGGGAGCCGTCAGCCCGGACACGCGTGGGGTGAGCACGCAGCGGGGCAGGACGGCACGGAGGGCGCCAGGGGCGCCTCAGGCTTCAGGCTGGAAGAGGTGGAGCCCGCGATTGCAGCGGCGACCAGGCGTGCTGCTGACGCGGGCCGTGCAGATAGGCCTCGGGCAGAGGCGGGGGGGCCATCGGTGCGGCAGCCACGCTCAGCATCGCGGGCACATGGGGCAGCGCGGGCGTTTGGGCCAGGCACCAAGGGCAATGTGCGGTGGCGGCATCGCCCGAATGAGGGCTGGAATCCGAGAGCGCGCCAGGCCCTTGATCGGTGCTGGCCAGCACGGCCCCATTGTCGGCCAGGTTCACCCACTTGAAGCCCTGGGCCGTACACACCGCCACCCACTGCGCGCTGCTGGCCTGCGGGCCCCACACGATGGCGAGGCTGGGCAGGCAGGCCGACACCAGGATGACCAGGGCGGTCAGCCAGGACAGGGTTCGGCGTGTGCGCGGAGTCTGCATGCGGTCAGTGTAGCCGGCCAGAGATGAGCGGGATCAAGGTCCCTGGAATCCGCCTTGACGGTACGTCAGCACCAGGGTGTCGCGCCATCCGTGCTCACCCAGGGGTTGGATGGGGGTGGATTCGTGGATCACGCGTTGGTCGTCCAGCAGCAGCAAGCTCCAGGGCTGGTCCAGCGTGAAACGCACACCATAGGGGCCGTCGGCCTCAAAGACGCGGGTTTCGCCGCCTTTGATGCCGTGGCGTTCGAGCATGAGCACGGCCACGAAGTCGACCCCGTCACGGTGCGCGCCCTCTGGCGTGGGTCGGCCGATGCCGCCGGTGGTGTCCACGCGGAAGGGGTGGGCCTCGATGTACCAGGCGGGCACGGGTTTGACGGTGGCCAGCAGGCCGCCCAGCTGGGTCAGCAGCGCTTGCCACAGCGGATGCTGCACCACTGCCGGCTGAATGGGCTCGAACCAGCGTTCGAAGCCGCCATGCAGGGCGTTGTACGTCACGGGCTGCCAGTGCGCGCGGTGCGGCGTCAGCGTGAGCTGGTCGGTGCTGGTGTCATGCACAAAGCAGCCGTGCCGGCGGTAGCGGTAATGGCCGCCATCCCGCAGGTGCTGGTCGGGGGGCAGGTCATGCCAATGTGCATGCACCGCGTCGGCGGCCTCGGGCGTCTGGTGCAGCCAGCCCAGCAAGGTGTCCGGGGCCACGACGGCCCAGCCTTGCTGCCGCAGGGCATCAGGGACTTGCTCGATGGTTTGGGGGCTCAGGGCGCGCATGGCCGAGATCATGCCGGCAGGGCGGGGCGGGGGCGGCCCTCGCGGTCGATCGCGACGTAAGTCACCTTGGCTTCAGTCACCTTGACCAAGATGGGGTCGGATGGCTGGCGCTCGGCCCACACTTCGACATGCACGGTGATGGAGGTCTTGCCGACCTTCTCGACGCGGGCGTAAAACGACAGCAGATCGCCCACCGACACCGCATTGCGGAAGATGAACTCGTTGACGGCGATGGTGGCCACCCGGCCGCGCGAGATGCGCGCGGGGATCACACAGCCAGCCAGGTCCACCTGGGCCATGATCCAGCCCCCGAAGATGTCGCCGTTGCCGTTGGCATCGGCGGGCATGGGCATCACCCGCATGACCAGCTCCATCTCGGGATGCAGGTCGGGCGGACTCATCAGGGTGTTGGGCTTGGGTTGGATGGTCATGCTCAGCGGCTTTCTGTGATCCGGACGACAATGCACCGGACGATTCCTTCTGACCGACATTCTTCCACCAATGCGACGCTTCGCGCACGCCCCTGCGGCGGAAACCCCCTCATCCGCCCCGCCATCCCGTTCTGATCGCGCCACGCTGGCCCGCCTGTGGCCCTACCTGTGGGCCTACAAATGGCGGGTGATGCTGGCCCTGGGCTTCATGGTGGGGGCCAAGGTGGCCAATGTGGGCGTGCCGGTGCTGCTCAAGCAGCTGGTCGATCAACTGGCGCCGCAGCCAGGCATGGCGCAGGCCATGCTGGCCGTGCCCGTGGGCCTGCTGGTGGGCTACGGCCTCTTGCGTCTGTCCACCTCGCTGTTCACCGAGCTGCGCGAACTGGTGTTTGCCAAGGCCACCGAGGGCGCGGCGCGCAGCATTTCGCTCAAGGTATTTTCGCACCTGCACGCGCTGAGCCTGCGCTTCCATCTGGAGCGCCAGACCGGCGGCATGACCCGCGACATCGAGCGCGGCACGCGCGCCGTGCACTCGTTGATCTCGTACTCGCTCTACAGCATCATCCCCACCCTGATTGAGGTGGCGCTGGTGCTGACGCTGCTGGCGGTCAAGTTCGACGTGATGTATGCCGTGATCACGCTGACGGCCCTGGTGGTGTACGTGGCCTTCACGGTGATCGTCACGCAGTGGCGCACCCGGTTTCGGCGCGAGATGAACGAACTGGATTCCAAGGCCCACACCCGGGCCGTGGATTCGCTGTTGAACTACGAGACGGTGAAGTACTTCAACAACGAGGCGTTTGAGGCTCGTCGTTATGACGAGGCACTGGAGCGCCTGCGACAAGCCGGCGTGAAGAGCCAGCAAACGCTGTCGCTGCTGAATGCCGGGCAGCAAACCATCATCGCCGTGGGCTTGATTGCCATGTTGTGGCGGGCCACCCAGGGCGTGGTGGCCGGTGAACTGACGGTGGGTGACCTGGTCATGGTCAACGCCTTCATGATCCAGCTCTACATCCCGCTGAACTTTCTGGGTGTGATCTACCGCGAGATCAAGCAGGCCCTGACCGATCTGGACAAGATGTTCACCCTGATGGAGCGCGACCGCGAGGTGGCCGATGCGCCCGAGGCCCGCCCCTTGATGGTGAAGGCGCCCCCGGCCGTGCGCTTTGACCACGTGAGCTTTGCCTACGAGCCGGATCGACCCATCCTGCATGACGTGAGCTTCGAGATCCCGGCGGGCCAGACGGTGGCGGTGGTGGGGCCCTCGGGCTCGGGCAAGTCAACCCTGGCGCGATTGCTGTACCGCTTCTACGACGTGCAGGACGGTCGCATCACGGTGAATGGTCACGATGTGCGCAGCCTCACGCAAGACAGCCTGCGCCGCCACATCGGCATCGTGCCGCAAGACACGGTGCTGTTCAACGACACGGTGGCCTACAACATCGCCTACGGCCGGCCTGAGGCCTCGCATGACGAAGTGATCGCGGCGGCCAAGGCGGCCCGCATCCACGACTTCATCAGCAGCACGCCCAAGGGCTACGACACGGTGGTGGGTGAGCGCGGGCTGAAGCTCTCGGGCGGCGAGAAACAGCGCGTGGCCATCGCCCGTACCTTGCTGAAGAACCCGCCCGTGCTGATCTTCGACGAGGCCACCTCGGCGCTGGATTCGGCCAATGAGCGCGCGATCCAGGCCGAGCTGGCGTCGGTGGCGCAGGGCAAGACGGTGCTGGTGATCGCGCACCGGCTGTCCACCATCGTCAATGCGCATGAGATCCTGGTGATGGAAGCAGGCCGCATCATCGAGCGAGGCACGCACCCGCAATTGCTGGCCGCTGGTGGGCGGTATGCACAGATGTGGAAGTTGCAGCAGAGCGAGTGAGGTTCTGTGTTGTGGCGCACGTCGCCTGCGGCGTGGGTGGCCAGGTGCGGCTGTCGCGCGCGACACGGCTGTCTCGCGCGACAATAGAGAGTTGCAGTTCAAAAATTCCTGCCATGACCACCCCCACCCAGATCACCCTCGTCCGCCCCGATGACTGGCACCTGCACCTGCGTGATGGCGCGGCCATGGCCTCGGTGGTGCCGGCCACGGCGCGGCAGTTCGCCCGGGCCATCGTCATGCCCAACTTGCGGCCGCCCATCACCACCGCCGCCATGGCCGTGGCCTACCGCGACCGCATCCGCGCGGCCGTGCCCGAGGGCCTGAGCTTCGAGCCCCTGATGGTGCTCTACCTGACCGACAACACCCCGGCCGACGAGGTCAAGCGTGCCAAAGACGCCGGTGTGGTGGCCTTCAAGCTCTACCCGGCGGGTGCCACCACCAACAGCGACGCGGGCGTGACCGATCTGCGCAAAACCTACCCGGTGCTGGAGGCCATGCAGCGCGAAGGCCTGGTGTTTTGCGTGCACGGCGAGGTCACGGACAACGAGATCGACGTGTTCGATCGCGAGAAGGCCTTCATCGACGACAAGCTCATCCCGCTGCGCCGCGACTTTCCGGAGTTGAAGGTGGCGTTCGAGCACATCACCACCAAGGAAGCCGCCCAGTACGTGCTTGATGCCGACCACTTCGTGGCCGCCACCATCACGCCGCAGCACCTGCTGTACAACCGCAACGCCATCTTCATGGGGGGCATTCGCCCGCACTACTACTGCCTGCCCATCCTCAAGCGCGAAGAGCACCGGCTGGCGCTGGTGCAGGCGGCCACCAGCGGCAATCCCAAGTTCTTCCTGGGCACTGACAGTGCACCGCACGCCTCGCACCTCAAAGAACACTCATCAGGCTGTGCGGGCTGCTACAGCGCCCCCTGCGCGATGGAGCTGTACGCCGAGGCCTTCGAGGCCGTGGGTGCGCTGGACAAGCTGGAAGGTTTTGCCAGCT
This sequence comes from Aquabacterium sp., assembly GCA_046295615.1. Lineage (GTDB taxonomy): Bacteria > Pseudomonadota > Gammaproteobacteria > Burkholderiales > Burkholderiaceae_C > Aquabacterium. Next base: position 39,367 of record JBKBMV010000012.1, read on the forward strand.
TCCATGGCCCCGACTACTACGGCCTGCCGCGCAACACCGACACCGTCACCCTGGTGCGTGAAGACTGGGTGGTGCCGGAAGAGCTGCCCTTTGGAGAGGCCGTGATCAAGCCCCTGCGCGGTGGCGAGACGCTGCGCTGGAAACTGCGCTGAGCGTCTCATGCCCCTGACCTGCCCAGCCCGACGAGGTGGGCCGGGTCAGGCACTGATCGTCAAGCCGGCAGGTAGCCTTCCACCGACAGGTAGCGCTCGCCCGTGTCGTAATTGAAGCCCAGCACGCGGCTGCCTGCCGGCAATTCGGGCAGCTTCTGCGCGATGGCGGCCAGCGTGGCACCTGACGAGATGCCCACCAGCATGCCCTCTTCACGGGCGGCGCGGCGGCCGTATTCGCGGGCGTCCTCAGCGTCCACCTGGATGACGCCGTCCAGCAAGGCCGTGTGCAGGTTGGTGGGCACGAAGCCCGCACCAATGCCCTGGATGGGGTGGGGGGCCGGGCTGCCGCCCGAAATCACGGGCGAGGCCTTGGGCTCCACCGCGAACACCTTCAACTGGGGCCACTGAGCCTTCAGCACCTGGGCCACGCCGGTGATGTGGCCGCCCGTGCCCACGCCGGTGATGATGGCGTCCAGACCTTCCGGGAAATCAGCCAGGATCTCTTGTGCGGTGGTGCGCACATGCACATCCACGTTGGCTGGGTTCTCGAACTGCTGGGGCATCCAGGCGCCGGGTGTTTGTTCCACCAGCTCCTGTGCGCGGGCGATGGCGCCTTTCATGCCCTTTTCACGCGGGGTGAGGTCGAAGCTGGCGCCGTAGGCCAGCATCAGGCGGCGGCGCTCGATGGACATGCTCTCGGGCATCACCAGGATGAGTTGGTAGCCCTTCACGGCCGCCACCATGGCCAGGCCCACCCCCGTGTTGCCCGAGGTGGGTTCGATGATGGTGCCCCCCGGTTTCAGAATGCCACGGGCTTCAGCGTCTTCGATCATGGCCAGCGCAATGCGGTCTTTGATGGAGCCGCCTGGGTTGCTGCGCTCGGACTTGATCCACACCTCGGCCTGACCAAAGAGGCGGTTCAGGCGAATGTGCGGCGTGCGGCCAATGGTGTCGAGGATGCTGTGGGCTTTCATTCGGGTCTCCGTTGCGGGGGTTTTGGGTGCGCGGCCGTCAGGATACGCGGGCTGGCGCGACAATGTGCTCATGAGCATATTTCGTGTTGGCATGAGCATGCATGGACGACGAGGCCCCTGCGCTGGGGCGTGGCTGCTGGCGATGGTGTTGTGGCTATTCAGCACCCTGGCCCAGGCGCAGTTGTTCACATCGTCCCAGCCCGAGTTTCTGCCAGCGGACGAGGCCTTTCAGGTGCAGGTGCGGGCCGCGGGCCCCCGGGCCCTGGAGGTGGATTTCACGCTGGCGCGCGGGGTGTACCTGTACCGCGAGCAAACCGCCGGTCGGCTGCAGCTGCCCGGTCAGCCCGACCAGCCTCTGAACTGGGATCTGCCCCCCGGCGAGGCCAAGCACGACCCCACCTTCAACAAGGTGATGGAGGTCTACCACCAGAGCATCATGGGCGGGCTCACGCTACCCGCAGGCCTGCCAGCCGAGGCACGTCTGCTGATCACCTACCAGGGGTGCGCGGACGCTGGCCTGTGCTATCCGCCCCAGACCAAGGCCTACCAGTTGCGCCTGGACGAACAAGGGGTGCTGCTGTCCATCCAGCCCCTGGCCGACGGTGACCCCTCGCTGGACTTGACGGCAGGCGGGGGCTCGTCAGCCCTGGCCACCATGCCGGGCCAAGCCTCGGGGGATGCCGTCACCCGCGCCCTGGCCTCGGGGCAGTGGTGGGTGGTGATCTCGGCCTTCTTCGTGGCGGGCGTGCTACTGTCGCTCACGCCGTGCGTGTTGCCCATGGTGCCCATCCTGTCGTCCCTCATCCTGGGGCAGCAGGCCCCGGTGGGGCGCGGGCGGGGCTTCTTGCTGGCGCTCAGTTACTCGCAAGGCATGGCCCTGGTCTACACGGCCCTGGGCGTGGCGGCGGGCTTGATCGGGCAGGGGCTGGCGGCCTATCTGCAGCACCCCTGGATCGTGCTGACCATGACGGCCCTGATGGTGGTGCTGGCGCTGTCGATGTTTGGCCTGTACGAGTTGCGCCTGCCTGCAGCCCTGCAGACCTGGCTGGGCGAAGGCGCCAACCGCTTGCCCGGTGGCCGCGTCGTCAGCGTGTTTGTGATGGGGGCGGTATCGGCCCTGGTGGTCAGCCCCTGTGTGTCGGCGCCGCTGGCCGGGGCGCTGCTGTACATCAGCCAGTCGCGGGATGTGGCCTTGGGTGGTGGCGCTTTGTATGCCCTGGCCTGGGGCATGAGCGTGCCCCTCTTGCTGGTGGGCCTGTCGGCCGGCACCTTGCTGCCCCGTGCGGGCAACTGGATGACGGCCGTCAAGGTGCTGTTTGGCGTGCTGATGCTGGGCGTGGCCGTGTGGTTCAGCCGCCCGGCCTGGCCCTATGTGCAAACCCAATGGCTGGGCATGGAGGCCTCAGCCCCCGCCCACCGCAGTGTGCTGCCCTTCCAGATGGTGCGCACCGAGGCTGAACTGGACGCCGCCTTGGCCCAGGCCGAAGCCGATGGGCGACCCGTCATGCTCGATTTTTATGCCGACTGGTGCACGGCCTGCATCGAGATGGAGGTGCGCACCTTCGCCGACCCGCAGGTGCAGGCGCGGCTGCGCGGCGCCGTCTTGCTGCAGGTGGACGTGACCCGCAACAGCCGTGATGACCGGGCGCTGCTCAAGCGCTTCGGCCTCTTTGGCCCGCCGGGCGTGATCTTCTTCGACCCTCAAGGGCAGGAACAGACCGACTTGCGCGTGATCGGCTTTGCCAACGCCAGCGATTTTCTGGCCATCTTGGCCCGCGCCGGCCTGTGAGGCCGTCGCAGCGGCGATAATGCCCCTGTGAAGTCAGCCAGACCGCCGCTGGTGCAAGGCCCGAAAGGGCGCACTGGAGGAAGGTCCGGACTGCACAGGGCAGCGTAGGAGGTAACACCTCTCCACCGCGAGGTGAGGATCAGAGCAACAGAGACGAGTCTGAGCGGGTTCCGCGAGGGGTGGTCTGTGAGGCGTCGGCGTCAGCCGACGGCCCCGCGTTAGCGGGGGTTCGGGCGAAAGCCCGAATCGAGCAGCACCCTGGGCGGGCCAGGCCCGCCCAGGGTGAAACGGGCAATCTCTACGCGCAGCAACACCAAATAGGCACACGCTGAACGGCATGGTCATGCCGTGTCGTTCTACCCCTGGCCCGGGGGCTGTGTGCGGGTAGGTGGCACCGAGCCGCTCTGGCGACAGGCGGCCCAGAGGAATGGCGGTCACGGTCTCGCGCCGCAAGGCACGAGGCTGCACAGAATCCGGCCTATCGGCTGACTTCACATTATTTTTCATCACGCGGCAGCCAGTCGTCTTCAAGTTTGAGGGGCGGCTGCCGAGAACGTCGCATGGCTATCTGGTTCAACCACCTCTCTGATGCGGTGCCCGGGCTGCGCCCGTTGGCGACCACGGCCCTCGCCTGGGCCCTCATCTCCGGCGGGGCGCCTCTGTGGGCACAGTCGCCGGCTGCCACGCCATCCGCCGCGGCGGCCGCTGGTGCTGCATCCATCACGCCAGCCCGTCCTGCGGTCTCCATGTCCGAACTGCGCGACCTGATCGAGCAGCGCATCTCCGAGGTCCGTGCCCAGCGCGGCACGGCGCCGCCCGTGGTGCAGGTCAAGTCCTCACGCCCCACCCAGTCCGGCCGCACCAGCAAACGCCCGGCAGCCACCGCGTCCGCATCAGCGGCCCTGGCCGCGGTGGCGCAGGCCGACGAGCGGCCCGTGGCACCCGGCAAGACCAGTCCGCTGGGCCGTGAGGTGGGCTGGGCCTACCAGGGTGACACGGGCCCTGACCAATGGGGTTTGCTCAAGCCCGAGTACCGCGCCTGTGTCGTGGGGCGCCGCCAAAGCCCCATCGATTTGCGCGATGGCATCCCGGTGACGCTGGATCCGCTCCAGTTCGAATACCGTCCGTCGCTTGTCACGGTGCTGCACCGCGATCACACCGTCGTGATCGAGCCTGAGCCGGGCAACGCGGTCAGCCTGCGCGGCCGTCGCTACGAGTTGCAGCACATCGCCCTGAGACACCCTGGCGAGGTGCATGTGGCCGGACGCCAGAGCCCGATGAGCCTGCAGTTGTTGCACCGCGCGGCCGACGGTGAGTTGTTGATGGTGGCGGTGCCGGTCATGCTGTCCACGCAGGAGCACCCGGTGATGGGCCAGATCTGGAGCACGCTGCCGCTGGAGCGGCACCTGCAACAGCGCTCCACCAGCCCCATCGACCTGTCGCGCTTGCTGCCGGCCGAGCCTGCCTACTTCCTGTACATGGGTTCGTTGACGACCCCGCCCTGCACGGAAGACGTGATCTGGGCCGTGATGAAGCAGCCCTTGGGCATCTCGGGTGACCAGATGGCCGTGATGGCCCGCCTGTACCCGAACAATGCCCGCCCGGTGCAGCCCACCCATGGGCGGCTGCTCAAAGACGGTCAGTAAACCCGCCCCCCCCTGATCTGGGCGTGGGTTCGGCGACTCAGGGCCGTGGCTTTGGCCATTTGCGCCATGGCATGCCCGGCGTGGGCGTGGCAAATGGCCAGCCCCAGGGCGTCGGCGGCGTCGTTGTTCGGCTCGCGTGGCAGGTCGAGCAGGCGCATCACCATGTGTCGGATCTGTGCCTTGGCGGCATGGCCATGACCCACCACGGCCTTTTTCATCTGCAAGGCGGTGTACTCGCTGACCTGGGGTGATTTGGCTTGCGACAGCAGGCCTGCGATCGCTGCACCCCGGGCCTGGCCCAACAGCAGGGTGGACTGGGGGTTCACGTTCACGAACACGATTTCCACCGAGGCTTGATCGGGTTCATAGTGCGACACCACCTCGCGCACGCCCTCGAAGATGAGCTTCAGCCGGGAGGGCAGGTCGCCCTGGGCGGCCTCTTTGGTTTTGATGGTGCCGCTGGCCACGTAGTGCAGGCGAGGGCCATCGGCTTCGATGATGCCGAAGCCGGTGGTCTGCAGGCCGGGGTCGATCCCAAGGATTCTCATGGGGCAGGGGAGTGTGGTGTTGTGGCGCCCGAGGTCGGGCGAGCGGCATCGTCTTCCAGCAGCAGCCGGATGCCCACGAGGGTGTAGCGGGTGTTGGCCGAGTTCCAGTTGCGATAGCTGCAGCGGGCGTAGAACGCCCAGGTGTGCCACGACCCGCCCCGCCTCACGCGAACCGTGCCCTCGTCGGGGCCGGTGGGGTCCACCCCGGGCGAGCGCGCATAGTAATCATCGTCATGCCAGTCTGCGGTCCATTCCCAGACATTGCCCAGCATGTCGTACAGACCAAAGGCGTTGGGGGCCCGACTGCCCACGGGTGCCGTGAAGGCATGCCCGTCACGAGATGCCAAGGCCCGATCAGCCCACATGGGCCAATGCACCGAGGCGGTGGCGTCGAAGACGTTGGCCGTGGCGGTCAGGCCTTCCGGGTCGTCACCGTGGGGGTAGCGAGTGGTGCTGCCCGCACGGCAGGCATACTCCCACTCGGCCTCGGTGGGCAGCCGGTAGGTCCGCTGTTCGACGTGGCTCAACCAGCGAGCCAGTGCTTGGGCATCGTGCCAGGTCACGTTGACAACGGGCTCGTCGTCGCCTTGCCGAAAGCCAGGGTTCTGCCAGGAGTACCGTGGGTCTCGTCCTGCAAAGGCATCCTGATCCGGTTGTTTGCGTCGCACATGCTCGGCGCTGTATCCGTACCCGCCCGATCCATCAGCCACCGACTCGGGTACATGACCCGAGGCTGTGAGGAAGCGACGAAACTGCCCGACGGTGACTTCGTGTTGTCCTAGGTAAAAGGGCTTGGAGAGGCGCACCCGGTGCACGGGCGCCTCGTCCTGCAGTTCGGTGAAACGCCCGCGCTCCAGTGCTGGGAAGGCTTGGGCCAAGGCCTCCACGGACTCGTTGCTGCCCATCAAGAACTCGCCGGCCGGGATGTGGACGAACCTCATGCCCAGACTGTTCTCGATCACCGGGGGGCTGGCATGCACCGCCCCCACCAGTGCAGCCGACAACAGCCACCACATGCCATGCTGCCGCACAGCCCACGCTCTGGACATCAACGTCACTCCCGGGGATCCCATCGTGCCGGAGCTTACGTCAAATTGACCCGATGGTCTGGCCTTGCAGCGCCGCAGCGATCATGGGCCAGACGGCTTGGTGGGATGACCGAAACCAGTCGATGTGGCCCAGGCTGGTCAGTCCGTGGTGAGACGGCTGTACACGGATGGCTTGCTTCGGCGCGGCCGGGAAGGTGCGCAGCAGGTCCTTGACCGTGATGTCGGTGGCGATGTCATCGTCGGAGGCGTACAGCACCGTGATGGGGGTGCGCACGTGCGCGTGGAAGTCGCGCTCGGGCTGATCACGGACGGCGTTCGTGGCGTAGCCTCCAGCCGCACACCATTGTCCCCATTGCAGACCCACGCGGGCTGGCAGGTTCTCGCCCAGCCCCACCGCAGCGGTGGGCGCATAGCCTTTCATCATCGCGCCCAGCGGAATCACGCCCCGAAGCCCCAACCAGGCCTTCACCCGAAAGCCGGGCCGCATGCCTTTGAGCCAGCCTGTTGATGCCGACACGCCCACCAGTCGCGCCACTCGGTGATGGTTGGGCAGCAGCCCGATCATTTGTCCGCCGGCGCTGTGGCCCAGCATCAAGGCTTGCTCGCTGTCGGTGTGCGCCAGCAACCAATCCAGCGCGGCCACCTGGTCCTGTTGCCCCCATTCGGCCAGTGTGGCGCGACACCGACTCAGCGGCCCCTGGAGGGACAGCCCAATACCCCGGTAGTCAAACACCAGCACGTCGTGTCCTTGCTGGGCCAACCAGTGTGCAAAGCGCAGGTAGTAATGCTGTTTGACGCCGGTCGCTGGGCTCAGGAGCACAGGCAGTCCGTGTGTGCATCCAGCTGGGGCGGCCACGAAGTGGCCGTGCAGACGCGTTCCGTCGGCACAGGTGATCTCGACGTGTTGAGCGGCATCGGGGTTGATCAATGATGTCATGCGCCTTCTCGTTGGACGGGGGTGTCATCCAGTTGCTGCACATGGCGCAGCCAGCGCGCCACGGTGAGCAGTTCGTCATTGGTGAAGCCCTCGCTCAACCGCTGATTGACGCGTTTGAGGGCCAAGGTCAGGGCAGGAAGTGGCTGCCGACCGGACTCCTGCAGCCAGACCCGCTGTGCGCGAGCATCGTCCGGATCGGGGTGGCGCCGTACCCAGCCCAGGGATTCCATGCGCTGGATGAGCCCCGAGACCGCCGAGGGCGCCAGATCCAGGGCGTCGGCCAGCTGCCCCATCGTCATGCCATCGGCTTTGGACAGGGCAAACAGCACCCCGCTTTGCGCCGGGCTGGGCATGGCTGAGCCGTCAGCGCTGGCTGCCTCGGCGTGCGCCGCCATCCATTGCTGCAAGCGCCGCTGCGCGCTGTTGAGCAGGAAGATCAGCTTCGGTTTACTTTGCATGCGAAGCATTCTAGTGAGTTTATTTCGCATGCGAATGAAATGGATCAGAAAAAGGCCCCCGAAGGGGCCTCTGGTCACGGTCGTGGCAGTGCCTGGATCAGTGACGGAAATGGCGCGTGCCGGTGAACACCATGGCGATGCCACGCTCGTCGGCGGCGGCGATGACCTCATCATCGCGCATGGAGCCACCCGGGTGGATGACGCAGGTGGCGCCGGCGTCCACGACCACATCCAGCCCGTCGCGGAACGGGAAGAAGGCGTCAGACGCGACGGCCGTGCCTTGCAGCGTCAGGCCGGCGTGACCGGCCTTGATCGAAGCGATGCGGGCCGAGTCCAGGCGGCTCATCTGGCCGGCGCCCACGCCCATGGTCATGCCGTCCTTGCAGAAGACGATGGCGTTGCTCTTGACGAAGCGGGCCACGGTCCAGGCGAACAGCAGGTCCTGCATCTGCTGGGCCGTGGGTTGCAGCTTGCTCACCACCTTCACATCGCCCACGATGTCGATGTTGTCGGCCGATTGCAGCAGCATGCCGCCGCCCACGCGCTTGAAGTCCAGGGCGTTGGACAGCTTACGCGTGGCGTCGTCCAGCGGCACTTCCAGCAGTCGCACGTTCTGCTTGCTGGCGTAAGCCGCGCGGGCCGCGTCGGTGAACTTGGGCGCGATCACCACTTCCACGAACTGTTTGTTGGCGTTGATGGCGTCGATCACGTCGGCATCGACCACGCGGTTGAAGGCCATGATGCCGCCAAACGCACTGGTGGGGTCGGTCTTGAGGGCCTTGGTGTAGGCCTCGAGCGGGCCGGCGCCCACGGCCACGCCGCAGGGGTTGGCGTGCTTGATGATCACGCAGGCGGGGGCTTCGAAGGCCTTGACGCATTCCCAGGCGGCGTCGGCGTCGGCGATGTTGTTGAAGCTCAGCTCCTTGCCCTGGATCTGGGTCCAGTTGGCCAGGGTGCTGACCACGGGCTGGGCTTCGCGGTAGAAGGCGGCCGACTGGTGCGGGTTCTCGCCGTAACGCATGCCCTGCACCTTGTGCAGTTGCAGGTTGTACACGGCGGGGTACTCAGCCTTGGCTGGCACAGTTTCGGTGGCCAGCTCGGCGCCGGCTTCCAGGCTGGTCAGGTAGTTGGTGATCATGCCGTCGTAGGCGGCGGTGTGGGCGAACACCTTCTTGGCCAGCATGAACTTGGTGGTGCGGGTGATCTGGCCGGCCTTCATTTCCGACAACACCTGCTCGTAGTCGACGGGATCGATGATCACGGCGACGTCCTGCCAGTTCTTGGCGGCCGAGCGCAGCATGGTGGGGCCGCCGATGTCGATGTTCTCGATGGCATTGGCCAGGGTGCAGTCGGCCTTGGCCGTGGCTTGTGCGAAGGGGTAGAGGTTGACCACCAGCAGGTCGATGGTGTCGATGCCGTGCTCTTTCAGCGCGGCCATGTGCTCGGGCAGGTCGCGGCGGGCCAGGATACCGCCGTGCACGCGGGGGTGCAGCGTCTTGACGCGCCCATCGAGCATCTCCGGGAAGCCGGTGATCTCGGCGACTTCGGTGACGGGCAGGCCCTTGTCGGCCAGCAGCTTGGCGGTGCCGCCGGTGGACAGCAGGCGCACACCCTGGGCGTGCAGGGCTTGCGCAAATTCAACGATGCCGGTCTTGTCGGACACGGACAGCAGGGCGGTCAGGGCCATGGGGGGTTCCTCAGGTTCAAAGAGCGGTGAAGATGAAACAGTGAATCACTTGATGAGCTTGTGCTCAAGCAGCTTGCGGCGCAGCGTGTTGCGGTTGATGCCCAGCCATTCGGCCGCTTTGGACTGGTTGCCCTCGGCGCGCTGCATCACCACCTCCAGCATGGGGCGCTCCACGGCGTTGACCACCATGTCGTAGACGGCATGGGGCTCGGCGCCACGCAGGTCGTGGAAGTAGTTTTCAAGGTTGTCCTTGATGCAGTCCTGGATGGTTTTTTTGCTCATGGTCGGGGCATCAGTGGGCGCTGCAGGCCGCTTCGTGGGCGGCTGGCGCGTCGTCGGCGTCGTCCAGCACCAGCGCTGCCTCGGGCAGGCGGTCGTGCTGAACGCTCAACAGGTCGAAAAAATCAGCGACAGCCTGCAACTGGGCGTCGCAGGTGTCCAGGGTGTTCATGTGCTGGCGAAAGGCTTCGCCACCAGGCAGGGCACGCACCGCCCAGCCGATGTGCTTGCGGGCTGTGCGCACGCCGGCAAACTCGCCATACAGGCCGTAGTGGTCATGCAGGTGGGCCAGCAGCCACGTTTTGGCCTCGGTGGTGCGAGGCGCCAGGCGGTGCTGCCCCGTGGCCAGGTAATGGGCGATGTCGCCAAAAATCCAGGGGCGACCTTGGGCCGCGCGGCCGATCATGATGGCGTCGGCACCCGTGTGGCGCAGCACGGCCAGGGCCTTCTCGGGGCTGGTGATGTCGCCATTGGCCACCACCGGCACGCGCACGGCGGCCTTGACGGCGGCGATGGTGTCGTACTCGGCCTGACCCTTGTAGCCCTGCTCGCGGGTGCGACCATGCACCGTCAGCATGGCCACGCCGGCTTGTTCAGCGGCTCGTGCGAGCGTTTCCGCGTTCTTGTGCTGCTGGCTCCAGCCGGTGCGCATCTTCAGCGTCACAGGCACACCATGGGGGGCGCAAGCCGCCACCACGGCCTCCACGATCTGCAAGGCCAGGGGTTCATCCTGCATCAGGGCCGAGCCCGCCCACTTGTTGCACACCTTCTTGGCCGGGCAGCCCATGTTGATGTCGATGACCTGGGCGCCACGGTCGATGTTGTAGGCGGCGGCCTCGGCCATCATGGCCGCGTCGGTCCCCGCGATCTGCACCGCGATGGGGGCAGTCTCGCCCTCGTGGTTGGCCCGGCGCGAGGTTTTGAGGCTGTGCCACAGGTCCTTGCGCGAGGTCACCATTTCGCTGACCGCATAGCCCGCACCCAACTGTTTGCACAGCATGCGGAAAGGGCGATCGGTCACGCCGGCCATGGGCGCCACGAACAGCCGGTTCGGCAGTTCCAGGGCACCCAGCTGGAGCGGGCTGGCGGGATCGATCGGGGTGGGCATGAGGGGGTGAAGAGACGACTCAGCCCCGATCGCCAGGCGATCAGGGCTGCTTAAAAAGGAGGCAGAGTATAGCTGGCCTTGCTCTCCTTGGGCAGGGCTTTTTGGGGCCGACGTGGGCGTTTGCCGCCGGGGGCGTCTGTGTACAGAAGCGATCGCAGATCGTGAAATGACGCGCGTGGTCAAAACGACCCACGTGCGCGCGCATGACCATACTGCATTCTCGGTGTAACGATTGCAGTTAAGATGCAATGTTACCGATTGCAACAACCTCTTTCGTCTGCTGTATGAACTCCCGTTTCGCTGCCCCGTCCTGTGTTTTGGCGCTACTGTCTGCGCTGTCGTGCTCTTCGGTTCTGGCTCAGACCTACACCGTCAAGCTGGGTGGGGCGTACATCGACCCGCGTGCCACCAGCAGCGCCCTGCGGGGTCAGTTGCCCGCCGTGGTCAGCGGCAACTACTTCGGCAACGTCAACATTGACGGGGGCTGCGACTGGATGTGCAGCCCAAGTCCACGGTGATCTTCTCGATCGAGCGAGTGCTGTCGGGCCCTTGGAGTGCCGAGGTGGTGCTCGGCATCCCGCCCGAGCATGACGTGAAGCTGCGTTCGGGCTCGCCTCAACTGAGCGATGATGGCACCAGCCCCAACGAGATCGTGGCAGGGCAGAAGGTTCAGCGCACCACCGACAAGCTGGTGAATGCCGACGGCCAGGTGGTGGCCACGGTCAAGCAGGTGGCGCCGACCATCTTCCTGAACTACACCTTCCTGGACAGCAGCTCCGCTTGGCGCCCCTATGTGGGCCTGGGCCTGAACTACACCCGCATGAAGGCCACGTCCAATGACGTGGGTGATGCCCTGTACAGCGATGGCCCAGTGCGCATCAAGCTAAGCCACTCGCTGGGCCCGGCGGTGCAGGCCGGTCTGCGCTATCAGTTTGATCGCCAGTGGTCGGCCAATGTGGGCTGGACGGTGGCCAAGATCAAGAACGATCTGCGCATCCGCACCGACCGCTCCGAGCAGCGCGCCGACTTCAACTTCTACCCCAGCGTGTGGACGGCCACGGTCGGCTACAGCTTCTGATCGGCACACAGGTCACAATCCACGCATGGAAGCGTGGTTGACCGCCGGAATTCATGGGCTGCTGGGAGCCCTGGCTCTGCCGCAGGTGGGGCTCAGTGCCGTCTTTGTGGTGGCGTTTGTGTCGGCCACCCTGCTGCCCATGGGTTCAGAGCCTGCGGTGTACGGCCTGGTCTACCTGCGACCTGAGTTGTTCTGGCCTGCCGTGCTGGTGGCCACGGCGGGCAACACCCTCGGTGGCACCTTGAGCTGGTGGATGGGGGCGGGCGCGCAGTCGGCCACTTCGTGGTGGCGGCGAGGGCGAGGTGATCGCGCGGCCGAGTCTGCCCGCGCTGACCAGCCAGCCCAGGCGCTTTCTGCAACGCCGTCTTCCCCACCGTCCTCCACAACGTCTGCCACTCCCTCAGACACCCCCACCGACCGCTGGCAGCAGCGCGCCATGGTGTGGCTGCAGCGCTTTGGCCCCAAGGCCTGTCTGGTGTCGTGGTTGCCGCTGGTGGGTGATCCCTTGTGCGCGGTGGCGGGTTGGCTGCGGCTGCCGTTTTGGCCGTGCGTGTTCTACATGGCCATCGGCAAATTTTTGCGATACAGCATGGCGACCGGATTTCTGATCTGGTTGACCTGAAAACCAGGTATCCCATGTTCATGGGATGCATTTTGTAACCATTGGCCCGTGCATTTGTCATGGGACCATAACCATGTTCCCCTACACTTTGCCTGTAACGCTTGGCGTGCACGCCTCGACACAGAGGTGGCGGCGCCTTGCGGCAAGCCACGCTGTCATCGTGTCAAAGATGTCCAGGGGGGACTTCTTCCAGCGGAGTCTGACCAGCCCTCTCTGGTGCTGGGTCAGCGCTTTTCCAGCGAGGTGATGGTGTACTGACCATTCACCTTGTCGGCGGTGAAGCGAATTTTGTCGCCCACCTGCACGGCCTGCAGCCAGGTCGGATCGCTCACTCGAAAGCTCATCTGCATCGGCGGCATGTCGAGGTTCTTGATCTCGCCATGGCGCACCGTGATCTTGCCGGCGTCGGTGTCCACCTTGCGCACTTCGCCATCCACGGCCTGGGCGTGCACAGAGGCAGCCCCCATCAGGCCCAGGGCCAGTCCCAGCGTCAACACGCTCAGCGACTTCTTCAAGGATCGGCTCAGGGTCATGGTCTTCATCGTGGCTCCGTCAGAGGCGGCCAAGGCCGCCGGTTGAACAGTCAACAGTCCAAGGGTCGCGCCGGTTCGGTCGCGCGAGCGTCTCGGGCCTTCCCTACAATAACGCATCGAACAATCCCTGGGTTTACAAGCACCATGTCCACGCCCCCCACCCCCGAGGCCCTGGCCGGCATCGATCCCCGCGTCAAGGCCGAGATCCTGGCCCAGGCGCTGCCCTACATCCGCAAGTTCCATGGCAAGACCATCGTCATCAAGTACGGTGGCAACGCCATGACCGACCCGGAGCTGCAGGCCGACTTCGCCGAAGACGTGGTGTTGCTCAAGCTGGTGGGCTTGAACCCAGTGGTGGTGCACGGCGGTGGCCCCCAGATTGATTCGGCCTTGAACAAGATTGGCAAGAAGGGCCAGTTCATCCAGGGCATGCGCGTGACCGACGCTGAAACCATGGAAGTGGTGGAGTGGGTGCTGGCCGGTGAGGTGCAGCAAGACATCGTCGGCCTGATCAATGCCGCTGGCGGCAAGGCCGTGGGCCTGACGGGTCGTGATGGCGGGCTGATCCGCGCGCGCAAGCTGCACCTGGCCGACAAGGATGACCCGAGCAAAGAGCACGACATCGGTCAAGTGGGGCAGATCGACTCCATCGACCCCAGCGTGGTCAAGGCCCTGCAAGACGACCAGTTCATCCCGGTCATCAGCCCCATCGGTTTTGGTGAGCATAACGAGAGCTACAACATCAACGCCGACCTGGTGGCGTCGAAGCTGGCCCAGGTGCTCAGCGCTGAAAAGCTGGTGCTGCTGACCAACATCAAGGGCGTGCTGGACAAGCAGGGCACCTTGCTGACCGACCTGACGGCCCGCCAGATCGACGAGCTGATCGACGACGGCACCATCAGCGGCGGCATGATCCCCAAAATCGAAGGCGCCATCGATGCCGCCAAGAGTGGCGTGAACGCCGTGCACATCGTGGATGGCCGGGTGCCCCACGCCATGCTGCTCGAGATCCTCACCGATCAGGCTTACGGCACGATGATCCGCAGCCACTGAGCGGATCAGCACCATGGCGCGCTCGGGTGCCTCGGCAGCCATCTGGCTGTTCGACCTCGACAACACCCTGCATGACGCAGGGCATGCGGTCTTCGGGCGGCTCAACCGCTCGATGACCGATTACATCGAAGAGCACCTGGGCCTGCCGCGCGCGCAGGCCGATGCCTTGCGGGTGCACTACTGGCGCCGCTATGGCGCTACCCTGATGGGACTGGAGCGCCACCACGGCATCCGGGCCGCGCACTTTCTGGCGCAGACCCACACCCTGCCGGGCCTGGAGGCCGACCTGCGCATGCCTGCAGCAGATCGCGTGGCCCTCAAGCGCCTGCCGGGCCGCAAGTTTTTGCTCACCAACGCGCCGGCCGAGTACGCCAAGCGGGTGCTCACCGCCCTGGACTTGGCCTCGTGTTTCGAAGGCATCATCGCCATCGAGGGCATGCGGGCCTTTGGTGAACTGCGGCCCAAGCCCGATGTGCGCATGCTGCGCCTGCTGCTGGCCCGCCACCGCCTGCCCGCCCACCGGTGTGTCCTGGTCGAAGACACCGTGGCCAACCTGAAAAGCGCGCACCAATTGGGCCTGCACACGGTGTGGATGCAGCACTACCTGCGTCAGGGGCCGGCCGGTCATCCCTTTGCCCAGCGTCTGCATGGGCGCCACCCGGCGGTGGATGTGCGCGTGACCACCTTGCGCCGACTGAAGGCCTGGCGGCCTGTGCAGGCCTTGCCCCGCGTCTCGTCACCAGGAGCCAACGATGAGTGATGTTCCCCTGTCGGCCGAGGCTGCCCCGCGCAAGCGCCCCAAGCCGGGCGAGCGCCGGGTGCTGATCCTGCAAGCCCTGGCCGAGATGCTGCAAGCCCCTGAGGCCGACCGCATCACCACGGCGGCATTGGCGGCTCGACTGCAACTCAGCGAGGCGGCGCTGTACCGGCACTTTGCCAGCAAGGCGCAGATGTTCGAAGGCCTGATCGAGTTCATCGAAACCAGCCTGTTCACCTTGGCCAACCAGGTGCTGGAGCGCGAGACCGATGCGGCGGCGCAGATGGCCCGCATCGTGACCCTGGTGCTGCAGTTTGCCGAGCGCAACCCCGGCATGGGCCGGGTGCTGGCCGGTGATGCGCTGGTGCATGAAGACGCCCGCCTGCAGCAGCGCCTGAACCAGGCGGTGGACCGGCTGGAGTCGCTCTTGCGTCAGCCGGCGCGTGCATGGGCCGAGGCACAGGGGCACCCCAGCCCCACCGTGGCGGCCCAGGCCCGCGCCTCGCTGCTGATGAGCTTTGTGCTGGGGCGCTTGCACCGCCACGCGCGCAGCGGCTTCGTGCGCCAGCCCACCGAGCACCTGGATGCCGCGCTGAGCAGTCTGCTGGCATGAGGGTTGAGGGACTGGGCGTGGATGACGCAGCCCCCAGCGTGCCGGTGGCCCATCAGGCCATCACCCTGAGCGCAGTGACCCTGCACTGGCGCGGCGACCGCAGCGCCTTGATGCTGGACGCGGCCGGCCAGCCCGATGCCTTGCTGGTGGCCGATGTGCACTTGGGCAAGGCCCAGCGTTACCAGGCCTTGGGCCAGAGCATGCCGGGCCGGGTGGTGGCCGGCACCACCGCCCGTACCGTGCAACGCTTGCAGCAGGCCCTGGCCAGCAGCGCCGCCCGCCGATTGGTGGTGCTGGGTGATCTGGTGCATGGCCCGCGGGTGGGTGAGGCCGTGCAGGCCCTGGCTGACATGCTGGGCCCCTGGCATGAGAGCACCGGCGGCACGGTGATGGTGATCGGTGGCAACCACGATCGGCACGCCACCCCGGACTGGGCGCCGGTGGCCGAGCGCCTGGGTGCGGCCTGGCGGGTCTTGCCTGAAGACGCGGTGGTGATGGAGCGCGGTCTGGCGCTGAGCCATGAGGCCCGGCCGGTGGTGGGCGCTGTGGCGTCCTTAGGGGGCCACCTGCATCCCTGCTGGGAAGGGCGCGGGCGGGCGCGTGATCGGCTGCGCCTGCCTTGCTTCTGGATGCAGGGCCGGGTGGATGGAGCTCAGGGCCGATGCCTGGGCGTGACCTTGCCCGCGTTTGGCGACTTCACTGGCATGCACGCCGTGCAACCGGCGCCCGGTGATCGGCTTTGGCTGGTCACGCCCGAGGGGGGCGTTCACGAGGTGCCCACCCAGGCGCTGTGAGGCCCGTGGGTGGGCGCACCGAGCACAGAGTGCTCAGCTCGCGCGGCGGCGAGCCGCCAGCAACACGGCGGCACCGCCCAGCACCAGGGCCCAGGTGGTGGGTTCGGGCACGGGGGTGATGCTGACGTTTTGCACCGCCAGGGCCGAGGTGGTGACGAAGTCGCCACGGTCCACCACGCCCAGGGCCAGCGAGGCCAGGCCCGATTGCGTGAAGGTGTACGTGAACGTCGACCAGCCGGTGCCCGCCGCGAAGCCCAGGGCCCCCGCACTGGTGGCGTTGGGGGCCAGGGCCAGTTCGAACAGGGTGCCGTTCAGCACCAGAAAGCCCAGGTCGCTCTTGGCGTCAGGGCCTTGTTCGTTGGTCAGCAGTTGCCACGACAGGCTCAGCGTGTCACCGGCCTGTACCGAGAACATCTGGCGCGCCACCGAGCCTTCGGCCGCTTCATCCAGGCCTGGCTCGACGCCATGGAGGGCACCGATGGCCAGACCGGCGAACTCTTCGACGCCATCCACGTTCAAGGCCATCTCGGCCGGAACGCCAGAGAAGTTGAACGAGCCACCGAGGTCATCGGTCGCATCCAGGGCCGAGGTCAGCACCAGGGTGTTCGGTGATGGCACGGAGACATCGCCCAGCGTGTCCCAGCCGTTGAGGCCTTGGGTGAACTGGCCGTTGCTCACAGCCAGGGCGGGGGCGCTGAGGGTGGCCAGCGCGAGGGTGATCAGAGACAGGCGTTGCATGGTGTGTGGTCCTTGAATCAAAGAAGGTCAGGAAGTTGGGGCACAGGCCGTGTTCAGGGGGTGCCCAGCGTGGCCGTGGTGCGCAGATCGCGGGCGGTCACGAACTGCGCCGCCGTCAGGCCCTTGAGCGTGGCCACCGTGCGGAAGCCGCCGCGGCCCTGGGGTCCATCGGTGTCGATCTGCAGCAGCACGCCGCCGGTGGTGTCTTGCACGCGCACCCAGCCATCGGCCACGGGGCGCTGGCCGCTGTAGCCCACGCTGCCGAGCAGGGCGCTCAGGTCGATGCGATCGGCATGCGGCGTGAAGTCGGTGATGGTGTCGCCCAGGTCGCGCACGCTGCGGTACACGAAGGCATCGCCCCCGGCGCCACCCGTCAGGGTGTCGGCGCCTGCGCCGCCTTCGATCACGTCGTCACCAGCCGTGCCCACCAGTACATCGCGGCCGCTGGTGCCCAGGCGCTGCACGCCAGGGCGGGCCTGGCCCACTGCCACGTCCACGATGCGGCCATGCAGGTCAAAGGCGTCTTCCAGGCCATACACGTTGGCCGTGATCTCGTCACCGTCCGCGTCATTCAGGCGGCCCAGGCCGCCCCGGCTCTTGGGCGTGCTGATGAAGCTGGCCAGGGCTTCCTGGTACGTGACCGTGTTGGTGGCGTTCTCGAACACCACGCTGTTGGCGGCGAAGGGGTAGCCATCACCCCCGTTGGCCGTGAAGTCGATGGTGGCGAACGAGAACGTGCGCGTGGGGTTGACCACCACGCCGCCGTCGATCAGCACGGTGCCATCGTCCAGCACCACCCGTTGAACGCGGCTGCCGGTACCCAGCGTGGTGCGGGGCGTGCCCGCGGTGTTGATCGTCACCTGCAGGCCGGCGATCTGCGGATAGCGGCCCTGGGGCAAGCCGCTGGGGTTGGAGGCGGCAAAGCCGTGCTCCAGGATGTCCTTGAGCTGCTCGGCGGTCATGGCCGGCGCGCGCTTGACCAGGTTGGTGAAGGGCAGGATGTTGAAGGTGTCGCCCACCGACACGGGGCCCGCCGCGCCGATGCTGGTGCGGATACCACCGCCGTTCTGGATGGCCACATCGGCCTGACCGGCAAAGCGCATGGCATCGGCCACGAGGTTGCCCAGGCCCGTCTCGGCATTGCGCACGCCGGTCACATAGTTGCCCGGGCTGCCTGCGGCATGGGTGGGGCCGTTGAGCTTGACGGCGGTGCTGCCGATCACCTGGGCGTTCAGCGCAGCGATGTACTGCGACACGGGCGTCACCACCTGTGCCTGCAAGACGGCATCGCCCGCCACGCGGTCGGCGTCGGCGGCAGCGCCGCTCACGCGGTGCATGCGGGTGCTGTCCACGCTGACCAGGGCACCCGTGACGTCATCCAGGGTCACGTTCACTTCGCCCACATAGCGGTTGCCGAAGTGGCTGGTCACCACCGGCACGCTCTTGCCGTTCAGGTCGGTGGCATACACCGGGTGGCTGTTGAAGGTGGGGCTGACGCCGCCGCTGATCAGCAGGTCATCCGGGTCGACCATCAGCTCATGACCACCGCCCGAGACCACCAGGTCCACCCCGCTGAGTGCGGGGAGCACCACGTGGCGTTCATTGGCCGAATTCTGCAGGTGTGACAGCAGGATGACCGTGCCCACGCCACTGGCGCGCAGGGCGTTCACTTCAGCCTGGATCAGCGGCACGATGGCCTGCAGGTTTTGCAGCTCGCTGGCCGCGGCATCGTGGTTCAGCATCTGGCCCGGGGCGGGCGACGAGATCATCGGCAGCAGGGGCGTGGTGGCCCCCACGATGCCCACTTTCTTGCCGCCTGCGGTGGTGACCACCTTGGAGGCGGCAATCCGGCCCGTGGAGGCCAGGGCCGCGAAGGCAGGCGTGGCCTGCAGGTTCAGGTTGACCGAGAGGTAGGTACTGCCCGACACCTCGGCGAAGCGTGCGGCTGTGGCAGGCCCCAGGTCGAACTCATGGTTGCCGAACACGATGGCGTCAAAGCCGATGCGGCGCAGGGCGATGGCGTCGTAAAAGTCCTGACCACCATCGGGGTGGGCCGAGCCGAGGTTCACGGTGCTGGCCGTGAAGCGGGGGCCGGGCAAGAAGGCATCGCCCGCGTTGAGCGTCAGCACAGAGCGACCCGCTGCCTGCGCCGTCTGGCGAGCGCGCACGATCACATCCGCCAGTCGGTCCACGCCACCGTAAAACGAGATGCCCTGGGCGCTGTTGTTGCGCAGGTTGCCCTGGGCCGACAGCAGCCAGCTTTCCTGGTCGCCCACGTGCAGCACGGTCAGGCCTTCGGCCCAGGCGGTCTGACCCAGGGCCAGTGTGAGGGCGGCGGCCAGGCCCAAAGCATGGCGGCGGGCTGCGGTGCGGTGAAGTCGGGCAGTGAAGCGCATGGTCGTTTCCAAGGGGTGAAGCTGATGCCGGAAAGGCTACGCACCCGCCGTGACGCCGTGGCGAAAGCCGGGCGCCCAGGGTGAGCCATCCGGCCCATGCTGATCGCCCTACACTTGAGCGCCATGAACGATGCGCCTTCTTCCAAGCCCTCCGCCCACGTGCCGACCAGTCCGTCCAACCATCCCAGTGGTCCATCCAGCGGTCCGCCCTGGCTGGCCCTCCTGACCCGTGCCGAATCGCTGGTGGCCCGGCTGGACGCCATGCTGCCCTCGCCCGACCAGCCCGCCGTGCGTGCCCCCGACTGGGCCGCGTCGGTGGCCTTTCGTTACCGCAAGCGTGCATCCAGCCCCTGGGCCACCGGCTGGCTGGAGCCTGTGCGGCACGTGGGCCTGATTCGTTACGACGACCTGCAAGAGATCGACACCCAGAAAGCCCGCTTCGCGCGCAACCTGGCGCAGTTCGTGGCGGGCCGCACGGCCAACAACGTGCTGCTGTCAGGCGCGCGGGGGACGGGCAAGTCGTCGCTGGTCAAGGCCGGCTTGCATGAGCATGCCGCGCAAGGCCTGCGCCTGATCGAGGTGGACAAGGCCGACCTGGTGGACCTACCCGACTTGGTCGAACTGGTGTGCGACCGGCCCGAGCGCTTCATCGTCTTCTGCGACGACCTGAGCTTCGATGAGGGCGAGCCCGGCTACAAGGCGCTGAAGTCGATGCTGGACGGCACCATCTCGGCCGCGGGCGACAACGTGATGCTGGTGGCCACCTCCAACCGCCGCCACCTGCTGCCTGAGTACCACGCCGACAACAAGACCTACACCCGTGGCGACGATGGCGAGCTGCACCCTGGCGAGGCTGTGGAAGAAAAGATCTCGCTGTCGGAACGCTTTGGCTTGTGGATCAGCTTCTACCCCTTCAGCCAGGACGAGTACCTGGCCGTGGTGGCGCAGTGGTTGACGCACTTCGGCCTGGAGGCCTCAGCCATCGAGGCCGCGCGCCCCGAGGCCCTGGTGTGGGCCATCGAGCGCGGTTCACGCTCGGGCCGCGTGGCCTACCAGTTTGCACGCCATTGGGCGGGGGGCGAGCATGTCTGATCGATCTTCCGAGCGCAAGTCCTATCACGTCATGGACGCCACCGACCGCCCGCCTGTGGACGTGGCCGTGGGCGTGCTCATCGAGCGCGATGCCGAGGGCCGCGAGACGCGGTTCCTGCTGACCTCGCGCCCAGAGGGCAAGGTCTACGCGGGTTACTGGGAGTTTCCGGGTGGCAAGCTGGAGGCGGGCGAAACCGTCGAACAAGCCCTGCGCCGCGAGCTGGAGGAGGAAATTGGCGTGACCATCGGCGTGGCCCACCCCTGGCAGGTGGAGTTGATGGACTACCCGCATGCGCGCGTGCGCCTGCACTTTTGCAAGGTGTACGAGTGGGTGGGCGACTTCGAGATGAAGGAAGGCCAGCAGATGGCCTGGCAGGGCTTGCCCGTGGACGTGGTGCCGGTGCTGCCCGGTACCATCCCGGTGCTGCAATGGCTGGCGCGTGAGCGCGGCCACGAGGGCCCCACCCACCGCGAGGCCGACCCGGCCTGAGCCGGGCGCAGAGCACCGCTGACCCACACCCACACGACCGAGGACGACACCCATGAGCTACCAGACCCTGAGCACCCAGGTGGACGCCGACGGCGTCATGCTGCTGACGCTGAACCGCCCTGATCAACTCAATGCCTTCACGGTGGAGATGGCCAACGAGCTGGTCGATGCCTTCACCCGTGCCAGCGACGACGACGCCGTGCGCGCCATCGTGGTGACCGGCGCGGGCAAAGCCTTCTGCGCCGGCATGGACCTCAGCGTGGGCGGCAATGTGTTCGGCCTGGACGAAAGCCTGCAGCCCACGATGCAGGACATGCAAGAGCGCCTGGACGACCCCGCCATCCACGCCGGTGTGCGTGACACCGGGGGCCGCGTGGTGCTGAGCATCTTCAACTGCAAGAAGCCCGTGATCGGGGCCATCAACGGCGCGGCCGTGGGCATTGGCGCCACCATGACCCTGCCCATGGACATCCGCATCGCGTCCGAGAAGGCGCGCATCGGCTTCGTGTTCGGCCGCATCGGCATCGTGCCCGAGGCGTGTTCGAGCTGGTTCCTGCCGCGCATCGTGGGCATCTCGCAAGCGCTGGAGTGGACCTACATGGCCGACATTTTCGATGGGCACGAAGCCCAGCGCGGTGGCCTGGTCAAGTGCGTGGTGCCGCCTGAGCAATTGCTGGACGAGGCCATGAAGATCGCCCGTCGCATTGCCACCGAGCGCTCGGCCGTGGGCATCGCGCTGACGCGCCAGATGATGTACCGCAACGCGGCCCAGCCGCACCCGCTGGCAGCCCACCAGGTCGATTCATTGGCCATGTTCTACACCAGCATCGCCGATGGCAAAGAGGGCGTGCAAGCCTTCCTGGAAAAACGCCCTGCCCAGTTCAAGGGCAAGGCGTCGGAGATGCCTTCGTTTTATCCCTGGTGGGAGTGACCGCCCACCAGGTGCTGTAGCATCAGTTTTTCAGCGCCTCTTCGGGCGGGTCGTGGCGGGTCTTGTACAGCGAGAACAGCACACCACCCAGGATCAGGCCGAAGGTCACGCTCAGGGAGAACGCCGGCGGGATCTTGCCGATGATGCCCACGAGGAAGATCTTCGTGCCGATGAACACGAGCACCAGGGCCAGGGCGTACTTCAGGTAGGCGAAGCGGTGGATCATCGCTGACAGCGCAAAGTACAGCGCACGCAAACCCAGGATGGCGAAGATGTTGCTGGTGTAGACGATGAAGGGGTCGGTGGTGATCGCGAAGATGGCGGGCACCGAGTCCACCGCAAACACCAGATCCACGAACTCGATCAAACACAGCGCCAGGAACAGCGGTGTGGCCCAGCGCACCAACTTGCCAGTCTGAGGATCGGGGCGGTGCACGAAGAAATCGTGACCGTGCAGTTCATCCGTGACGTGCATGCGCTTGCGCAGGAACTTCAGGATGGGGTTGCTGTGGATGTCCGGCATGTGGTCGGCGATGATCCACATCTTGATGCCCGTGAACACCAGGAAAGCACCGAAGAGGTACAGGATCCAGCTGAACTGGCTGACCAGCGTGGCGCCCAGGCCAATCATGCTGGCACGCAGCACGATCACCCCCAGGATGCCCCAGAACAGCACACGGTGCTGGTATTCACGCGGGATGGCGAAGTAGCTGAAGATCAGCGCAATGACGAACACGTTGTCCATCGACAGCGATTTCTCGATCATGAAGCCGGTGAGGTACTTCATGCCGCTGTCGGCCCCCAGATACCACCACACCCAGGCGCCAAAGAGCAGGGCCATGGTGATGTAGAAGCCTGACAGCAGCAGGCTTTCCTTGACTTCGATGACGTGGTCTTCTTTGTGCAGCACGCCCAGGTCAAAAGCCAGCAGGGCCGCCACGATGCCCAGGAAGCTCAGCCAGAGCCAGGCTTCCTTGCCCAGGAAGGGCGTGTTGAGGAATGTGAGCAGGGTGTCCATGAGTCACCAGAGTGGTTGTGATGACCGCGGACTGTAAAGATTTACGTGAGTATAGAAAATTCGTATATTGATCAACGAAGGTTCGGTAAAAACTGATGAATTGTTTTCGCCGACGATGTGCAGACAGCAAAAAGCCCGGCACGCGGCCGGGCTTGTCTGAAGCGGGGTTCCTGGCAACGCGTCCGCTGCTGGAACCGGACGTCGATCAGCTCAGGTGCTCGCTCACCAGCTTGGTGAGTTCAAACATCGTGACTTGCGGCTTCTTGAAGATGACCTTCAGCTTGTCGTCAGCGTTGATGTTGCGCTTGTTGGCGGCGTCTTGCAGGTTGTGCTTCTTGATGTACTCCCACACCTTCTTGGTGACCTCGGTGCGCGGCATCGGGGTGGTGCCGATGATGGCAGCCAGAGCCGGGCTCGGGGTCAGCGGCTTCAGGAATGCCGCGTTGGGGGTGCGCTTGGCGGGAGCCGCCTTCTTCGCTGCCGGTGCCTTGGTGGCTGCAGCCTTCTTCGCAGTTGCCATGTGAATTCACTCCATCGATGAGTCAGATCTGATGCGGGCCCGGGCGCTGGCTCTGTCAGCGAGCGATCCTCAGGGGCGTGCGCTGAGCATGGTAGCGCTTAAAACAGACAAATCCCCCTGCGCAATGGCCTTGTGGTCCTCGAACGTCAAGATTTTTCGTCTCGTGCGGCGCTGGGGAGTGGGGGACAGTACCCTGTCGGGCGCCGCTGCACGCATCCTGTCTTTTGTGTACAGTGTCAACCTTGTTGCATCCACAGCCCCTGGAGTCCTGCCCATGACCCCCCAAGCCGTGTTGGCCCAGCCCTTCACCTTGCCCAACGGTGTGGTGGTGAAGAACCGCCTGTTCAAGTCCGCCATGAGCGAAGCGCTGGGCACCCGCGCTGGCGCGCCCACGCCTGAATTGGCCCGTCTGTACGGGGCCTGGGCTGATGGCGGCATCGGGCTGTGCATCACCGGCAATGTGATGATCGACAAGCGGGCCCTGGGCGAGCCGGGCAACGTGGTCATTGAAAGCGATGAGCACCTGGCTGAACTCCAGGCCTGGGCGCAAGCCGCCACGCGGCATGGCACGCAGTGCTGGGTGCAACTCAATCACCCGGGCAAGCAAGCGCCCAAGGGCTTGAACAAAGAGAACGTGTCGCCCTCGGCCGTGCCCTTCCGACCCGAGATGCAGGCCTTCTTTCCCACCCCGCGTGAGTTGACCGATGCCGAAGTGCGCGAGATTGTCGCGCGCTTCGGTCGCGCCGCGGGCATCGTCAAACAGGCGGGCTTCAGCGGTGTGCAGATCCACGGGGCGCATGGCTACCTGGTCAGCCAGTTCCTGTCGCCGCACCACAACCGCCGCACCGATGATTGGGGCGGCACGCCCGAGAAGCGCCGGCACTTCGTGCTGTCGGTGTTCAAGGCCATGCGCGAGGCCGTGGGCCCGAGCTTCCCCATCGGCATCAAGCTGAACTCGGCCGACTTTCAGCGCGGTGGCTTCACCGAAGAGGAATCGCTGGACACCATCCGTGCGTTGGCCGATGCGGGCATTGACCTGATCGAGATCTCGGGCGGCACCTATGAGGCCCCGGCCATGACCGGCGTGAAGAACAAGGGCGAGCCCGTCAAGGACAGCACCAAGCAGCGCGAGGCCTACTTCCTGGCCTTTGCCGAAAAGGCCCGTCAGGCCGTGAAGGTGCCGCTGGTGGTGACCGGTGGTTTCCGCTCGCTGGAGGGCATGGCCGAGGCCGTCACCAGCGGTGCGGTCGATTTTGTCGGCATCGCGCGCTCTTTGGCGCTGGAGCCGGATCTGCCCAAGCGTTTGCTGGCGGGCCAGCAGCCCATCCACACCGTGCGACCCATCAAGACAGGCATTGGATTCATCGACAAGATGGGCCTGATGGAGGTGACCTGGTACACCGGGCAACTCAAGCGCATTGGCAAGGGCGAGGCGCCCAAGCCGAATGAATCGGCGCTGTGGGTGTTTTTGAAGTTCATGGGCAAGCAAGCCGGCCTGGGCCGCAAGAAGAAGCCGACCAAGCTGCGCGCCAGCTGAACCGCAACCGCGTGAGTCCCTTCGGGCCGACGTGCCTCAGGCGGTGGGGCCACCCACCAGCGAGGCGCGGCGGACGTCGTCCAGCGTGCGGCAACCGTTCAGGGCCATGGCCACCTCCAGCTCATCGCGCAGCAGGCGGATGACGTGGGCCACGCCCAGGGCCCCGGCGACGGCCAGGCCGTGCAGGTAAGGCCTGCCCATCATCACGGCATGCGCCCCCAAAGCCAGGGCCTTGAAGACATCGGTGCCCCGGCGGATGCCGCCATCGACCAGCACCGGCCAGTCGGGGCCGACCGCGTCGACCACGCGGGGCAGGGCCCAGGCGGTGGACACGGCCGTATCCAGGGTGCGTCCGCCATGGTTGGACACGATCACGCCGGCCAGGCCCATGGATTGGGCCTGTTGCGCATCGGCGGGGTGCAGCACGCCCTTGAGCAGGATGGGCAGGCGCGTGAGTCCTTGCAGCCAGGCGATGTCGTCCCAGGTGGGGGCGTGGTGCAGCAGGCCGTCGAACAGGGCGCTGGTGCCCGCCGGCTGAGCCAGGGCTTCAGGCGCACGCAAACCCTGGAGGTTGACAGCGCTGACGCCGGGGGGGGCGGCTGGGCCCGCGCGCCGCTCGCGGTCGCGCACGCCGCTGCAGGGTGCGTCCACCGTCAGCACCAGGGCCTCATAGCCAGCGGCTTCCACGCGGCGCACGAACTCGGTGTTGAAGCCGCGGTCGTGCTGCAGGTAGAGCTGCATCCACAGGGGGCCCCGGTCGGCATCGTCGCGGATGGCGCGGGCCACGTCTTCCAGCGGCGTGCTGGCCTGGGTGCTCAGCACCAGGCCGGCTTGCTGGGCGCTGGCGGCGCAGGCCACGCCCACCTCTCCATCGGCATGCACCGTGCGGTGCAGGGCCACCGGGGCCAACAGGATGGGGTGGGCCAGGGTGCGACCCAGCAGCGTGCGGCGCGTGTGGCCACCGGCCAGGGGCTGCATCACGCGCGGCCACAGCCGCCATTGGGCCCAGGCCTGGGTGTTGGCCTGCACCGTGTGTTCATCGGCCGCACCGCCGGCCAGCCAGGCCCAGGCGGCATCGTGGAGTTGGGCTTGCGCCAGGCGCTCGTAGTCGGCCAGACTCACCACGCCCGGGGGCAGGGCGGGGGTGCTCACACCTCGGCCCACATGCGCAAAAGGTTGTGGTACGTGCCCGTCAGGCCCACGGTCATGGGGTTCTCGCCCTGCTGGCGCAGGCGCAGCAGGTTCATGTCCATGTCGAAGAGCAGGCGGCGTTGCTCGTCGCTGCGCACCATGCTTTGCACCCAGAAGAAGCTGCTGATGCGGGCCCCCCGCGTGACGGGTTCCACCCGATGCACGCTGGTGCTGGGGTAGACCACCATGTGGCCGGCCGGCAGCTTCACGCCGCGCGTGCCGTAGGTGTCTTGCACCACCAGCTCGCCGCCGTCGTAGTCGGCCGGGTCGGTCAGGAAGAGGGTGCAGCTGACGTCGGAGCGCACCTTGTCGCCTGTGCGTTGCACGTGCATCACGGCGCCATCGACATGGTCGCCGTAGGTGTTGGCCTCGCCGCTGTAACGGTTGAACTGCGGCGGAAAGATCTTGTGAGGCAGCGCGGCCGAGAAGAACAGCGCGCAGCGGTTCAGGGCCTGCAGCACGCGCTCCTGCGCGGCCTGGGCGGCGTCAGAGTCGGTGCGCAGTTGTTCGTTGTGTTTGGCGTGGATGGCCTGCCCGCCCGCGGTGGCCCGCCCGTCGCGCCACGTGCCCTGCTTCAGCAGGGCGCGCAGCGATGCCACTTCGTCAGGGCTCAGAACGTCGGGAATGGACAGCAGCATGGCGGGCAGGGCAAGCAGGACAGTAGGGGGCAAGGCAGGCCGAAGCCTGCCTCAGGTCAGAACAGCACCTTCATCGTGGCTGTGATGGTACGCGGTGCGCCCGGTGTGTAGAAACCGCGGTACAGGCCGTCGGCGTAAACACGGTTGGTCACGTTGGTGCCGTTGATCTTGATCGAGACCGCCTCGTTGAAGCTGTACTCGGTCATCAGATCAAACGTGGTGAAGGCATCGGCCTCGACCGTCCGGTTGCCTTCGGGGTTCTGTTCGCTGCGGTAGTTGACGCCGCCACCCACACGCCACTTGGGCGTCAGCTGGTAGGTGGTCCAGAAGCTGGCGCTGCGCTTGGGCGTCAGGGCTGGGCGGTCGCCTTTTCGCTGGGCGTTGCCAGTGGTCACGTTGCTCTCGTCGATGCGGGCCTTGGGGATCCAGGTGTACGACAGGAAGGCATCCCAGCCCGGCAGGATGCGACCAGCGATGTCAACATCCATGCCCTTGGCGTGACGCTTGCCGGACAGCAGTTGCTGTTGCGATGCGCTGTCAGGATCGGTGTTGCGCTCGTTGTATTTCTCGGTACGGAAGATCGACGCACTGACCGACAGGTTGTTGTCGAACAGGTCGAGCTTGGTGCCCACTTCGAAGTTGCGGCTCTTCTCAGCAGGGGTGCGGGCGTCGCGGATGTTGGGGCCGCCCGGTGAAAACTGGTAGGTGTCGCCCGAGGTGTTGAACGAACTGCCGCCAGCCACGTGGAACGAGGCCCAGTTGGTGGGCTGGTAAATGGCGCCCAGGCGATGGCTGGTCAGCCATTGCACCATGCTGAAGCTGACGCCGGCAGCGGTCTCATACTCGCCATGGAAGCGATCTCGTCGCAGGCCAGCCAGCAGCTTGATCTGGGGTGTCACCTCCAGCAGGTTCTGGCCATAGACCGCGAAGGAGCTGGCCTGGAAGTCGTTGAACTGAATGTTGGTGCGGGTGTCCACGATGCTGGCCCCATCGTTGGGGGTGCCCACCGTGGTGCTGGGGCGCGAGGGGCCCGCGATGTTGTTGTTCCGTTTGGCGTCCTCTTTCACGTAGTCCACACCAGCGGTGATGTGGTGGCGCATGCCCAAGGCATTGAATGTCTTGGTGAAGTCGCTTTGGGCGATGGTGACGTCGGTCTCGGCGATGCGGCCCTTGCCCGTGCGGGTGATGACCGTGTTCGGGTTCAGGTTGTCAATGGTGGTGCCGGTTGCAAAGCGGTTCACGGTGGCCCACAGTTCGCGCTCGAAGCGGCCTTGGCGCAAGGTGGTTTTGATCTCGCCACCACCACGCACGCGGTGGGTGTGGTTCAGGGTCACGTAGCTGGCCTGGCCGCGGTTGTAGTCGCTTTTGAGGCCATAGAACGCATCGTTATCGAGCTTGGTGACGATCTTGCCGTCCACGATGAACCAGGGGTGGTTGTAGATCGGGTTGTTGTCGTACTCGAGGTGGTAGGCGCTGACCATGAACTCGTTGGTCTCGCCAATGTTCCAGCGATAGCTGGGCGCGATGCCGCGCTTGGAGATGGTGATGCCGTCGTTGTCGGCCTCCTGGGCCAACACATTCAGGCGCAGCGCCGATGAATCACCCGTCTTGAAGTTGAAGTCGCCGGTCACACGCAGGTTGTCGCCCGAGCCCAGCGAGACGTTGGCCTCGTGCTGCGTCATCAGGAAGGGCGTCTTGCTGACCTGGTTGACCACGCCGCCGGTGGAGCCACGGCCAAACAGCATCGAGGCCGAGCCCTTGAGCACCTCCACCCGTTCCTGGTTGAAGGTGTCGCGCTCATAGAGCGAGGGGTCGCGCAGGCCGTCGATGTAGATGTCGCCCGCCTGACTCAGCGAGAAGCCGCGCAGGCGCACGTCTTCTTCGCCCGTCTCACCCGACTGGAAGCTGACGCCGCCGGTGGCGCGCAGCACATCCTTGAAGTCATCCAGGTTGCGGTCGTCCATCAGCTTTTCCGTGACCACGGTGATGGATTGCGGGATGTCACGCAGGGCCTGGTTGCCTTTGCCGATGCGGGTGGTGATGGCCTGGTAGCTTGTTTTGGCCTCGGGGCGCTCCAGCTTGCCCTTGACCGACACGGTGGGCAAGGTGCTTTCAGCATCGGCAGCCTGGGCCACGGTGGCCGGCGTCGCCTTGTCGGGGGCGGTTTGGGCCAGGGCCGGCGAGCCTAGCAGGCTCAGACCCAGGCCAGCGGCCAGGGCACCCAGCGAGCACAGGCTGGGCGTGGCGGTCACAGAGGTCGGGGTGGCAGATGAAACGTCGGTGGCAGGCACCAATGGAGCGCGTGAGGTCATGACAAACAGCAACGGGCCAGCCCGGGTGCCAAGGCATTCCGGATTCCGTCTTGGGAGTGGATGAAAAAGGGGGCACCAACCGGGATGGGGGTGGTGCGTGCGTCTGGCTGGCTGGTGCGCTGTGTGGATCACGAAAGGATCGGAGCGCCGTGGCTGGCTATCTTGACACCAATGATAACGATTCTTATTAATATCGTAAAGAACCGTGTGGCACCGTGACCACCCCACACCACCGGCGAAAAAAAAGCGTTTGTCGCAACCCCGTCAACCGCTGGCCCTATCCCCACGATCAGGCCAATGGCGTCCCCACGTTGACGTTCACTGCATGGTGTTCAGTGGCATCGTCCTTGACGGGGTCTGGTGCGACAAACGCGTAGCCATATTAACGAGAATGATTTGCAATTGCAATCATTAAAAAAGGCCATGTGGTGTGCATGGCCTTCAGGTCCGCGAGTCCGTTGTCCGGACCCTGCGGCTCGCAGGAGAGGGCGGGCTCAGCCTTCCACGGTTTTGCTGCCGCCGATCTTGGGCGCGGTCTTGACGCTCCACACCATGGTGACGGCCAACACGCCCACCACCACGGCCAGCGACACCAGGGCCGGGATCTTGATGCCCCAGTACGCCACCAGCATCTTGGTGCCGATGAACACCAGCACCACGGCCAGGCCGTAGTTCAGCAGGTGGAACTTGGCGGCCATGGCGGCCAGCAGGAAGAACATGGCCCGCAGCCCCAGGATGGCGAAGATGTTGGAGGTCAGCACGATGAACGGGTCGGACGTGATGGCGAAGATGGCGGGGATGGAGTCCACCGCAAAGATCACGTCGGTGATGCCCACCAGGGTGCATACCAGCAGCAGGGGGGTGGCCACCTTCACGCCGTTGTGCAGGGTGAAGAATTTCTCGCCGTCATAGTGCGGCGACACCGTCATGAAGCGGCGCAGCATCTTCAGGGCCGGGTTGGACTCCAGGTCGGCTTCTTCATCATTGGACGTCCACATCTTGATGCCGGTGATCACCAGGAAGGCGCCGAACACGTACAGGATCCAGTGGAACTCGGCGATCAGCCAGCCCCCGATCAGGATCATGATGGCGCGCAGCACCATGGCCAGGATGATGCCGATCATCAGCACCCGCTTCTGAAACGCGGCAGGCACCGAGAAGTAGGTGAAGATCATCAGGAAGACAAAGATGTTGTCTACCGCGAGTGACTTCTCAACCAAGTAGCCCGTGAGGAACTCCAGCGCCTTGGTGTTGGCCACGGTCGTGCCTGACTCCTGCACATAGGCCCACCACAAGAACACATTGAAGGCCAGGCTGAGCACCACCCACACGATGGACCAGCGCACGGCCTCGGGCACGCTGACCGCGTGCGAGCCCTGCTTCTTGAGCACGGCAAAGTCAACGAACAGGGCCAGGACGACGATGGCGATGAAGGCTGCCCAAAGCCAGGCGGGCGCAGATCCGAACATGAGGGGCTCCAGAGAGTGGCCCTGCATTGTAGTGAAGCGGTCCGCGGGCGATCGGAGCGCTCAACGTTCGCGCAGGTCCTCTTGCTGCTGTCGCTGCCAGGCGCGCGAGCGCGCCAGCAGGGCGCTCAACTCGATCGTGTCGGCTGCATCGGGTTGTCGGAAGCGGCGTTGCGCGCCCTCTGCCCGGTCGATGGCGCCTGGCAGGTCGCCCAGCGCGGCGGCCGCCTCGGCCTCGGCCCGCACTGCCCGCACGGGCTGCTCCAGTCGATGCCAGACCTGGGCCAGGGCCAGCCAGGTGGTGGCGTCCGCGCTGCGGGCTTGCAGTTGCTGCTCCAGTTGCTCGGCCACCCGGGGCAAGAGCGATGGGCCGCCGATACGGGATTGCAGCGCCGCCTCGGCCATCAGCAGCCGTTCAGGCCGAGCCGGGGCTTGAAGCACCAGGCGCGGCCCCGTGCTTTGGCGAATCAGCACGCTCAGCGCCTGCTCGGGCTGTCGCGCCAGCATCAGGCCTTCGGCCTCGCTGAGTGTCAGCACACGCTCGGCCGCCGGTTGCGCCACCAGGGGCAAGACCCGAGCGGCCTCGCGGGCCGCGCGCAGGGCCTCGGCGGCATCGTCGTGCAAGCCGGCCCGTTGCAGGGCCACCGCCCGGCCATAGTGCGCAGCGGTTCGTGTCAGCGCATCGGCCTGGGCCGGCGGCTCCAGGCGCATGATGCTTTGCAGGGCGCTCTGCCGCACATCCATCAGCACCCGAGCGCGTGCCGACATCAGCGCATGCTGGGTGGCGCGCACATGGTCGATGCGCACGCCCTGAGCGCTCCAGCCCGAGGTGCCCAGCCGTGATCGTGCCTCGCCGATGCGGTCGGTCGTCAGCGGGTGGGTGCGCAGGTAAGGAAAGCTGCCATCGTCATTGAGCCGTGCGGCTTGCGCCAGTTGCTCGAACATGCCGGCCATGCCCGCGGGGTCGAAGCCGCCTTCCACCAGCACGCCAAAGCCCACGCGGTCGGCTTCGCGCTCCATGTCGCGCGAGAAGTTCAGCTGGTTTTGCACCGCCACCGCCTGCCCGCCGGCGATCACGGCCTGGGCGGCGGCCGGGTTGCTGCTGGCCGCCAGCACGCCCAGCAACAGCGAGGCCACGCTCACCCACGACATCTGGGCCTGCTGGCCGATCATGCGGGCGATGTGCCGCTGACTGACGTGGGCCAGTTCGTGCGCCAGCACCGAGGCCAGTTCGTCGGCATTGCGGGTCATGGCGATCAGGCCCAGGTGCACGCCGATGTAGCCCCCAGGCAGGGCGAAGGCGTTGACCGCGCGGTCCCGCACCAGGAAGGCCTCCCAGGCATGGGTGGCTTGCAATTCAGGGCCGATGTCGCCCCGTTGTCGGGCTGACGCCAGCAGCCCGCTCCACAGGCTGTCGACGTACTCCAGCATCAGCGGGTCGTCCAGCACCGCCGGATCGCGGCGGATGCTGCGCATGATCCGGTCCCCCAGGCGCCGCTCGGTCACGGGCGACAAGGCCGCCGAGGTGCTGTCGCCCAGGTCGGGCAGGTTGATGGGCGATGTGTTGCCCGGCACCTGGGCATGAGGGCCCTGCAGTGCCAGCGGGGCCAGGGTGAGCAAGGCCGCCAGGCAGGCAGCAGCAAGGGGGCGTGGCGTCAACGACAAAGGCATGGGCAGCAGTATGCTTGCAAGTCTGCCTCTTCGCCGGCCCCTCCGGGATGGGGTTGCAAGAGGCTTACCCATCTTTACACCCCATGTCCGAACTCACCCACTTTGATGCCCAGGGCCAGGCCCACATGGTCGATGTCTCCGCCAAGCCTGCCACGGTGCGGGTGGGGGTGGCTCGCGGCTGCATACGCATGCAGCCCGAGACGCTGCGCCGCATCCTGGCAGGAGAGGCCGGCAAGGGCGATGTGCTGGGCGTGGCCCGCATCGCCGGCATCCAGGGCGCCAAGCGCACCGCCGACTGGATTCCGCTGTGTCACCCGATTGCGCTGACCCGCGTGGCTGTTGAGTTCACCGCTGAGCCGTGCCCGCCCTCGGCCACCGAGGCCACCCTGTGGTGCGAGGCCACGGTCAACACCGTGGGCCCCACCGGGGTGGAGATGGAGGCCCTGGTGGCCGTGCAGGCTGCTCTGCTGACCGTGTACGACATGTGCAAGGCCATGGACCGGGGCATGCTCATCACCGACGTGGGCTTGCAGGAAAAAAGCGGTGGTCGCAGCGGTCACTGGCGCCGCGCAGACGGCAACAAATCCGACCAGTGATAGCGGCCTGAGGCTGGCTGACACTGGAAGGGCGGTGGCGCAGCAGGCTGGTCGCACACGGCGAAGAAGGCCGCCGCCGATGGGTTCTTGAATTCCCGCAGGCGATCGGCCACCGCGCGGGCCCGGTCCACCTCGCCCGCTTCCGCCAGGGCCTTGGCGTAGGCCATCATCAGGCGGGCGTCCACCAGGTTCATCAGGGTGCGCTCGAAGGCTTGAGGCTCGGGGCGGGGCGTTTGAAGGTTCTTGCTGGTCACGGCCGCGTAGTCGGCCTGGTGTCCCCACCAGGGTTGGGGCTGGCTGCGTTCAATGCGTTGGCTCAAGGTGCCTCGGCCCCAGGGCGCGTAAATCTCGGCGGCCAGGCGGTAGTCCACCACGTTCCAGACCGTGCAGGCGGCGATCGCGGCGCCCGCCCAACCCATCCACCTGAGCCCCGCGCCCTGCACGACAGCAGGGGTGGGTTGGGGATGGGCCGCCCGCACCGCTCCCAGCCCCAGCCCCCAGGCAAAGGCCACGGGCAACAGGAAGTGGGCGTACCACAGCGGGTACTCCAACAGGCTGTGCAGGCCCAGGGCGGTCACGATCAGGGCACAGGCGCCCACCGTGGGGGCCTGCACCTCACCCGGCGCGGCCCCATGCGCTGGGCGCAGGCGGGGCTGCACCAACGGGCGCACCAGGGCCCACCAGCCCAGAGCAGCCAGCACCATCAGGGTGATGGCCAGGGGCAGGCCCAGCTCCACCGCCCAATGCAAAGGCAGGTTGTGGGTGTGGTCGAAAAACGCGCGCGGACGATCGGGGAAGGATGTGAACGTCCAGGCCACATTGAAGGCGCCATGGCCCACCCCCGTCCAGGGCTGCTGCTGAATCAAGGCAAGGGTGTTGGACCAGATTGCAAACCGTGAGCTTGACAGATCACTGCCATCGTTGAGCCGCGCTTTGGCGGCGAAAGCCACATCCGGGTTGAGTTGCGTGGCGCTCCACATGCCCAGCCACGCCAGCCCGTAAATCAGCGGACAGGCCAGCAGCAGCAGCCGCCAGCGGCCGGGCAACTGACGATCCAGGGCCCCCCACAGGGCCAGCAGCCCCATGGCCAGCATCCCGGTGCGCGAGGCACTCAGCACCACGCCCACCACGCACAGCAGCACCACCAGCCCCATCCAGCGAGGCGACACCTCGTCACCCCAAGGCCGGCGCACCCCCACCCACACGGCAGCGGCGGCGGCCATCACCAGCAGCGAACTGAGGTGGTTGGGTTGTCGCAGGTTGCCCACCGCACGGCCCGCCACCGTGGGACGCGCCAGCCACTGCCCATCCGTCCACCCGGGCATGAACACCTGGATCAGGCCAATGATGGCAGCCAGCACACCCGCCACCATCAGGGCCACGAAGAAGCTGGTGACCATGCTCGTCGTGGTGGGGGATGAGGGCGAGGACGAGGCGGACCCAGCCTGCCAGCCCGCCTGCATCACGCACGCTGCCGCCAGCATCAGCCCGGCCGGCATCAGGCCCAGGCCGATGGGCAGTGGGCCCGACCACACCGACCACAGCGCGGCCAGGGCCTGCAAGCCAGCCAGCGCCCACAGACCGCGGCGAGCGTGATGCGCCAGCGGGTCGTGCGTGCCCGGGCCAGACTGACGATGAAGTGGCTGTCGGCCCCACCACCACAGCCACAAGCCCCAGCCCAGGGCGGCCAGCGCCTGGTTGTAGTACGTCACAGAGGGGGGCTCGTTGAGCGCGATGGCTGTGGGCGCCGCCACGGCCAGCAGGGCCCAGGGCCAGCCGGGCCCCCCCCCAGCGCCGGGCGCGGAGGTGTCCGAAGATGTGGAAGACTCAGGTAATGCGGCCGTGGCCGACGCGGGCGTGCTCATCCTGCTATTGTCTCGCTGTGCTGCCCACTTCTTCTGCCCCTGAACACGCCCGGCCCTCCACCACTTCGGGGACGCCCGCGGAGGGGCCCACGGCGGTCTCCCCCCTGGTGGTGCGCGAACGCCTGCTGCTGTGGACGCTGGCCGCCATCAACTTCACGCACATCGTTGACTTCATGATCATGATGCCGCTGGGCCCTGAGCTCACGCGGCTGTTTGCCATCAGCGACACGCAGTTCGGGCTGCTGGTGTCCTCGTACTCGCTGGCGGCCGGGGTCTCGGGTCTCCTGGTGTCCATGGTCATCGACCGCTTCGAGCGCAAGCGTGCCCTGTTGTGGCTGTACGCCGGCTTCGCCCTGGCCACCCTGGCCTGTGGCCTGGCGCCCACCTTTGGCACCCTGATGGCTGCGCGTGTGGCGGCTGGCGTGTTTGGTGGTGTGCTCGGGGCTCTGGTGCAGACCATCGTGGGCGACGCCGTGCCGTACGAGCGCCGTGGCCAGGCCATGGGCGTGGTGATGTCGGCGTTCTCGCTGTCCACCGTGGCGGGCGTGCCGCTGTCCTTGTGGCTGGCCAGTTGGGAGGGGTGGCATGCCCCGTTCTTCGCCATCGCCGGTCTGTCGGTGCTGGTGTGGTGGGGCGCCTGGCGCAGCGTGCCGTCGCTGCACAGCCACATGACGGGGGTCTCTGCCCAGCCCGCCTTCACCCAGTTGCGCCGCGTGCTGTCGGTGCCCAATCACTGGCGGGCCTTCGGCCTGTCGGCCTTGATGGTCATGGGCAGTTTCAGCATCATTCCCTACATCACCATCTACACCACCACCAACGTCGGCCTGCGGCAAGACCAGGTGCCCCTGGTGTACCTGGTGGGCGGGGTGGCCACCTTCTTCACGGCCCGCCTGTGGGGCTGGCTGGCCGACCGCTTCGGCAAGGTGCGGGTCTTCCGCCTGATCAGCCTGGTCGCGGTGCTGCCCATGCTCGCCTTGACGCACCTGCCCGCGGTGCCCGTGTGGGTGCTCATCATCGTCACCACGGGCTTCTTTGTGTTCGTGTCGGGCCGCATGGTGCCCGGCATGGCCCTGCTCACAGTGGCCTCGCAGCCGCAGTGGCGGGGGTCTTTCCTGAGCGTCAACAACGCCCTGCAATCGGCCGCCATGGGGGTGGCCGCCTGGGTAGGCGGCTCCCTGATCAGTCGCAGCCCGGACGGGCTGGTGCAGGGCTACGGCATGGCTGGTTGGCTGGCGCTGGCCAGCACCCTGGTGATGGTATGGGGTGTGGGGCGCTTGCAGTTGCACACCGCCCCCGCGAAGAACTGAAGGGCCGTTTGAGCAGAGTCAAAGATCTTCGGTCTTTCCACACGAAAAGTCCAGACTCCATACAAACACTGATGTCATGGTCTTGTCATGTGGCCCGGACAGGCGCACACTGGGTTTCCGGTTGACGGGTTTTTGACGACGCGGCATCGGAGCCAACCCCCAGCGCCACCTGTGTGAGTGGTCGGGTTGTCAATGCCACCGTCCATCCCGCCGGCCGGGAGTCTTCAACGCTTCTGCGCTCGAAAGGAGGCAGCATGAATTTGACGATCAGTGGCCACCATCTGGAAGTGACACCCGCCTTGCGTGAGTACGTGCTCACCAAGCTCGATCGGGTCACCCGACACTTCGACCAAGTCGTGGACATCTCCGTTCTGCTCACCGTTGAAAAGCAAAAGGAAAAGGATCGCCGCCAGAAGGCCGAAGTCAATCTGCACGTGAAGGGCAAGGACATCTTCGTCGAAACCGCCCACGAGGATCTGTACGCCGCCATTGATCAACTGGTCGACAAGCTGGACCGCCAGGTCTGTCGCCACAAGAGCAAGGTGCAGAACCACCACCACGAAGCCCTCAAGCGCCAGGATGCCTTCCTGGACGCTGCATGAGAAGTTCACGCTGACGCCGCAAGCCTGATTGAACAGCGTGCTTGGTGCGACCTGTGACCGGGTCGCCCGCCACAGGCAGGCACCAAGTTGACGGCCCTTCGGGGCCGTTTTTCATGAAATATCCCCACCCCGGGGTGCCTAAGATGGATTCATCTGCACTGCCTTGGGGCGCAGGGCAACGGTGTGTGGAATCCGGCACTTGCTGCGCTGCAGCATCAGGTGCAGAATCCCTCACATAGGCGATGGCCGACGCGCAGCACGCGCCGCCGGCTGTCTCTATAATCCGCCCCTCGTCCGTCCTCGGGAGCGGGGAACAAGGCTCAGCCGTCCACCCCGCTTGTAAACAGATGAACCGTCTCTCAGCCATCCTCCCCGTCAGCCAGGTGCTGGTGGACGTGGACGCCAGCAGTAAGAAGCGCGTCTTCGAACACGCAGGGTTGCTGTTTGAAAATCAGCACGCCATTGCCCGGGCCACGGTCACGGACAACCTGTTTGCGCGCGAACGCCTGGGCTCCACCGGCCTGGGCCACGGTGTGGCCATTCCCCATGGCCGCATCAAGGGCCTTAAAAATCCATTGGCCGCCGTGGTTCGCCTCAGCCAGCCCATCCCCTTTGATGCGCCCGACGACGAACCCGTCAGCCTGCTCATCTTCCTGCTCGTGCCCGAGGCCGCCACCCAGCGCCACCTCGAAATCTTGTCCGAGATCGCCGAGCTGCTGTCCAACCGCGATCTGCGCGAGCGCCTCAAGACCGAGCAGGAGGCTGCCATGGTGCACCACCTGATCGAGACCTGGCAGCCCTTGCGCTCTGTGGCCTGACGAGCGATCGTGAGTCTCAAAGACCTGGCCGTCATCAGCGCCGAGGCGCTGTTCGAAGCCAACCGCTCGGCCCTGCGCTGGGAATGGGTGGCCGGTCACGCCAACCCTGAGCGTCGCTTTGACCAGTCCGTGGTCCAGTCGGCCCAGTCGGCGGCCGATCTGGTGGGCTACCTGAACTACATCCACCCCTACCGGGTGCAGATCGTCGGTCGCCTGGAGACGCAGTACTTCGCCAACTGCGACCCTGACGATCAAGAGCGCCGCATCCAGCGCATCGTCACGCTGGAGCCGCCCATGCTGGTGGTGGCCGACGGCGAGGTGCCCTCCGAGCGCCTCATGGCCATGTGCGGACGGGCGGGCATCCCCCTGTTCGTGACCAAAGAGCCGGCGGGCCACGTCATCGACGTGCTGCGCAGCTACCTCACCCAGCACTTCGCCGAGCGCATCACCCGCCATGGCGTGTTCATGGACATCCTGGGCTTGGGCGTGCTGCTCACGGGCGAATCCGGCCTGGGCAAGAGCGAACTGGGGCTGGAGCTGATCTCCCGCGGCCACGGCCTGGTGGCTGATGATGCGGTCGATCTTTACCGCGTGTCACGCACAGCGGTGGAGGGACGCTGCCCCGAACTGCTGCAGAACCTGCTGGAAGTGCGCGGCATCGGCCTGCTCGACATCAAGGCCATCTTTGGTGAAACGGCCGTGCGCCGCAAGATGCGGCTCAAGCTGATCGTGCACCTGGTGCGCAAAGAAACCATGGAGCGCGAATTCGAGCGCCTGCCTTACGAGCCTCTGTTCGAAGAGGTGATGGACGTGCCCATCCGCAAGGTGGTGATCGCCGTGGATGCCGGCCGCAACCTGGCTGTGCTGGTTGAAGCCGCTGTGCGCAACACCGTGCTACAACTGCGCGGCATCGACACCTACAAAGAGTTCATCGAGCGCCATCAACGCGCGATGGAGCGCGGCGACCACTGAGGCCGTCGCCGCACAGGCGACGGGGCGCGTGCTGATCAGCCTTGATGGTGGGTGTGGCGCGGCACGCCGCCATGCTGGCCGGCCTTGCCCTGGCATTCGGGCTTGTTGCACACCACGTACAGTGACAGCGCGTGATCGTGCAGCTTGTAGCCGCGCTCTTCGGCAATCTGCTGCTGCCGGCGCTCGATCTCGGCGTCATAGAACTCTTCCACCTTGCCGCAGCTCACACACACCAGGTGGTCGTGGTGCTTGCCTTCGTTGAGCTCGAACACCGCCTTGCCCGCTTCGAAATGGTTGCGCGACAACAAGCCGGCCTGCTCGAACTGCATCAGCACGCGGTACACCGTGGCCAGCCCAATGTCCGAGCCGTCGCGCAGCAGCACCTTGTACACGTCCTCGGCCGTCATGTGGCGCTGCTCGGCTTGCTGGAAGATCTCCAGGATCTTGATGCGGGGCAAGGTGGCTTTCAGGCCGCTGCTCTTGAGTTCTTCTGCTTGGTTCATGGCGGTCTCCGGACGTGCGGGCAGCCTCAAGCAGGCGCCGCTAGAATGGGTAATGATATCGGCAAGGCCAAATCCCGGTCACGGGTCAGCCCTTGTCGACGACAAACGCTGGATAGCCGCCTCCTTCCCCGGATCACCCTGACACACCCATGATGCCCACCCTTCTGAGTCGCCGTACTGGTGTCCGTCTGGCCGCTGCGCTGATCGTGCCCGCCTTCCTGGCTGCGTGCAGCTCTTCGCCCACCTCCTTGCGCAACCCGGAAACCCTCTTCGGCCTGCTCACCCCCTACAAGGCCGATGTGGTGCAAGGCAACGTGGTCACGCAGGAATTGCTGGCGTTGGTGCAGCCGGGCCTGGGGCGCATGCAGGTGCGCGAAATCCTGGGCACGCCGCTGCTGGCCGACCCGTTCCACGCTGATCGCTGGGACTACGTCTTCACCATCCGCCGCCAGGGTGTGCCGGACCAGAAGCGCACCGTCACCGTGTTCTTCGACGGTGATGTGGTCAAGCGCTTTGACGCCGGCGAGATGCCCTCCGAGCGTGACTTCGTGGCGTCGATCGACCGGCCCGTGCGCGATCGCGAGGCGCCCAAAGACCTGACGCCCGAGCAGATCGCGGCCTTGCCCGTGCCGCCCAAAACCGAGAGCGTGGCCAAACAACCGCAAGGTGCCGTGCGCAGCTACCCGCCCCTGGAAGCGGGCCGTCGCTGATCCCCGCCTCCGCAGCCTCTCTCGCCTCTTTTGCCCTCTGACGGCGTGAACCGCGCCGCCTCACCATCATGACTGCAAGCACCCCCGATCAATCCGTTCACCGCATCGCCATCGCTGGCGCCTCCGGCCGCATGGGCCGCATGCTGGTCGAAGCCGTGATGAACGCCCCTGACGCCACCTTGGGTGGGGCCCTCGACATCCCCACCAGCCCGGCCGTGGGCATCGATGCTGCCGCCTTCCTGGGCGCCAACAGCGGTGTGGCCATCACCCCTGATCTGCGCCAGGGCCTGGCCAACGCCCAGTACCTGATCGACTTCACCCGCCCCGAGGGCACGATGGAGCACCTGCGTGTGTGCCGCGAGTTGGGCGTCAAGATGGTCATTGGCACCACGGGCTTCACCGACGAGCAGAAGGCCGAGATCAACGACGCGGCGCGCGACATCGCCATCGTCATGTCCCCCAACATGGCCGTGGGCGTCAACGTGGTCTTCAAGCTGCTGGCGCAGGCCGCCAAGGCCCTGAAAGAGGGCTACGACATCGAGATCATCGAGGCCCACCATCGCCACAAGGTCGATGCCCCCAGCGGCACGGCCCTGAAGATGGGCGAGGTGGTGGCCGAGGCCGTGGGCCGGGACCTCAAGGAATGCGCGGTGTATGGCCGCGAAGGCGTCACCGGCGAGCGCGACCCCTCCACCATCGGCTTTGCCACCATCCGGGGTGGCGATGTGGTGGGCGACCACACCGTGCTGTTCGCCGGCATCGGTGAGCGCATCGAGATCACCCACAAGTCGTCCAGCCGCGCCACCTATGCCCAGGGCAGCCTGCGTGCCGTGCGCTTCCTGTCGCAACAGCCGCATGGCCTGTTCGGCATGGATGACGTGCTGGGCCTCAAGTGAATCTGCAGGATTGAGGGGTCACGCATGGGCAACCTCATGATGTACTGGCAACAGGGCGACGCGGTCTCGCGCGCCGTGGCCATCACCCTGCTGGTGATGTCCATCGGCTCCTGGGTGCTGGTGTTCTGGAAAGGCTGGGTGCTGCGCCGCGTGCGGCAAGATCTCGGCTCGGCCCCTGCGCGCTACTGGGCGGCCGCCGATGTGGCTGGCGCACGCCAGGCCCTGCAGGCGGTGGACCGCGAAGGCGTGTTGCTGCCGCTGGCCGATGCCGCCCACGCCCCGGTGGACCCATCCAGCCTGGGCGCCCGCGCCA
Organism: Aquabacterium sp.; assembly: GCA_046295615.1. Classification (GTDB taxonomy): domain Bacteria; phylum Pseudomonadota; class Gammaproteobacteria; order Burkholderiales; family Burkholderiaceae_C; genus Aquabacterium. The sequence goes on from JBKBMV010000012.1 coordinate 80,026, forward strand.
CGCCTGAGGCCCAATTGACGCGCGCCCTGCGCGATGCCCTGCATGGCGTGCTGGCCGACTTGCGCCTCGGCCTGGTCTGGCTGGCCACCGTGGGGGCCGTGGCCCCCTTTGTGGGTTTGCTGGGCACGGTCTGGGGCATCTACCACGCCATGGTGCGCATCAGCGCCGAGGGCTCGGTCAGCATTGATCAAATCGCCGGTCCTGTGGGCGAAGCCCTCGTGATGACGGCTGCGGGCCTGGCCGTGGCCATCCCGGCTGTGATCGCCTACAACGTGTTTGGCAAGCTGGTCACGGCCAGCGAAGCCGATCTGGAAGGCTTTGCGCACGACCTGCGCGAAACCGCCCTGGCCCTGCGTGCGAAGGGCTGAGCACGATGGCGTTTGGACGGCTGGAGCGGGAGCAGGGCCATGCCCCGATGAGCGAGATCAACATGACGCCGCTGATCGACGTCATGCTGGTGCTGTTGATCATGTTCATGCTCACGGCGCCGCTGATGAGTTCTCGCCTCAAGCTGGACCTGCCCGAGACCCAGGCGCCCGCCACTCCACCAGACGCCTTGCCTCAAGTGATGGCCGTGGCCATCACGGCCAATGGCATGGTGCACCTCAATGAGCAGCCGGTGTCCTTGGCCGCGCTGGAGGTGCAAGCCCGCGCCCTGGCCGAGCGCGACCCCGACACCGAGGTGCACCTCAGCGTCGACAAGGTGGTGCGCTACGACAAGGTGGCCGAGACCATGGCGGTTCTGCAACAGGCGGGCCTGCGGCGCCTGGCCTTTGTGACGGCGAGCACAAGCGGGGCACAATGAGGCATCGCCTCCAGTGGCCGCCAGGCGGCCCACGCCCTCATGAACACGTCCGCGCCCAAGTTCAGCACCCAGCGTTTTGACGATGCCGAGGCCGCCCTGGCCTACGTGCAAGCCTTGTATGACGGCCAGATCGCCCTGTTGCGTGATTGCCTGCGTCGCTATGTGGGCGGCGAGGATTTCAAGCAACCCGTGCGCGCCAAGTACCCCTTCGTGCGCGTGCACATCGACACCGTGGCGCATGGTGATTCGCGCCTGTCGTACGGCTTTGTGGCGGGCCCCGGTTTTTACGAAACCACCATCACCCGGCCTGACCTGTTCGCCAGCTACCTGAAGCACCAGTTTCAGCTGCTGCTGGACAACCACGGCGTCATGCTGGAAGTGGGCCTCAGCGGCGAGCCCATTCCCGTGCACTTCTGCCTGGCCGAAGATCAGCACCTGGAGGGCAACATGTCGGCCGACCGCCGCACCTTGCTGCGCGATGTGTTCGACCTGCCCGACCTGGCCGCCATGGACGACGGCATCGCCAATGGCACGCACGAAGCGCGGGGTGGCAAACCGCGGCCTCTGGCCCTGTTCACGGCGCCGCGCATCGATTACTCCTTGCACCGCCTGCGCCACTACACCGGCACGTCGCCCGAGCACTTCCAGAACTTCGTGCTCTTCACCAACTACCAGTTCTACATCGATGAGTTCGTGCGCCTGGGCCACGAGCTGATGGCCACCACGCCCGACCCCACCCATCCCCGCGATGACGACGATTGCATCGCCTTCGTAGAGCCGGGCAATGTCATCACCTGGCGCACGGGCGTGACACCCGAGCCCGGCTGGCGTGTGGGCGCGCCTCCACCTCGTCTGCCGCAAATGCCGGCCTATCACCTGGTGCGCCGCGACCATGCGGGCATCACCATGGTCAACATCGGCGTGGGCCCGGCCAATGCCAAGACCATCACCGACCACATTGCCGTCTTGCGGCCGCACGCCTGGATCATGCTGGGTCACTGCGCCGGCTTGCGCAACTCACAGCAATTGGGCGACTACGTGCTGGCCCACGGCTACGTGCGCGAAGACCATGTGCTGGATGAAGACCTGCCGCTGTGGGTGCCCATCCCGCCGTTGGCGGAGATCCAGCTGGCGCTGGAGGGTGCGGTGGCCGACGTGACACAACTGCATGGCTACGAGCTCAAGCGCATCATGCGCACCGGCACCGTGGCCAGCACCGACAACCGCAACTGGGAGCTGCTGCCCCAACGCGAACCCGAGCGGCGTTTCAGCCAGAGCCGCGCCATTGCGCTGGACATGGAAAGCGCCACCATCGCGGCCAATGGCTTCCGCTTCAGGGTGCCGTACGGCACCTTGCTGTGCGTGAGCGACAAGCCCCTGCACGGCGAGCTCAAGCTACCCGGCATGGCCAACCAGTTCTACCGCGAGCGGGTGGACCAGCACCTGCGCATCGGCCTGCGGGCCATCGAGCGCCTGCGGGCCAACCGGGCCGGGCAACTGCACAGCCGCAAGCTGCGCAGCTTCGCCGAAGTAGCCTTCCAGTGAGGCGGGCCTGAGCGCCAGACATGAAAAAACCCACCCGTTATGGTGGGTTTCGGCGGCGACATGAAGGGTGTCGCTGTCCAAGCACCCCTTTCAGGGGGGGGGTGTGGTGAAAAGGCCGCTGTTCAGGCGGCCAGAGGCACGGCCGACTGCACCGGCGTGATCTCGCGGCGCACTTGTTCGCCGGCTTGCTCTTCGGCCACGCGCAAGTCGTAGGCCGTTTGCAGATCCATCCAGTACTGGGGCGTGGTGCCAAAGAAGCGGGCCAGGCGCAGGGCAGAGTCGGGGCTGATGCCGCGGCGCTCGCGCACGATGTCGTTCACGCGCGGGGCGGGGACGTGCAGGCGAATGGCCAGGCCACTGGCAGACAGACCATGCTTATCCATGAACTGCGAACGCAGGATGGCGCCGGGGTGCAGGGCTTGTGACTTGTTCATCATTTCACGCGGTTTCGTCATCGATGGACCAATCGTATGATCTTCGGGGGATTTCGATTGTCAAATCGGCGACAATCCTACGGTCTGCATCTAACCATTTCAGGGGGTATGCGGGTATGCCCCTATAACGTTGCACGTTTGGTGACCATGATTCGCAATTCCGAGCCCGTGCCGGCAGGTCTGCTCGCTGCCTTGCGCAGCCACACCTGGTTTGCGGCGTGCGATGAGCGGTTTCAGTTGGCGCTGTTGGCTGAGGGGCGCTTGCACCACCTGTCGGCGGGCGACACGCTGTTCGCCCGTGGGCAAGAGGGCGATGGCCTGTGCTGTGTGGTGGCGGGCGCACTGAAGGGGGTCTCGGTCAACCCCCGTGACGGCTCGCAGCGCCTGTGGCTCTACCTGGAGCCTTACCACTGGTTTGGCGAGATCTCGTCGCTGGACGCGCAGCCCCGCGTGCTGGACGCGGTGGCCGATCAGGACAGCCGGGTGCTGGTGGTGCCCCGTGCGCGCCTGGAGGCCTGGTTGCACCAACACCCCGAGCACTGGCGCGAACTGGCGCGCCTGGCCTGCAGCAAGCTGCGCTGGATGCTGGCGGCATCAGAAGACCAGGACACCTTGCCCTTGGCCCAGCAGGTGGCGCGCCGCCTGGTGCTGTCGTCCAGCAACATGGGGCAGGCTCCCTGGGGCCATTGGCGGCGACGGGTGCGATTGCCGCAAGAGTTCCTGGCCAGCATGCTGGGCGTGTCACGTCAGACGGTCAACAAGGCCCTGCGCGAACTGGAGGGCGAGGGCCTGTTGCAGTTGGGCTATGCCGAGATCGAAATCCTGCAACTGGAGGCCCTGACCCGCCGAGCCGGCACCTTCGATCCGGTGGTCTATCCGGGCATGAAGCTGCCGGTCGACCTCACGTGGCCGGCCGGGACGTGACGCGCACCCGCGCCGCCGCGGCCTTGGCTTTGCGGCGTGCGGTGTCCAGGTCGGCGTCGAAGGCCAGCGCCACGCCCATGCGGCGCTTCACGAAGCTCTCGGGCTTGCCGAACAGGCGGATGTCGGTGCCTGGTTCGGCCAGGGCCTCGGCCACGCCCTCAAACACCACATCCTGAGCGTCCACGCCGCCGTAAATCACGGCCGAGGCGCCCGAGCTGCGCAGGCGGGTGTCCACCGGCAAGCCCAGGATGGCTCGCGCGTGCAGTTCAAACTCGCTTTGCACCTGGGTGCACAGCGTGACCAGGCCCGTGTCGTGGGGCCGGGGGCTCACCTCGCTGAACCACACCTGCTCGCCCTTGACGAACAGCTCCACGCCGAACAGACCCTGGCCGCCCAAGTTGTCGGTCACGGCTTTCGAGATCTCGCGCGCCTTGCGCAGAGCCTCGGGGTGCATGGGTTGGGGTTGCCAGCTCTCGACATAGTCGCCACTGACCTGGATGTGGCCAATAGGGTCGCAGAAGTGAGTGACCACTTCACCCTGTTGGGCCCCGCTGCCCGCAGCGCGCACGGTGAGTTGGGTGATCTCGTAGTCGAAATCGATGAAGCCCTCCACGATGACGCGCCCGTGGCTGACGCGGCCGCCCTCCATGGCGTAGGCCCAGGCCTTGGCCACGTCATCGGGACCGTCGATCTTGCTCTGACCCTTGCCCGATGAGCTCATCACCGGTTTGACGATGCAGGGGTAGCCGATGCCGGGCTGGCCATCGGCGCCCTCGATGGCGGCTTGCAACTCGGCCAGCGAATCGCAGAAGCGGTAGGGGCTGGTGGGCAGGCCCAGGGTTTCGGCGGCGAGGCGTCGGATGCCTTCGCGGTCCATGGTCAGGCGCGCGGCGCGCGCGGTGGGAATCACGCGCACCACGCCTTCGGCCTCCAGGGCTTCCAGCACCGGGGTGGCGATGGCCTCGATCTCGGGCACCACCAGGTGGGGGCGCTCGGCCTCGATCAGGGCGCGCAGTGATGCGGCATCGCTCATGGCGATGGTGCGGCTGTGGTGCGCCACCTGTTGGCCAGGGGCGTGCTCATAGCGGTCGACCGCAATGGTTTCCACGCCCAGTCGTTGCAGGGCGATCAGCACCTCCTTGCCCAACTCGCCAGCGCCCAGCAGCATGACGCGGGCGGCCGAGGGGGACAGGGGGGTGCCCAGGGGCAGGGTGTGTGCAGGGGGGCTCATGCCCCCATTGTGGATGATCTCGTCAGCCCTGGTGCTTCATGGCACGGCGCAGGGCCACCGCATCAGCCTGCATCACGGTGGATTGACCCTCTTCAAGGCGGAACACCTGCACGGTATCGGCCACCTGCCGTGCGTGAGCGGCCATGTTCATCGAGGCGGCCGCGATTTCTTCCACGGCTGCGGCATTCTGCTGGGTGATGCTGTCGAGTTGCGACACCGCCGAGTTCACCTGCGAGATGCCGCTGAGTTGCTCGCGCGCCCTGTGGCTGATGGTCTCGACCAAGGCGCCCACCCGCTCAACGGCCTGCAAGGCTTCCTGCATCGTGTTCTGGGCCACCTGGGTCAACTCGCCGCCGTTGCGCACCTTCTCGGACGAGTCGGTGATCAGTTGCTTGACCTCGCGGGCGGCCGTGGCCGTGCGCTGGGCCAGGGCCCGAACCTCGGCCGCCACCACGGCAAACCCACGCCCCTGCTCGCCAGCCCGTGCGGCTTCCACCGCTGCATTCAGGGCCAGGATGTTCGTCTGGAAGGCGATGCTGTCAATCACCTGGATGATGTCGCCGATGCGGCGAGACGACTCCTCGATGGCGCCCATGGTGTGGGTCACGTTGAGCACCGCCTCGCTGCTGCGACGGGTGATGGAGAGTGTTTCTTCGGCCAGTTGGGCGGCTTGCGAGGCATTGTCCGCGCTGTTCTTCACGGTGCCGGTGATCTGCTCCATCGAGGCGGCTGTCTGCTGCAGATTGCTGGCTTGCGACTCTGTCTGGCCGGACAAATCCTGGTTGCCGGTCGAGATCTCTTGCGTTGCGTGCAGCAGGTCATCGACACCGTTGCGCGCATCGCGCACGATGGAGCGCAGGTTGACGCTGAGCTGATTGAGGCTGCGGGTCAGTTGTCCGATCAGATCGCTGCGGTCGGATTCGATGTGCTGTGTCAAGTCGCCCGCCGCCATGCGGTTGGCAATGTCCATCAAGGCCTTGATGGGGGCCATGGTCAGGTGACGAATGAGGCGACCAGCACCAAAGATGAGGCCCGCCAGCAGGGGCAGGAACAGCCACTGCCACGTGGCATCCGGCGCCTCGCCATGCACCACGCCCAGCCCATAGCCCAGCGCCGTGAGGCTGCCCATGATGAGGGTGAGTTTGGCGGCCAGGCCCAGCCGCGTGGCCTCACGAAGCCGACCCCGCCAGGTGCGCTCCATCACGCGGCCTTCACGCAGCACATGCACCAGTCGTCCGGCCGCCTGTTCAGTGCGCATGGTCTGGTACAGCTGCTCGGCCTCGCTTACCTTGGCCCGGCTGGGTTGGGTGCGCACCGACATGTAGCCGCAAGGCTGGTCGCCCTGCATCAGGGGCGTCACGTTGGCCTGTACCCAGTAATAAGTGCCATCTTTGCGTCGGTTCTTCACCAGACCCGACCACGGCTTGCCTTGGGCGATGGTGTCCCACATGTCGCGGAAGGCCTCTTCCGGCATGTCGGGGTGGCGAATCATGTTGTGGGGCTGGCCCAGCAATTCTTCGCGGGTGAAGCCGCTGACCCGGATGAAGGCCGGGTTGCAGTAGGTGATCCGGCCCTTGAGGTCGGTGGTGGACACCAGGGTTTCGCCGGGCGGAAAGGGGTATTCCCGGTCGAGGATTGGAAGGTTCTGTCTCATGCGCGCGTCCGTACGTCACACGGCAGGGAAGTGGGCCCTCCTGCCTGGGCCAGGCCAAATGCCTTGCCCCCATGTATCGGCCGGATGGATGGGGCCTTGAGCACGGGGGGTGTGAAAAGCACGGATGGCGCTTGCGATTGATCAATCACGACGCTGAGGCGCGTCCTGATCCTCCTTGAGGATCAAACTGATGTGTTGATAAGAAAAAAGGCTCGTCTCCCTAGGGAGAACGAGCCTTCTATCAACGAAAAAGCAGCAAGGTGCGTTTTAGAACGGGATGTCGTCATCCATGTCGTCAAAGCCGGTGGACGACTTCGGCGCAGGCGCAGGGGCCTGTCGTGGTGCCGGGGCGGGGCGGGGCGCTGCAGCACGGGGGGCTGGAGCAGGGGCGTCACCAAAGTCATCGCCGGCCGGGGCGCCACCGCCGTAGCCACCGCCGCCGCCGTCACGGCCACCCAGCAGCTGCATTTGTTCGGCCACGATCTCGGTGGTGTAGTTGTCCTTGCCGTCCTTGTCCTGCCACTTGCGGGTCTTCAGACGGCCTTCCACGTACACCGGACGGCCCTTGCGCAGGTATTCGCCCGCGATTTCGGCCAGGCGGTCATAGAAGACCACGCGGTGCCATTCGGTTTCCTCGACCTTGTCGCCGCTGGCCTTGTCCTTCCAGTTGCGGGTGGTGGCCACCGAGACGTTGCAGACCGCCGCGCCGCTGGGCGTGTAGCGCACTTCGGGGTCACGGCCCAGGTTGCCGATGAGGATGACTTTGTTGATGGAGGCCATGGCCAGATTCCTGTCAGGTTGGTTGAACGAACGGATCGTTGGTTAAGGCGTTCATTATCGCTTGCGGCTTGTTCAGCGCATCCCCCCAGTGGTGGGCACACTGCCGGGGGGGTGGATTCCCCTAAGATGCAGTTTTGCGGAGATTTGCCATGTGCCAGTTGCTGGGCATGAACGGCCACACGCCCACCGACATCGTCTTCAGTTTTTCGGGCTTTGCCACCCGAGCGCAAGAGCACGCGGATGGCTTCGGGATCGCCTTCTTCGAGGGGCCGGGTGTGCGGCTGTTCGTCGATCATCAGCCTGCCAGTGCCTCGCCGGTGGCTGAACTGGTCAAGCGTTATCCCATCAAAAGCCAGCATGTGATTGCGCACATCCGCAAGGCCACGCAGGGCCCCATCGCCTTGCAGAACTGCCACCCGTTCGTGCGTGAGCTGTGGGGGCGCTACTGGGTGTTTGCTCACAATGGCAACCTGATGAACTACGCGCCGAAGCTGCACGCCGGCTTCCGGCCCGTGGGTGATACCGACAGTGAGCGCGCCTTTTGCTGGCTGATGCAGGAGCTGGCCAAGTCCCACGCCTGTATGCCCACCCTGGACGAGTTGACCTTGACCTTGCAAGAGCTGGTGCCGCAGGTGGCGGCCCATGGCACCTTCAACTTCATGCTCAGCCAGGGCGATGCGCTTTGGGCCCATTGCAGTACCCAACTGCATTACGTGGTGCGCCAGCACCCTTTTGGCGAGGCGCGCTTGCAAGACCAGGACATGTCGGTGAATTTTGCCGAGCTCACCCAGCCCGACGACCGCGTGGCCATCATCGCCACCCAGCCGCTCACGGTGAACGAACCCTGGGTGGCCATGCATCCCGGGCAGCTGTTGAGGTTCAGAGACGGGCTGCCCAGCGCCTGAGCTGGGCGCCGTCAGGCTTCCGTCGGGCGCGGAGGGCGAGGGTGCCAGGGTGGCGCAGGGGGCTCCCAGTACAAGGTGCCCATCGGCCAGTCCGTCAGGGTGAAGACGATGTGGGCGGCGTGTTGCCCAACCCAGAGGCCTGAAGCACGGCCTGGATCAAGGCCGAGGCATCCACACCAGCAGCGCTCGATGGGCTGGGCGGGCCGAACAGGCTGAGCTGCCCTTCCAGCAGCAGGTGGCTCAAGCCGTGCACCAGGCTCCACCGGGCCAGCGCCCGCATCAGCGTGGCCTCATCCACGGGTGCATCGCTGTCCCCTGGCGCCGCTGTGGGTTTGGAGTGCGCCAGCAACTGCTCAAAAGCGAGCATCGCTGAGGCTTGCAGCGTGGGTTCGACACAGGTGCGCGTGAAGCGACCGAACATCAGCCGGAACAGGGCCGGATGGCGCTGTGCAAACTGCACATAGGCCAGGCCAGTGGCGGTGGCATCGCCGTGGCCGGCCACATGGGCGTCGTGCTGCGCTTGCGCGAAGCGGCGGAACCCTTCAGCCGCGAGGGCGGCCAGCAGCGCGTTCTTGTCGGCAAAGTGCCGATAGGCCGCATTGGCCGACACCCCCAGATCGCGGGCCAGGGCCCGCAGGCTCAGCTCGGAGGCGTCCTGCACCTCCAGGGCCGCGAGGCCGGCATCGATGAGCGCGTTGCGCAGATCGCCATGGTGGTAGGTGCGCGTAGGCTTGGTGGCGGAAGAGGGCAGGGAAGACATGATGTTGACATTGTCCACATTCCATGATTTCATGAAAATGTTGACGGTGTGAACATGCCCGCGCCGTGGTGATCGTTGTTTGCCGGAGAACCCGCCATGTCCCTCACCTTGCCCTGGATGACCCCTCGGGTACAGAACGCGGAGCAACCTGATTTTCTGGGCGATGTGTTTGCCCCGGTGTCTGGCGAAACCGAGACCACCGCCTTGCGTGTCGAGGGCCACCTGCCGGACAGCCTGAACGGGCTGTATGCCCGCATTGGCCCCAACCCGATCAAGCCCCCCCAAGCCAGCCGTTATCACTGGTTCACGGGCGATGGCATGGTGCATGGCTTGCGGCTCGAGGGTGGCCAGGCCGCCTGGTACCGCAGCCGCTACGTGGGCAGCGACTCGGCGCACCGGGCTTTGGGACGTCCCATCCTGCCAGGCCACCGCCATGGGGTGGGCGATGTGGTCAACACCAACGTCTATGCCCACGCCGGACGGGTGTGGGCCTCGGTCGAGGCGGGCATGCTGCCAGTGCAACTCGACGCACGGCTGGACAGCCTGCGGCACGGCACCTTCGACAGCCCGCGCAAGCAGGGCTACACGGCCCATCCCCACCGCTGTCCGCACACTGGCGAGTTGCACGCCATCTGCTATGACGCGCTGGTGCGCCACAAGGTGCAGTATGTGCGGGTGTCGCCCCAAGGTGAGATCACCCGGGTGCTGGACATCCCCGTCAAGCACGGGCCGATGATCCATGACTGCGCCATCACCCGCCGCTTTGTCGTGGTGCTGGATCTGCCGGTCACGTTTTCGTTCAAGCGGCTGCTCTCGATGTCGTCGTTCCCCTACGCCTGGAATGAGCGCCACCGTGCCCGGGTGGGCTTGCTGCCCAAGGATGGTGAGGCGAGTGACATCCGCTGGTACGACGTCGATCCGTGTTTTGTTTTCCACCCTGCCAATGCGTATGACTTGCCCGATGGCAGCGTGGTGATGGACGTGGTGGCCCACCGGCGCATGTTCGATCGCTCACGCGCAGGACCTGAATTTGATTCGGGGGCACGGTTCGAGCGCTGGACACTGCCCGCGCAGGGTGGGCGCGTTGTGCGCGAGGTGGTGCACGACGCCTTGCAGGAGTTCCCGCGGGTGGACGAGCGCTTGACCGGCGACCCGCACCGCTGGGTGTATGCCGTGGCCACGCGCCCGCATCTGCCGCTGAACCCGCTGTACCGCCACGACATGCACAACCGCAGCACCCAGGTGCATGACCCTAAATCCGGCAGTTCAGCGCCCATGATCGCACGCTGAGCCAGAGCTGGCGCGGGTGTGACCGGATTTGGCACACTCACCAGATGGGTGAGAGCAAACGTAAGCGCGAGGTGGC
>JBKBMV010000013.1:0-90419 GCA_046295615.1 Aquabacterium sp.
GATCAAACACGCCTCGTGGACATGTGCACAGGCCGGCCAGCGGCCTGCACACATGCCCACCGGGCTCGACGACCAGGAGTCATTGTGACTGTTGGGTTCCACACGAAATGACGAAGAGCCCCGGCCAGATCACATATCCCGATGATCTAGACTTACGCAGCGTTGAAGCGCTGGGATAGTCCAGTTCCGGCCAGATCACATATCCCGATGATCTAGACTTTGCCGTTCTGCCAGAAGGTGAGAAGGTTGGTTCCGGCCAGATCACATATCCCGATGATCTAGACTCGCCAGATGGTTTGATGTTGAGTTTGCGGTGTTCCGGCCAGATCACATATCCCGATGATCTAGACTGCATTTGTTGCAGAGCGTGCCCGCTTGGCTGTTCCGGCCAGATCACATATCCCGATGATCTAGACTCGGCTGGTTGTTGCTGTTGGCCTTGCTGGTGTTCCGGCCAGATCACATATCCCGATGATCTAGACTAGCCTGTCGGCGGTGGACAACCCACCAAGCGTTCCGGCCAGATCACATATCCCGATGATCTAGACTCGCGACGACAGGCGGGAGCCGGTGCTAGACGTTCCGGCCAGATCACATATCCCGATGATCTAGACTGGCACGGGTGCGCGATGCCGGGCTGTCGATGTTCCGGCCAGATCACATATCCCGATGATCTAGACTCATGGCCTCGAACAGGGCCGACTGCACCAGGTTCCGGCCAGATCACATATCCCGATGATCTAGACTCGGGCGGCAGGCCCGCAGTGATGCCGAGGTGTTCCGGCCAGATCACATATCCCGATGATCTAGACTGCAGCTTCTTGTCGATAGCGCGCATGGCCTGTTCCGGCCAGATCACATATCCCGATGATCTAGACTGCGCTGAATCTCAGCAAGAACACGCTGCTGGTTCCGGCCAGATCACATATCCCGATGATCTAGACTAGCTCTACGAGCGCACCGGGGGCCTCGGAAGTTCCGGCCAGATCACATATCCCGATGATCTAGACTTGGGTGGCCGTGCGCCACCAGGACACGGACGTTCCGGCCAGATCACATATCCCGATGATCTAGACTAAATCCGAAGAAGTCCGCGAGCAAGGCGCAGTTCCGGCCAGATCACATATCCCGATGATCTAGACTTAAAGAGGCCAATCTGCTCCTCCGTGAGAAGTTCCGGCCAGATCACATATCCCGATGATCTAGACTATTTCAGGGTGTATCGCCTTCAACTGTCGGGTTCCGGCCAGATCACATATCCCGATGATCTAGACTTTCAACGCTGGGCATGTGCAGCCTCCAAAGGTTCCGGCCAGATCACATATCCCGATGATCTAGACTTGGCCCGCCTTGCGGCTCTCAACGTGCGGGGTTCCGGCCAGATCACATATCCCGATGATCTAGACTGCCAGACCGACCAGCAGCAGGCAGCGCGGGGGTTCCGGCCAGATCACATATCCCGATGATCTAGACTCGTCTGTCAGATTTTCAATTAGCCCGTCTGGTTCCGGCCAGATCACATATCCCGATGATCTAGACTGATCTGACGCGCTAAAAAAGTATGGACTAGTTCCGGCCAGATCACATATCCCGATGATCTAGACTCCAAGCGTCTGCAGGGTGCAAGGGTCAAGGGTTCCGGCCAGATCACATATCCCGATGATCTAGACTTGGTGGCGGCGGCGGTGGTGGCAGCAATGTGTTCCGGCCAGATCACATATCCCGATGATCTAGACTAATCCCCACCTGTGAGATGTTGATCAGCGTGTTCCGGCCAGATCACATATCCCGATGATCTAGACTAGTCAATAAGGGCAAGCGAGATGACGTGTTGTTCCGGCCAGATCACATATCCCGATGATCTAGACTTACCTGCAGGTCATCCCACTCTGCCTGGGTGTTCCGGCCAGATCACATATCCCGATGATCTAGACTCACTGGCGCGCGATGTGGCCACGGTCCACCGTTCCGGCCAGATCACATATCCCGATGATCTAGACTCCACGGTGTACGCGATGTTCTCGGGCGGCAGTTCCGGCCAGATCACATATCCCGATGATCTAGACTCCGGCCGCCCGTCATACGGCGGCAAGGGCTGTTCCGGCCAGATCACATATCCCGATGATCTAGACTTGATCAGGGCTGGTGGCCTCACGGTATGACGTTCCGGCCAGATCACATATCCCGATGATCTAGACTGCAAATGAGGTAACCCCTTGATTCGTCAAGGGGTTTTCCTCTTTTTGGGGTGGAAGAACTGGCATTTTTCTCAGAAGAGGTCGAACTGATCGGGCGCTTTTTGAGCGGGCTGTTTGGCCGTGCCGTGGTACGTGATGATGCGTTCGTACTGCTTGTCTGTGAACGTCAGTATGTTCACTTTGCCCCCTTCGGGCAAGAGGTGTTCGACCCGTTTGCTGTAGGTATCAACCTGCGAGACACTGGTGCAGAACCGGGCGTAGACAGAGAACTGAGACATCTCGAAGCCCATGTCCAACAAGGCGTTGCGAAACGCTGTGGCTGCTTTGCGTTCTTCTTTTTGCACCACCGGCAGGTCGAACATGACGATCATCCACATGAGTCTGTATCCGCTGAGCATGGTGGTGTGTTGTCTACTCGTCGTCTTGCAAGCTGGCGGCCAGTGCCAGGGGTAGCCCAGGTAGCGGCAAGTCAAGCTTTTCTCGTTCGCCCAGGTACACCTGGGCCAGCGATACCGCCAGCTTCTGGATGCATGACATCAAGGGTGTGGCGCCAATCTGTGTTTGCATGTCGTCGTACACGGTGCGCACCAGGGCGCGCTTGGTATCAGGCGAGATCATGCGTTCGCCTTGTCGTGCCAGTTGCCAGACCTTGAGGTCGATAACGGGCCTGAAGGGTTCCATCACGTCGTCCACCAAGCGCATGGCATTGCCTTCGTTGCGATGGAAGATGCCCAGCGTGGGGTGCAGGCCGGCGGCCACGATGGCGCGAGCGGTGGACGCGCGAAGCACGGTGTAGCCATAGTTCAGCATGCTGTTGAGTCCGTCACCATCTTGGTTGCGACGGAAATCATCGCCAAACAGCAGCGTCCAGTAGCGGCGCGCCCCTTGGGCCTCAACATTGGATGAGTCGCCGGACTTCACCATGCTGACCAAGGCGGTCAACGGGGCGGTGGGCGCCCCCGCGGCCTCCAGTGCCGCAGCTTGTTGTTGAAGTTTGGATTTGACGATGTCGGCCCACAACCGCTTGTGCGTGGGTTTGCTGGCAGCGATTTGTGCATCCAGCCGCTTGGCCTGTTGGAAGTTGCCGTCGATGCTCAGCAGCATGCCGATGGCGTTGTGGTTGCTGCCGCACAGCACAAAGGGGGCGCCGCGTTCGGCCAAGGCCACCAGCAGGTTGTTGGTGTAACTCAGCCCGTGCGCATTGGCAATCACCGCAGCGATGTCGTCCAGCGGAACCTGGCCCAACTCTTTGCGCTCGCCCTCGGTGGACTGCACGACCATGAAGCCGCGCGAGGCAAACAGATGCCTGCGATCATCGGCCACTTCAACGATGCGGCCGATCATGACGTTCAGCTCCTGAAGCCTGGGTCGCGCACGTCCCCGATGGGTGATACGGTCACGCGGCGTCCTTTGGCCTTGATGAATGAGCCTGGGTACTTGGAGTCGTATGAGAAAGGGTCCGCCTTGTCGCTATTGCGCGCATCGACGTTGGCCTCCATGTGCTCACACATGAAGAACTGGCCACTTGAGGCGATTTTCACGACGCGCATCAGTTTGACCTGTCCGTCCAGCTCCAGTTTCACCAGATCGTTGTTGGTCAGGCGTGCCAGCAGTGGCGCTCCATTGAGGGCGTGGTGCGGGTTCATCAGTTTGCGCAAGCCTGTTTGCTCGCCGTGCTCGCGCATGACCTGATAGGCCTCAAACGTGGAGATGACCGTGCCGTTCACCTTGCCCTTTTCATCCTTCCAGATTTCCAGGCAATAGTTGCTGCCGCCAACATACCCGATGTAAGGCAGCGGGTTGCCTGATTCGTCGATGCCGTGGCGATCGGGCTGGCTGGGCTCGCTGATGCGGATCAGGTTTTTGACTTCTCGTGAGCTGCTGCCATCGGCCTTGGTCTTTTGCTTGATGGTGCCGTCTTTGCGAATCCCATAGGCCGTGGCCTCCATCATCGCGCCTTGATATCCGTGGTCTGGTTTGTGGCTCACCACCACCGCTTTGAGTGCGCGTTCGACATGCTCCCGGTATGTCGGCCACGGTAGCGGCATCTCATCTACCAAGCGATCCAACTGCTGTGCGTGCGCGCGGGCGCTTGCCGTGGCAAAGCGTTGCAACAATCCTTGGTCGGTGATGCCGATGACGGCGGCATCCAGCGCATGGTGCCGGTGGTCGTTTCGGTTCTTCAGCTCACTGCCGGAGAGCAACTGGTTGAGCCCGAACTTGCCGCGCAGCATGGCCGTCATGCGGCCCGGAATGGCTCGAACCTTGTTGGGCGGACAGATCAGCGAAAGGTATTCCTTGGCGATGCGTGACAGGTAGGCGGTGTCATTGAGGGCTCTGGCCAGGAAGTCCTGATCTTCTTTGAGCCAGCGGGCGTAGCCGTCGGCGGCAAAGCGCTTGGCCTTTTCTTTGGGCATTTTGGCTGCGCGTTGCAAGATGGCCTCGTAGTCATAACCAGGCACGGCTTGCTTGCCGAAGGCTTCAAAGGGCGTCATGTTGCCCTTGTCGCGGTTGGCGCGGCGCATGGCCACGGTCTTGTTGTTCAGGCTATCGTCCAACGTTCTGGAGTACGGCAGGATGTGCTCAATCTCTACCTCGTCAGACAGCAGTCGCTGAATGCTGATTTGCTCTCCGGTATAGGGGCATCGTCGGTCTGCGGCGTCATGTGGATTGAGCTCCATCCAAAGCTGCATGCGCTGTGACAACTCTCGCCGTTTTGCGCGGTCGATGTTTTCAGGTGTCAAACCCAGGATGAGGCAAGCCTCTTTGATCAAGGCTTCGTTGCGGTCTTGCTTTGCCTTTTGCTCGCGTTGCAACTCCAGGCTGCGCGCATGGCTCATTTTGAGCTCGCGCGCCACCTCAATGATGACTTCGCTGGGGTGGCCGTAGCGTTTGATCAGAGCGTTGACCACCTTGCGCAACTCGTTCAAGCCGATATGAACGGTGGGGTTGGCGATCTTGCCGTAGCGCTCTTCGTCGTTTTGCGGGTTGTCCTTGGCAAAGGCGACATGGCGGCGCAGCGGGTCCCCGTAGTAGGGCAACTGCATCATCACTTCGCCTGTTGACTGTGCGTGTGAGAGGGCGCTGTGGCTACCAAGCCCACCGCGTCTCACCGCCTCTGAGTAAGGAATCACTTCTTTGATCAGCTCGGGCAAGATTTGGGCAATCGCGGCCAAGCTGACGTTGCCGTACCCTTCCGGCAGGCCGGCCTCTGCGATGCGCGTTGCGCATTCTTGATCGACTCCGGTGTACGCCATCAACCATTGCACCAATGCGGCTTCGCTGGGTTCGTTCAGCAGGCGTTCTACGATGGCGTCTTGCTTCTCCAGCGAGAAGCTGCCCCACAGCTTGCCGAACAGTTCGGGCTTTGACAGTGCGGCCGATGTTTGGTTGCCACGCAGACGGTCGCGTTTGATGTCTTCCAGGTTGAACTTGGCGTGTCCTGGCAGTTTCAGTGCCTTGAGCATGGCGCTGAACCGCACTTCGCGTGAGCCTTCCAGCAATGCGACCAGCTGATCTCTCTGTTCAAGGGTGAGCGGCTGTTCCTGAAGGTCTTTGCGCAGCACACGCAAGTTGTTGACTTCTTGATAGATGCGAAAGCGCTGAGTACTGGGCATGGCCAGTGGCGCACGTTCTTCATCAGGCAGCAGAGTGCAGCGGCCCGGTTTGACAGGTCGTAGCTTGCGTTGAAAGAGCAGGATGTCTTTCAGTGCCACCCTGGCAGCTTCGGTGTAAAGAGCCGGGTTCAACTCCTGTTGCTTCGCCCACAAGGCATCGAACTCTTGCTCGATCAGGCCGCGATCAGCATAGAAGTCATAGGCCTTGTCTTTCTGTGTGGTGCCCCGCAGTCTGGCGCGCACGCTTTCGCGCTGGGCGTGACGTTTGGCCAGCCACTCGCCCAAGGTGGCGCAGTGTTCGGCGGCGAGCTTTACCTTCAACTCCGAGATGGCGCGCTTCAGGGCGCCGCTGTCGTTGTCCTTCTTGTCGGTCTTTCGGTTGCTCAAGAAGCCGCGACGCTGATTGATGTGAAACAGGACCCGCGCGAATTCTGGGCCGCTCAATGCCTCACGCAATCCTTTGGCACGCAAGGTGTACGGATCGATCTTGACCAGGGCTTTACGCTGTTCTGCGTCAGCCGGGAAGAAGCCCAGCCGCACGAGTGCATCCAGCATGCGTTGTTTGCGCTTCAAAAGGCGGTCACGCCGCCTGCGCATTTGGCGCGCCGCGCGCCGAGTCACGGCGAGTGAGGTGCCATCCTTGGGGTTCCGGCCATCCGGAAAAATTCGGACACCCATGCGAATGATGGCGCAGGGCGCCTCTTCCGCGTTCAGGCGTATGAGCGCCCAGCCGATGGATGTGGTACCCAGGTCAAGCGCCAGGCGATAGCGCATGGTTGGCAGCATGCCGCATTCCCCCCATTTTGTTGATGACTGTTCGATCGCAGCATACAATAAAGCATCTTCGATCATCGGGATATGTGATCTGCCCGCTAACAAGCTGAAGGCTTTTAGCCCAGATGCACCAAATGATAGGGCCGCTATATGCGGCCCTATATCTTTTGTGCGCCGCTTCGGCGTGCCACATCAGGCTTGGGTCTGCGCGCAGGCATGCTCAGCCCCGCGATAATGCGGTCTGGCGTTCTGCCCTGAGATTGATTGGCCTGTTCATGCCCATGAAGCGTTCCGTTCGCCAGCTCACCCGCACGTTTGTGACGGGCCTGCTGGCTGCCCTGCCCTTGTTTGTGACGGCGGCGGTGTTCATCTGGCTGGGCCGCCTGCTGTATGACTGGCTGGGGCCCAACAGCCTGGTGGGTGGCGTCTTCGTTCAGTTGGGCATCGGCCTGTCGAATTCGGCCCTGTTGGGCTACGCGCTGGGTGCGCTGATCATCGTGCTGGGGGTGTTCGCCCTGGGGCTGCTGGTGGAGGCCGAGCTGCAGCGGGGCCTGGCCCGCCTGATCAATGGCCTGGTGCGGCGCATTCCGCTGGTGCGCAATGTGTACGACCTCATCAGTCGATTCGTGGACATGCTCAGCCAGCGCGAGGACGACGGCCTCAAGTCCATGAGCCCGGTGTGGTGCAGCTTTGGCGGGCCCGGTGGGGTGAAGGTGCTGGGGCTGTTGTCCACTCCCGACCCCATTGTGCTGGATGGCCAACGCTACCGCGCCGTGCTGGTGCCGACGGCGCCGGTGCCGGTGGGGGGCGGCTTGCTCTACATGCCGGAAGACTGGGTCACGCCCGCCGAGGTGGGCATGGACGGCCTGACCAGCATTTACGTGTCCATGGGTGTCACCTCGGGCCAAGTGCTGGCCGCCCCGACGCTGGTCAAGCCGAAATGAATTCGCGCACGGCCCGGGCAAACAGCTCGGGCTGCTTGAGCGTGATCCAGTGGCCGGCGTCCAGTTCACGCCGGCGCAGCACCGGGGCCCAGCGGCCCAGGTCTTCGCTCAGTGAGGGGCTGACAAAGTGGTCTCCGGTGGGCACCAGCACCTGCACGGGCGCATGGGCCACCCGTAGGCCGGGCTTGAGCAGCCGGGGCAGGAAGTTGGCGCGGTAGAGGTTCACGCCGAACAGGCCGTCATCGGTCTGGCCGGGCCGGGGCTCCACGGGAGTGCGCTCCATCCAGCGCATGAACAGGTGCCACTGGCGACCAAACACGGCACGCCACAGCAGCTCGGGCACCCAGGGCAGGTGGAACAGGTACACATACCAGCTCTTGACCAGCTGCAAGCCCATCTGGCCCAGGCCACGCGCGCTGGGCTGGCGCAGGCGGTCGCGCATCCAGTGGCCGACGTGGTCCAGGCAGGGGCCCGAGCACGAGGTGTACGAGGCGATGCGGCCTTTGAGGCTGGGGTCGGTCACAAACTCCCAACACTGCACCGAGCCCCAGTCGTGGCCCACCAGGTGCACGGGCGCGTGGGGGCTGACGGCATCCATCACCGCACGAAAGTCTTCCGTCAGACGCGGCAGGGCGTAGGCCTGGGTGTCGCGGGGCTTGAAGGATTGCCCGGCCCCCCGCACGTCGTAGGCCACCACATGAAAATCCTCGGCCAGCATGTGGGCCACGCCCTCCCACTTGCTGCTGTTGTCCGGGTAGCCATGCACGCACAGCACCACCGGCTTGCCAGGCTGGCCCCAGCTGCGCACGGCCAGTTCACCCTCAGGGCCGGGGACGACGGAACGCTCAAAAGGGTAGTGGGGCATGGGGGGTACCGCGTGGACTGCACAGAACCTCTGATGCTAGCCACCCGGCGTGCGCTGCGTGGTAATGCGCGCGACACGCATGGCACTGTGGGCGACAAGGCGCCCTAGGGTTAACGCCCGGATGGTGGCTTGGTGCGCCCTCAGGCCTGTGCGCTGCTCGGCAGCCCGAACACCAGATCAAACACCCAGTTGAAGACGAAGGTGTAGATCAGGAAGAAGATGACCAGGCCAATGTCGGCCACCAGGGCGGCCCACCAGCTCATGTCCAGCCACCAGGCGATCAGGGGCACGGTCAGCAGGATCAGCCCGCCTTCGAAGCCGATGGCGTGGGCCACGCGGCGCTTGACGGTGCGGGTGCGGTCGGCCTGACGGCGTTCCCAGGCCTCGAACAGGGTGTTGAAGACCATGTTCCAGCTCACGGCGGCCACCGAGGTCAGCAAGGCCAGGGTGCCGGCGTGGGCCAGGCCTTGGCCCGTGAACAGCATGACGGCCACGGTCACCACCGCGATGGCGATGGCCTCGTACAGGGTGGCGTGGATGACCTTGCGGCGCACCCCTTGCAGGGTACCGATGCGGGCGGACATGGGCGGTGGCCTTGCTTCAGACCACGCAGGCCTGGCGCACAGCGCGCTCCCACTGCCCCATCAGCTCGGCCGCGCGGTCGCGCGAGAGGGTGGGGTAGAAGGTGCGCTCGGCCTGCCACAGGCGGCCCAGGGTGGCCATGTCGGGGTACACGCCGGTGGCCAGTCCGGCCAGGTAGGCCGCGCCCAGGGCGGTGGTTTCGACCACCTTCGGGCGCACCACAGGGATGCCCAGCAGATCGGCCTGGAACTGCATCAGCAGGTTGTTGACGCAGGCCCCGCCATCCACCCGCAGCTCGCTGACCGCACGACCGCCAGCGGCCACGGCGTCGCGGCTCATGGCCTGCAGCAGCGCGGCGCTCTGGAAGGCGATGGATTCCAGTGCGGCGCGGGCGATGTGGGCGACGGTGCTGCCCCGGGTGAGGCCCACGATGGCGCCGCGCGCTTCGCTGTGCCAGTAGGGGGCACCCAGCCCGGTGAAGGCGGGCACGAACATCACGCCACCGGCATCGGGCACGCTTTCCGCCAGGCTCTGCACCTCGCTGGCGGCTCGGATGGCGTGCAGACCATCACGCAGCCACTGCACCACCGCGCCGCCGATGAACACGCTGCCCTCCAGGGCGTAGGCAGGCTGTGAGCCCACCTGGGCGGCGGCCGTGGCCAGCAGGCCGTTGGACGATTCGCGGGCCTGTGCGCCCGTGTGCATCAGCATGAAGCAGCCGGTGCCATAGGTGTTCTTGGCCAGCCCGGCGTCGAATCCAGCCTGCCCGAACAGGGCTGCTTGCTGGTCGCCAGCGATGCCGCCCACCGGCAAGGTGGGCAGGGCACTGAGGGCGCTGCCCGTGTCGCCCCACACGGCGGGCGTCACCTCACCAAACAGGTGGCTGGATGGTTGGACCTGCGGCAGCACCGCGCGAGGGATGTTCATCAGCGCCAGCAGTTCGTCGTCCCACTGCTGGGTGTGGATGTTGAACAGCATGGTGCGCGAGGCATTGCTGACGTCGGTCGCGTGCACGCGGCCTTGGGTCAGGTTCCACAGCAGCCAGCAGTCCACGGTGCCGAAGGCCAGTTCGCCGCGCTCGGCCGCTGCCCGGGCGCCGTCGACATGGTCCAGCAGCCAGGCCAGCTTGCTGCCCGAGAAGTAAGGGTCGATGACCAGGCCGGTCTTGTCGCGGATCATCCGCTCCAGGCCCTGTTCGCGCCACTGGGCGCAGCGGGTTTCGGTGCGGCGGTCTTGCCAGACGATGGCGCGGGCCACGGGCTGGCCGGTGTCTCGCCGCCACAGCACCACGGTTTCGCGCTGGTTGGTGATGCCGATGCCGCGCACCTGGGCCAGGTCGTGCCCCTGCGTCTGCAGCTGGGCCAGGGCCTGTCGGGCCGTGTCACGCTGGGTGGCCCAGAGCTCCAGCGGGTCGTGCTCGACCCAGCCGGGCTGCGGGTAGTGCTGGCGGATCTCTTGCTGGGCGCTGGCCAGGATCTGGCCTTGCGCGTCAAAGACGATGCTGCGTGAGCTGGAGGTGCCCTGGTCCAGGGCCAGCAGGTAGGTCATGCGGGATCTCGTGAACGTCTATCTCAGGGCGCGATGGTCAGGCCCACACCCCACTCTTGCATCAGCTGGGGGAAGGGCTGTGGAGGCAGGGCCTCGGTGAACACGCGGCTCATGTCGCGCAGGTGGGTCACCTTGGCCAGCGCGGCTTCGCCGAACTTGCTGACGTCGGCCACCAGCCAGCGCTCGCGGGCCTGGCGCATCAGGGTCTGCACCACGGGCAGTTCGCGCAGGTCGCGGTCGCGCATGGTGCCGTCAGGGTCGATGCCCAGGGTGCTGATGATGGCGATGTCCACCTTGAACTGTTCCAGGAAGTCGACCGTGCTTTCGCCTTCCAGGGCGCTGTCACGGCCGCGCAGCACGCCCCCGGCGATGTGCACCTTGCAGTCGCGGTGCTCGCTGAGCAGGTTGGCCACATGCAGGTTGTGCGTCACCACGGTCAGGCCGGACTTGTCCAGCAGGGCTCGGGCCACGGCCTCGACCGTGGTGCCAATGCCCAGCATCAGGCTGCTGCCTGGTGGAATGGCGGCGGCCACCGAGCGGGCAATGCGGGCCTTGGCGTCGGCACGCAGGGCCTGGCGTTCTTTCCAGGCGCCGCCCAGGGGCACCTCGCGCGGCAGGCTCACCCCGCCGTGAAAGCGCTGCAGCAGGCCTGCTTCGGCCAGGCGCTGCACGTCGCGGCGCACGGTCTGCATGGTCACGTTCAGGCGCTGGGCCAGGCGCTCCACCGACACCGCGCCGCGGGTCTTGACCTCGTCGAGCAGCGCTTGCTGTCGCGGATTGGGGCTCCAGGTGGTGGTGGGCATGGGTGCGGTCTCCGGGGCGGCCCACTGCCGGGGCCTTGTTGGTATGCGAACAATTGAACAGGTTATCCGAAAAAACGGCCACCAAAACGAACAGAAACGATCAAATAAGCTACTATTCGCGCAGTGCTCATCGAGTGATGTGCGCGTTTTTGTTCGTTTTGGAGTGTGCCTTGAACCCCGCCACCCTGTCCACCCGCTCTGCCGGCCCGTCAGCCACCCTGACGGGCCACGGTGTCGAACCGTCCGATCGCGTTTCCGTTGATGTGCTGGTGGTGGGCGGGGGCATCAATGGGGTGGGCATCGCGCGAGATCTGGCGGGTCGGGGGTGGAAGGTGTTGCTGTGCGAGCAGGACGATCTGGCCAGCCACACCTCGTCGGCGTCGACCAAGCTCATCCATGGCGGTTTGCGCTATCTGGAATACAAGGAGTTCGGTCTGGTGCGCAAGGCGCTGCAAGAGCGCGAGGTGCTGCTGCGCTCGGCGCCGCACATCATGTGGCCCTTGCGCTTTGTGCTGCCCCACGACGCCAGCATGCGACCGGCCTGGATGATTCGGCTGGGTTTGTGGCTCTATGACCACCTGGCGCGCCGAGAGTTCCTGCCAGGCAGCCACGGCGTGGCGCTGCAACGCAGCCCCTTGGGTGTGCCGCTGCAACCGGGGTGGCAGCAAGGCTTTGTGTACTCGGATGGCTGGGTGGATGACGCCCGCCTGGTGGTGCTGTGCGCCCAGGATGCCCGTCAGCGCGGTGCCACCATCCTCACGCGCACCCGCTGCGAGCGCGTGCAGGCCGACGACGGTGCCTGGCGCGCGCAATTGACCACCCGTGATGCCCACACGGGCGAGACCACCCGACGCATTCAGGTGCGTGCGCGCTGCGTGGTCAATGCGGCGGGCCCCTGGGCCGAGCACCTGCTGCGGCAGGTGATGCAGGTGCCGGCGGAGTCGGCCTCGGGCGGTGCCCAGGCCGTGCCGTCGAAAGGGGCCGGCGTGGCGCCAGCAGGGGGCCGCCTGCGCCTGGTCAAAGGCAGCCACATCGTGGTGCGCAAGCTGTTTGACCATGACCATGCCTACATCTTCCAGGGGCAGGATCGGCGCATCATCTTCGCCATTCCCTACGAGGGCGACTTCACCCTGGTGGGCACCACCGATGTGGAGTACCGCGATGATCCGGCCAAGGTGGCCATCGATGGCGACGAGGTGCAGTACCTGTGCCGCGAACTGGGGCGTTACCTGGCCCAGCCCATCACCCCTGACGATGTGGTGTGGACGTATTCGGGCGTGCGCCCCCTGCTGGATGACGACAGCGGCAACGCGGCGGCCGTGACGCGCGACTACCTGCTGCAGGCCCGCCAGGCCCCGGCGCCGTGGCTGACGGTGTGGGGTGGCAAGCTGACCACCTTCCGCGTGCTGTCCGAGCAGGCGGGCGACCAGGTGGGCCGCTTGCTGGGCCAGGTCCGTCCGGCCTGGACCGCCCAAGCCACCCTGCCCGGTGGTGACCTGGCGGCATGGATGGGCCAGCCGGTGGCGCCCGCTCAGGCCCATGCCCAACTGCAGCAGTGTCTGCAGCAGCGCTATCCCTGGGTGGAGGCCGCCGTCTTGCGTCGCTGGGCCCGCAGTTACGGCGCTGCTGTGCAGGACCTGCTGGCCGATGCGACATCCCCGGCCGACCTGGGCGCCGAGGTGGCCCCCGGGGTGTTCGAGCGCGAACTGCAGTACCTGGTCGCCCAGGAGTGGGCCTGCACGGGCGACGATGTGCTGTGGCGCCGCTCCAAGCTCGGGCTGCATCTGTCGCCGGCGGGGCGCCAGGCGGTGGAGCACTGGATGCAGGCGCTGGGCCGGGCGCCCAGCGTGGAGCGTCTCCGCTTTGAAGGCAATGACCTTACTGCTTAGTCCATTAAGTTACCGGGCAGTATTTTTATTCGGGCAACCGAACTACAGTGGGGCTGTGATCAATGTTGATCGCGTCACACAAGGAGATCTTGCCCATGAAAAAAGCACTGTTGGCTTCGGTTTTGGCTTTTGGCACCATGGTGAGCGCCCACGCCAAGGATCTGGTGGACACCGCCGTGTCGGCCGGCTCGTTCAAGACCCTGGTGACGGCCGTGCAGGCCGCCGGTCTGGTGGACACGCTCAAGGGCCCGGGCCCGTTCACCGTGTTTGCCCCCACCGATGAAGCGTTTGCCAAGATTCCCAAGGCTGATCTGGATGCACTGCTGAAGGACAAGGCCAAGCTGACCGCCGTGTTGACCTACCACGTGGTGCCCGGCAAGGTCATGGCCAAGGATGTGAAGGCCGGCCAAGTCAAGACCGTGCAGGGCAGCGAGATCACCCTGAGCACCAGCGGTGGCGTGATGGTCGACAACGCCAAGGTCGTCAAGACCGACGTGGAGGCCAGCAACGGCGTCATCCACGTGATCGACACCGTGATCATGCCCAAGTGATCTGAGCACCGTGTGTGACGGCGCGTTCAGGCGCTGGCGCGGTTTCGCTGTCGCCACTGCAGTGGCGACATGCCCGACCACCGCTTGAACGCCCGTGAAAACGCACTCTGCTCGGTGTAGCCGAGCAACTCGCTGACCTCAGCCAGCGTCAGCCTCGGGTCGCTCAGGTGCAGCTCGGCCAGTTCTTTCAGCGCCCCAT
The DNA here is from genome assembly GCA_046295615.1 of Aquabacterium sp. GTDB lineage: Bacteria > Pseudomonadota > Gammaproteobacteria > Burkholderiales > Burkholderiaceae_C > Aquabacterium. The sequence goes on from JBKBMV010000013.1 coordinate 13,971, forward strand.
CTCGCAAACTGCGGAACTGGTGACCGCGCTCCGCCAGCCGCCGGTACAGCACCTTGGGCGTCACCTGGAGCTCGGCCGCCACGCGTTCCAGCTCGGGCATGCCCCGGGGTGCCAGTTGCCTCACCACCCGCCGCGTCAGCTCCACCAGGTCGCCTGGTTCTGGCAGGTGGGCCAGTGCGGCCTCTACCTGGGCTTCCATCAAGTCCCGCAGCACCGGGTCCGGCTGGTGCAGCGGCGTGTGCAGCATGGCCAAGGGAATCACCAGCCTGGTGGCAGGCTGACCCCAGCGCACCGGGCACCCGTAGTACGTCTGAAAAGCCGCCTGAGCAGCCGCGCCAGGGGGCGGGTTGACGAAATCCACCGCCCGCACCGCCATGGCGGGCCCCATCGGGCCGCAGAGCATGCGCGCAAACTGCACGATGGCCGTGACGCCAGTTTCATCAAACAGCGCGCCCGGCTTGCCCCGACTGACGCCCCATTGCAGCACCAGATCATCGCCATCCACTTGATGCTGGATGGGATTGATGTCGTGCAGCAGGCGGTGGTAGCGCTGGATGCGTTGCAGGGCCGAGCCCAGGTTGTCGCAGGCCAGCAGCACATAGCCCAGGGCGCCCAGGTGGCTCGGCCGGACGTGTTGCCCCAGGTGCAGCCCCAGCAGCGGGTCGTTCAAACGCTCGGCAGCACGCAGCAGCGACTGGCAAAACCACTCGGCCGGAACGCGGCCCAGGTGGTGGTGCCGGCTGTTCAGCGCCTCGGGTGGCAGCACGGCGGCTGGGTCCTGACCATGTTGCTGCAGGTGGCTGGACAACACCGCCAGAAAGGTGTGCGGCACCATGCCCTGCACCGTGTCGCGCACGTACAGGCGCTGAAAGTCGGGATGACGATCACGGGTGTCGGGTGCAGCCAGCATGGTCGAAATTGTTAAAAACCAATGCGCGCGGGTCAAGACAGGACAGACCCTGCACCTCTAAGCTGCGGGCTTTCATCTGCGCGCTTGGCCCATGCCCACCACCTCACGCCCCACCTTGTTCGTCACTGGCGCCGCTGCCGGCATTGGCCGTGCCGTGGCCGAGCGCTTTTTGCGCGCAGGCTGGTTCGTGGGCGTGTACGACGTGGACGAGGCCGGCCTGCGCACGCTGCAACAGGGGTTTGGCGCCGATCAGTGCCATGCCGCCCGGCTGGATGTGACCTCGGTGGAGGACTGGCGCGCCGCGCTGGCAGGCTTCGAGCAGGCCACGGGCGGACGGCTCGATGTGCTGTTCAACAACGCGGGTATCGCCGTGACACGCCGCTTCGAAGAGGCCGACCTGCAGCGCCACCACCGTCTGCTGGACATCAACCTCAAGGGCCTGGTCAATGGCTGCCACCTGGCGTTTCCGCTGCTGCAGCGCACGCCGGGCAGCCGCGTCATCAACATGTGTTCGGCCTCGGCTCTGTATGGCCAGCCCGAACTGGCCACCTACTCGGCCACCAAGGCGGCCGTGCGCAGCCTCACCGAGGCGCTGGACATCGAGTGGCAGCGCCACGGCATCCGCGTGGTGGATGTGCTGCCCCTGTTTGTCAACACGGCCATGGTCAGCGACGAGGTCAGCCGCATGAAAACCGTGCAGACCCTGGGCGTGCGCCTGGGGCCCGATGATGTGGCCGCGGCGGTGTGGCGCCTGGCCACCGCCCAGCCCGGCAGCCTGCCGGTGCACACCCTGGTGGGCTGGCAAACCAAGCTGTTTGCCGGGTTGTCCAAGCTGTCGCCGGGCTTCATGAACCGCCTGGTGACGGCCCGCATGGCGGGCTACTGAGTGAGCGCCCCCATCGACGCGCTACGTCCCCGGCTCAGGGCAGACCAGCGCAGGCGGCCTGATCACTCGTCGCGCGGCATCAGGAAGTGGCCGCGGGCCTGCACCACCGGCTTGCTGGGGTCGTCCTGCCACAGGGACACCATCACCAGGGCCACCCGGTTGCCCTGGCGCACTGTGGTGCACTGGGCGTAGGTGTCGATGGGCTTGGCCGAGCGCATGTAGGCAATGGCGAAGTCCACCCCGCGAGGCACGCCCGTGATGCCGGGCGTGGTCTGCACCAGGTGCAGGATCATCGCCGTTTCACCAAACCCTGCCAGGATGCCGCCGTGCAGCGCAGGCAGCACGGGGTTGCCGATCAGCTCGGGCTTGAAGGGCATGCGGAACACGGGGCCTGCGTCCACCTGGGTTTGCTGATGGATGTTCAGGAAGTCCACATAGGGCGAGCGGCCCACCGGCAGCGCCAGGGTCTCGGGCGAACTGTCGGGCGTGGACACGAACACCGCGCTGGGCTCGATGCTGGCCGGGGCGATGAGGGCCGATGCGGCCTCGGAGGGGGTTGGCGCCTTGGGTGCTGCGCCCGCATCCTTGCGACGGCTGTTGGCCGTGGCGCGCATGAAGGTGGCATGCACCGTGGCCACCGGCTCGCTTTGACCGGGCTGGTGCAATTCGCCACGCACAAAGGCCACGCTGCGCGACAGGCGGTGGCACTCGGCCGTGCAGATCAGGTCGGTCTCGGCCACCGGTGGGCGCAGGTAGTCCATGCGCAGGTCCAGCGTGGCGTAGGGCTCCAGTTCTTCCATGGCACAGCCCACGGCCACACCACAGGCCGTGTCGGCCAGCACGCTCAGGCAGCCGGGGTGGATGAGCTTGCGCTCGCTGTCGCCCGTCCAGGTGGCACGCGCCGGCAGCAGCAGGCTGCAACGGCCCTCAGACACCTCCACCAACTGCATGCCTGAGGCCGCAGCGTAGGGGATGCCGGAGATGAAGGCTTGCGCCCAGACCTTGCGGTTCTCGCCAGTAAAAATGCTCATGACAAACGCCCGTGTTGAACGGACTAGGGTAAACGCGTCAGCCTGTATTGTCCACAAAAACGCGTGGACTTGACGCAAAGGTCAACGTGGCCGCAAGTCCACCGCCAGGCCCGAGGCCGTCACCCGCAGGTCGTGTACGACATAGCCCATGCGGTCGGCGCTGCGCAGGTCTTCCGGCTTCAACCGGTGCACCACCTGGTTGTTCAGGCGTTCATTGGCCATCCAGGCGGCCAGCCGGGTCAGGCCTTGCTGCAGGGGCTCAGGCAGCCCGTGGATGCGGGCCGACTCCACGCGCGGGTCGCGCAGCCGGATGCTCAGGTCTTGCGGTTCGAAACGCAGCCCAAAGCTCAGCGCCACCTCGCCCTGCTGTGGACGCTGGCGCAGCACGTCCTTGGCCACCAGGGGCACGGTGGCGGTCACCCGGTTGGTGTCCGGGTGCAGCGTCAGTCGGGGCGTCAAGGCCTGCACGTCCAGCACGTTCAGCACCCGCTGGCTCAGCGGGAATTGCGCCGACAGCTTCTTCAGCAACTCGCCCTGGCTGATCTCGACCGTGCGCGGACCCAGCAGGCTGGCGCAGCCGCCCAGCGTCAGGGCCAGCAGGCCGGCGCCTACCACACGCGCGGGCTGGGTCAGCCTCCAGCGGCGGGCTGAATGGTGTGCAGACGGTGGGTGAACGTGAGCCATGGCGCGATCATGCCTCATCCAAGGCGGGTGTCCAGGTGGCCAAGGGCAACACCTGCACCCCATGAAACTTCTGCGCCCGCCGGCCCAGCTTCAACAACGCGGCGTCCTTGCTGAACAACCAGCGCGCACCCACGTGGATGGCCAGGTCGATGAACACCTGGTCATCCGGGTCTTTGCAACGCAAGGGGCCGCGCGGCGGCTCGTCCACGATGGTGGCGTGCTGGAACACCGTCAGCGTCAGCATCGGGTCGGGCTGCCAATCCTTGAAATAGCTGCGGGGCCACACCTGGTGCCATTCCTGCTCCATCGACGGACAGGCCAGCCAGCGCAGGCGGCCGCTCAGGATGCCCTCCACGATGGGCTGGGCTGCGGGGTCTTTGAACACCCGCCAGTCCAGCAGGGCGTTGGTGTCGAGGATGACGATGGGGGTGCCGTCCGCAGGGGCCGATGAGCTCATGTGCGCTTCACGCCGCCGAGGCGATCACGCCCCCGCCCAGGCACACCTCACCTTGGTACAGCACCGCTGACTGGCCGGGCGTGACCGCCCACTGCGCCTCGGGGAAGCGCAAGGCCAGCGTCTTCGCGTCCGCGGCCGTCACCTCGCAGGGGGCATCGGCCTGGCGGTAGCGCGTCTTGGCTGCCATCGGCTGCTCGCCCACGTGCGGGCCGCGGCCATCCACCCAGCTCAGGTCATCGGCCACCAGGGTGTGCTGCTGCAGCCAGGGGTGGTCGTGGCCCTGCACCACGTACAGCGTGTTCTTCTCGATGTCCTTGCGGGCCACGAACCAGGGGTCGTGCTCGCCGCCGCCGCGCTGCGCCCCTTTGTCTTTCACGCCTCCAATGCCGATGCCTTTGCGCTGACCCAGCGTGTAGAAGCTCAAGCCCACGTGCTCGCCCAGCTTGCGGCCCTTGTCGTCCTTGATCGGGCCGGGCTCGTTGGCCAGGTAGCGGTTGAGGAACTCGCGAAACGGCCGCTCGCCAATGAAGCAGATCCCGGTCGAGTCCTTCTTCTTCGCGTTGGGCAGCTTGATCTCGTCGGCGATGCGGCGTACCTCGGTCTTGGGCAGCTCGCCCACCGGGAACATCGTCTTGCTCAATTGCGCCTGGTTCAGGCGGTGCAGAAAGTAGCTCTGGTCTTTCAGCGGGTCGAGCCCCTTGAGCAGCTCGAAGCGCTGGCCGCCTTCAAACGACGCATCGGCCACGCCGCGCACCCGGGCATAGTGCCCGGTAGCGATCTTCTCGGCGCCCAGGCGCATCGCGTGGTCCAGAAAGGCCTTGAACTTGATCTCGGCGTTGCAGAGCACGTCGGGGTTGGGCGTGCGCCCGGCCTGGTACTCGCGCAGGAACTCGGCGAAGACGCGGTCCTTGTAGTCGGCCGCGAAGTTCACATGCTCGATCTCGATGCCGATGACGTCGGCCACCGAGGCCGCATCCAGAAAATCCTGGCGCGACGAGCAATACTCGCTGTCGTCGTCATCTTCCCAGTTCTTCATGAAGATGCCGATGACCTCGTGGCCCTGCTGTTTCAGCAGCCAGGCCGAGACGGCGGAATCCACGCCGCCGCTCAAGCCGACGACGACACGTTGGGGGCGCAGGGACATGCTGAGGATCAGGCCGCGCGGTGGTGGAGGGGGGCCGAGAACACGCTGTCGTGCACAGTCAGCATCGACAGGGGGTAACGCTCGCCGGCCAGGTAGCGCTCCAGGCACTCCAGCACCAGCGGGCTGCGGTGGCGCTCGGGGCAGGCGCGGATCTCGTCGGCCGTCATCCACACGGTGCGCACGATGCCCTCGTCCAGCTCCAGGCTCAGGTCAGGCTCGGACACCGTGCCAAAGAAGGCCAGACGCAGGTAGGTGACGTCTTCGCCCGTGCGCGTGCGCCGAAAGCGCGACATGAACATGCCGACGAAGCCCTGAGGCTCGAACACGCTGGCCGTTTCTTCCAGGGTTTCGCGGATCACGCCCTGGATGGGCGATTCGCCCTGGTCCAGGTGGCCGGCCGGGTTGTTCAGCAGCAAGCCGTCCGAGGTCTGCTCTTCCACCAGCAAAAAGCGGCCGTCGCGCTCAATGAGCGCGGCCACGGTGACGTTGGGCTTCCAGCGCACCTTGGCAGGTGCCTGGGGCGCGTCCGCGGCAGTCACGGCGTCCAGCAGATCGGCGGTGTTCATGAGGCCGACATTATCCGCCAATGTCGTGTCGCGTGCGTGACGCCGTGGCCCACGCCACCGGGCAATTCACGTCACTTTTGACAACAATCATCCTCAAATTGAGGGGGTGGCTTGGCGTACTCGGTCCAAATTGGTGCCTCCAGAGCCCTTGCACCCCGGGAAAGCACGGAAGTTTGTGTATGCTGGCGCGTTCGACGCGGTTTACCCGCCAGAAACATTTCCCACAACACTGACTCAGTCACCCCTGCAGGAGACACGTATGCTCATTGGCATACCCATGGAGACCACGGTCGGCGAAACCCGCGTGGCCGTGACCCCGGAAACGGTCAAGAAGCTCAAGGCTCAGGGGCACACCCTGCGCGTGCAGTCGGGCGCGGGCGTGGCCGCCAGCGTCACCGACGACGCCTATGTGACCGCCGGCGCCGAGATCACCGATGCCGCTGGCGCCTTCGGGGCCGACATGGTGCTGAAAGTGCGCTCGCCCTTTGCCAACGAGATCGCCCTGATGAAGCCGGGCGCGGTGCTGGTGGGCATGCTCAACCCGTTCGACAAGGACGGCCTGCAAAACCTCACCAACGCCAACCTGACGGCCTTCGCGCTGGAAGCTGCGCCGCGCACCACCCGTGCCCAAAGCATGGACGTGCTGTCCTCGCAGGCCAACCTCGCGGGCTACAAGGCCGTCATGATCGCCGCCGACAAGTACCAGCGCATCTTCCCGATGCTCATGACCGCCGCCGGCACCGTCAAGGCCGCCCGCGTGGTGGTCCTGGGCGTGGGCGTGGCCGGCTTGCAGGCCATTGCCACGGCCAAGCGCCTGGGTGCGGTCATCGAAGCGTCCGACGTGCGTCCTTCTGTGAAAGAGCAGGTCGAGTCGCTGGGCGCCAAGTTCATCGACGTGCCGTACGAGACGGACGAAGAGAAGGAAGCTGCTGAAGGCGTGGGCGGTTACGCCCGCCCGATGCCGCAGTCTTGGCTGGACCGCCAGAAGGTGGAAGTGGCCAAGCGCGTGGCCCAGGCCGACATTGTCATCACCACCGCCCTGATCCCCGGTCGCGCCGCCCCCGTGCTGCTGACCGAAGACATGGTCAAGTCCATGAAGCCCGGCTCGGTCATCGTCGACCTGGCCGCACCCGCCGGTGGCAACTGCCCGCTGACCGAAGCCGGCCGCACCGTGGTCAAGCACGGCGTGACCCTGGTCGGTGAAACCAACCTGCCGGCCCTGGTGGCCGCCGACGCGTCCGCACTGTACGCCCGCAACGTGCTGGACTTCCTGAAGCTGGTGTTCAACAAGGACGGCCAGTTCCACGTCGATCTCGAAGACGACATCGTCAAGGCCTGTCTGATGTGCCGTGACGGTCAGTTGCTGCGGGCCTGAAGAGCTGAGTAGGAGTACCCCATGCAACGCGTCATGCTGCGAGCCAAGCTTCACCGTGCCACGGTGACCGAGGCCGACCTGAACTACGAAGGCTCCTGCGGGATCGATGAAGACCTGCTGGATGCCGCCGACATGAAAGAGTTCGAGTACATCGAGCTCTACAACATCAACAACGGCGAACGTTTTTCCACCTATGTCATCAAGGCCCCTCGGGGCTCGGGCGTGATTTCGCTCAACGGCGCGGCCGCCCGCAAGGCGCATGTGGGTGATCTGTTGATCATCTGCACCTACGCCCCGATGAACGACGCCGAGGTGGCCGCCTACAAGCCCAAGGTCGTGTTGCTCGACGAGCGCAACGCGATCAAGGAAGTGCGCAAGTTCGACTGATTCACCAAGCTCCCAGGAGACCACGATGGAAGCGATTTCCCCCATCGTCATCAACCTGACCATCTTCGTGCTGGCCATCTATGTGGGCTATCACGTGGTCTGGAACGTGACCCCCGCCCTGCACACCCCGCTGATGGCCGTGACCAACGCCATCTCGGCCATCGTCATCGTGGGCGCCATGCTGGCGGCCGCCCTGACGGCAACGCCCACGGGCAAGATCATGGGCATGCTGGCCGTGGCCCTGGCGGCCGTGAACGTCTTTGGTGGCTTCCTGGTCACCCGGCGCATGCTGGAGATGTTCAAGAAGAAAGACAAGAAGGCAGGAGCCCAATAAATGAGCATGAACCTCATCGCACTGCTTTACCTGGTCGCCTCGGTGTTCTTCATCCAGGCCTTGAAGGGCCTGAGTCACCCGACCACGTCCATCCGCGGCAACCTGTTCGGCATGACCGGCATGACGATTGCCGTGCTCACCACCATCGGCCTGATCCATGGCCAGGTGCAGGCCCTGCAGATCAACTTCACCGAAGGCTTGGCCTATGTGCTGGCCGGTCTGGTGATTGGCGGCGGCGCCGGGGCCATCATGGCCAAGCGCGTCGAGATGACCAAGATGCCCGAGCTGGTCGCCTTCATGCACAGCATGATCGGCCTGGCGGCGGTGTTCATCGCCGTGGCCGTGGTGGCCGAGCCCTGGGCCTTCCAGATCGTGGCCAAGCCCCTGGCGGGTGAGCGGGCCCAGATCCCGGTGGGCAACCTGCTGGAGCTGGCCCTGGGTGCCGCCATCGGTGCCATCACCTTCTCGGGCTCGGTCATCGCCTTCGGCAAGCTCAGTGGCAAGTACAAGTTCCGCCTGTTCCAGGGCGCGCCCGTGATCTTCAAGGGCCAGCACATGCTGAACCTGGTGCTGGGCCTGGTGCTGATCGCCCTGATCGGCGTTTTCATGGCCACGCAGCGCATGGACGTGTTCGTGGCGCTGATCGCGCTGAGCTTCATCCTGGGCGTGCTGATCATCATCCCCATCGGCGGCGCCGACATGCCCGTGGTGGTGTCCATGCTCAACAGCTACTCGGGCTGGGCGGCTGCGGGCATCGGCTTCTCGCTGAACAACTCGATGCTGATCATCGCCGGCTCGCTGGTGGGCTCGTCCGGTGCCATCCTCTCGTACATCATGTGCAAGGCGATGAACCGCTCGTTCTTCAACGTGATCCTGGGTGGCTTCGGTGGTGACGCCGGCTCGGCAGGCGCCGGCGGTGCTCAGCAGCAGCGCAGCGTCAAGAGCGGCTCGGCCGACGACGCGGCCTTCATCCTGGGCAACGCCGAGACTGTGATCATCGTGCCCGGCTACGGCCTGGCCGTGGCGCGGGCCCAGCACGCTGTGAAGGAACTGGCCGCCAAACTCACCGAGAAGGGCATCACCGTCAAGTACGCCATCCACCCGGTGGCCGGCCGCATGCCTGGCCACATGAACGTGTTGCTGGCCGAAGCCGAAGTGCCCTACGACCAGGTGTACGAGATGGAAGACATCAACGCCGAGTTCGGTCAAGCCGACGTGGCCATCATCCTGGGCGCCAACGACGTGGTGAACCCGGCGGCGCACGTCAAGGGCTCGCCCATCTACGGCATGCCCATCCTGGAGGCCTACAAGGCCAAGACCGTGATCGTGAACAAGCGTTCGATGGCGTCTGGTTATGCCGGCCTGGACAACGAACTGTTCTACATGGACAAGACCATGATGGTGTTTGGCGACGCCAAGAAGGTGGTCGAAGACATGGTCAAGGCGGTGGAGTGATCCAGGTGCAGCAGCGTCACGGCGCTGCTCTGCCAAGCAAAAGGGCCAGCATCTGCTGGCCCTTTTGCTTGGTGGTGCCGCGAGTCGTTACTTCAGCTCGTCCAACCCAAATTTCTTGCTCAACACCCGGTCCAGCACCCGGGTGGGCAGCCATTGCTTGAGCGCGGGCAGCAGGGTGCTTTTCTCACCCAGGCGCACGATGGGCGGGCAATCGGCCTTCAGCAATTGCGCCACCAGCAGGGTCGCAAAGGTGTCGGCCGGCATGGCGCCGTTCTGGCTTTCGTTCGCGCGGCCCAGCACGCGCGTCTTGATGGCCTGGTAGGGCGAATCGGGGCCCAGGCTGACGGCGTTGCTGGCATTGCTGCCAAAGGCCGACTGGATGCCACCGGGTTGCACCGTCACCACCTTCACACCGAAGGGGGCCAGTTCCATGCGCAAGGCATCAGACGCCGCATTGAAGGCGGCCTTGCTGGCGCAGTAGGGGCCGGCAAAGGGTGTGGTCAGCACGCCCGAGACGCTGCTGATGTTCACCACCTGCCCTCGGCGCCGCTCCATCATCCCGGGCAGCACCGCGCGGGTCAGGGCCATGGGGGCGAACAGGTTCACATCAAACTGGCGCTGCCACTCGGCGGTGGGCACGTCCAGCATGGGGCCCATCGCGCCATAGCCGGCGTTGTTCACCAAGGTGTCGACCGCACGGCCTGAGGCCTTCAGTTCGTTCAGCAGGGCCTCGATGGCGTGGCCATCCGTCACATCCAGCGGACGGGTCATGATGCCTTCGGCGGCCAGCGGCGCCAGGGTGTCCAGCCGGCGTGCGGTGGCGCACACGCTGCGGCCTTGCCGGTGATAAGCCCGTGCCAGGGCCTGCCCAATCCCTGAGCCGCAACCCGTGATCAAGACGATGCCGTGCTCGGTGCGCGCCATGGTCACTCCTTGTCTTGGCCCAGCACACGGTCCATCAGCGAGGGCGTGGCCGTACTGGTGGACTCTTGGCGGGGCAGAGGCGCGGCGGGCGGCTGGCACCCCAATTGCGTGCCGATGCCCTTGAGGTAGGCTCGGCGGATACCGCCCGCCACCACGGCCTGGCTCACCCGTTTTGAATGGCGCTCGGCGCCGCTGAGCTTGCGGATCCAGCTGCGGAAGGGCACGACGCCTTCCACGGTGCGGCGCACCGCACCCACGCCGGCGTCTTCGACGGCATCGCCACCCCGTTCCAGCCACGAGCTCACATCACCGCCTTTGGGTGCGTCCAGATCCGAGCCCAGCGCTGCGTTCAGCAGCACGATCTGTTCAGCCAGGTGGGTGCAGCTCATCTCGGCCGGGGGGTGGTAGGCGCCGTTCTTCACGGCGTCTTGCAGCACCTCCGGGATCTCGCTGCGCACCACGTTCAGGTCACTCAACGGGGTCAGCACCGCCTCGCCCACGCGTTCGGTGGTGGCGGTTTCGCGCTCGGTGACCTTGCCTTGGGCATCGGTGCTGGCCTTGGGCTTGGAGGCGCAGCCCGCCATGGCAACGATGACGGCCGCCAGCAAGGCGGTGCCCATGCGGCGGTGCAGTGCGGGAGCGCGGGTGTGGTGTGAAGAGGCGTGGGTCATGAGTGAGCGAAAAATCCCGAGGTGGTTGTTCAAGATGGATGCGGCTTTGCGGCGGAGACCACCTGGTTCCGCCCCTGATGCTTGCCCCGGTACAGGGCTTCGTCGGCGCGCTGGATGGTGTGTTCGATGTCTTCGTCGGGCAGGGCCTCGGCCACGCCCAGGGTGGCGCTCATGTTCAGCGGTAGCGCACCGGGGTGCTGGATGGCCATGATGCCTTGCCGCAGGCGCTCGGCCACGGACAGGGATTCCGGGCCCGCCGAGTAGGGCAACACCACCAGGAACTCTTCGCCGCCCCAACGAGCCACGAAGTCCATGTTCCGCACGCCGTCTTTCAACACGCCAGCCACGGCTTGCAAGGCCCAGTCTCCGACGGTGTGGCCATGGGTGTCATTCAGCATCTTGAAATGGTCAATGTCCACCAGCATCACGGTCATCGGGTGGGGGCGACGCTTGCGCCGGGCTTGTTCTCGGTCCAGTGCGTCCATCAGGCTGCGGCGGTTCATCAGCCCGGTCAGGTGATCGGTGGTGGCCAGGGTGTTCAGCCGCCGCTCGGCATCGTCGATCAGCCGCACGTAGATGGCCGTCAACCCACCCAGGATGAACAGGGTGGACAGCAGATTGAACAGATGCAGGTGCTCCAGCACCTCGCGCCGCAGCACGTACTGGGGCACCTCGCCACGCCAGAACCAGTCCATGCCGGCGTAAAGGAGCACCACGGTCACGGCCAAGGCCACTTTACTGGGCCAGCTCTGCACGGTGCTGGCCAGCACGATGGGCACGATGATCATCAGGTAGTAGTGAAACCCGCTGTCCCAACCGAGTGACCAGACAGCCAGCACCGCGTGGCCGGTCACTTCCAGGCCCATCAGCACGTAGCCCAGGCCGAGCTTTCGGCGTGTCAGGAGCCACGCCACGGTGGCATAGAGCAGCACGCTGCCGACATTCACCCAGGCCAGCGGTGTGACGCCGTTCTGGAAGAACAGCACGCAAAACGCCATGTGCACCACCCCGGCCAGCAGGGCGCCGCTCATCAAGAGACTGGCAAAAGCACTGGATGTCACGGACTCGCGTGCCACGCCACCTCCTTGTTTCTGCCCGCCCACCATGTGCCACCAAGCATAGCAGCGCGGGCGCAGCTTCGGTGGATGCGCTCGCATGCCAGGCGTGGCTGAACGACATTCAGGATGTCTGCGAAGGTCGGGCATTGGCGACTCAAGTCAGGGTCGGCAGGGGTGAAACAGGCCACACCCGATGGACGAGACACCGAGGAGATGCCCGCGACACCGCAGGATTCCAAGCGCCCGATGCACGCACGCGAGAAGCTGGACTATCAGCAGGACGGGCGCATCCCCCGATTCTGGAATGGTGGCGATCCGTACAAGACACGCTTTTTCGATGCCATGTCGCTGACCTTTCCGATTGGTGAGCGTTACTTCATCAGCGGCGTGCGCGCCTACCGAGACCAGATCACCGATCCGGCCTTGCTGAACGAGGTGAAGGACTTCACCCGACAGGAAGCCCAGCACGGTATCGTGCACGCCCGGTTCAATCAGATGCAGGAAGAGCAGGGCCTGAACATGGCCGGGCCCCAGCGTTTTCTGGACCGCAAGCTCAAGTGGCTGCTGTCACGCTGGCCCGCAGCGTTCAACCTGTCGTACACGGCTGCGGCCGAGCACCTGACCGCGATGATGTGCACCACGTTCATGGAACGCCCGGACCTCATCGAGGGGTTTGATCACCGCATCCGGGCCATGTACACCTGGCACTCGATCGAAGAGGTGGAACACAAGGCGGTGTGCTTCGATGTGCTCACCCAGGTGGCCAAGGGTGCCTGGTGTTTGTACAGGCCCGGTGGCGTGTTCATGCCTGCGCTTGGCTATTACCTGAGCTACTTCAAGCCCGGGTTTCATCCCTGGCAGCACCAGGGGCTGGGACACTACCAGACGTGGCTGGACGCCTTCAACCGCACAGGAGATGCCGTTGAGGCCGGCGACGTGTGTGCGCGTGAGGTGCTGTCGGCGCAGTGAATGTTTTGGTTTGTGTCGGCTGGTGCGTTGATGGTGGCGGGGAGCGGTTCTCAGAACACATGTCCCGGTGATTTAGATAAACGCGAGGCCTTCTGTTCCTGCGGGCGCAGCCTCCCCAAGCCCCACCTCGGTGGTTCGAGAGGGGATGCGATGGGGGCCGGGCAGGCCCGGCATGGGCGGTCGCCCCAGTGGTGATGGCGCCCATCAGGCATTCAAGAGGTGATGCAGGCGCAGCGCAGTCGTGCCCCGCCCCGAGGGCCAGTCACGGCCCCTGTCGCATCCCCTCAACGCACCGAACGTGCCTCAACGAGCGAGGTACTACGACCTCAAGCCGCCACCGCCTGCACCCCATGCTCGGACGCTGCCTTCAAGCCCAGCATCTGACGCGCCTCGGCGGGTGACGCCACCTCGCGGCCTGCACGGCGCGCACAGGCCGCCAGCGCCTCGATCAACGGGCCGTTGCCGCTGGTCTTTTCGCCCCCCGGCAGGTAAAAGGTGTCTTCCACCCCAGTGCGCAGCATGCCGCCCAGCTCGGCCGTGGCCTGGTGCACAGCCCAGATCTCTTCGCGCCCAATCAAGGTGGTTTGCCAGATGGTGCCAGGCTCGCGGTACTTCACCAGCAGCTTGAGCAGGTCCGCATCGGCGGGCATGCCCGAGGCCACACCCATCACGAAGTTGTACTCCAGCACATCGGCCATGCCCGCCTTGCGGTACATGCCCACCGAGCGCACGATGCCCACGTCGAAGCATTCGAATTCGGGGCGGGTGCCGGTTTCGTTCATCACGTCGATCATGGCCTTGACCTTGTCGACCGTGTTGTCGAACAGCATGGGCGGCCAGGCCCACTGGCCGTTGTCCTTGATCTTCAGGTAGTTCAGGCTGCCCGCGTTGCAGGCGGCGATCTCGGGGCGCACCGCGCGGATGCACGCGGCCGGGCCGCTGATGTCGGGGCCCACCACGCCGGTGGTCAGGTTGATGATGACGCCCGGGCAGGCTTCGCGGATGGCCGTGTCGATTTCGCTGGCCACCGCCGGGTCCCAACTGGGAAAGCGACCCATGCCCGGCTCCTGCCGACGCAGGTGCACGTGCATGATCGAGGCGCCCGCATCGTAGGCCTCGCGCGCAGCGGCGGCCATTTCCTTGGCCGTCACGGGCACGGGGTGTTGTTGCGGGTCGGTCAGCACGCCGGTCAGCGCACAGGTGAGGATGGCCTTGTCCATGTCAGTTGTCCTTCGTCAGTTCGATGTCGATCAGCAGGGCTTTGGCCTGCACCTGGCTGCCCGGGCTGGCGTGCACGGCCTTCACCGTGCCCGGCGCCTGGGCGTTGAGCCACATTTCCATCTTCATGGCCTCGATGGCCATCAGCGGCTGGCCTTCGGTGACCACGTCGCCCGCCTGCACCAGCACCTGGGTGACGGTGCCGGCCACGGGGGCTAAGGCGCGGCTGGGGTCGAGGGCGTTGCCCGCATCGGGCCAGGCCGAAACCTCGGTGAAGCTGAACACCGCCGCGTCCATCACCAGGTGCAGGGTGTCACCCAGCCACACGGCGCGCACGCGGCGCTGCACGCCATCGAGTTCAATGCGCACTTCGCCACGCTCGGGGTTGTTGCTCAAGAGACGCAGGGTGACAGCCGCCGCTTGCGGGCTCATCGCCACGCGGTAGACCCCACCCGATGCGGCAGTCACGCGCAGCGTGCGCTTGGCGGTGTCTTGCTGCAGCGGCAGATCCCAGGCGCTGACACTGTCGGCGCGCAGCAGCGTGGCTGTGCCTTGCTGACGCGCACCAAACAAGGCGCCTGCGATCAGCCAGGTCTCGTCCGTTGCCACCGGCGCCTGCAGGATTGCTTCGCCATCGGCTTGCCACTGGTCGATCAGCGTGGTGGTCATGCTGCCTTCGCGAAAGCGCGGGTGGTCGACCAGGTCACGCAGGAAGCGGGCGTTGTGCTTCAAGCCCAGCAGCGGTGCGTCGTCCAGGGTGGCCATCAGGCGGCGGATGGCGTCGGCGCGGTCGCGGCCGTGCACGATGAGCTTGGCCACCATCGGGTCGTAGTGCGGCGTGACCTCGCCACCTTCGCGGATGCCGTCGTCGATGCGCACGCCGTCGTATAAGGCTTGCTCAGGCCGCCACCACTGCACCGGGCCGGTCTGCGGCGCAAAGCCGGCGTACGGGTCTTCGGCGTACAGGCGGGCCTCGATGGCGTGGCCCGTCAGCGTGATGTCTTCTTGCTTGACAGGCAGCGGCTGGCCGTCGGCCACGCGGATCTGCCACTCCACCAGATCGAAGCCCGAAACCATTTCGGTGACCGGGTGCTCCACCTGTAGGCGGGTGTTCATCTCCAGGAAGTAGTGGTTGAGCTCCTGGTCGACGATGTACTCGATGGTGCCGGCACCACGGTAGCCAATGGCTTGGGCGGCCAGCACGGCGTCGCGGCCCATGCGTTCGCGCATGGCGGGGCTGACCACGGGCGAGGGCGATTCTTCGATCACCTTCTGGCGGCGGCGCTGGGCCGTGCAGTCGCGCTCGCCGATGTAGACGGCGTTGCCGTGCGCATCCGCAAACACCTGAATCTCGATGTGGCGGCCGTTCAGGATCAAACGCTCCAGCATCAGCGTGCCGTCGCCGAAGGCGTTTTGCGCTTCGCGGCGTGCGCTGGTGATGGCTTGGGCGAGCTCGGCCTTCTCATGCACCAGCCGCATGCCACGCCCGCCACCCCCGCTGACGGCCTTGACCAGCAGGGGGTAGCCCATGCGCTCGGCCTGTTCGATCAGCGTGGCGTCAT
Source organism: Aquabacterium sp. (assembly GCA_046295615.1). Lineage (GTDB taxonomy): Bacteria > Pseudomonadota > Gammaproteobacteria > Burkholderiales > Burkholderiaceae_C > Aquabacterium. Next base: position 29,602 of record JBKBMV010000013.1, read on the forward strand.
CCTGCTTGTCACCCAGGTAGCCGGGGGCGCAGGGCACGCCCGCTTCGATCATGGCGCGCTTGGCACCGGCCTTGTCGCCCATCACGCGGATGGCCTCTGGGCCAGGGCCGATGAAGGTCACGCCCGCGTCGGCGCAGGCTTGTGCGAAGTCAGCGTTCTCGGAGAGGAAACCGTAGCCGGGGTGCAGGGCGTTGGCGCCGGTCTTGCGGCAGGCGTCCAGCAGGGCTTGCACGTTGAGGTAGGACTGCGCGGCCGCTGCGGGCCCGATGCAGACGGCTTCGTCGGCCAGGGACACGTGCGGTGCTTGTGCGTCGGCTTCGCTGAACACGGCCACTGTGCGGTAACCGAGCTTGCGGGCGGTGCGTATCACTCGGCAGGCGATTTCCCCGCGGTTGGCAATGAGTATCTTCTTGATCATGGTGTGATCAGCCTTGTTGTGGAACCCACTTGGGTTTGCGCTTTTGCATGAAGGCGCTGGTGCCTTCCTGGCCTTCGTCGCTCAGCACGGCTTGAGCGAACAAAGCGGCGGCGTCGTCTACCAGTTGCTCGGGCGGGGTCAGGCGGGCACGGGCCAGCAGGCCCTTGGTGGTGGCAATCGCTTGCGGTCCACAGGCCAGGATGCTGGCGAGCGTGCGCTGCAGCGCACCTTCCAGCTCGTCGGGGTTGCTGTGCACCTCGTGCACCAGCCGCAGGGTCAGGGCTTCGGCCGCGTTGATCTTGGCGCCGGTCACCGACAGGCGCTTGGCCTCGGCGTAGCCCAGGCGTTCGACCAGGAAGGGCGCGATCTGCGCCGGGATGATGCCCAGCGACGTTTCAGGCAGGCGGAAGGCCACGGTGTCCAGCGCCAGGCTCACGTCAGACACGCAGGCCAGGCCGAAGCCGCCGCCCATCACCGTGCCTTCGAGCACCGTGACGATGGGCAGGGGCGAGCGGGCGTAGGCCAGGCACAGGCGACCGAAGGCAGCGTTGGTCTCGGCCACCGGGTTCAGTCCCTCGATGGGATCGGGCGCGGCCTGCATCTGCGCCATCTTCATGCGCGCCTGGGCCATGTCCGAGATGTCGCCGCCGGCACAGAAGTGCCCGCCGCTGCCGCGCACGACCACGGCCCGCACGCTGGCGTCCTGTTCAGCAGCTTTCAGTGCAGCCATCAACTCACTGACCATGGCCAGTGACATGGCGTTGCGCACCTCGGGGCGGTTGAGCGTGAGGGTGCAGACGCCTTGGGCGATCTGAACCTGGAGGGTGGTGTAGGACATGGGGGCGGTCGGTTGGAGGTGGCAGCGTCGTTAAAGGGCAGGGCCCTCTGGCGGGGCCTTGTGATGGGGCTCAGCGCGCCTTCTTGGGCAGCGTGCCCTCGAACTTGCAGATGATGCCCAGCATGATTTCGTCGGCGCCACCACCGATCGAGACCAGGCGGCCGTCGCGGTAGGCCTGGGAGATCGGGTTGTCGTAGGTGAAGCCCATGCCGCCCCAGTACTGCAGGCAGCTGTCGGCCACTTCGCGGATCAGGCGGCCGCACTTGAGCTTGGCCATCGAGGCCAGCTTGGTCACGTCTTTGCCGTGCACGTACTCTTCGACGGCGCGGTAGGTCAGCGAGCGCAGCAGCTCGACCTCGGTGCGCAGCTCGGCCAGGCGGAAGTGGATGACCTGGTTGTTGATCAAGGGCTGGCCGAAGGTGTGGCGCTCCTTGCAGTACTCGATCGTCAGGTCGATCAGTTTGTCGAGCATCTTCAGCGAGTTGGCCGCACCGTACAGGCGTTCTTCCTGAAACTGGATCATCTGCATCATGAAGCCCGCGCCCTCGGTGCCGATCAGGTTGCGGCGTGGCACGCGCACGTTGTCAAAGAAGATCTGCGCCGTGTCCGACGAGTTCATGCCGATCTTCTTGATCTTTTGCGTGGTGATGCCCTTGGCATCCATCGGCACGATGATCAGCGATTTGTTGCTGTGCACCGGGCCTTCGGAGGTGTTGGCCAGCAGGCAGCACCAGTCGGCCTGCGTGGCGTTGGTGATCCACATCTTGCTCCCGTTGATGACGTAGTCATCACCTTCGGTGCGGGCCGTGGTCTTGATTGCGGCCACGTCAGAGCCGCCGCCAGCTTCACTCACGCCGATGCAGCCCACCATATCGCCAGCGATGGCCGGGGCCAGGTATTCCTTCTTGAGCTCATCGGAGCCGAAGCGGTGCAGCGCCGGGGTGCACATGTCGGTCTGCACGCCAATGGCCATGGGTACGCCGCCACAGGGGATGGCCCCCAGTTCTTCGGCCACCACCATCGAGTACGAGAGGTCCAGGCCCATGCCGCCGTAGGCGGTGTCGTACTTGACACCCAGCAGGCCCAGGTTGCCCATCTTCTTGAAGACTTCGTGCGCGGGGAAGATCTCCGCTTCCTCCCACTCCTTCACGTAGGGGTTGATCTCTTGCTCGCAGAAGCGCTTGACGGTTTCGGCCAGGGCGCGGTGTTCGGCGGTGAATTGCATGGGGTGTCTCCTCGAATCTCGGTCTGGTTTGTGTGTGGCGGGATGGTCAGGGAACAAGGAACGGTGGTCGCTTCAGAAGCGCGCCACGCCAAAGGTGTTGCCGCGCAGTTCGCGCTGATCGGCGTCGCGCGCCAGGTCCAGGCACAGCGAGAGCACGCGGCGGGTGTCGCGTGGGTCGATCACGCCGTCGTCCCACAGACGGGCGGTGCCGAACAGCACATTGGCTTCGGCGTCCAGGCGTTTGCGGATTTCTGCCGACATGCCTTCGAGCATGGCGTCGTTGACGGGCATGCCGGCGCGCTCCATCTTGCCGCGCGTGACGATCTCCATCACCTTGGCCGCTTGCGCGCCGCCCATCACGGCCGTGCGTGCCGAGGGCCAACTGAAGATGAAGCGGGGGTCGAAGCCGCGGCCGCACATGCCGTAGTTGCCCGCGCCAAACGAGCCATTGAGCACGATGGTGAACTTGGGCACCCGGGCATTGGCCACGGCCTGGATCATCTTGGAGCCGTGCTTGATGGCGCCGCCGTGTTCAGCGGCCGAGCCCACCATGTAGCCCGTGGTGTTCTGCAGGAAGACCAGCGGCGTGCCGGACTGGTCGCACAGCTGGATGAACTGCGCCGCCTTGGTCGAGCCCTGCGGCTGGATGGGGCCGTTGTTGCCCAGGATGCCGACCAGGTGGCCGTTGATGCGGGCGTGGCCGCACAGTGTCTCGCTGCCGTAGTTGGCTTTGAATTCCAGGAAGTCGGAGCCATCGACGATGCGGGCGATGACCTCGCGGGTGTCGAAGGGCTCGCGGTCGTCGGCGGGGATGCAGCCCAGCAGCTCTTGCTCGTCGTACAGCGGCGCGGGCACGGTGGGTTGCTCGCGCACGGTGTCCCACTGCAGCTTGTCCATCAGGTCGCGTGTCAGCGCGATGGCGTGGGCATCGTTGTCGGCCAGGTACTCGCCCAGGCCGGTCACGCTGGCGTGCATCTCGGCGCCACCCAGGTCTTCATCGGTGGCGTCTTCGCCGATGGCGGCCTTCACCAGCGGCGGGCCGGCCAGGTAGATGCTGGAGCGCCCCTTGACCAGCACCACATAGTCCGACAGGCCCGGCAGGTAGGCGCCACCGGCGGTGGACGAGCCATGCACCACCGCGATCTGCGGGATGCCCATGGCCGACAGCCGGGCCTGGTTGGCGAAGCTCTTGCCGCCTTCCACGAAGATGTCGGCCTGGTACATGAGGTTGGCGCCGCCGGATTCGACCAGGCCAATCAGCGGCAGCTTGTTCTCACGGGCGATCTCTTGCGCGCGCAGGCCTTTCTTCAGGCCCATGGGCGAGACGGTGCCGCCTTTGAGCGCCGAATCAGACGCGGTGATCAGGCAGCGCTTGCGCGCCACCACCCCAATCCCGACGACGGTGCCACCGCCCAGCACGCTTTTCTTGCCGTCGTCGTCGTGCATGCCGAGGCCGGCCAGGGTGGACAACTCCAGGAAGGTGGTGCCCCGGTCGATCAGGCGGGCCACGCGTTCGCGGGGCAGCAGCTGACCGCGCTTGTCGAACTTGTCGCGCTTGGAGGCCGAGCCCTCGCGCACCAGCGCCTCGAGGGCCCGCACCTCGTTCAGTCGCTCTTGCATGCGGGCAACATTGGTCTGGAATGCGGCAGATTGGGGATGAAGGGCTGAGCGCAGGGCGGGCATGGTGTAAGGCAATCCTGTGTGTCGGAGTGACTGTAGTCTGTGCTTGACGTTAACGTCAACTGATTTCTTCTAGGGTGAACCATCAATGCCGCACGTTATTCCTCGTCCATAATTCGATGTTGAGTCAGCTAACTGGGCTGCGCGTCAGGGAGTGACACCGTGGGTCGCCAGGTGAAAGTGAAGGCCGGCAGTGATGCCGAATGGAATGACGAGGGCATGGACGCGTCAGGCTCTGCCGCGGGCTGGCCCGTGGAAGACGAGCACGAAACCGATGCCTTGATGGGCATCGCCGAGGTGTGTGAACGCTACGGGGTATCCCCCCGCGCCTTGCGTTTTTACGAGACCAAGGGCTTGCTGGCACCGCGTCGCATCAATGGCACGCGGGTGTACGACCGGAATGACCGGGCGCGCCTGCGCCGCATCCTGCGGGCCAAGGCCCTGGGCATGCCCCTGGCCGAGATCAAGCACTACCTGGACATGTACGGCCGCCACGGCGAAGGCCGCATCCAGCAGCTCATCTACGTGATCGAGAAAACCGACGCCGCCATGGCCGACCTGGAGGCCAAGCGCGCCCAGATCGATGCGGCTTTGGCCGAGCTGCGGGCCATCAACGAGCACACCCGTGCGGTGCTGGCCAGCAAGCGCGGCAAGTCGGCCTGAGCCCGTGTGTGGTCTGTGTGGCCTGGGTGGGCTGACCGTGCAGGTCAGCGTTCACCGAGGAAGCATTTCCAGCGCTGCTCGTTGCGGCGCTTGTTGTCGAACAGGGATTGCTCCGCCCGCTCGATGAGTTGCGCGCCCGAGAACACCTCGTCGTCGTAGGCGCCCACGCCGATGGACAGCCCCACGCCCACCTCGTCACCCGAGGCGAGCTGGATCGGGGCGCACACGCTGCGGCGAATGCGCTGGCTGAGCACCTCGGCGGCGTCAGCCCCACCATGTCGCATCACGATGGCGAACTCGTCGCAGCCCAGGCGACACAAGGTGTCACCCGCGCGGGCATGTTCCAGCAGACGTTGCCCCACCGTGCGCAGCACCTGGTCGCCGGCCGCGTGGCCGAAGCCATCGTTGACCTGTTTGAAGCCGTCCAGATCCAGCAGCAGCACGGCGAAGGGCTCACCCGTGCGCATGGCATGTGCCAGCTCGCCAGCCAGGGCCTGGTCAAAGTGCACCCGGTTGCCCAGCCCGGTGAGCGGGTCGCGCAGCGCCAGTTCGTTGAGCTGATGCGCGTCCACCGCCTGGGTCAGCACCACCTCGGCCAGGCAGCGCAGGGCGTTGAGCAAGGGGGTGGCGTCGTCGGTGCGGGCGCGCTCCACCCCCAGCACCCCGATGGCGGTGCCTTGGGCGTCACGCAGTGCCGTGCACCACCTCGTGGTAGCGCCGGTGGGGGCGATGGCCTCATGTTCGTGGTGGGCGCTCAGCCAGGTGCCGGGTTCTTGCAGGGCGCGGGCACTGAGCGAGCCCGTCAAGGGCCAGCGCTCGGCCACCCCCTCGGTGCGGGCTTTCAGCCAGAGCTCGTCACCATCGGGCAGCCCGATCCAGGCGGCCCGGGCACCTGCGCCGTGAAGGCAGGCTTGCAGCACCGCGGCCAGGCCCGTGTCGCCCAGGGGCGTGCGCCACGCCGGGTGAGGCTGAAGTGCGTACCGGACGTTGGGATCGTCCTCGAACAGAGGCAGGGGTGTGGCAAGCATGGCGGGCAGGGCAGACATCGTTGCGAAACCAAACAAACGACCTGATGGGTTATCGGCAGCTGGCGGGGGCTTCACAAGTCCGCAACGACCATTCCCCTCAATTGAATGGATGTCGGTAAATACGATGAGTTCAGGGGTGGCTCAGGCTGACAAGATGGCATGGCCGATGTGGCAGTTCTCATCAAGGAGCATCACCATGAACACAGCACAATGGACGCAGCCCGAGGTTCTGTTCGGGGCTTGTCAGCACGCCGGGGGGTGGGCCCGCCTGGGCTGGCAGATGCAGACCGATGATGAGCTGACGCCGACCTGCTTCGACGGCCTGGCGTGGTGAGTGAGCGCAGGGGCGCAGTGTCTCAGGCCCGGGGTGCGGGCTGATCGGCAGGCGCTGAGAGCACATGCCGATCGCGGCCCTGGGCCTTGGCCTGGTACAGGGCCACGTCGGCCTGGTGGATGAGCTCATCGGGTTCGTGTCCCAGCTGCGGGATGGTCACCGCCACGCCAATACTGCAGGTGATGGGCACACGTTGCCCCTGCTTGTGGATGTCCAGCCGCCGGACCTCATCCAGCATGTCTTGCGCGACCGCCAGCGCGCCTGGCACATCCGTCTCGGGCAGCAAGGCGATGAATTCCTCGCCCCCATAGCGCGCCACCATGTCGCTGCCCCGCGCACAAGCCCGTCGCAGGGCCTGCGCGGCCTCGATCAGGCAGCGGTCGCCAAAGGCGTGACCGTGGGTGTCATTCAGCTTCTTGAAGTGGTCCAGGTCGATCAGCAGGATCGCGGTGGGGCGACCATGTCGGCATTGCCGGCTCCATTCATGCTCGAACTGGCGGTCGAAGTGCATGCGGTTGGGCACCTTGGTCAAACCGTCGGTCAGGCTGGCCACTTCCAGCTCGCGGGCGCGTTGCTCGGCCAGACGCTGGGCATGACGGGCTTCCCAGTAGTCGGCCTGGATCACGCTGGAGGAGCGCACCAGGTACACCGCAAACCCGGTTTGCAGCCCGATCATCATCAGGTTTTCGCTGGTGGGGTTCAGGCCTTGGGCTACGAACACCGGAGCGATCATGGTGAAGGGGTAGCGGTACCGCAGCGCCGGGTTGATGGCGAACATGGTGTTGCCCCCAGTGCAAAAGCCGATGGTGGCCACCAACATCACCCACCCCAGGGTGCTTTGGCCAAACCAGTACAGGCACAGGCCCGTGAGCACGCCCCAGTGGAAGGCCATCATCAAGGTGAGCGTGTTGAAGACCTGCTCGGTGCGCTCGGGCCGCTCGGCCAGGCCTTGTGGCAGCTGGTGGTTCCAGTAGGTGCGCAGGGCGGCGAGCGCGCTGAGCACGCCCAGGTGACCCCAGGCGAAGCCGGGGGCCTGCTCGGCCACGCCCGTGACGACGATCAGGATCAGCCAGATGGCCGGGTAAATGTAGATGCCCGTGGCGGCCCGCGCGGCGGTGTCCATGATGCACCGGTTGCGCAGTTCGCGGTCAGAGGCTGGCACCTGGCTGCTGAACACCGGCGACAGGCCATGCGCAGCCACCGGCTCGACCGGTGGCGTGGGCAGGGGCGTGGGTGTGCTCAAGGTTGTCAGGGCGCTAAATAGCTGGTCGTCGGATTGTCGGTGCTCTCGGCGCTGACTTGAGGGTGGCCGCCCCAAAGAGGGTGAACACGGGCAGTCATTCGTGACGCAGTTCACGATGGGCGGCAGTTGCCTCTGGCATGACTCCGTGGGCGGACCTCAGTGTGCCGACATGGCCCGCCAGAGGATGCCGAAGAGCTCGTCGAACTGCTCGGTCAGCGAGCGTCGCTCGCGCCGCACGATGTGCATCAGCACCACCCGCCCGACGATGCCCATGAACACGTCCAGCAGGATCTTGCTGGACACGCGGTGGTTGAGCACCCCGCGCTCTTGCCCATCCTGCAGCACGCCAAGGAAGGCGTTGATGAGCTCCGGGCTTTCATAGATGCCGATGTTGCGGTGCCTGGACACCGGCACGGCAGTGAACAGCAGCAGCATCACAGCGGGGTGTCGGTCCATGTAATCCAGGGTGACCCAGAAGGTCTTGCGCAGCCGTTCGCGGGCATCGTCGATGCCTTGGAGGTGGTCCAGCATGCGTTCGGCCAGGCGGCCCAACATCACGTCCAGCATGGCGTAAACCAGCACCTCCTTGCTGCCAAAGTATTTGTAAATGGTCTGCAAGGACACGTTGGCGGCTTTGGCCACTTCGGCCAGGCTCACCTCGTGGAAGTCGCGCTCGGAAAACAGCTGCAACACCGCTTTTTCGATGCGCTGAAGGGTGCCGGCGCGCATGCCGCTCAGCGCGGCACGGCGTTCGTCGGGCGTCACGGGGGCGGTGGGGCGGACATCGGCTGCAGGCATGAAAAGACAAATTTCCAGAACGGAAATTCATCTTACCAAATGAACGGTCGTGCGGAAATTTACAGGCCTGGGGCTTGCCGTGCGCTGACGTAAACGTCAATATCAGCACCTGTGACGTGACCCGTGCTCATGGGTGCTTCTGGGCGACAAGTGTTTGTCGCCTCGAAGATCCTAGGGAAAACCAGCGGTTTTCATATCGGTAATTGAAATTACCGAATGGGGATTGTGGCGGGTTGCGGCAATCTGAAAACCGTACCGAGGAGACACCCCCCATGCCCATTCAAAGTTTTGCCCCTGCCTGGATGACCGACGAACACAAGATGGTGTTCGAGTCGGCCAAGCGCTTCATGATCGAACAATGGGTTCCGAAAGACGAAGGCTGGCGTGCCCAGGGCATGATGGACCGTCAGGCCTGGGAAGACGCGGGCGCCAACGGCTTCCTGTGCGCCTCGATGCCTGAAGAGTACGGCGGTGGCGGCGGCGATTTTGGTCACGAAGCCGCGCTGGTGCTGGCCCAGGGCGAGGCCGGCATCGGCGGCTTTGGTGGCTCGCTGCACTCGGGCATCGTTGCGCCTTACATCCTTCACTACGGTACTGAAGAGCAGAAGAGGCGCTGGTTGCCCAAACTGGCCACCGGCGAGCTGATTGGTGCCATCGCCATGACCGAGCCCGGCACGGGCAGCGACCTGCAGAGCGTGCGCACCCAAGCCCAGAAGTCGGCCGACGGTGAAACCTACACCATCAACGGCAGCAAGACCTTCATCACCAATGGCCAGCTGGCCAACCTGATCATCGTGGTCTGCAAGACCGACAAGGACGCAGGCGCCCAGGGCATCTCGCTGTTCGTGGTCGAGACGGACGAAGCCCCAGGCTTCCGCCGCGGACGCAACCTCGACAAGATCGGCATGGAGGCACAAGACACCTCCGAGCTGTTCTTCGACGACGTGGTGGTGAGCAAGCACAACCTGATCGGCGAACAAGAAGGCATGGGTTTCTTCCAGTTGATGCAGGAGTTGCCGCAAGAGCGCCTGCTCGTGGCCCTGGCCGGCATCGCCGCCATGGAGTACGCCATGAAGGTCACGCTCGAGTACACCAAAGAGCGCAAGGCCTTCGGCAAGCCCATCTTCAGCTTCCAGAACACCCGCTTCAAGCTGGCCGAGTGCCAGGCCCTGCTGCTGGCCTCGCGCGCCCTGGTGGACGCCGCCATGGTGGCCCACCTCAAGGGCGAACTGGGCGTGGACCGCGCAGCACTCATCAAGTACTGGATCACCGACAACCAGTGCAAGCTGATCGACGAATGCCTGCAGCTCTTCGGTGGCTACGGCTACATGAAGGAGTACCCGATCGCCCGCCTGTGGGCCGACTCGCGCGTGCAACGCATCTACGGCGGCACCAACGAGATCATGAAGGAACTCGCCTCGCGTTTCCTGTGATTCAGCGGCCCCGAGCTTGGCTCGCGGGCCCTCCCCGAACCCCATTCAACGAAGGAGCTTCACATGATCGAAGCCTACATTTACGACGCCGTTCGCACCCCGCGCGGCAAGGGCAAAAAAGACGGCAGCCTGCATCAGGCCACCCCCGTGTGGCTGCTGCGCACCCTGCTGCAGGGCCTGCAACAACGCCACAACCTCGACACCGCGCTGGTCGACGACGTCATCCTCGGCTGCGTGACCCCGGTGGGCGAGCAGGGCGCCGACATCGCTCGCACCGCCGTGCTGGACGCCGGCTGGGCCGAGTCCGTGGCGGGCGTGACGCTGTCGCGCTTCTGCGCTTCGGGCCTGGAAGCCATCAACATGGCCACGGCCAAGATCCGTGCTGGCCTCGATGACATGGTCGTCGCCGGTGGCGTCGAGAGCATGAGCCGCTGGCCCATGGGCTCGGACGGTGGCGCCTGGGTGATGGATCCGCGCATCAACAGCGGCACTGCCTTCGTGCCCCAGGGCATCTCGGCCGACCTGATCGCCACGCTGGAAGGCTTCTCGCGCGCCGACCTGGACGCCTACGCCGCCGAGTCGCACCGCCGTGCTGCCGCCGCGCAGGCCGAAGGCCGCTTCGACCAATCGGTGATCCCGGTGCGCGACATCAACGGCATGCTGATGCTGGCCAAGGACGAGACCATCCGCCCCGGCACTTCGGTCGAGTCGCTGTCCAATCTGATGCCCTCGTTCGAGATGATGGGCACCATGGGCTTTGACGCCACCGCGCTGGACAAGTACACGACGATCGAGAAGATCCTGCACAACCACCACGCTGGCAACTCCTCGGGCATCGTCGACGGCGCCGCCCTGGTGCTGCTGGGCAGCAAGGAAGCGGGCCAGAAGGCCGGCCTCAAGCCCCGCGCCCGCGTGCTGATGACGGCCGAGTGCGGCTCCGAGCCCACCATCATGCTGACCGGCCCCACGCCGGCCTGCAAGAAAGCACTCAACAAGCTGGGCATGACCCCGGGCGACATCGACCTGTGGGAAATCAACGAGGCGTTTGCCGCCGTGCCGATGAAGACCGCCAAGGATTTGGGGCTCTCGATGGACCGCGTCAACGTCAACGGTGGCGCCATCGCCATGGGCCACCCGCTGGGCGCCACCGGCGCCATCATCCTGGGTACCGCCCTTGATGAGCTCGAGCGTTCGGGCAAGTCCACGGCGCTCGCCACCCTGTGCATCGGTGCCGGCATGGGCATCGCCACCATCATCGAACGCGTCTGATCCGGGAGGCCCACACCATGACTCAATCTCAAGCCTTCACGTTTGAACTCGATGCCGACGGCATCGGCCTGGTCACCATCGACATGCCGGGCCGCGCAATGAATGTGCTCAACCCGACCCTGGTCGAGCCGTTCGCCGCGCTGGTCAACCAGCTGGAAACCGATGGCAACCTCAAGGGCCTGATCATCACCTCGGCCAAGTCGACCTTCATCGTCGGCGCCGACATCGACCAGCTTACGCAGATCACCAGCGCCGAAGAGGCCTTCAAGCTGTGTGAAGACCTCAAGGGCATGCTGCGCCGCATGGAAAAGTGCGGCAAGCCCGTGGTGGCGGCACTCAACGGCACGGCACTCGGCGGCGGCCTGGAGCTGGCCCTGGCCTGCCACGCCCGCATCGCCATCGACGACCCCAAGGCCAAGTTCGGTCTGCCCGAGGTCAAGCTGGGCCTGCTGCCCGGTGGTGGCGGCACCCAGCGCGTGCCCCGCATGATCGGCATCCAGAAGGCCATGGACCTGATCACCCAGGGCAAGGAACTGACCGCGGCCAAGGCCAAGGACATGGGCCTGGTGACCGAGCTGGCCAGCAGCCGCGAGGACATGCTGGCCAAGGCCAAAGCCTGGTGTCTGGCCAACCCCAAGGCCTCGCAGCCCTGGGACAACAAGGGCTTCCGCATCCCCGGTGGCGACAGCAAGAGCCCGGCCGTGGTGCAGATGCTGGCGATTGCCCCGTCCATGGCCAACGCCAAGGCGCATGGCAACTACCCAGCGCTCACCCACATCATGAGCTGCCTGTTCGAAGGCTGCCTGCTGGACTTCGACGCCGGCTCGCAGGTCGAGTCGCGCTACTTCGCCGCCTGCGTGGTGTCGCAGACCAGCAAGAACATGATCGGCACGCTGTGGCACCAGCTCAACGCCATCAAGAAGGGGCAGTCGCGTCCCAAGGGCTTTGCCGAAAGCAAGGTCAAAAAGGTCGGCATCCTGGGCGCCGGCATGATGGGCGCAGGCATCGCCTACGTGTCGGCCAAGGTCGGCATCGACGTCGTGCTGCTCGACACCACGATCGAGAACGCCGAGAAGGGCAAGGCCTACTCGCAAGGCTTGCTCGACAAGGCCATCTCGCGCGGCCGCAGCACGGCCGAGAAGCGCGACGCCCTGCTGGCGCGCATCAAGCCCACCACCTCGTATGAAGACCTGCAAGGCTGCGACCTGGTGATCGAAGCGGTGTTCGAAGACCGCGACATCAAGGCCGTCTGCACGAAGAAGTCGGAAGCCGTCATCGCCGCCGACGCCGTGTTCGCGTCCAACACCTCGACGCTGCCCATCACCGGCCTGGCCACGGCGTCCAGCCGCCCGGCCAACTTCATCGGCCTGCACTTCTTCTCGCCGGTGGACAAGATGCCGTTGGTCGAGATCATCATGGGCGAGAAGACGTCTGACGAGACCCTGGCGCGTGGCTTCGACTACGTGCTGCAGATCGGCAAGACCCCGATCGTGGTCAACGACGCCCGCGGCTTCTATACCTCGCGCGTGTTCGGCACCTACGTGATGGAAGGCCTGGCCATGCTGGGTGAAGGCGTGCACCCGCGCTCCATCGAGGTGGCGGGCCTGAAGGCCGGCATGCCCATGCCGCCACTGGCCCTGCAGGACGAGGTCTCGTTGAGCCTGGCCCTGCACATCGCCGAGCAGACCAAGAAGGACTTGCTGGCCGAAGGCAAGGAGCTGCCCCACCACCCGGGTCAGGCCGTGCTGCAGAACATCGGCGCCACGCAAGGCCGCATCGGCAAGAAGGCCGGCAAAGGCTTCTACGACTACAACGGCAAAGAGAAGTCGCTGTGGCCTGAGCTGACCAAGCTGTACCCGCCCGTGGCCCAGCAGCCCTCGCAGCAAGAGCTGGTCGACCGCCTGCTGTACGTGCAGGCCAATGAGGCCGCCCGCTGCTACGAAGAAAAGGTGGTGCGCTCGGTGGCCGACGCCAACATCGGCTCGATCTTCGGCTGGGGCTTCGCGCCCAACCAGGGCGGCGCGCTGCAGTTCATCAACGCGGTGGGCCCCAAGCGGTTCGTTGAGCGTGCGCGTGAGCTGGCCAAGGCCTACGGCCCGCGCTTCGAGCCGGCGGCCATCATCGTCAAGCTGGCCCAGGAAGGCGGCCGCTTCGAGGACGTGGCGTGAGCGCGGGCGCTGCCCACGCCACCGTGGCCGGCCCGCTGAGCGGCCTGCTCGATGGCCTGCGGGTCATCGACCTGTCGCGCAACCTGCCGGGGCCGTTCAGCACGCGCATGCTGGCCGACCTGGGCGCCGAGGTGATCAAGGTCGAGCCGCCCGAGGGCGACCCGGCGCGGCCCCTGACGGCCTTGTTCGAGGCGCTCAACCATGGCAAGCCCTGCCGCACGGTCGACTTCCGCAGCGAGGCCGATCTGGCCCAGTTGCGGGATTGGCTGGCAGCGGCCGATGTGATGGTCGATAGCTTCCGTCCCGGGGTGCTGCAAGGCATGGGGCTGGATGCCCAGCGCCTGCATGCGCTGAACCCGAAACTGGTGATGGTCTCCATCACCGGCTTCGGTCAAACGGGGCCCTGGGCTGGCAAGGCGGGACATGACCTGAACTTCCTGGCCATGTCAGGCGTGCTGGACCAGATGCGTGCGCCCACGGGCGAGCTGGCCTTGTCCAATGTGCAGTGGGGTGACCTGGCTGCAGGCAGTGCCATGGCCACCATCGCCGTGCTGGCGGCCGTCATCGAGGCGCGGCGCACAGGGCGGGGGCGCCATGTGGACGTGAGCATGACGCACGGCCTGCACGCCCACCTGGTGATGCCCAAGGCCACGGCGGCGCTGTTGGCGCCCATCCTGGGGCGGCGCCCGCAGGCGGGCGAAGACCTGCTCAATGGCGGCCTGCCTTGCTACAACCTGTACGCCACCGCCGATGGCCGCCACCTGGCAGTGGGTGCGCTGGAGCACAAGTTCTGGAAGGTGGCCTGCGAGGTGTTCGAGCGGCCGGATTGGGTGAACCGTCACTGGCAGCGTGGCGCCTTCCCGGGCTCGCCGGATGCGGCGGCCCTCAAGACCGAGGTAGCCGCCCTGGTGGCGAGCCAGCCCCTGGCCTATTGGGCGCACAAGTTCGAAGCGGCCGATGCCTGCGTGACACCGGTGTTGACGCTGGAGGAGGCCCAGGCCCACCCGCTGTTTGCGGGCGGCCAGCCGGTTCAACCCTGGGCGCCCGTCTGACGGGGCCAGGCGGATGGTTTTGGTCTGATCGGGGGGTCAGACAGATGCAGGCTTGGTGCCCTCGGGCGCCAAGGCCTGCATTTTTTCGTTCACGCGCTGTTCCAGGGCTCGGGTCACTTCCTTGCGGAAGCGGTTAAGGTCTTGCACCGAGCCAAAACTGCGCTCCATCAGCGAGCTCATGTTGGCCAGGATGCGTTCGACCACCTTGTTCTCCCACACGGCGTCGAACTGGATCTGCTTGTCCAGCCAGTGCTCTAGCCATTCGGGATTGGGCAGCCGCGACTGGATGGTGTCGCGTGGGAACAAGGACTGGTTCACGTGCAGGTTCGTGGGGTGCAGGGCCTGCGCCGTGCGCCGGGCGCTGGCCATCAGCACGCCCACCTTGGCAAAGGCCGCACGGGCCTCGTCGCCAAAGCGGCTCAGGGCTTTCTTCATATAGCGCAGGTAGGCGCCGCCGTGGCGGGCTTCGTCTCGTGCCAGGGTGTCGTAAATCGCCTTGATCACCGGCTCGGTGTGCCATTCAGAGGCCCGACGGTACCAGTGGTGCAGCCGAATCTCGCCGCAGAAATGCAGCATCAGGGTTTCCAGCGCCGGGGCGGGGTCGAATTCGAAGCGCACCTCGTGCAGTTCTTCCTCGGTGGGCACCAGGTCGGGCCGGAAGCGGCGCAGGTACTCCATCAGCACCAGCGAGTGTTTTTGCTCTTCAAAGAACCACACCGACATGAAGGCCGAGAAGTCGCTGTCGTCACGGTTGTCGCGCAGGAACATCTCGGTGGCCGGCAGGGCCGCCCACTCGGTGATGGCGTTCATCTTGATGGTTTGTGCCTGCTCTTCAGACAGCTGGCTGGCATCGAACCGGTCCCAGGGGATGTCGGTTTCCATGTTCCAGCGCACGGATTCAAGTTGTTTGAACAGTTCAGGGTAGAGCATGCAGAACTCCAGGGTGACGCGCAGTGGCCCGCCCGGGGGCGTCCACCGTGATGAGGGGCATGATAGCGGGCCAGGGCTTTTTTGTGACGCCCGCACCAACACCCCACCATACGGCAGGGTAAACAGATTGGATGACAGTTTGTGGTCGGTGGCCAGCCTGGGGCCTTGACCCGCCTGGCCTTGATGGCAACCAGAGCGGTCTGGTCACCGCGACGTGTTGGACATGGCCGTCGTCCAGGCCTGCGCGGCCTCTCGCACCGCCTGGCGCTCTTCAGCGCTCATGCGCTGCAGGTTCTTGACCATCAAGGCGGTGCGTGGGCTGGCGGCCAGCTCGGCTTCGTGCCGGTCCAGAAACGCCCAATACAGGGTGGTGTAAGGGCAGGCGCGTTCGCCCACGCGCTGTTTGGGGTCGTAGCGGCAGCCCTTGCAGTGGTTGCTCATGCGCTGGATGTAGGCGCCTGAGGCCGCGTAAGGCTTGCTGGTGAAACGCCCACCGTTGGCGTACAGCGCCATGCCTGCCACATTGGGCAACTCGACCCACTCCACCGCATCCACATAGATGGCCAGAAACCAGTCGGCCATGGCCTGGGGCTTGACGCCTGCCAGCAGGCCATAGAGGCCCAGCACCATCAGGCGCTGGATGTGGTGGGCGTAGCCGTGCTGCAGGGTTTGCTGCAGCGCGTCGCGCAGGCAGGCCATGTCGGTCTCGCCTGTCCAGAAGAAGTCGGGCAGGGGCTGATCGGCCTGCCAGTGATTGGCGTCGGCCAGATCAGGCATGTCCAGCCAGTACACACCCCGGATGAACTCTCGCCAGCCCAGCACCTGGCGGATGAAGCCTTCCACACTCGCCAGGGGTGCACGTCCCTCAAGCCAGGCCGTTTCGGCCGCGTCGATGACTTCGCGCGGGTGCAGCAGGTGCAGGTTCATGGCCACCGAGAGCAGGGAATGCCAGCCAAACGGGGTGCGGTCCCACATCGCATCCTGATGCGGGCCGAACCCGGCCAGTCGGGTGCGGATGAAGGTGTCCAGGGCCTGCAGGGCCTGGGCCCGGGTGACGGGCCAGATGAAATCGTCCAGCCGGCCTGGGTGGCTTGCAAAGTGCGTGCGCACCAGGGTCAGCACCTCCTGGGTCAGGGTGTCGGGCTCAAAGCGTGCGGGCGGGGGAATGGTGCCCGGGCCGCTCTTGGGGTAGGGCTGGCGGTTGTCTTCGTCGAAGTTCCACTGCCCGCCCACCGGCTGGCCGTCGGCGCCCATCAACACCCGGTGTTCTTGCCGCATCCAGCGGTAGAACCACTCCATGCGCAACTCCTTCTTGCGTGCAGCCCAGCGGGCAAAGTCGCGCCGGCTGCACAAGAAGTGCGTGTCTTCCATCCAGCTCAAGGGCGTGCCGTGGCGCACGGCGGTGTCTTCAATGGCGCGCAGCAGTCGCCATTCGCCGGGCTCGACCGCGCGCAGGCGGCCCGGGCGCATGGTGCTCAGCACGTGGCCCAGTCGTTCGGGCAAGGTGGGCAGGTGCGCCAGGGTGTCGTCGTCCAGCCGAAGGTGCTGCACGGTCCAGCCCTGGGCGCGCAGTTCGGCCACGCGGTGGCGCATGGCGGCGATGAACACGGCGATGCGCGCCTGGTGGCTCCACACGTGGGTGGCCTCACCGGGGGCTTCGATGAAGAGCAGCGCATCCTGGGCCGGGTCGGCCTCGGCCAGGGCGGGGTGGTCGGGCCCGAGTTGGTCGCCCAGGATCAGGATGAGTTCACGCGGCGCTGCCACGGCGGGCCTCCTGACGGCATCGGTTCGAGCAATAACGCACCTCATCCCAGGTGCGCGCCCACTTTTTACGCCAGCTCATCAGTCGCTGGCAGTGGGCGCAGGGCTTGGTGGGCAGATGGGCCTTGAAGCCTTTGAGCTTGGACGCAGGCGTGTGGGCGGGCATGGTGGGCACCGGTGGGTGTGACGGGGCAGAACCGCTCGGGTCGGCCGCTCAGGCGCGTGGGCCCTGCGCCTGGCGCCAGCGCTGCACGGCCGTGCCCAGGTCCGCGATGTCGGACAGCACGGTGATGTGGGCTGGGGGCTTGCGCTGGAGCAGGGGGTGTTGCCCGCCCACCCAGACCTCGATGTGGGGCGGCACCTTGCTGCGCAACTCGCTCAGCGTGTCTTGAACCAGCGGTGCGGGGGCCGCCGCACTGAAGCCCAGCAACACCACCTCGGCACGGTGCTGCTGGGCGCTTTGCACCAGGTCCCACAGCGGTGTTTGCGGGCCCAGATTCAGAGGCTGTGCACCCACCAGCGTCAGCCAGGCTTCGGCCGCCAAGAGGCCCAGGCCATGGGCTTCGCCCGGCAAGGTGCTCAGCAGCACGCGCGGACGGTCGTCCGGGTGGGGCAGGGGCATCTGGTGGATGGCGGCGTGTAATGTTTGCTGCACCGCCTGGCTGACGGCGTGCTCTTGCTGCACCTGAAAGCGGCCTCGCAACCACCCGTCGCCCATGGCGCGCATCAAGGGGGAGACCACTTCGGTCACCAGACGCGCCGCACCCTCCTGGGCCAGCGCCTGCCTGAGCAGGCGGCGCACGCGCAGCAGGTCATGCTGGTCGGCGGCGTCCAGGCAGGCATCAACCCAATCCTGGGGCAGCCCGGTGGTGTGGCCCTGGACGGGCTCGTTGCCGGGCAGGGTGTGGGCCGGGCGCACGGTGCCGCCAGCGGGCGTGGCCGGGTCGGCCACCGACTGACCTCGACGCCGCACCTGCTGCGGGTGCAGGCCGAGCGCATCCGCGCTGCGCTCGGCCAGGGCCAGCAGCGAATCGTGTTCCAAGGCGACCACTCGACCGGGCCGGTGTCCCACGTCCAGCAGGCGTTTGATCACGCGCAGCCGCTCCACCTGGTCGAGCGGGTAGGCGCGCTCGCCCTGGCCATCACGCACCGGCACCGGAAAGCCGTAACGCTTCTCCCAAATGCGCAGGGTGTCTTTGCTCAGACCGGTGTCGCGCTCGACCGCGGCAATGGACAACAGCAGGGCATGGTTCATGGTGACGCCGATTTGACCTGGACAATGAATTGTCCAACTCGTGTTTAACCCCTAATATAGGTCAACAAAGAAATACTGACCAAGACAAACATGAGCAAGATGAAGACAAAGTCCGTTCATGGTTGGGCCGGGGCACTGATGGGATGCATCCGTCAGGCGGTGGTGGCCGTAGGGATGGGTGTGGTGGCCACGGTGGCCAATGCCAACCCGGCCGTGGCCACAGGGTCGGCGGCTTGTCCCGCCTTGTTGCGCCATGTGGTGCCCCGATTGCAGGATGAAAAGCCCCAAGACCTGTGTCAGTACCGTGGTCGAGTGCTGCTGGTGGTGAACACCGCCAGTCAGTGCGGCTTCACCTCGCAGTACGAAGGGCTGGAGGCCTTGCATCAGCGCTACCGTGATCGGGGTCTGGTGGTGCTGGGCTTCCCCTCGAACGATTTTGGGCGGCAAGAGCCTGGCAGCAACCGCCAGATTGCCGAGTTTTGTGACAACCAGTTCGGTGTGCGCTTTCCGATGTTCACCAAGGTGTCGGTCAAGGGGGCTCAGGCCCACCCCTTCTACCAGGGCTTGATCAAGGTTTCGGGCGTCAGCCCGGGCTGGAACTTCCACAAGTACCTGGTGGGGCGCGACGGCGCACAGGTGCGCTCATACGCCAGCCGGGTCGAGCCCGATGACGCGGGCTTGGTGCGTGCGATCGAAGAGGCCCTGGCCAGGCCCGCACCAGCAAAATAAACAATTTGGTTGTAATGTGACCGCACGGTATAATTGAGCAACGACACAGTGACACATTCAAAGGAATCGTCATGAAACGCATCGCGGTGGTGGGCAGCGGGATTTCTGGTCTGGGGGCCGCCTGGCGGCTGGTGCAGGCGCGCCCGGATGTGGCCGTGACCGTGTTCGAAGCCGATGGTCGGGCGGGGGGACACGCCCACACGGTGGACGTGAGCCTGCCAGGGCCGCAGGGCGGCATGATCACCCACGGCGTGGACACGGGGTTTTTGGTGTTCAACGAGCGCACCTACCCGCAACTCATCCGCCTCTTTGCCCAACTGCAGGTGCCCACGGCGGCCTCCGACATGTCGTTTTCGGTGCAGGTGCCCGATGACGCCGAGGGCGCGGCGGGCTTGCGGCCTGGGCTGGAGTGGTGCGGGTCGTCCCTGAACACCGTGTTTGCACAGCGGCGCAACCTGGTGTCGCCACCCTTTTGGCGCATGCTGCGCGACATCCTGCGCTTCAACAGCCTGACCACGCAGATGGCGGTGGAAGGCAGAGACGCCGCCCTGAGCGAGCCCATAGGCGACTTCCTGCGTCGGCAGGGTTTCAGTGAGGCCTTCCAGCAAGGCTATCTGCTGCCCATGGTGGCCTGCATCTGGTCGTGCCCCGTGCAGCAGATGATGGTGTTTCCCATGGCCACGCTGGTGCGCTTCTGTCACAACCATGGTTTGCTGCAGGTGGCCAACCGGCCGCAGTGGTTCACGGTCCAGGGGGGCTCTCGCGAGTACGTGCGCCGAATCCTGCGGGACCTGCCCGACGTGCGCCTGAACAACCCCGTGCATGGCGTGGCCCCGCTGGGCGCCGCCGGCGAGGCCGGTGTCATGGTGCACAGCCGCATGGGCTCGGACCGCTTCGATGCCGTGGTGCTGGCGTGCCACAGCGATCAGGCCCTGGCCATGCTGGGCGCGGGGGCGACGGCGGACGAGACCTCGGTGCTGGGGGCCATTCGGTATCACGACAACGAAGCCATCCTGCACACCGACACCACCATGCTGCCCAAGCGACCTGCTGCCTGGGCCGCCTGGAACTACGAGCGCGCCGCCCGGCCGCGCGATGAAGACCGGCACGTGTGCCTGCACTACCTGATCAACAAGCTGCAGCCCCTGCCGTGGCAGCAACCGGTGATCGTGTCGCTCAATGCCTTGCGCCCACCGCGTGATGAGCACGTCATCAAGCGCATCTCGTATGCGCACCCGGTGTTTGATCAGGCAGCGATCGAGGCGCAGCGCAAGCTGCCCCAACTGCAGGGCCGGCGTGGCCTGTGGTTTGCAGGCGCCTGGGCAGGCTATGGCTTCCACGAAGATGGGCTGAAGGCCGGCCTGGCGGCGGCCGATGGCTTGTTGGCCCGGTGGCAGATGGCCGCACCGACGGGGCGCAACGATGCCGCGACCAACCCGGCGGCGGGTGTCACGCCCATGGTGGCCTGATGACCCGTGCCCGCCCGCTCATTGGTTTTGGCGAGGTGCTGCATCGCCGCCTGCGGCCGGTGGGGCATGCCTTTCGCTATGGCAACTACTTCTGGGTGTTGCCCTTGAGGCAACTGGCCCGTCAGCCCGAGGCGGTGGTGCGCCGCAACCAACGCGGCTGGCTGAGCTTCCATGATGCCGATCATGGCCAGGGTGGACCTGATGCCCTGGCCTGGCTGGACGGCGTGCTGCGCGAGCACGGCGCCTGGCGCGACGACCTGCCGGCCGGGGAGGTGTGGCTGCACACCTATCCGCGCGTGCTGGGCTATGTGTTCAAGCCCGTGAGCTTCTGGTACGTGCATCGGCCTGACGGCGAATTGCACGCCGTGGTGGCCGAGGTGAACAACACCTTTGGAGAACGCCACCTCTACCTGCTCCAGGGCGACGAACTGAAGTGGGGGCATGAGCTGCGCGCCAACAAGGTGCTCCACGTCTCGCCGTTTTGCCGCGTCGAAGGGCACTACCGCTTTCGGTTCATGCGCACGCCGCAGCGCCTGGTGGCCCGGGTGGATCATCACGACGAGCACGGCGCCGTGCTGCAAACCTCGATCAGCGGCCAGCTACAGCCCCTCAACGCCGCCAGCGTGCGCCGCGCCATACTGGGCTGGCCGTGGATGACGATGGGCGTGGTGGCGCGCATTCATTGGCAGGCCTTGCGCCTGTGGCTCAAGAGGGTGCCGTTTTTCACCAAGCCCGAGCCACCCGCCGAGTTCGTCACGGGGGCGCTTCCCTCATCCGCCGCCGAGACCTCTCGTTCAACCGCATCGATCACCCCGTGGATCACGCCGTCCAACACCCCGGCATCTCAGGACTGACGCCATGAAGCATTCCACCACCCTGAACTCCGCCCAGGAGTCCTCGCTCACCTTGCCTGGTGACGCGCCAGCGGCTGCGCGCGCCGTGCTGCGCCTGCTGCAGCGCCTGCACGTGGGCACCCTGGAGCTGCAGCTGCCCGATGGCAGCACCGCCCGCATGGGGCAGGCCCGTGCGGTGGGCGATGCCGAGCCCCGCGCAGGCCTGATCCTGCACGATTGGGCGGTGTGCAGCCGTGTGCTGAAGTCGGGCGACATCGGCCTGGCCGAGGGCTACATCGAGGGCGAGTGGAGCACGCCCGACCTCACGGCCTTGCTCAAGCTGTGCATCGCCAACCGCGAGCACATCGAGTCGGCCATTTACGGGCATTGGTGGGGGCGCCTGATTTACCGCATTCGGCACCTGCTCAACCACAACTCCAAGCGCAACAGCCGCAAGAACATCCAGGCCCACTACGACCTGGGCAATGACTTCTATCGCCTGTGGCTGGACCCGACCATGAGCTACTCCAGCGCCTGGTTCGAGGGCAACTTGAACGGCGACCTGGCACAGGCGCAGCGCGCCAAGGTCAAGCGCGCCTTGGAGGCCGCCGGCGTGAAAGCCGGTGCGGCCCAGCGGGTGCTGGAGATCGGTTGTGGTTGGGGTGGGCTGGCCGAGATCGCGGCAGCCGACTATGGCGCCCACGTGACCGGGGTGACCCTGTCGCACGAGCAGCTGGCCTGGGCCCGCGAGCGCATGAGCAAGGCCGGCCTGGCCGAATTGGCCGATCTGCGCTTGCAGGACTACCGCGACATCGCCGATGGACCCTTTGACAGCCTGGTGTCCATCGAGATGTTCGAAGCGGTGGGCCAGTCGTACTGGCCCGGCTACTTCGACACGGTGGCCCGCAACCTCAAGGCCGGTGGGCGCGCCTGCATCCAGACCATCACCATCCATGACGATCTGTTCGAGCGCTATACCCGCTCGACCGACTTCATCCAGCAGTACATCTTCCCCGGCGGCATGTTGCCCAGCGACCGCGTGTTCCGCCAGATGGCCGAGCGCGCAGGCCTGGAAGTCGTTGACTCTCTGGCCTTCGGCCCCGACTACGCCGAGACCCTGCGTCGCTGGCGGACAGGCTTCCATGCGCACCTGCAGCAGGTGCAAGGCTTGGGCTTCGACCTGCGCTTCCAGCGCATCTGGGAGTTCTACCTGGCCTACTGCGAGGCGGCCTTCGACATGGGCAACACCAACGTCGTGCAGTACACCCTGCGCAAGCCGGGTTGATCGCGCGCGGGCTCACACTTCCACCCCACGGAACCCACCATGCTCAGCCACCCCGCCAGTGCTCGCTACGGCCTGAACGGTCTGCCCCTGGCGTTTGCGGCCATCCCGCTGTATGTGGTGCTGCCCTCGCACTATGGGCAGACACTGGGCGTGTCTCTGGGCCTCCTCGGCCTCGTCTTCTTGCTGACCCGATTGGCCGATGCCTTCATCGATCCGCTGGTGGGGCGCTGGGTGGACCGGCTGCTGTGCGAGGGCCGTCGCGCCCTGGGCTGGATGGCCCTGGCGGCCGTGGCGCTGGTGCTCGGCTTTGTGGCCGTGTTCTTCCCGCCTGTGCGGGGCGAGGCCGCCTTGCTGTGGTGGTGTGCCGGCACCATCATGTTCACCTTCCTGGCCTACAGCCTGGCCACCGTGATGCACCTGGCCTGGGGCACGCGCCTGGGCGGCGACCAGGCCCAGCGGGCCCGTTTGGTGGCTTGGCGTGAAGGCTTTGGGCTGGTGGGTGTGGTCACGGCCAATGTGCTGGCGACCCACGCTGGGCCAGGCTGGACGGCGCTGACGCTGGCCCTCACCCTGGTGATGGGCTGGGTGTGCCTGGCCCGTGGGCCGGCACCCGCAGCGTCAGCCGCGCCTGTGTCCACCACCACCGTGGCCGCGTCTGATCTGCGCTTGCCCTGGCGGGGTGCCGGCTTCCGCCGGCTGATGGCGGTGTTCCTGCTCAACGGCATTGCCAGCGCCATCCCGGCCACGCTGGTGCTGTTCTTCATCCAGGATCGCCTGCAGGCCATGGCTTATGCGCCGGCCTTCCTCGGTGGCTACTTTCTGGTGGGGGCCTTGAGCGTGCCCTGGTGGGTGCGCTGCATCGCCCGCATCGGCCCCATGCGGGCGTGGGCGCTGGGCATGCTGATGAGCGTGGCCGCCTTTGTGGGCGTGCTGAGCCTGGGCGCTGGCGACGTGGCGGCCTTCGGCGTGGTGTGTCTGCTGACCGGCTGGGCCCTGGGCGCCGACCTGACTGCGCCTGGCACTTTGCTGACAGGGGTGGTGCAGCGTGCGGGTCACCTGGGGCAATCCGAAGGGGCGTATGCCGGCTGGTGGCACTGGGCCACCAAGCTCAACCTGGCGCTGGCGGCGGGCGTGGCCTTGCCGGCCTTGCAGTGGATGGGCTACAGCCCGGGGGCACAAAGCCCCGAGGCCTTGTGGGCCCTGACGCTGGCCTATGGCGCCTTGCCCTGCCTGTTCAAGCTGGTGGCGTTGGCCGCGTGCTGGCGGTGGCGCCATCACCAGGCTTTGGCCTGATCCCGATGCGTGTTCTCAAGGAGTGTTCATGACCCGATTGGCATCGCTTCAACGTTCTTCCGCCGGTGGATGGACCCGTTTGCGTTGGTGGATGGCCGTGCTGGCGCTGTGCACCCTGGCGGGTCTGTCGGGTTGCGCCAGCAAACCCGTGCCCTCTGACTACGCACAAGAAACACCGAAGCTGGATCTGCGCACCTACTTCAATGGGCCGTTGACCGCACATGGCGTGTTCATCGATCGCTCAGGCCGGGTGGTCAAGCGCTTCACCGTGAAGATGGTGGGCTCCTGGCAGGGCGACACGGGCGTGCTGGAAGAGGATTTCTTCTACAGCGATGGCAGTACCGAGCGCCGCGTGTGGACCCTGAAAGACCTGGGCAATGGCCAATGGTCTGGCACCGCCGGCGATGTGGCGGGCGAGGCCCGTGGCGAGGTGGCGGGCAACGCGTTCAACTGGCAGTACACCCTGAAGCTGCCGGTGGATGGCCGCGTCTACGAAGTGCAGTTTGACGACTGGATGTACCTGATGGACGAGAAGATCATGCTCAATCGGGCCGTCATGAGCAAGTTTGGCATCACGCTGGGCCAGGTCATGTTGACCTTTGTGCGCCCGTGAAGCGTGTTGGTGTTGTGAGGAGTGAATCACCATGGCCTTGAACCCCCGTATCCAGGACTGGACCGATCGCACGGTGTGGATCGTCGGGGCGTCCACCGGCATTGGCCGGGCCACGGCCAGCCTGTTGCACGCACGTGGCGCGCAGGTCATCGTGTCAGCGCGCAGCGTGCCCGCGTTGCAGTCGTTTGTGGATCAGCACCCGGGCAGCCTGGCCTTGCCGCTGGATGTGACCGACCGACAGGCGGTACAAGCCGCCCATGACCAGGCGCTGCGACAGGCCCGGGCTGGACGCTTGGATCTGGTGATGTACTGCGCCGGCCACTATGTGCCCATGCGGGCCGAGACCTTCGACCTTGACGAGGTGTTGCGTCACGAGCGCATCAACCTGGACGGCGCCTGGCATGTGCTGGCGGCCTCCCTGCCCACCGTGCGGCGTCAGCGCAGCGGGCACCTCAGCCTGGTGGCCAGCGTGGCGGGCTTCCGTGGGCTGCCCAAGGCGCTCGCGTATGGGCCCACCAAGGCCGCGCTGAACAACCTGGCCGAGACGCTGTACCTCGATCTTCAGCCCGAGGGCATCGGCGTGTCGGTGATCAACCCGGGCTTTGTGCAAACCCCCATGACGGCGCAAAACGACTTTGCCATGCCCGCCTTGCTCACGCCCGAACAGGCCGCGCAAGCGATCGTGGCCGGCTGGGGATCGGGGCGCTTCGAGATCCACTTCCCTTGGCGTTTCACATTGTGGTTGAAGCTCCTGCGTCACCTGCCGCACCGCTGGTACTTCCCGGCCGTCCGCCGCGCCACGGGCGGCTGAACTTGGGTGGTGGGGCATGTCGTGTGCAATCCGCACGCCCCGTGGGCGCGGCACGACGCAGGCCCTCAAGTCGGGGGGTGACTCGTCCGATGCTTGAGTCATCATGGCCTTGAGATGGCTGCAATCTGTCCCCATCTGCGGTGCAGTTGCCCATCACGCCTGGAGACACAAGATGCACATGCTGTACAACTCGGATAGCTACGCGGTGGTCCAGATCGACCTGCCTTCCGAGGACTCAACCTGGCAGGCCGAGCAGGCCCAGACCAGTGCCCTGCCCAACGCCCTGACCCGGGGCGGCTACGAGATCGTCGACAAGTTCGCCCGCAAGGAAATCTTCATCGAAGGGGCCCTGGCCGAAAGCTTCAAGCAGGGCGTCGAAGAACTGATCGAGAGCTCACCCAGCGTGGAAGAGTTCGACGCGTACCTGGAGAAGTACGCGGGCATGGCCAACCAGCCCGTGGTGATGCATTGAGCGTGTCGCTCACATGCTGCCGTGACGGGCTTTCATGAGCATCCTGGCTGACGACCTGCCGTACCAATGGTGGCTGCCCTTGCTGCTGTTGGGGCTGGGCGGCCTGATAGCCGTGCTGCGCAGCTGGCTGGCTGCGCGCTCTGGACCAGCAGCGCCACCCCCCTTGCCAGCGCCGGCCAGATCGCCACGCGTGGCGGCAGCCAAGATGCCAGCCTCTGGGGCGACAAGCCCGCCTGCAGCCCAGCCGTCCGCAGCGGCTCAGCCCACAGAGCCTCAGCCCATGGCGCCTCAGTCTGGCGAGGCGGCAGCATGGCTCACCACCCCCCACCCCGAACCTCTGGATCCGATCACCGGCTTGCCTGGCCGTCTGGTGCTGGAGGACCGCTTGTCGGTGGCGGCCGCCCGGGCCGAGCAGCGGGGTCGCCAGCTGGCCCTCTTGTGCATCGACCTGGATGGCTTCCGCGCCATCCACACCCAGCATGGCCAGGCCACGGGCGATGCCGTCCTGCGCGAGGTGGCCCGGCGCCTGCTGGGCATAGGTCGCAGCACCGATGCGCTGGCCCGACTGTCCGGCGATCAGTTCCTGATGATGCTCGATGGTGACCCGGATGCCAGCGCGGCCGCCCTGGTGGCCGACCGCATCCGCCAAGCGGTACAGCGCCCTTACCTGGTGGCCCGGCATGAGCTGCGCCTGACCTGCTCCATCGGCATCGTCATGCACCCGGAGCACGGGCCGCGCGCGCGCCTGCTGGCCCATGCCGATGCCGCGCTGATGTCGGCCAAGCGCGCCGGTGGCAACATCCATTGCTTCTTCGAGCAGCAACTGACGGGCGACCAGCAGGCCGAGCACGACCTGAACGCTCAGCTGCGTCGCGCCCTGGCGCATGATGGACAAGGCCTGGTGTTGCATTACCAGCCCAAGGTGGACGCTCGACGCGGCCAGGTCACCGGCGTAGAGGCCCTGCTGCGCTGGCAGCACCCCGTGCAGGGTTTGCTCCACCCCAAAGCCTTCATGCCCTTGGCCGAGCGATACGGCCAGCTGCCGGCGCTCAGCCGATGGGCCCTGCAGCAGGCCTGCCGCCAGTTGCAGCAATGGCACCAGCAAGGCCTGCCCTTGAAGTTGTCGATCAACCTGTCGCGGCAGCAACTGCGGCAGGCCGATCTGCTGGTGCAACTGCAAGAGACCTTCCGAGATCACCAGGTGGCGCCCGAGTGGTTCACCCTGGAGGTCTCCGAGGCCGACGCCATGGCCGACCCGCGCCTGACAGCCCGGGTGTTCGAGCGCCTGCATGCCCTGGGTGTTCGGCTGTCCATCGATGACTTTGGCTCGGCCCATGCCAGCCTGCCACAGCTGCGCTACCTGCCCATCGCCGAGTTGAAGATTGACCGCTGCTTTGTGCAAGACGCCGAAAACGACCCCGATGCCAAGGCCATTGTCAAAGGCATGATCAGCCTGGCCCATGCGCTGGACTTGTCTGTGGTGGCCGAAGGGGTGGAAACTGAAGGGCAGCACACCCTGATGCGCCGGCTGGGTTGCGACGAGTTGCAAGGCTTCCGCTTCGCACGGCCCATGCCTGCCGAGGCCGTGGCCCCTTGGCACAGCGGGCAGGGTCAATCCTGCTGATCAGGGGGTTGATGCATTGAGCTTGTTGGCGCGCACCGGGGCTCATGGAAGCGCCCCCTGACCTAAAATCATCGGCATGACCATCGCCGAAGCCCGCCCGCCCGTCGCCACGCAGCCCGTGGAGCGCCGCCCCTACACCCGCGCCGCGCAGCTGCCCGAGATCATGCGCCAGCGCATCGTGGTGCTCGACGGTGCCATGGGCACCATGATCCAGCGCTACAAGCTGACCGAGGCCGACTACCGTGGTACCCGCTTCGCCGACCATCCCAAAGACCTCAAGGGCAACAACGAGCTGCTGCAGCTCACCAAGCCCGAGGTCATTCGCGAGATCCATGAGCAGTACTTGGCGGCAGGCGCCGACATCATCGAGACCAACACCTTCGGCGCCACCACCGTGGCGCAGGACGACTACGAGCTGCCCGAGCTGGCCGTGGAGATGAACC
Source organism: Aquabacterium sp. (assembly GCA_046295615.1). GTDB lineage: Bacteria > Pseudomonadota > Gammaproteobacteria > Burkholderiales > Burkholderiaceae_C > Aquabacterium. The sequence goes on from JBKBMV010000013.1 coordinate 57,269, forward strand.
TGGTGGCCGCACGCATGGCCCGCGAGGCCTGCGACAAGTACAGCACGCCCGACAAGCCACGCTTTGCCGCAGGCGCCATCGGCCCCACGCCCAAGACGGCCAGCATCAGCCCCGACGTGAACGACCCGGGCGCGCGCAATGTGGATTTCGACACCCTGCGCCAGGCCTACTACGAGCAGGCCCAGGCCCTGATGGACGGCGGCTGTGATGTGTTCCTGGTCGAGACCATTTTCGACACGCTCAACGCCAAGGCCGCCATCTTCGCCATCGACCAGCTTTTTGAAGACACGGGTGAGCGCCTGCCCATCATCATCTCGGGCACGGTGACGGACGCCTCAGGGCGCATCCTCTCGGGCCAGACGGTGAGCGCTTTCTGGCACTCGGTGCGCCACGCCCACCCGCTGGCCGTCGGCCTGAACTGCGCTCTGGGCGCCACGCTGATGCGGCCCTACATCGAAGAGCTGGCCAAGATCGCCGACGATACCTACATCAGCTGCTACCCCAATGCAGGCTTGCCCAACCCCATGAGCGACACGGGGTTCGACGAAACCCCCGAGATCACGGGCGCTTTGGTGGAAGAGTTCGCCAAGGCGGGTTTCCTCAACATCGCGGGGGGCTGCTGCGGCACCACGCCGGATCACATCGCCGAGATCGCCAAGCGCGTGGGGCAGTGGAAGCCGCGCTGCCTGCATGAGGGCGCAGCCACGGGCTTCTTCAGTGGTTTGAAGGGCTGAGCCGCCTCTCGCGGCCTCCATCGTCAATCCGCATAGGGGTTGTCAAAACCCAGGCCGGCCAGGATCTCGCGCTCACGCGCTTCCATGGCTTCGGCTTCTTTTTTCTTGAGGTGGTCCCAGCCCTGGGCGTGCAGGGTGCCGTGCACCAGCATGTGGGCATAGTGGGCCTCCAGGGTCTTGCCCTGCTCCTGCGCTTCACGCTCGATCACCGGGGCGCACAGCACCAAGTCGGCCATCACCACCGGCTCGGTGGCGTAGTCGAAGGTCAGCACGTTGGTGGCATAGTCCTTCTGACGGAACTCTCGGTTCAGCGTCTGACCCTCGTCGGCATCGACGATGCGCACCGTGATCTCACCGTCGGCCTCCAGCGCGGCGCGTATCCAGCGCGCTACCCGATGTCGGGGCAAGAGATCGCGGTGGCGTTTGTCGGCAAACTGCAGGGACAGGCTCAGGGTGGGTTTCATGCGGCGGGGGCGGTGGGGAAGGGGGGCTCAGGGTTGCGTTCGCTGGCCTGGGCGGCCTGCGCGGCGTCATAGGCCTCAACGATGCGGGCCACCAGGGGGTGGCGCACGATGTCGGACGCATTGAAATGGGTGAAGGCCACGCCTTTGACCCGGCGCAGGATGCGCTCGGCCTCGATCAAGCCACTGCGGGCTCCGCGCGGCAGGTCGATCTGGCTCACATCGCCCGTCACCACGGCCTTGGTGCCAAAGCCGATGCGGGTGAGGAACATCTTCATCTGCTCGGGCGTGGTGTTCTGCGCCTCGTCCAGGATCACAAAGGCGTGGTTCAGGGTGCGGCCCCGCATGAAGGCCAGGGGCGCAATCTCGATCAGGCCTTTCTCGAAGGCCTTGGTCACGCGGTCAAAGCCCATGAGGTCGTACAGCGCATCGTACAAGGGGCGCAGGTAGGGGTCGACCTTTTGCGTCAGGTCGCCGGGCAGGAAGCCCAGCCGCTCGCCCGCCTCAACCGCCGGGCGCGTCAGCACGATGCGCTGCACGGCGCTGCGCTCCAGCGCGTCCACGGCGCAGGCCACCGCCAGGAAGGTCTTGCCGGTGCCGGCGGGGCCAATGCCAAAGCTCAGGTCGTGGGCCATGATGTGGCGCAGGTAGGCCACCTGATTGGGCGTGCGGCCTTGCAGGTCGGCGCGCCGCGTGTGCAGGGTGGGGCCCTCGGGCGTGGGTTCTTCGCCCAGGTCTACCGCGTCAGGGGCCGTCTTGCCCCCGGGGCGGGTCAGGCTGCGCTGGTGGGTGGCGATGGTCAGTTGCACGGTCTCCAGGCTCAGTGGCCGCTCCGTGCGGGCGTACAGTTCATCCAGGGTGGCGGCCACCACGTGCACCACCGCCCGCTCTCCTTCGATGCGAAAGCGCTCGCCCCGCCGCACCAGGCTCACCTGGAAGGCCGCCTCCAGGGCACGCAGGTGCTCGTCCAGCGGGCCGCAGAGGCGGGCCAGACGGGCGTTGTCGGCGGGGGCAAGGCTGTGGCGCAGAAGCATGGAGTGGGGCTCGCGGCGGCGCGAAGGGGAGAGCGCACGACGCGGTGACAAAGAAGACCCCTGAATTGTCGCCTGCCCGCACGTTCACCATGTGACAAGTCTTGCGACAATGGCCCAGATCGTTGCCTTGAACCATGCCTGACACCTTGCCTGACCACCCCCTGCCGTCCTGGCTGACACGGCTGCCCCCGCGCTTGCAGCGCTGGGTGATCTTTGCCCATGGCCGTGTGGCCTGGGTGGTGTGGCTGGTGATCAGCCTGTTGTTGGCCACGGCCGCCGGTGGCGGGGTGTGGTGGCTGACGCAACACTCGCAAGGCCTGACCCAGCCTGCTGCGCATGTGCATGGCGCTGCCGCCGTGCACGAGCTGGACCGCGCCTGGGCTGTGGAGGGCGACCGCGCCAGCTTTCCGGTGGCGGGGGTGGGGCGCCTGGTGGCCTTGCCCGATGAGTGGTCTGACACCCACCCGGGCTACCAGGGTGCGGTCTGGTACCGTTTTTTGTTTGATGCGCCCCTGCCGGAGCGTGGCGCCGAGCTGATGGCCCTGCACATCGAGCGTGCCTGCTCGGCAGTTGAGGTGCACCTCAATGGCCAGGTGCTCTACCGCAGCGGGCAATTGCGCGAGCCGGTGGCCCGCCAATGTCACCGTTCGCACCTGGTGCCCTTGCCCGCGGCCTTGATGAAGGCGCGGGACAACCAGCTGGACCTGAAGGTGGTGGGCTACCCCCTGGAGCGGGTCACCGCCCGCGAGCGTGCCGGCGGTTTGTCCGGGGTGCGCATCGGCCCCTTGCCCGCGCTGCGCAGCCTGCACGACACCCACGTGTTCTGGACGACCACCGTGTCTCAGGTGTTGGGCGGCGTCTTGCTGGTGCTGGGGATCTTTGCCCTGGGTCTGGCCTGGGTGCGGCGTTTGCCTTACCTGGTGTATTTCGGCTTGCTGACGGTGGGCTGGGCCCTCATGAGCGGCCGTTTCATGGCCGACGATTGGCCCGTGCCCAATGCGGCGGTCGAGGTGCTGATCGCGATGGTGTTCGCGCCCATGACGGCGTTGGCGGTGCAGTTCCTGCTCGGGTATGCCGGCGACAGCCGCCTGGTGATCCGGGGGGGGGACTGGCGTGGCCGCATCCTGTGGCTGTTGTGGGCGCAGTGTCTATTGTTCCCGCTCAGTTTGGCCATGGTGGGCGAAGACCTGCTCTTCCTGGCCTCGCGACTCTGGTTTGTGCTGTTTGCGCTGGAGTTGTTGCTGGCCATCGGCTATTTCTTGTGGACGGCGGGCCGCACCGGGCGTGTGGAGTTCTGGCTGATGAGCGTGGCCCTGGGGGCCGTGGCGGCGGTGGTGGGCATCGAGCTGGCCTTTCAACTGGGCTGGTTGTCCTTGTGGGGGGTGCACATCACCCACCTGGTCATGCCGCTCTTGTACGCCGCCGTGGCCGTGCGCCTGATTCAGGTGTATGCCAAGGCCTTGCAGACGGCTGAAGGGGCACGGGCGCAGCTCGAAAAGCGCGTGCAGGAAATCAGCATCGAGATCGAGCGCAACTTCACGCAGATTGCCGAGTTGCGGGTGGAGCAGATCGCCGAAAAAGAGCGCAAGCGCATCGCCGCCGACCTGCACGATGACCTGGGCGCCAAGTTGCTGACCATCGTGCACACGAGCGACAACGACCGCATCTCCAGCCTGGCGCGCGAGGCGCTGGAAGAAATGCGCCTGTCGGTGCGTGGCCTCACCGGGCGGCCCATGGTGCTGTCGGATGCCCTGGCCGACTGGCGCAGCGAGGTCGTCTCACGCCTGGGGCAGGCCGGCATCGAGTGCGAATGGCGCAACCCGAACGATGTGGTGGAAGAGCCGCTGTCCTCGCGTACCTACGTGCAGACCACCCGCATCGTGCGCGAGGCCGTCAGCAATGTGATCAAGCACAGCGCAGCCTCGCACGTCATCGTGTCGGCCGAGGTGGATCTGGACCACCACGTCTTCATGCTCGTCATCCAGGACAACGGCCGGGGCGTGCCCCTGGAGCTGGACGGCCGCCTGGACCGTGGGCACGGCATGACCACCATGAAACACCGCGCCAAGCAACTCAACGGGCAGTGCCTGGTGGAGTCTGGCCCCGGCTTTGGCACGGTGATCCGCTTGACGCTGCCGCTGGAGATGGCTGTTCCGCCCAAGGCCTGATAGCATGGCGTTTTAAAGTGTGCAAAGTGCGCCGGGCCCTGCCTCTGCAAGCCGGCGCCAGACATCGACAGTTTCCTGGAGAGGCCCTGACCCATGAAGCAAGTTCTGCTGCTCGAAGATCTGCCCGAAATCCGTGCCTGGCTCAAGACCCTGGCCCTGCAGGTGTTCCCTGGCGCGCAGATCAGCGAGTGCTCGCGCATCCACGATGCGCTGGAGCTGGTCAGCGCCATGCGTTTCGACGTGGCCATGGTCGATCTGGGGCTGCCCGATGGGTCCGGGGTCGAGGTGGTGCAGGCCCTGCGTGACAAACAGCCCGATGTGCAGTCGGTGGTGGTCACCATCCACGATGACGACGAGCACCTGTTTCCCGCCCTGCAGGCTGGTGCCTTTGGCTACCTGCTGAAAGAGCAGTCGCGCGAGCAACTGGCCGAGCAACTGCACCGCATCAGCCAGGGCGAGCCGCCGCTGTCGCCGTCCATCGCCCGCCGCGTGATCCAGTACTTCACGGCCCAGGCGCGCATGCAGCCGGCCCAACAGCCTGACACTGTCACACCGCACGTGCAGCTCACCGAGCGCGAAAACGAGGTGTTGTTGCGCGTGGCCAAGGGCTTCACCCTGCCCGAGATCGGTCAGCAGCTTAACCTGTCGCGCCACACGATTGCCGACTACGTCAAACAGATCTACCGCAAGCTCAATGTGTCGTCGCGTGCCGAAGCAGCGCTGGAGGCGCAGCGGCTGGGACTCTTCCGCCGCTGATCGATGATTGCCCGTTTGACCGGGGTGCTGGCCGAGAAGGCTCCACCCCATGTGCTCGTGGACGTGCAGGGCGTGGGCTACGAGGTGCAGGTGCCCATGAGCACCTTCTACAACCTGCCCGAGCTGGGCGGCAAGGTGACACTGCTGACGCAGTTCATCGTGCGCGAGGACGCGCAACTGCTGTTCGGCTTCCTGACCGCTGCCGAGCGTGAATCCTTCCGCGAGCTGATCAAGATCAGCGGGGTGGGGCCACGCATCGCGCTGGCGCTCTTGTCGGGCCTGAGCGCCAACGAGCTGGCCCAGGCGGTGTCGGCCCAGGACACCAGCCGGCTGGTCAAGGTGCCCGGCATTGGCAAGAAAACCGCCGAGCGCCTGCTGCTGGAACTCAAGGGCAAGCTGGCGCCGGCCCTGGTGCTGCCGGGCCAGGCCCCGACCTCGGACGCACAGGCCGACATCCTGCAGGCCCTGATGGCCCTGGGCTACTCCGACAAGGAAGCGCAGGCGGCGCTCAAGGCCTTGCCGCCCGATGTGTCGGTCAGCGACGGCATCAAGCAGGCGCTGAAAGCCCTGGCCCGTTGAGTCGTTCTCACGGGCTCGCCTGGCTTTACAGATCGGCCCGGTTCAGGGGCCCCTTGATGCCGCTATCATGCCCCGCCATGGATCGACTGTTTGCCGAGGGGCGCGTGCTGATGCGCCCCCACTCTTTGACGACATCCTCGGTGTTCTGGCGGGCCGCTCGCGCCCTGGCGTCTGGCTGGGGTGTGGCCTGGCTGGGCGCAACCGCGCAGGCCCAAACCGCGGCCACACCGGCGGCGGCACCCGCCCGCGTGGTCGAGGCCCCTGCCGCTCCGCTGTCGGCCGCGGAGTTCTGCCAGCGCGTCACGCGCAAGCTGCCCAATGTGTCGCCAGCCTTGTGCGCGCAGGCGCAACTGGGGTCCGGTGCAGCGCGCTCCGTGCGTGGCGTGCCTTTGTTTCAGCGTGATGTGGTGTCTCCCAACCCCACCTTGCGCGTGCTGGTGGTGGGGGGCATCCACGGTGATGAGTTGTCGTCCACGGCCCTGGCGTTTCACTGGATCCGCGCGGCCAAGGAAATGCCCTCCAACATCCATTGGCGTTTCGTGCCCTTGATGAACCCGGACGGCATGTTGCAGCGCCGGCCCTGGCGGATGAACGCCAATGGCGTTGATTTGAACCGTAACTTCCCCACGCCCAACTGGGACAAGGAAGCCACGCATTACTGGCAGCAGCGCACCAAGCGCGACCCGCGTCGCTACCCGGGCCCCAAGCCGCTGTCCGAGCCCGAATCGCGCTGGCTGCATGACGAGATGGAGCGCTGGAAGCCCCACCTGATCGTGTCCATCCACGCGCCCTATGGCGTGCTGGATTTTGACGGCCCGACCGTGCCCCCGCAACGCCTGGGGCGCCTGTACCTGGACCAGGTGGGCATCTTCCCGGGCAGCCTGGGCAACTACGGGGGCGTGCACAAGAAGGTGCCGGTGGTGACGATCGAGTTGCCCAGCGCCATCCGCACGCCGCAAGAGGCCGAGATTCGCCAGATGTGGCTGGACTTGCTGCGCTGGACGGCCGACCGCCTGGGCGCGGGCTGAGCGCCACAGGGGCATCGCCCGTGGGGGGCGGTCTCAGGCTGACCTCAGGTGGGTCGTGAGGCCAGGATGTCCAGCAGGCGCTGAATCTGTAGCGGCTTGACCAGGTAGTGGTGAAAGCCCGTTTGCAGGGCCCGGGCGATGTGCTCGGGCAGGGCATCGCCGCTCAAGGCAATCCATTGCACCCGGGCATGGGCCGGTTGCTGGCTGAGGCGCCGGCACAGATCCAGTCCGCTGCCGTCGGGCAGACCGATGTCGATCAGGGCCACGTCGGGCTGTTCCCGCTCGATCAGCAAGGCCCCTTCTGCGGCGGTTTCTGCCGAGTACAGCCGCACCTGGGGGTAGGGCGCGAACAGGGCTTCGACCAGGCTGCGGTTCAGTTCGTTGTCTTCCACATAGACCACGCGTAGCGAGGGTAGGGTGACGCGCAGGGCCTGACCGCGCGGGCCGCCCAGGGTCTGGCCCGGGCTGGCGGCCATGGGCAGGTGCAAGGCGAAGACGCTGCCGCGCCCGAGGGTGCTGCTCACCGAGATGTGGCCGTGCATGAGTTCGGCCAGGCGCTGCGAGATGGCCAGGCCCAGCCCGTGGCCACTGAAGCCCGGCGCGCTGGCCACCGAAGAGGCCAGGCGGGTGAAGGGCTGGAACAGGCGGGGCAGGTCTTCGGCGGCGATGCCGGAGCCCTGGTCGCGCACCTCGATCACGCCCTCTTGCGCATCGGCCGAGGCCTTGCCCACCAGCCACACGGTGCTGCCCGGTGTGCTGAACTGGATCGCGTTGCGCAACAAGTTGGTCAGGATGGAGCGGGTGTGCTGGGGGTCGGCCCACACGGCGGGCGACTGGCAGTCCACCGCCAGCGTGATCTGACGGGTTTCTGCCTCGGTCTTCAGGGCGGCACACACGTCCTTGATCAGCATGGACAGCTCGACCCGCTGGGTGCGGGGCCGCACGGGGGCGGCTTCCAACTGGGTGTACTCCAGGGCCTGGTCCAGCAGGCTCAAGAGCTGGTGGCCCGCTGCGTGCAGGTGGCCCAGGTGACGGCGGGTGCCTTCATCGGCCTGCGAGCCCGCATTCATCTCCAGCAACTGGGTGAAGCCGAGGATGGCGTTGAGCGGGGCCCGCATGGCGTGGCTGAGGTGCGAGAGGAACTCGGCCCGGGTGGCCAGGGCGATCTCGATCTCCAGCCGACGGTCGTGCTCGGCATCGGCGCGGCGGCGGTCGCTCAGGTCGGTCAGCACCTCGATGTGCCGCTGCACCCGACCGTCGGCACCCACCACCGGATGCACCGAGCGCGCCACCCACAGCGGGGTGCCGTCCTTGCGGTGGTGGCACACGGGCATCTTGTCCACGCTTTGGCCCTGGGCCAGTTGCTGGTTGATGCGGGTGATGGTGGCCGCATCGGTTTGCGGGCCACACAGCAGCTCTTCCGGCAGTTGGCCGTGGCATTCGGTCAGCGCGAAGCCGGTCAGCCGCGTGAAGGCCGGATTGACCCAGGTGATGCAGCGGCTGGCGTCGCTGAGGATGATGGCGTCCGACACGCGGTCGGCAATCAGAGCCAGCTCCTGGTTGGTGGCCTGGGCGCGTTGCAGGGCCGATTGCAGTTGCAGGATTTGCTGCGCCTGGGCATCGTGGCCAGGTTCGTGCATGGCAGGTGTTGGCTCGGTGGGGCGGGTGGACATGGGTCGGCTCCAGACCGTTGGAGGGTCAGTGTACGGGCATCTTTCACGAGTCGCCATCGGGTGTCTACCGCGCGGTGGGGCGCCATGCCACCAATATCCCCAGTGCACACAGGGTTTGGGCTCACGCTACCCTTGCAGACTGATTGCAATTTCAAACGGTTTGTCACATGCCCAGCATTTACGACTTTGAAGCCCAGTCCATCACAGGCGAGACCGTGCCGCTCTCGCAGTACAAGGGCCAGGTGCTGTTGATCGTCAACACCGCCAGCAAGTGCGGTTTCACGCCGCAGTTCGAGGGGTTGGAGGCCCTGTGGCAAAGCCATGGCAGCAAGGGGCTGACCATCCTGGGCTTCCCGTGCAACCAGTTCGGCTCGCAAGACCCGGGCAATAACGATGAGATCGCGGGCTTTTGCCAGCGCAACTACGGCGTGAGCTTCCCCATGATGGCGAAGATCGATGTCAATGGCCCGCAGGCCCATCCGCTGTACCAGTACCTGGTTGAAGCCGCCCCGGGCATCCTGGGCACCAAGGCCATCAAGTGGAACTTCACCAAGTTTCTGGTGGGCCGTGATGGCAAGGTGCTGGGCCGCTACGCGCCCACCGATGCCCCCAAGAGCCTGATCAAGGACATCGAGGCCGCTCTGGCCGCGGCCTGATCGGGCCGGTGCAGAAACCCCGCAAAGCGCTCAAGCATGCGGGGTGGTGCTTCAATGGGGGCCCTTTTTCATTCACGCAGAGGAACCTCATGAAGCTGATGGATTACGGCATCCGCCCAATCGATTTCCAAAACCCTGAAGCCCACGCCACATCGGCGGGCCCAGATGGCTTCTCTCGCCGTGGTTTCGTCATGACCGCGCTGGCCAGCGGCTTTGCGGTGGCCTCGCGGCCCCTCCTGGCTCAGGCCATCACCACGAGCGCCAAGGGCCTGACGGCTGGTGAGGTGAAGATTCCGGTGGCCGGAGGTCACATCCCGGCGTATCGCGCGGTGCCGGCCAAGCCCGGCAAGTATCCGGTGGTGCTGGTGGTGCAAGAAATCTTTGGCGTGCACGAGCACATCAAGGACATGTGCCGCCGCTATGCCCAGGCGGGCTATTACGCGATCGCACCCGAGATGTTTGCCCGCCAGGGTGATGTCTCCAAGATGAGCGACATCGGCCAGATCCTGTCCGAGGTGGTGTCGAAGGTGCCCGATGCCCAGGTGTGCGCTGATCTGGACGCGGCCGTGGCCTTCGCGGCCGCCAGCGGCCAGGCCGATGCCCAGCGCCTGGGCCTGGTGGGCTGGTGCTGGGGTGGTCGCACCGCCTGGATCTACGCGCACCACAACCCCAAGCTGAAAGCGGCCGTGTCTTACTACGGTCTGCTGGCGGGCATGAAGTCGCCCATCAAGCCGCACGACCCGCTGGACATCGCCGAGCAGATCAAGGTGCCGGTGCTGGGCTTGTACTCGGGCAAGGATGCCTACGTGCCCATGGACCAGGTGGACCGGATGCGCGCGGGGCTGGTGAAGTCGGGCAGCGGCTCAGAGATCGTGGTGTTCCCGAACGTGGATCACGGCTTCAACGCCGATTACCGCCCCACCTACGACAAGGGCGCTGCCACGTATGCGCAGCAGCTGGCGTTTGATTGGCTGAAGGATCGCGGCGTGTGATGCCTTAAGGGTGCAGCCCGCCTCGCTGTCGCAGACGGCCTCACAGGCCGGCTTGCTTCAGTCGGTTGCTGTGCTGCACATAGAAGGCCACAGGGCTGGGGGCGAAGAAGCCCACCAGGCCCAGCACCTGGTTGATCTCATCCAGGTGGTTCCAGGGGTAGTTGTCGCGGATGACCTTGCCCCAGCGGCTGGAGCAGCGTGGCACGGCGCCGTCGTTGTCCTCGCCGAGCATGGGCAGACCCGTGGCCACCAACAGGGCGTCCGAGGGGTCGAAGGGGTTCGTGATGCGGCCCACACCCGAGTATGAATACCAGCGGATTTCGTGGCCACCCACCAGACTGCGCTCGGGGCCTTGCCCGCAGGGCGTGGTGGGCGCACCGGCGGGGAATCGCCGGTTGAAGTCAGCCGCGCCCGGCGTGCTCAGTGAGGTGACGGCCGCCGCCACCGAGGCATCGCGCGGGTTGGGACTGCCGGTCAGCCAGGCCAGCAGACGCTGAATGGGCGTGATGGTGGCCTCGGACAGGCCGAGCGGCAGGTTCAGCAGGCCGCCCGGGTCAGCCACCGGCGTGCCCAGGTGGGCGCCGGCGATCGAGCTGGCGCTGGCCACCAGGTGTGGGGCCACGTTGGCGGCATAACGCACGGTGGGGCCGCCATGGCTGTGGCCCATCAGGTGGAACTTGCGCACGCCATCGCGGGCGGCCCATTGCTGCAGTTGCTGCAGCAGTTCTTCGCCCCGGTACTCGGTGGTTTGGGCCGGGTTGACACGGGCGATGTACACGGTGGCCCCTTCGCGCCGCAAGGCGTCGGGGATGCGGAAGAAGTACTCGACCCCCAGGATGCGCTCGAAGCCCGTGAAGCCATGCACCAGCACGACAGGGTAGCGTGTGCGTGCAGCATCTCCTGCCCAGCTCAGGCTGGATACCAGGGAGGACATCAGGATCAGGAGGTTGGCAAGTCGGCGCATGGTGGGCGTTGAGCGGTCAATCGAGGCGCCATGATTTCTGACAACGTGCGCTGTCACCATCTGGATATCCCTGTTGAACGCCACCCGCTCGGTAAATGGTCATGGTGATTACCGTTTCGGTCACCCGCGTTGTTCTTTCGCGATGGAGCGATTGAATGCATCCCTGTGACAGGGGCGGGCGTATCGCCCAGGTGAGCGCGCCCATGGGAGACTGACGTGCAGCATGGACAGGACGACCGCATGACCACCTGGAGCACAGTGGAGCTGAAAGACTGGGTGATCCAGACCGACATCGGCACCTATGGGCCGCACGACACGGCGCCGGATGCGCACCTGCTGGATTTGACCTGGTCGATTCGCCAGGGGCTACGGGGCCTCAGCGAGCGCGCTCGGCCCGTCGGACCAGGCCTTGCACATGGGCGATCTCGCGCCGGCACAGGGGGCAGGCGCCGTCGTACAGCACGGTCAGGGTGTCGGGGCGGCATCAGGCTGATCAGCAACGTTGGACATGAACAGGAGTCTAGAGAGCTGACGACGGCTGCGGTGACGTCACTCCGGGGTCTGTCTCGGTGCTTGATGGGCCTTCAGGCACAGTGCCACGCTGAGCACCACGCACACCAGCGCCACCACCTCCAGCGCATGAGGCAGTCGAGCTTCCCACACAAAGCCATAGAGCAGCGCAAACAAGGTCTCGAACAAGATCATCTGGCCCACCAGCGTGAGGGGCAGCAATTGGCTCATCCGGTTCCACAAGGCATTGCCCAGCACCGAGGCCAGCACGGCCACACCCACCGACACGGCCCCGAAGCGCCACCAGGCGTCGGCGCTGTGCTCGCCCGTGTTCAGCATCAGGGCCAGCGGCAGCAGGATCAGGCATTGCACCCCGGTCATCACACCGATCAGCAGGTTCCAGTCGTGCGCTGAGGGGCTGTGCGCGCCTTGCAGTGCGCGCGCATTGCCCACGGCATAGGCCGTCCAGGCCACCAGCGCGCCTACGGCACACAGCAGGCCCCACAGTGCGGTGCCCCAGTGGGTGGTGTGCGGTCCATCCAGCGCCTGCCAGCTAATGCACACCGCACCGATCACGCAAAACAGCAGCGAGGGCAGCAGGCGAGCCAAGGGCACGGCGCCCTGGTCGCGGCTGCCAATCAAGGTGACGGCCACGGGCATGAAGCCCACCACCAGCGAGGTCATGGCGATGCCGCCATGCTGCACCGCGCTCGACAGCAGCACGTAGTACAGCGTGTTGCCCGCCAGGGCCAGCCAGAAGAGCTGCTGGAGTCTTGATGAGCTCAGGCCCTCGGTGAGCGCCTGCCAGCGGGGTAGGGCCAGGGCCAGCGCGATCAGGCCAAAGCACAGGTGTCGCCCCACCGCCAGCATCAGGGGGCTGAAATCACTGACCAGTGCGGGCGCCAGGAACACCAGACCCCACAGCGCACCGGCACCCATGCCGCAGGCCAGACCAGTGAGCCTGAGGGCAGCGTGAGCGGATGTGGCAGCGGTGGTGGGGGAGGTAGGCGCGGCGGGCGGGTTCATGCATCCACTGTAGCGGACGGGGGGGCTCGGGCGCCCCCATGGAGCGCTGCTCACTCGGCCAGCTCGATGCGGTTGCGCCCGGCGCCCTTGGCGCGGTAAAGCGCTTCGTCAGCTTGCGAGAGCCAGGCCTCGGGGCTGTCCAGTCCGGGGTGCCATTCGCACACCCCGATGCTGGCCGTGGCCTGAACCGTGATGTCGCCGCTGCTGATGCGTGTCTTGGCCAGCTCTTGCCGGATGCGCTCCAGTGGAATCAAGGCTTCGGCAGCCGTGGTGGACGGCATGAACACCGCGAACTCTTCACCCCCGATGCGGGCAGCCAGATCGGTCTCGCGCAGGCCCGCTTCCAGCAAGGGGCCAAAGGCGCGCAGCACGGCATCGCCCGTGGCGTGGCCGAACTGGTCGTTGATCTGCTTGAAGTGGTCCAGGTCCACCAGGGCCACGGTGGCGGGCTGACCGTAGCGCCGGATCTGCGGCAGCATGTGCTCGACCACCTCAAAGAAGCGCCGACGGTTGGCCAGGCCGGTCAGGCTGTCGCTGGTGGCCTGGGCCAGCAGTTGTGCTTCGGTGCGAGAGCGCTCTTCGTCCGTGGCCCGGGCGTGGATCAGGGTGCCCAGGGTGGTGGTCAGGGACTCCAGCATCTCGACCATGCCCAGGTGGTAGCCCTCGTTGCGGTTGGCCAGGGCGAGCATGCCCACCACCTCGCCCTCGTGGTGCAGGGGGATGCCCAGGAAGCTGTGGATGGGGGGGTGCCCCCGAGGGGTGCCCCGGCTGGCGGGGTGGTTGGCGGGCTGGTTGGTGCACACCACCTTGTCGTGCAGCACGACGTGGCCAAACGGGTTGTCCAGTTGAAAAAAGATCAGATCGCCGTCGCCCAGCATCTGGCTTTGGTACCACTGCCGAGTGGCCTCATCCCAGGCGATGTTCCCGATCGAGGGCACGCGCAGCACCATGCGGCCGTCGGTGGCGCGTTGCACCACGCCGATGAAGCCCAGGTGGCTGTCGGTCAGGTCAAGCAGAGGGTCGAACAAGGCCTCGCACACGGCTTTCAGGTCGCCCGTTTGCAGAAAGCTGCGCTGCGTCAGGTTGACCAGATCGAGCATGCGCTGCCGCTGGGTGCGCAGCAGCTCTTGCGCTTTGGCCTGCGTGATGTCGGTCAGGGTGCCCACGGCCCGCAGGGGACGCCCTTGGGCATCTCGCTCCACCAGCTTGGCGAAGCTTTGCACCCAGATGTAGTGTCCGTCGCGGTGGCGCATGCGGTAGTCCACCGAAAACAAGGGCATGCGGGCCATCTCCTCGTCCGACATGGACAGCCGCTGCTTGATCTTCTCGCGCACGCGGGCCACGTCGAACGGATGAATCAGGCTCTTCCAGTGCTCCTGCCTGGGGGGTAACTCGTCGGGTTGCCAGCCCAGCATCTCGGCCACACGGTCGCTGTGCTGTCGCTCGCCGGTGTGCAGGTTCAAGTCCCAGGTGCCGATCTGGGCCGATTCCAGGGCCAGGTACAGGTGTTCGCGCGTGGCCTCGATCGAGGCTTCAAGCTGCTTTTGCCGGCTGATGTCGCTCAGGTAGCCGCGCACCCTCAACAGGCGCCCAGCGTCGTCGTGATCACCACAGGACACCAGCTGAATCCACCGGCCGTCGGCCTTCATCCGAAAGACCGTCTCCAGCTGGCGGTAGGGCTTGAAGCTGTGGCTGAGCAGGGCCATGCGGAGTGCATCGGCATCGGCAGGCAGGACCTGGGAGGCCAGAGGAGCCCCGGCCGACAGCGCAGCCGCAGCGGGCCCGCCGATGACCCGCCCCAGGTTGCCCGTGCGGTGGGTCAGGGTGGGGTGGGCCATGTCGCCTTCCCACACCACGGCGGCCACCGGGCCATCGGCCAGCAGCTGGCGCTCCCGCTCGGACGCCAACTTGAGCTGACGCGCCCGGATGGCGTCGGTGGCCAGCTGTGCAAACTCGGCCAGCAGCGCTTGTTGCTCGGCACCAAAGTCGGGCCGGGGGCGGCTGTCCATCACGCACAGGGTGCCGATGGCATGGGTGCCAAACCACACGGGTGCGCCAGCGTAAAACTGGATGGGACCTTCGCCGCGCTGCACCAGTTCGTGGTGGCGATACCGCGGATCCTGGGCCAGGTCAGGACACACCATGGTCTGCTCGCCCAACACCACCTGGCCACAGAAGCTTTTTTCGCGGGGGTAGCCGGTCAACTCGGTGCCCATCCTTGACTTGAACCAGATGCGGGATTCATCCACCAGAGAGATGAGACAGATCGGGGTCGACAAGCTGTGTGCTGCCACGGCGGTCAGTCGATCCAGTTCGGGATCGGGCAGCGAGTCCAGCAAGGACATCGAGCGCAGGACGCGCAGCCGTTCGGCTTCATGAGCGGGAGAAGTCAGCAGGGGCTGGGACGACATGCAGTCGGGGGCCTTGAGGCGATTTGTTTTGACAAGCGCAGTGCACACGATAGAGCCTGGCCGACCCCTTGGCGTGACACTCAAGGCGCCACATGTGACAAATGCCCGCAGCGCTCACCGGATAATGCAACGTATCGCCCTTCAGGAGCAAGCCCCCATGTTTCAGCACGTCGACGCCTACCCGGGCGACCCCATCCTCACCCTGAACGAAGATTTCCAGAAAGACCCGCGTGCGGACAAGATCAACCTGTCCATCGGCATCTACTTCGACAACGAAGGCCGCTTGCCGGTGATGCGCGCTGTGCGCGAGGCCGAAACGTCGCTGCTGGCCAAGGTGGGCCCCAAACCCTACCTGCCCATGACGGGCCACCCCGGCTACCGCCAGGCCGTGCAGGAGTTGCTGTTTGGTGCCAACCACGAGGCCGTCAAAAGCGGTCGCATCGCCACCATCCAGACCTTAGGTGGTTCGGGTGGCCTGAAGGTGGGTGGCGACTTCTTGAAGCGCTATTTCCCCAACTCGCAGGTGTGGGTGAGCGACCCCACCTGGGACAACCACCGCGCCATGTTCGAGGGCGCGGGCTTCCAGGTCAACACCTACCCGTATTACGACCCGGCCACCAAGGGCCTGAAGTTCAACGCCATGCTGGCCGCCATCGACGCGCTGCCTGCCCAGAGCATCGTGTTGCTGCACGCCTGCTGCCACAACCCCACGGGCGTTGACCTGAACAACGCGCAGTGGATGCAGCTCATCGAGGTGCTCAAGAAGCGCCAGCTGTTGCCCTACCTGGACATCGCCTACCAGGGCTTTGGCGATGGCATCGAAGAAGACGCCTTCGCCCTGCGCGCCTTGGCCGATGCGGGCGTGAGCTTCTTCGTGGCGAACTCGTTTTCCAAGAGCTTTTCCTTGTACGGTGAACGCGTGGGCGGCCTCAGCGTCGTTTGTCCGGACAAGTCACAAGCGCAATTGGTGCTGGGTCAGTTGATGTCGGCGGTGCGCCGCAACTATTCCAGCCCTCCCACGCACGGCGCACAGATCGTGGCCCAGGTGCTGCAGTCTGCCGAGCTGCGCCAGTTGTGGGCCGACGAGCTGACCGAGATGCGCCAGCGCATCAAGGTGATGCGCCAGCGCTTGTACGACGGCGTGGTGGCCCAGCTGCCTGGGCGCGACGTGCGCTACTTCATCGACCAGCGTGGCATGTTCAGCTACACCGGCGTGAGCCCTGAGCAGGCCGACGCGCTGCGCACCGAGCATGGCGTGTACGTGCTGCGCTCGGGCCGCATGTGTGCGGCGGGGCTGAACGCCAACAACGTGGACGCCGTCGCCAAGGCGTTCGCGGCCGTGCTGGGCTGAGGCCGTCAGATGGCGCCGGCAGCGCGCAGCCGGCGAACCTCTTCCAGTGGCGGATCGGTGGTGATGCCCTCGAGGGCCACGTCCATGGGCACGCTGTCCTGAAGGGGGCTCTGGGCGGCTCGGACGGTCATGGGTGCTGCCGGGGCGCGTCGCCCTCGGCCGCCTGCGCTGGCGTGGGCTGTCAACCAGGCGTCGGGGCCGGCATGGGTGTCCAGCCGACGGCTGCCCCACCACAGAAAGCCGCACAGGCCGGCGGTGCTGCTCAGCAGCAGGGCGGCCTCACCCAGAAATCCGGGCGCCAGCGAGGCCGACGATCTGACAGCCGGGTTCAGCTGAGCCAGCCGGGCTTGGGCCTGGGCTCGGGCGGCCTGAACGTCCAGTCGACCAGCTTCCACCTGATCATGCGCCCAGTGCAGGATGTGTTGCGCAGCCTGTACCGTCTGCTGCACCACCTGTCGTTGCGCCTCCATGTGTCGCTGATGGCTGTTCCACAGCACCGTCGCGGCCAGGGCGGGCAAGGCCAGACTGGTGCCGATGAGCAGGGTGCGCAGGCGGCGGGCGGCGCTGCCGTGCTTGATCCACATCCACATGGTGATACCTCGGTGTCAGTGGCAAGCGTTCAGGCACTTGCCATCACCTGGATGATGAAACTGGCTTGGATGCGGCAAGCATCGAAACAAGGACTGTGCACAGGCCTTGTTCGGCCTCAAGGGATGACCCGCCGACACCGAGGCTGGGTCAGCGCTCCGCGGTCAGTCGCTGCGGCGTGATCTCGACGGTTTGCGCGCCGTCATTCACCCACACGGTGCCGTCCTGCACCGTGACTTGCAGCTGCATGCTGCGCTGGGCCAGTGCGGCCAGGGTCTGGCTTTGCTCGGTGGGAATCTGCCAGACCGTGAGATTACTGGCGCGTGAGACCTTGTTGACCAGGCCATCCCACCAGATGGGCGTGCTGCTCTGGAAGGCATAGACACTGACAGCGCGGGCGCGGCCCGAGGCCTTCATCAGGCGTTTGTCATCGGGCTGCCCCACGTCCACCCAGTGCAGGATCTCGTCCGAGAAGTTCTTGTGCCACAGGGCGGGTTCGTCGGGATCCCACATGTCCTTGGCCAACTCCAGCGTGCCTTCGTTCGTGTCAGCCGGCCAGCCCAGGGCCAGCGCCAGCACGCGCACCATCATGCGCTCGTCCGTTTCCGACGGGTGGCGGGCGATGGTGAGGGCCGGGTCGGCATACACATGCCGGTCCATGTCGGCCAGCTGCAACTGGGCCTTGTAGATGGTGGCTTTGAGGGCCATGGTGCGTGTCCTTCAGCAAACCCTCGATCATCCGCCAAAAATGGGCCGTGCTGATCAGGCGGCGAGCGTGCGCTGGAGCCAGCCGGTCATCACGGCCAGCACCTCGGCCTGTTCACGCTCGTTGAAGATCTCGTGCGACAGGCGCGGCCAGGGGTGCGAGTACACCCGGGCGGTGGGGGCCCGCTGGGCGAACTCGGCCGAGCCTGCCGGGTCCACACAACGGTCTTCCCCGCCCCACATGATCAGGGTGGGCACCGTCCACTGGGCGGCCCGGGCGCGGGTGAACTCGCCGGCCGTCTTCATCCAGCGGGTCAGTCGGCCGGTGATGCGGTCATGCACCAGGGGGTCGGCCTGGTAGGCCCGCACGGTATCGGGGTTGTGGCACACCCACTCGGGCTGGAGTCCGTTGGAGACGGCCACGTCGGGGGTGAGTTGGCCCACGGTGGCCAGCAGCGCCTTTTGCAGGGCGTTCAGGGGCAGGGCCAGTGCGGGAGAGGACAGCACCAGCCCGTCCACCGGGCGGGCCCAGGGGGCTTCGGCAGGGCTTTCGGCCGGTTGGGCGAGGGCCGCCACGAAGCGCGCGGCGATGATGCCGCCCATGCTGTGCCCCACCAGCAGCAGGCGCTGACCGGGGTAGGCCTGGCGGGTGGCGTCCACCACGGTGGCCAGGTCGTGCAGGAAATCATCGTCGCGGGCCAGCTTGCCCCGGGCGCCGCCTGAGCGGCCGTGTCCCCGGTGGTCATAGCCCACCGCCGCCCAGCCCTGGGCGTTCAGCGCAGCGGCCACGTGGTCGTAGCGCGCGGCGTGCTCGCCCAGGCCGTGGATGATGATTGCTACGCCACGCGGGGCGGTGCCGCTGGGCAGGGGCCAGTGGCGGCTGTGCAGCGACACGCCATCGCGGGTGGTGAACTGGGTGGGGAGGGCGACAGGGCTCATGGTGTAGTGCCAGACGGCAGGTGAGGTTGCAGCCAGCCCAGGCCAGCCGAGGTGTGGGGGCCGCGAGGCCGGTATTCGCATCCGATCCAGCCGTCCCAGTTCAGGGCTTGCAGCTCTCGGAAGATCCAGGGGTAGTGCAGTTCGCCCTCATCAGGTTCGCCCCGGTCGGGCACGGCGGCGATCTGCAGGTGCGCCACCTGTCCGGTGGGCAGCCACTGGCGCAGGCGCATGCTGACATCGCCTTCCACGATCTGGCAGTGGTACAGGTCCATCTGCACGCGCAGCGCGGGCGAGCCGATCTGAGCCACCAACTGATGCGCCTGCGCCTGGTGGGTGAGCAGGTAGCCCGGCATGTCGCGGGGGTTGATGGGCTCGATGGTCAGCACCCGCCCTGCACGTTCTGCCTCAGCGGCCGCCCAGGCCAGGCGCTCGGTGTACAGGCCCCAAGCCTCGTCCATGCGGTCAGGCGGGCAAAGCCCCGCCATCACATGGATGCGGGGGCAGTTCAGCGTCTCGGCCCGCGCCAGGGCGTCCAGCACGCTGCGGCGGAAATCCTGCTCGCGGCCGGGTACGCTGGCCAGGCCCCGCTCGCCAGCGGCCCAGTCGCCCGGGGCGGCGTTGAACAGCACCAGGCTCAGGCCGTGGGCCTGCAATTGATCGCGCAGGGCGGTGGTGTCGTGCTCGTGAGGGAACAGGCACTCCACCCCTTGGAAGCCGTCCTGTGCGGCGGCCGCGCAACGCTGCAGAAAGGGCAGGTCGGTGTACAGCCACGACAGGTTGGCGGCAAATCGCAAAGGCTGGGCGTGCATCAAAAAAACGAAGGCGGTTGGAGGCCCCAAGGACCTCAACCGCCTAGATTAGCCGATGACGCGGCTGTCTTGGCTCAGAACGTCTCCCAATCGTCGTCGGGTGTCGAGGTGGCGGCGGCCTTGGCCGGGGCAGGCTCGGGACGTGGCAGGCTGGGCGCCGGACGGCTGGCGCTCGGTTCGATCTTGGTGCTGGTTTGGCGGGGGGCGATCGGCGGTGCCGTTGGCTTCACCTCGTCCACCAGCATGGGCGGCGCGCTCGCGGCCTTGGCGATGACCTGGCTGGCGACACTGGCCGCCGAGCTGCTGCTGTGGCTGGGGGCGCTGTAAGCGCTGGCCGAGCGCCCGCCCGATTCACCCAGCTTGAAGGCGGCCACGGCCTGGGCCAGACGGGCAGCCTGGTCCTTCAGGCTTTCGGCGGCAGCGGCACTTTCTTCCACCAGGGCGGCGTTTTGCTGGGTCATCTGATCCAGCTGGGTCACCGACTGGTTGACGGTGCCGATGCCATCGCTTTGCTCGCTGGCGGCGGCCGAGATCTCGCCAATGATGTCCGACACGCGCTGCACGCTGTTGAGGATCTCGGCCATCGAGTTGCCGGCATCCTGCACCAGGCGCGAGCCCGATTCCACCTTCTCGCTGGAGGCGTGGATCAGGGTCTTGATCTCCTTGGCGGCCTGCGCGCTGCGCTGGGCCAGGGTGCGCACTTCGCCGGCCACCACGGCAAAGCCGCGGCCTTGTTCGCCAGCACGGGCGGCCTCCACGGCGGCGTTCAGCGCCAGGATGTTGGTCTGGAAGGCGATGCCATCAATCACCGTGATGATGTCGGTGATCTTGCGGCTAGCCGCGTTGATCTCGGACATGTTGGCCACGACCTGAGACACGATGCTTTCGCCCTGCTGAGCAGCGGCAGCAGCACCCGAGGCCAGCTGGTTGGCCTGGCGGGCGGCATCGGCGCTTTGACGCACGGTGCCGGTCAGTTGTTCCATCGAGCTGGCGGTTTGTTGCAGGTTCGAGGCGGTGTGCTCGGTGCGCACCGAGAGATCCTGGTTCCCCGTGGCAATTTCGGTCGAGGCCGTCGAGATCGAATCGGTGGCCTGACGGATGACGCTGATGGTGTCGCGCAGCTTGTGGGTCATGGAGACCATCGACGCCCGCAAGGAGCTGTCGTCACCCGCCACGGCCTGCAGGCGCATGTCCAGATCGCCATCGGCAATGCGGCGGGCCATGTCGCGCAGCACGTCCGGTTCTTCGCCCAGGTCTTTCCACACCGAGCTCACGATCGCGGCCGAGGCCACACCCAGCACACCCAGCACCACCACGCCGGTCAGCACCGTCACCCACAGGTTGGTGTCCACACCACTGGTGGCGCGGGCCTGGGCCTCGTCGATGGCGGCTTTGGCCTCGGTCATGTGCGTGTCCAGCAGCGCTTCCAGGTTCTTCAGGGCGCCCTGCATCTTCACGACCTGGTCGCCCGGCGGCTGTCCGGTCAGCAAGGCCCGGGTGGCACCAATGGCCGAACTTTGGTAGGCCTCGAAGGCCTCGCCCAGCGCTTTGGCCACCGGGGCTTTGGTCTCCAGCTTCTGCATGCCGGCCACCGCCTCGCGGGCGGCCTGCACCATGGCGTCGGTGTCCTTGAGCTTCTCGGGGTCGCCTTCGGCGGCGGCGGCCTGCAGGGTCAGGCGCAGCTGTTCGGTGCTGCGGTCCACCACCTGCACGTGCGCCATGTGGGGGTTGTCCACCTCGCGCAGGTGCTCCAGCACGGCCGAGGTGCGGTTGCCCACGACAAAGCTGATGGCGATGCCCACCACGAACACCGCTGCGGCGCTGATGGGTAACATCCAGATTTTGGTGCGAAAGTTCATTGTGCCTCCTACGAGGAAGACGGCTCACCAGCCCTGGTGCGCACGCCTCCAGGATCTCTATCGGCATGATGGCCACGCGACTGAAGCGCAATGCGCGGAAAAGTCCGGTTTTCCGGGGCTTCCTGTCCGAGGTGTGACGCTTCCTACAATCCCTGCATGTCTGTGCCCCATCCTGAGGTCGCTGAGCGACCCGCCCTCCATCGCCGCCCCCTGTTCTGGGTTGCGCTGCTGTACTTCTCCGAGGGCCTGCCCCTGGGGCTGTTTTATGACCTCTTTCCCGTGCACATGCGGCAAACGGGCGTCAGCCCGGCCGACATCGGGCTGCTGAGCCTGCTGGGCTTGGCGTGGACGGTCAAATTCCTCTGGGCCCCGGTGGTGGAGGCCTGGCGCGGGCACAAACGCTGGATGGCCGGCGCCAACCTGGGCATGGCCGGGGTGTTGACCACCTTGGCGATGGCGCCCGAGGCCTTGGCCGCCGGAGCGACGTGGCCGTGGGTGCTGCTGGCCGCTTTCACGGTGCTGTCGGCCACCAACGACATCGCCACCGATGGCTACACCATCGAGGCGCTGAGCAAAGACCAGTACGGCATGGCCAACGGCGTGCGCATCGGTTTTTACCGGGTGGGCATGCTGGCGGCCGGGGCCACCCTGGTGGCCGCCAGCTGGCTGGGCACGCGTGAGGCGCCCAACTGGTCGGCCGCCTACCTGCTGGCGGCCGTGGTGATGGTGTGCAACGCCTGGGCCATCCTCATGGCACCCGCCTTGCCGTGGCGGCCCCCCCAGCCCAGCGGCGCGGCCGGGCGCGAGTGGCAGGCCTTGCGCCGCCAGCCCATCTGGCTACTGGCCCTGGGCCTGTTCGTGGCCGGGCTGCTGTGGCCGGTGCTGGGCCCGGTGGCCAAAGCCCTGCAGTGGCAGTCGGTGCTGAACATCAGCGGCACCTGGTGGTTCAAGGGCCTGGTGCCCTTGCTGTTCATGATGGCTGGCGCGGGCCTGATGGTGGTGGCCGCCCGGTTGCCGGGTGCTCGGCACATGGCCGAGGGGCCGGTGTTCGGCTCGTGGGTGGAGTTGCTGGCCCGTCCGGGCATGCTGGCGGTGCTGGCCTTCATCCTGCTGTTCAAGCTGGGCGACGCGGCCATGGGCTTCATGGTCAAGCCCTTCTGGGTGGATGCCGGGTTCACGCCGGCCCAGATCGGCCTGGTGTCGGTCAATGTGGGTCTGGGCCTGTCGATCGCCGGTGGGCTGGTGGGTGGCTGGTACGTGGACCGCGTGGGGATCTTCAAGGGCTTGTGGGTGCTGGGTCTGGCGCAGGCGCTGTCCAACCTGGGTTATGCCTTCGCGGCCTGGTATGTTGAGCCCACGGCCGCAGGCATACAAGTGAGTCTTCACCATCAAGCGGCAGTGTATGCCGCCAGTGGGCTGGAAAGCTTCACCGGCGGCTTGGGCACGGGCGCGTTCCTGGCCTTCCTGATGGGCATCACCAGCAAGGCCCGCGCCACCACCGAGTACGCTATCCTGTCGTCGATCTTCGCGTTCTCGCGCGCCGTGGCCGGTTGGGCCGGGGGGCTGGGCGTGCAGGAAATGGGCTACGCCGCGTTTTTCTTCCTCACCTTCTGGCTCTCGTTCCCCGCCTATCTGCTGCTGCCGGCGGTGCGGCGTATGCTGATGGGGCAGGGTGTGCGTTGAACCCTTGAAAGGCCACCATCTGCCCCCCACTTTCCCAGGCATTCACCCATGACCACGAACCTGCCCATGGCCCATCACGGCATCCACGCTCCCTCCACCGCGGCTCCTGCGCGGGGCTGGCGGGCCACCGCATCAGCCGTGGCCCTGGCCTGTGGCGTGCTGGTGGCTGGCGGGCTGCCCCAAGGGGCCGAGGCCCGAGAGGGCGTGCAGGTGGAGCAGCCGTCGGCCCTGAGCCGCCTGGTGCCGGCCGAGCAGTTGGAGGCCGCCGCCGCCCAGCAGTACGCGCAGATGATCCAGCAGGCCCGGGCGCAGAACGCCCTGTTGCCAGACAGCCACCCTCAGGTGCAGCGCCTGCGCAGCATCGCCGAGCGCATCATTCCCCACGCCCAGCCCTGGAACAAGCGTGCCCGCCAGTGGCAGTGGCAGGTCATTTTGTTGCGTTCCAATGAGCTGAACGCCTTTTGTATGCCCGGCGGCAAGATCGCGTTCTACACCGGCATCCTGGAGCAGCTCAAGCTGACAGATGACGAAGTGGCCATGATCATGGGCCACGAGGTGGCGCACGCCCTGCGCGAGCACGCCCGTGAGCGCCTGGCCAAGCAATCGGCCACCCGCATCGGGGTGAACGTGATCTCGGGCCTGTTTGGCCTGGGCAGCGTGGGCGATGCCGTGCTCAGCATGGGCGGCCAGTTGCTCAACCTGACCTTCAGCCGGCAAGATGAATCCGAGGCGGATCTGGTGGGCATGGAACTGGCCGCGCGCGCCGGCTACGACCCCCGCGCCGGCGTGACCCTGTGGCAGAAGATGACGGCCGCCAACAAGGGCGCGCCACCGCAGTGGCTGTCGACCCACCCCTCGGGCAACAACCGCATCAAGGAAATTCAGGCCAACCTGCCCAAGGTGATGCCGCTGTATGACCGGGCTGGCAAGCCACCTCAGCGCTTTGACCAGCCGCTGAGGTTTGGTCAGGACTACTACGGGCAGATGGAGCCGTTGGCGTATTGGGGGCGGGCTGGTGTCACTGGGGGCACGGCAATCGGGCTGCATCACCATGGTCATGCGCACTGACGTGTCCCAACGCAGGTTCAACGCAGATAGGGGTTGAAGCGGCGTTCTTCGCCCAGGGTGCTTTCCGGGCCATGCCCAGGCGTGAAGGTCACCTCATCGCCCAGCGGCAGCAGCCGCGTCTTGATGGCGTTGATCAGGTCGGCATGGTTGCCCATGGGAAAGTCGGTGCGGCCGATGCTGCCAGCAAACAGCACATCGCCCACAAAGGCATGCTTCAACTCATCCGAATAGAACACCACGTGCCCTGGCGTGTGGCCCGGGCAGTGCAGAACCGACAGCGTGCTCTGGCCCAACTGCACCGTGTCGCCCTGGTCCAGCCAGCGCGTGGGCGTGAAGCCCTCGGCCTGCGGGAAGCCGAACATCTGGCTTTGCTGGGGCAGGGCATCGATCCAGAACTGGTCGCCCGGGTGGGGGCCAATGATGGGCAGCGCCAAGGTGCGCGCCAGGGTGCCGGTGCCACCGGCATGGTCGATGTGGGCGTGCGTCAGCCACAGTGCTTTGAGTGTCAGGCCGCGCGCCTCCACCGCTTCCAGCAGCATGCCGATATCACCGCCGGGGTCGATCAGGGCGGCGTCGTTGGTCTGGTCGCACCAGACGAGCGAGCAGTTCTGTTCAAAGGCGGTGACGGGGAGGGTGAGGCGTTGCAGCATGCCTCCAAGCGTAGCATTCCCGGCGCGGGGAACACCGCGCTGCCGAATCCGATCCCAAGAATCGGGTGGACAGCCCGTCAGCCTTCGTTAGCATGGTCGGCATGTTTTCCACCCAGATGGCCGCACCGACCCTCATCGAACAGCATGCTGACTACCAGCGTGTTCGCCAGGCCATCGCCTTCCTCGGCGAGCATTGGCGCGAGCAGCCTGAACTGTCTGCGCTGGCCCGCCATCTGGACTTGAGCGAATCGCACCTGCACCAGCTGTTCAGCCGCTGGGCTGGTGTCAGTCCCAAGCGGTTTGTGCAAAGCCTCACCAAGGCCCATGCCAAGGCCCTGCTGCGTCAGCACACGGTGCTGGACACGGCGCACGCGGTGGGCTTGAGTGGCCCCAGTCGCCTGCACGACCTGATGGTGGTGCACGAAGCGGTCACGCCCGGCGAGTATCAGCGTCGGGGTGCGGGGCTGCAGGTGTCGTGGGGCGTGCACCCCAGCCCTTTCGGGCAGGTGCTGCTGGCCATCACGACACGCGGGGTGTGTTTCGTCGCTTTCTTCGACAGCCTTGAAGAGCAGGCCCAGGTACAGGCTGATCTGGTGCACGAATGGGGTGCGGCGCAGCTGATCCACGAGCCCTCTGCCACACAGCCCTGGGCTGAACGCATCTTTGGTGCCGCCACCCCGGCGGCCTCCGCAGACGCCTTCCCATCCGGCCCCGAGCCGCGCCAACCGCCCTTGCGTCTGCTGCTCAAGGGCAGCCCTTTTCAGCTGCAGGTCTGGGAGGCCCTGCTGCGCCTGCCGCCCGGTCACGTGTGCACTTACGCCAGCCTGGCGGCCAGCATGGGACGCCCCAGCGCCACCCGGGCCGTGGCCAGCGCCGTGGCACGCAACCAGATTGGCTGGCTCATTCCCTGTCACCGGGTCATCCGCAGCACGGGGGAGGTGCACGACTACCGCTGGGGTGGCCTTCGCAAGCGGGCCATCCTGGCCTGGGAGCAGGGGAGCCAGACGGCCACCGAAGGATCTGACGGCACTTGATCACCACTCGGAGACACCGCTCATGCATGCCGACGCCCAACGCGCCAGCCTGGAGCAAGCCGCTGCCGTGCTGACCGATCCGGCTCACCGGCAACTGGCTTATGAGATGGCCGTGTGCGTGTGTGACGCCGATGGCCAGCAAAGCGAGGCCGAGCAGCGCTTCCTGGTGCAATTGCAAGGCGTGCTGGGCTTGGGCCAGAGTGCGGGGGCCTTGCCTGCCGAGACGGGTGAGGCCGTTCGGGCCGCCGATGCCATCGCCCAGCGGGCTGAGCAACCCCTGACTGCCGCCGACCCCGCCTGGGCCCCGGAGGTCTTGGCGGCGCCCGTGCTGGCCGCGCCGGTGTTGGCCTCCTCGCTGCCCTCCACGCCCGAGGTGCCCGAGGCACCCGCTGCACGTCCGGCGGCGTCCGGGCCCACCACGGTGGTGCTGGATGCCGCTGCCTCGGCCCAGTTGGACAAGACCATCCTCAACTACGCCATCCTGAACGGGGCCCTGGAGCTGTTGCCCCAGTCCTGGGCCTCGGTGGCCATCATCCCCTTGCAGGTGAAGATGGTGTACCGCATTGGCAAGGCGCATGGCATCGAGCTGGACCAAGGCCACATCAAGGAGTTCCTGGCCACGGTGGGCGTGGGCCTGACCTCGCAGTACCTGGAGCAGTTCGGGCGCAAGTTGTTGGGTGGCCTGTTGGGCAAGACGGCGGGGCGCACCCTCGGCGGGCTGGCCGGGGCGGCCACGGGGGTGGCGTTTTCGTTTGCCACCACCTATGCCCTGGGTCACCTGGCCAAGCGCTACTACGCGGGCGGTCGTGTCATGAGCACTGATGTGCTGCGCCAGACTTACCAAGGCCTGCTGGGCCCGGCCAAGAGCCTGCAACAGCAGTACCTGCCCGCCATGCAGCAGCAAGCCGCCACGCTGGATGCGGCCAAGGTGATGGCCATGGTGCGGGGCTGAACCTCCGCCAGCGATCCCATTGTGCCTACCAGGAGGGCCGCCCCCGGATGGGGGCTTTCAGGCCAGGTGCACAGGCTGAGCCCCCGGGATCTGAGATGATCATGGGAACATGCTCAACCTGGATTTTTTCAGCCTGCCCTTGCTGGCGGCCTCCATCCTGTTTTTTGCCAGTCTGCTGGTGGGCTTGTTCTCCAAGCGCGCCGGCTTTTCGTTTTTGCTGGCCTTCCTGTTCACCGGCATCATGGCCGGCGAAGACGGCCCCTTCGGCGTCAAGTTCAACGATTACCGGCTCAGCTTCTGGGTGGGCAACATCGCGCTGGCCATCATTTTGCTGGATGGTGGCTTGCGCACCAGCTTCACCACCTTTCGTACGGGGCTGAAGCCCGCTTTGTGGCTGGCCACGGTGGGCGTGGCGCTCACCTCGGGCTTCACGGCGGTGGCGGCCGTGGTCTTTCTGGACATGGCCTGGCCCACGGCCTTGTTGCTGGGGGCCATCGTGGGCTCCACCGACGCGGCGGCGGTGTTCTCGCTGCTCAAGTCCACGGGCGTGCGGCTCAATGAGCGGGTGGCCACCACGCTCGAGATTGAGTCGGGCATGAACGATCCGATGGCGGTGTTCCTCACACTCACCTTCATCGGCGTGGCCACCGTGGGTGGGCTGGAGGTGTCGGCCGGCGAGCAGTTGATGAACACCCTCGGCGCCTTGGGCTCGCAGTTCATCTGGGGCACGGTGTTGGGCATCGGCGCCGGCCTGGGCTTTGCCTGGGGCATGCGGCGCCTGGGGCTGCTGGCCGAGGCGCCCCAGGGCGTGCTGGCCCTGCTGGTGGCCTCGGCCGGTTTGACGGTCTTTGCCTTCGTCACCTGGTTTGGTGGGTCAGGCTTCCTGGCGGTCTACCTGTTCGGCATCGCCTTGAACAAAAAAATTGGCCGCGAGCTGGAGTCATCCCTGTCGGCGCTGGATGGCTACGCCTGGCTGTCGCAGGCCTCCATGTTCTTGCTGTTGGGCCTGCTGGTCACGCCATCGGGCATGCTCGACACGTTCTGGCCTGCCCTGGCCGTGGCGCTCGTCATGATGTTCGTGGCGCGCCCTCTGGCGGTGTACTTGTGCCTGGCGCCCATGCGCTTCACGCGCCAGGAGGTGACGTACATCGGCTGGGTGGGCTTGCGCGGCGCGGTGCCCATTGTGTTGGCCATCTTCCCCTTCATGGCCGAGTTGCCCGAGGCCCCAATCATCTTCAATGTGGCCTTCCTGGTGGTGCTGGCCTCGCTGTTGCTGCAGGGCAGCAGCATTGGCTGGTTTGCCCGGCGCATGCAGGTGGCGCTACCCGATGATGAAAACGAAACAGCCATGCGCGCCGTCTTCGGCGATTTCATCTTGTCGGGCGACACCCCTGTGTCCGATGTGTGTGCCTTTTATGGCCTGGTCGAGCCCGAGGATGCCCATCTGCCGCTGAGCCTGTGGATGGCCCGCGCGTTCAAGCGACCGCTGGTGGAGGGTGACCACGTCATGCTGGGCAGCGCGGAGCTCAGTGTGCGCGCCATGGATGGCTCACGCGTGGTGGGGGTGGGCTTGAAGCTTCCCGATGCCGAGGGCGAACCCAGCAGCCTGCCAACCCAGCTCTGATCCGCCCACGGCCCTGGAGGCCTGAGCCTGTCGTCAGGCCACCGCCGTCCGGTTGCGGCCCTGGTGTTTGGCCTCGTACAGCGCCTGGTCGGCCCGTTCGATGGTGGCTTCCAGGGGCTCACCCGGGCGCTGCTCCGTCAGGCCCGCCGAGAAGCGCACGCCCAGGTGCGGCACGCTGGGGGCCATGGTTTCCATGCGCACGGCATCGTGCAGCCGGTCCAGGCTGATGCGGGCCTGGGGTAGCTGACCAGCCGGTAGCATCAGCAAAAACTCCTCGCCGCCCCAGCGTGCCAGCAGGTCGCTTTCGCGCACACAGTGGCGGGCCACCTCGGCAAAGCGCCGCAGCACCTCGTCACCCACGCCGTGGCCATGCGTGTCGTTGATCTGCTTGAAGTGGTCCAGGTCGATCAGGGCCACGCAAAACGGCTGGCCGGTGCGTTCACTCTGAGCGCGCTGCAGGCGCAGGGCCTCCATCATGTGGCGACGGTTGTACAGGCCTGTCAGCTCATCGCGCGTGGCCAGCAACTGAATGCGCTCCAGGGCTTCGGTCAACTCGTTTTTGCGTGCCTCCAGGCGCCGGCGCAGCATGGTGAGCTGGGCCGACAACAAGGAGATGGTGGGTAGGGTGGTGCACACGAACAGGAAATGCGTGACCTCTTCGCTGAGCGGGTAACGCTGCGGATTGCGCAGCGTCATCGTGCCCATGGTGAGCACCAGCAGCCCCAGCGTCAGGATGGAGGTCGCGCGGGTGGCTTCCGGCGAAAGCGTGAACATGCCGAAAGTGAGGATCAAGGCCAGCAGGATCAAGGTCGCGCCGCGCGTTTCGCCCATGATGGCGTAGGACCACAGTACGGCCACCACGGCCAGCATGATTTGTGGAAAGGTCAGAGAGGGGTCTTTGCAGCGGCGCATCAGGCCACTGCGCAGCACGGCATACAGGCCCAGCTGGCTCAAGATCATGAAGCCCAGCAGGCCGGAGGCGGCTTCCAACTCGACCTTGCCTTGCACGATCAAATGGGCCAGCAGGGTGCCCAAGATCGTGTAGTTGATGGCGGCCACCAGAAACCGCTGGATGCGAAGTTGTTGCTTGGGGTCGCTGCTCAACACCCACTGGCGCCAACCCGAGGGGGCGGCTGCTGGTGCGGAAACCGTGGGATCAGACGTGTTCACAACCATCAAGCGTTCATCGGCAAGGGCTTCATGTTCTGAAGCCCCGCCTGGGGGCTCAGGCGTGAGCTGTTGACGCCAACGTCATCTTACCCCCGGGGGATGGCCGATGGGGCCCCAAAACGTCCGATAAACCAATGCCCGACGCCGCCCAGGGCCAGCAACATGCACAAACCCAGGCCCCACGTGATCCAGATCACGGGTTGCAGCCATGAGACCAAGGTGCCCAACTCCGGCGCGAAACCGCTCAGCCAGGTCAGCAGGTCGGCGAGGGCCGCTCGCGTGGCTTCCAGCATGGCGGTGTCCATCCACCAGCCCAGCCAGGCCGGGATGGGCATCTGACCCACGGCCTGACCCAGATCCTGAACGCTGCCCGTTTCAGCGGCCACCAGCGACACCAGCCCCGCACCCATCCAGGCCAGGCCTGTCCACAGCAGTGCCAGAAATGCCGCCAGGCCCCACAGAATCAGTTTCATCGTTGCGCGCTCCAGAGGCGGTTGATCAATGCGCGGATTCTGGGCCGCAGCACCCGACCGTGCTGCGTGCAGGGGATTGCGGACTCAGGCGCTCAATGGCTGCTGTCGCGCGTCAGGCGCTCGGCGAACGAGATACCGATGGCCGACAGCACAAAGGTGAAGTGGATCACCGCCACCACGGCCACGACCTGGATGCTCTCCAGGCTGAGATCACCACTGAGGTAGGTCTTCAGCGCGTGCACGCCCGAGATGGAGATGATGGCAAAGGCCAGCTTCAGTTTGAGGTTGTAGGTGTTGACGTGGTCCAGCCAGTCGGGCTTTTCCATGTCGCTCTTGTTGAAGTGACCGGTGGTGACGAACAGCGACACGCCCGCCAGCGCCACCACCCACACCAGCTGCGCCACCATGGTCATGTCCACCAGCTCCAGCACCTTGATGATCAGGTCGATCTTCTCCAGGTTGCCCACCAGCAGGGTGGCCATCAGCTTGTAGGTTTCCACCACGAACTTGCCGAGGATGCCGATGATGATGGCCACCAGCCCCACGTAGAAGAACATCATCGTGAAGCGCATGCTGTACAGCAAAGAGCCGACGCTGGAGAGAAGTTTGTCCATGGTGATCAGGGGTCAGGGTGGGGTGCCGAAGGCGGCAGATTGCTCACTGTAAGGGTTGGCAGGGGGGGCTGCGTGCCTGGGGCTCACAAATTGAAGTCGTAATCGATGGTCAAGGGCGCGTGGTCGCTGAACCACTGCTCCTTGTAGATGTTGGCGGCGCGGGCCGTTTCAGCCAGGGCAGGGGTGGCCAGGTGGTAATCGATGCGCCAGCCCACGTTCTTGGCCCGGGCCTGGCCGCGGTTGCTCCACCAGGTGTAGCAGGCGTCGGTGGTGTCGGGGTGCAGGCGGCGGTACACGTCCACCAGACGGGTCTCGCCGGCTGGGTCCAGCAGACGGGTCATCCAGGCGCGCTCTTCGGGCAGGAAGCCCGAGTTTTTCTGGTTGCCCTTCCAGTTCTTCAGGTCGGCCTCCTGGTGGGCAATGTTCACGTCGCCGATCAGGATGAACTCACGCGCGGCACGCAGGCGTGCCAGGTGGGGGTGGATGATGTCCAGAAAACGGTACTTGGCCGCCTGGCGCTCCTCACCGCTGGATCCGCTGGGGAAGTAGCAGCTGATGATCGACAGTTTGCGCCCCGGCTTGTCAAAGCGGGCCTCCACGTAGCGGCCTTCGGCGTCAAACTCGCCGGTCGGATCGCTGGCACCCAGGCCGATGATCACATCAGACGGCTCGTGCCGGGTGTAGAAGCCCACGCCCGAATAGCCTTTCTTCTGGGCATGGTGAAAATGCCCCTGCATGCCGGCCACCTGGCGCAGGGCCTCGGGCATGTCGTCGGCGTGTACCTTGATTTCCTGCACGCCCATACAATCGGCTGAGAGGGTTTCAGCCCAGGGCACCAGGCCCTTGGTGGCCGCCGAGCGGATGCCATTGAGGTTGAGCGAGACCAGACGAAACACGAGACACCATCCACATCATGAGCAACAACCCACCCCACAACACGCTGGCCCAGGAGTTCGTGGCCTTCGCGGTGCAGTCCCAGGTGCTGCGGTTCGGGGAATTCAAGACCAAGGCTGGACGGTTGTCACCGTACTTCTTCAACGCAGGCTTGTTCGACGACGGCGCCAAACTGGGCCGCCTGGCCGAATTTTATGCACGCCGGCTGATCGAGTCCGGTTTGCAGTTCGACATGCTGTTTGGCCCGGCCTACAAAGGCATCACCCTGGCCGCCGCCGTGTCGATCGAGCTGGCCCGCCTGGGACACAACAAGCCCTTTGCCTACAACCGCAAAGAGGCCAAGGACCACGGCGAAGGCGGTGTGCTGGTGGGCGCGCCCGTGCAGGGGCGGGTGCTGATCATCGACGACGTGATCTCGGCGGGCACCTCGGTGCGCGAGTCGCTGCAGATGATCCGCGCAGCCGGTGCCACCCCCTGCGGCGTCACGATTGCCCTGGACCGTCAGGAAAAGGCCACGCAAGATGGCGTGGACAGCCCCCTGAGTGCGGTGCAGCAGGTGGAACAACAGTACGGATTACCCGTGATTTCGGTCGCGACCCTGACGGATTTGTTGCAGTATCTGTCTGTGCAGTCCGACCCCGGGCTGTCGGCCTCTCTGGCCCCGGTGCAGGCCTACCGAGCACGCTACGGCGTGTGAGCCCGGGCCGGTGGTCGGGGCGGTTTTGTAGACGACTGGAGCACCCCACTGGCATGAGCTCAGGCCTGACTCGACGTTTCACCCTGTCCTTCAGGGCGCTGGGCGCCCTCGGCGGGGTTGCGGCGTGCCTGGTCTTGGCGGGGCCACTCTGGGCAGCGCCGCCCCCGTCCGGCATCTACAGCTGTGTGGATGCGCAAGGCCGTCGCCACACTTCGGACCGCCCCATCCCCGAGTGCCTGGACCGCGAGCAGCGGGTCTTGAACCGCGATGGTTCGCAGCGCCTCGTGGTGCCGCCTCGGATGACGCCCGAGCAGCGCGCCGAGGCCGAAGAGCGGCGTCGGCAACTGGAGCGCCAGGAAACGGCGCGCAAGGATGCCATCCGGCGTGACCGCAACCTCATGCACCGCTACCCGGACGAGGCCACCCATGCCCGCGCGCGCGCCAATGCCCTGGAGGCCGTGCAGCGTGTCATTGGCGCGGCCGAGCGCCAACTGGCGGAACTGGCCACCGAGCGCAAGGGGCTGGATGCCGAGGCCGAGTTCTACAAATCGCGGCGCCTGCCTGCGCGTCTCAAAGGGCAGATCGATGCCAACGACGCCCAGCAGCAAGCGCAACGCGATGTGATCCAGGCCCAGCAAACCGAGCTGAGCCGCATCAATGGCCTCTACGATGCCGAGCTGCAGCGCCTGCGTCGCCTGTGGGCGGGCGCCCCGCCGGGCAGCCTGGATACCGAGCCGCCCCCGGCTGATCGCTGAGCACTGGCGCCCGGTGGGGGTGGGGTGCTGTCCGCGACCACGTCGGCACGTTGTTGCGCCATCAAGGTATAAGCCGCGCAACGGATGTGGAAGGATGTCATCAGGATCCTTGGTGGTCGTGCCCCATGTGCTGCTCGCGCAGGGCCGTGGGTGTCATGCCGGTGGCTCGTTTGAACCTAAATCCGGCAGTTCAGCGCCCATGATCGGACGCTGAGCCAGAGCTGGCGCGGGTGTGACCGGATTTGGCACACTCACCAGATGGGTGAGAGCAAACGTAAGCGCGAGGTGGCCGCA